>DATGVL010000001.1:0-41177 GCA_035300445.1 Steroidobacteraceae bacterium
AGCGTGCCGAGCAGATACCCCACGTAGTAGCAGGACATGACGAGGCCGGTGACCGGCGTGGGGAAGCCTTCGATCGTGGCGCGCAGCCCGAGGAGCGTCCCCTGCAGGCCCGCCCCCAGCATGAGAATGCCCATGCCGAGGAGCAGCGGCCAGGTCGTGGTGAGCGGATTGAGGGGCACGGCTTTGGCTCAGGCGCTCGTCAGCACGATCACGCAGCGCGCCTCGGCGAGCCCCGGGATCTTCAGCTCGCGCGAGCCGGCGAGGCGCCAGGGCGCAGGGAGCGCGGCGAGCTCTTCCGTCGGCCAGCGGCCCTTCATCGCCAGCACGCGGCTCAGCGGGCCGCACAGCGGCGCGACCTGCGCCAGCATCTGCGGCAGCGGTGCCAGCGCGCGCGCCACCACCGTGTCGAACGGCGCCTCGGGCTTGAGGCTTTCCGCGCGCGCATGCACCGCCGTCACGTTGGCGAGTCCCAGCGCATGCGCCGCATGCGAGACGAAGCGGATCTTCTTGCCGTTAGAGTCGATGAGGGTGAAGTGCCGCGCGGGGTTGCACAGCGCCAGCGGCAGGCCCGGAAACCCCGCTCCGGTACCCACGTCTGCAATGCGCGTGCCCTGAAGGTCGCTCTGAATGGCGAGGCTGTCGAGCAGGTGGTGCGTGAGCATCTCGGCTGGGGTGCTGATCGCGGTCAGGTTGTAGGTGCGGTTCCAGCGCGCGAGCTCATCGAGGAGCGTGAGCAGGCGCCGGGCGTCGTCCTCGCTCAAGGCCACTCCCAGGGTTGCCGCATCCTGCACCAGAGTCTCCAGAGCGCTCAATCGGGCTCCTTGCGCGATCGCAGTCGCGATTGATCATACTTCGCACATGAGGCTGCTGCTGGTGGAGGACGACGCCATGATCGGCGAGGCGATCCGCGCGGGACTGAAGCGCGAGGGCTTCACCGTGGACTGGGTGCACGACGCCGAAGCCGCCGATCCGGTGCTGCGCACCGAGCCCTTCGAGCTGGTGCTGCTCGATCTGGGTCTGCCCGGGAGCGACGGGCTGAAGCTGCTGAAGGTGCTGCGCGCGCGCGGCCTGGCCGTGCCGGTGCTCATCATCACGGCGCGCGATGCGGTGTCCGATCGCGTGCAGGGCCTGGATGCGGGGGCCGATGACTACCTCATCAAGCCCTTCGATCTGGACGAGCTCGCCGCGCGCATCCGCGCGCTGCTGCGCCGCAAGGCCGGCCGGCCGGCGCCGACGATCGAGTACCTGGGCGTGGTGCTGGACCCGGCGACTCATCGCGTCACGCGCGCGGGCACCGAGATCGCACTCTCGCCGCGGGAATTCGCGCTGCTGCAACTGCTGCTCGAGCGCCCGGGTGTGATCCTGTCGCGCGCCCAGATCGAGGAGCGCCTGTACGGCTGGGGCGAGGAAGTGGAGAGCAACGCCGTGGAGGTTCACATCCACGGGCTGCGCCGCAAGCTCGGGGCGCAGTTCATTCTCACCGTGCGGGGCGTCGGCTATCGCGTGAGGCCCGCGCCATGAGCTCGCTGCGCGCGCGGCTGCTGGGCTGGCTCCTGGCCGGCGTGGTGTTCATCGGCGCCGCGGGCGGCTGGATCGTGTACCGCAACGCCTTGAGCGAAGCGGACGCGTTCTTCGATTACCACCTGCGCCAGACCGCGCTCATCCTGCGCGACCAGCCGGTAGAGTACCTGCTCGCGCCGCAGCTGGCGCCGGCGGACGCGGCCTACGACTTCGTCGTGCAGGTCTGGTCCCTCGATGGCGTGCGGGTGTATCTGTCGCGGCCGCACGCGGTGCTGCCGCAGGTCACCACCCTGGGATTCGCCACCGTCGCCACCAGCGAAGGGCGCTGGCGGGTGTTCGGGGTGCAGGCGCTCACCAAGGTCATCCAGGTGGCGCAGCCGATGAGCGTGCGCCAGCAGCGCGCCGCGCAGCTCGCGTTGCAGACACTCAAGCCGTTCGCGCTGCTGCTGCCGGTGCTGGCGCTGCTGATCTGGCTCGCGGTCGGGCACGCGCTCGAGCCCCTGCAGCGCCTCACGGCGCTGGTTATGGCGCGCCGCGTCGACGCCCTGGACTCGCTCCCCGACACGCGCCTGCCGGACGAGGTGCAGCCCCTGGTTAGCGCCCTCAACGATCTGCTCGCACGGCTGCGCGCCGCGCTGGAGCGCGAGCGCGCCTTCATGGCCGACGCTGCGCACGAGCTGCGTACACCGCTCACCGCGCTGCACCTGCAGATGGGCATGCTCGCGCGGGCGAGCGGGGACCTCGAGCGCGCCGCGGCGATGGAAACCCTGTCGGCGGGCGTGCAGCGCGCCATCCGCCTGGTCGAGCAGATGCTGGCGCTCGCACGCCAGGAGCCGCGGGCCGAGGCGCAACGCGTGGCCGTGCGCCTCGATGATGTGGCGCGCGAGATCGTCGCCGAGCTCGTGCCGCTCGCCGATGCCGGCCGCATCGACCTGGGCGTCTCGGCTGCGCAGCCTGCGAGCGTGTACGCGGATCCGGACGCCCTGCGCACGCTGCTGCGCAACCTGGTGGACAACGCCGTGCGTTACACGCCCGCCGGCGGCCGGGTGGACGTATCGGTCGAGGAGCTTGCGGGTGAGACCCGTGGGGCGCGTCTCACGGTGAGCGACGACGGTCCGGGCATTCCGGCCGCAGAGCGCGCGCGGGTGTTCGATCGCTTCTACCGTCGCGCCGGAACCTCGCCCCCCGGCAGCGGGCTCGGGCTGTCGATCGTCAGCACCATCGCGGAAGGGCACGGCGCGCGCATCACCCTGGCCGACGGGTCTTCGGGCAAGGGACTCTCCGTGACGGTAACCTTCCCGCCCGGGACCCCGCTGCCAGCCTGAAAGGCCAATTGTGCGCCGGCAAAAGTCACGCCTTTTGCCGGCGTGTTCGACTCCGAGGTCGGGTTGGCCTGCCGAAAGGGCCGCAGGCCCTTTCGGCCAATCAATGAGCCAGCCCCTGCAGAAAGCTCGCCGCGGTCTGCAGATAGGCGTCACGGTTGGGCTTCTTCCTGAAGCCGTGTCCTTCGTCCTTCGCGAGCAGATACCACACCTCGCCGCCGGCGGCGCGCACGCTCCACACCAGTTGCTCGGACTCGGAAACCGGCACGCGCGGGTCGTTCAACCCTGCCACCACCAGCAGCGGCTTCTTGATGCGGCTGACGTTGGTCAGGGGCGAGATGCGATTGAGGAACACCCGCATGCTGGTGTCGCGCTCGTCGCCGTATTCGGCGCGCCGCAGATCGCGGCGGTAGGCGGAAGTGTTGCGCAGGAAAGTCACGAAATTGCTGATCCCCAGCAGGTCGATGCCGCCGCGCAGCCGCTCGCCATACGCGACCAGGGATGCGAGCGCCATGTAGCCGCCGTACGAGCCGCCCATCACGGCGACCCGATCGCGATCGAACTGCGGCTGCACACCGATCCACACCAGGAGCGAGCCGATGTCGCGCACCGCGTCCTCGCGCAGCACGCCGTTGTCGAGGGCGAGGAAGCTCTTGCCGTAACCGGATGAGCCGCGCACGTTGGGGGCGAGCACGGCGTAGCCGAGCTCGTTGACGAGAAACTGCACGAACGGATCCCAGCCCGGGCGGTACTGCGACTCGGGCCCCCCGTGAATGTCGATCACCACCGGGCACGGGCCCGCCGTGCGCGGCCGGTAGAGGTACGCCGACAGCATGCGCGCGTGGCGGGGAGCGCCGATGCGATCCCAGGTGGGATAGTGGACGAGCTCGGGGGTCGTGAGCGTATTCAGGTCGAGTGGGCCGGGCTCGCTGCGGGTCCAACGCTCGAGCTTGCCGTGCTCGACGTCGTAGACATAGACATCGCGCGGCACGAGCGGCGATTCCGCCGACATCGCCAGCCGGCGCCCGCTGCGGTCGAAGCGCGGGTTGCCGATGCGACCTTCCGGGAGCCCCACGGGGGCGAGCTCGAGTTTCGCTTGCGTGTCGAGCACCGTGAGGCGGCTGCGGCCGTCGTCATCGATCACGTAAGCCACGTAGCGCCCGTCGCTGCTGACGTCGAAGTCTTCGACGTCCCAGCCGGTGGCGGGCGTGACGTTGCGGCTCTGGTGTGTGACCGGATCCTTGAGTTTGAGCTGCAGGAACTCCCCGTCCTCGTCGGTCAGTACGTACACCCCGCGCCCGTCGGGAGCGAACTTCGCCATGCGGATGCCGACTTTGCGGGGGCTGTCCTCCAGCGCCGTGAGCGATCCGGTCGCGACATCCGCGAGGTACAGATAACTCTCGCTGATCGAGACGTACTTCCATACCAGGAGCTTGCTGTCGTCCGCCGACCAGTCGAGCGGGTACCAGGTGTCCTCGTGCCCGCCGACCAGCAGCTGCGGCGCCGCGCCGGTGGTCACATCCGCCACGTACACGTCGTAACTGAGCGAGTCGCGGTCATTGCCGTAGAAGGCCACGCGCCGGCCGTCGTGGGCCCACACCGGGCTGCCGTGAATGAAAGCGCCGTGGGTGAGCTGGCGCACATCGCCGCTGCCGCCGCGGTAGTACACCTGGGCGTTCTCATCGCCTGCCTGATCCTTCAGGAACACGAAGCCGCTGCCGCTGCGCGGCGCGCGCGCCCACTCGATCGGGTCCTGGTAGAACGTGAGCTGCTCACGCATGCCCAGAGGGGTGGCAACGCGGTGCAGCTGCTCGCTGTCGCCGAAGCGCGTCGCGATGAGCAGGCTCCCGTCGGCGAGCCAGTCGAGGAACGTCGCCTCGCGCGACTGCTGGTAGCGCTCGAGCCGCGCCACGAGCGCCGCATCCGGCAGCGGAATGTTCTCGAACACCAGAGTGCCGCGCTCGCGGTGCGCCGGAGCGGCCGCCTGCTGCGCGAGCGACACGGAGGCGCACAGGGCGGCGACACCCGCTGCGGCACACAGGGCGAGCGCCGCCGGGACGGAGCCGTGATCGGTCATGCGTCTAAGCTAGCCCACAGGTTAGGATGTGTACAACGCTCCGCGTCACATCCAGGTCGACGTTCCCTTGAAGCCGCGACTGTATCGACACCCGCACGGCATCTGCGCTGTCGATGCCGAGTACCTGTACCCGGGACACGCCGCCGCGCACATCATCGAGGATGGCGGTCGCGCGGCCTTCGTCGATGTGGGCACCAACGCTTCCGTCCCCTACCTGCTGGCGGCGCTCGTGGAACTTGGCATCGCGCCTGAGGCGGTCGACTACGTGCTGCTGACGCACGTGCACCTGGATCATGCCGGCGGGGCGGGGCGACTGATGCAGGAGCTCCCCAACGCCGTGGCGGTGCTGCATCCGCGCGGCGCGCCGCACATGATCGACCCCGGCCGGCTGATCGAAGGTTCCCGGGCGGTCTACGGCGAGCGCCTCGAGCAGCTGTACGGGACGCTCGTGCCGATCCCGGCTGCGCGCGTGCGCGTGGTGCAGGACGGTGAGCGGCTGACCCTTGGAGGCCGCACGCTCGAGCTCATCCACGTGCCCGGGCACGCCTTGCACCACTATGCCGTCGTCGATGCGGCTCACGCGAGCATATTCGCCGGCGACACCTTCGGCATTTCCTACCGCTCGCTCGATACTGCTCAGGGCGCCTTCATCACCCCGACCACGCCTCCCTCGCAGTTCGATCCGGACCAGCTCATCGCCTCCATCGACCGGCTGCTGGCGTACCGGCCCGAGTCCATGTACCTCATGCACTTCAGCCGCGTGACCGGCGTGCCGCGCTTGGGGGAGCTGCTGAAGCCCCAGGTGCGCGAGCTGGCCCGCATCGCGCGCGCTCACGCCCAGGATCCGCAACCCGCGGCCGGCATCCGCGCCGCGATGCGCGCTCTGTGGCTCGATCTGGTGCATCGCCACGGCTGCGCGCTCAGCGATGGGCAGATCGAGAAAGTCCTCGAGGGCGACCTCGAGCTCAACACCCAGGGGCTCATGGTGTGGCTGCAGCGCCTCGGCCGGCACTGAACCCTTGCCGCCGGCGGTGGCACGGCGTTAGGGTCTTGCAGGGTCAAGGATGCGGTGGTGGTGCATATGACTTCGAGCTTCAAGGCGTTCCGCATTCATTCCGAAGGGGGCAGGATTGCCGCCCGCTACGAGCCCGTCACCCTCGATGACCTCGCCCCCGGGGAGGTCGTGATCCGGGTCGGCTACTCCGACATCAACTACAAAGACGCGCTCGCGGCGACCGGGGCCGGCAAGATCCTGCGCCGCTACCCGCTGGTCGGCGGCATCGATCTGGCGGGCGTCGTGGAAAGCTCGAGCGATACACGCTACCGGCCCGGCGATGCGGTGCTCGTGACCGGCTGCGGGCTGTCCGAGACCCACGACGGGGGCTATGCGCAGTTCGCGCGGGTGCCGGGAGACTGGGTCATTCCGATACCGCAAGGCCTGGACGCCTTCACCGCCATGGCGCTCGGCACCGCCGGGTTCACCGCGGCACTCGCCATCCACCGCCTGGAACAAAACGGCCAGTCCCCCACTGGCGGGCCGATCGCGGTCACCGGCGCCTCCGGAGGCGTGGGCAGCATCGCGGTCGACATGCTCGCTGCGCGCGGCTACCGGGTCGTGGCGGTGAGCGGCAAGGCGGGCGCGGCGCAGTACCTGAAGGAGCTCGGCGCGGCGGAGGTGCTCGCCCGCCAGGACCTCGAGCTCGGCTCCCGGCCCCTGGAGACTGCCCGCTTCGCGGGCGCCATCGACAATCTGGGAGGCGAAGTGCTCGCCTGGCTCACGCGCAGCGTGGACTTCTGGGGCAACATCGCCAGCATCGGCATGGCGGGGAGCGCGGAGCTCAAGACCACCGTGATGCCCTTCATCCTGCGCGGCGTGAACCTGCTCGGCATCAACTCCTCCGCGACGCGGCGCGAGTGGCGGCTGGCGGTCTGGAAGCGCATCGCGACCGACCTGCGACCCCGGCACCTCGAGCGCATCGTCACGCGCACCATCGGCTTCGATGAGTTGCCCGGCGCGTTTCCCGCGTACCTCGACGGCGCGGTCACCGGCCGCACCGTGGTGCGCATCGCCTGAGGCCGCGTCCATCCTACCCGCGAGTAGGATAGGGCGCGGCTGGTCCGCGGACGCGCGCCGCGTATAGAATATCGGTCCCGTTTCGAGGGTCCTGTCATGCCGCAGCGATCAGTCAGCGCCGGGGCCCGCCTGCGGGCCGCGGTCGAGGCCGAGCGCCCCCTGCAGGTCGTCGGGACGATCAACGCCTATGCGGCGCTGCTGGCACAGAACGCGGGCTTTCGCGCCCTGTACCTGTCGGGCGCCGGAGTCGCCAACGCCTCCTTCGGGCTGCCGGATCTCGGCATCACTTCCCTCAACGACGTCTGCGAGGACGTGCGGCGCATCAGTGCGGCCTGCCCGCTGCCGCTGCTGGTGGATGCCGATACCGGCTTCGGCAGCGCCTTCAACATCGCCCGCACCTGCAGGGAGTTGATCCGCGCCGGAGCCGCCGGCATGCATCTGGAGGATCAGGTGTCCGCCAAGCGCTGCGGCCACCGCCCGGGCAAGGCGCTGGTGCCGGCCGCGGAGATGGTCGATCGCCTCAAGGCTGCGGTCGATGCACGCGCCGACGGCGAGTTCGTCATCATGGCGCGCACCGATGCGCATGCGGTGGAGGGCCAGAGCGCGGCGCTCGCGCGTGCGGCGGCGTACTCGCAAGCCGGCGCGGACATGATTTTCGCGGAAGCCCTGCAGACCCTGGAGGAATACCGGCAGTTTGCCGCGAGCCTCGCGGTGCCGGTGCTCGCCAACATCACCGAGTTCGGCCAGACGCCGCTCTTCAGCACCGCGGAACTCGGCAGCGCGGGCGTGCGCCTGGTGCTCTATCCGCTGTCCGCCTTTCGCGCCGGCGCCAAGGCAGCGGTCACGGTCTACGATGCGATCCGCCGGCACGGCACGCAGAAGAGCGTGCTCGATCTGATGCAGACACGCGCCGAGCTCTACGAGGTGCTCGGCTACCTCGCGTACGAGAAGAAGCTCGATGAGCTGTACGGGAAAGTGCGCAATGACTGAGACGAGCGCCATCAAGCCCAAGAAGTCCGTGGCGCTGTCGGGCGTGACGGCGGGCAACACCGCGCTCTCCACGGTCGGGCGCACCGGCAACGACCTGCATTATCGCGGCTACGACATCCTGGAGATGGCGAACGTCTGCGAGTTCGAGGAGATCGCGTACCTGCTGATCCACGAGAAGCTCCCCAACCGCGCCGAGCTCAGCGCCTACAAGGCGAAACTCAAGTCACTGCGCGCCCTGCCGGCGGGGCTGTGCACGATACTCGAGCAGCTGCCCGCGACGGCTCATCCGATGGACGTGCTGCGCACCGGCACCTCGGCCCTCGGGTGCCTCGAGCCGGAGCCGGAGGATCATGCCGCGCCCGGGGCACGCGCGATCGCCGACCGCCTCATCGCCTGCGTGGGGTCGATGCTCACCTACTGGTACCACTTCAGCCGCGCGGGTAAGCGCATCCGGGTCGAGACCGGGGAGGACTCGGTCGGGGCGCACTTCCTGCACCTGTTGTACGGTAAGCCCGCGCCGGCGTCCTGGGTGCGCGCCATGCACACCTCCCTGATCCTGTACGCCGAGCATGAGTTCAACGCCTCCACCTTCGCCGCGCGCGTCATCGCCGGCACCGGTGCCGATGTGTACTCCTGCATCACCGGTGCGATCGGCGCGCTGCGCGGACCCAAGCACGGCGGCGCCAACGAGGTGGCGCTGGATACCCAGCTACGCTACGACACGCCCGCGGCTGCCGACGCCGACATCCGCGCCCGCCTCGCCCGGCGTGAAGTCATCATCGGCTTCGGGCACCCGGTGTACACCCTCGCCGATCCTCGCAACGAGGTCATCAAGGAGGTCGCGCGCGAGCTGGCGCGCGAGGCGGGCGATGAGCGCATGTTCGCCATCGCCGAGCGCATCGAGACCGTGATGCGCGACGCCAAGGGCATGTTCGCCAATCTCGACTGGTTCTCGGCGGTCTCGTATCACATGATGGGTGTGCCGAAAGAGATGTTCACGCCGCTGTTCGTCATCGCCCGCACCACCGGCTGGGCGGCGCACGTCATCGAGCAGCGCATCGACGGCAAGATCATCCGGCCGGCCGCCAACTACACCGGCCCGGAGAACCTTCAGTTCGTGCCCATCGGGCAGCGGCCCTGAAGCCCGCCAAGCCCCGAGGTCACATGTCCGCACACGACGTCAAGTCCGCGCAGCGTCCGGAACCGGACGCCGTGCTCGGCGCCATCGCCGACTACGCCCGCAATTTCACCGTCGCGAGCGAGCCGGCGTACGAGACCGCGCGCTACTGCCTCATGGACAGCCTCGCCTGTGCCTTTCAGGCGCTGAAGTATCCGGCCTGCCGCAAGCTCCTGGGTCCGGTGGTGCCGGGAGCGGTCATGCCGGGGGGCGCGCGGGTCCCGGGCACCTCCTTCGAGCTCGACCCGGTGCAGGCGGCCTTCAACATCGGCACGCTGATCCGCTGGCTCGACTTCAACGACACCTGGCTCGCCGCCGAGTGGGGCCATCCATCGGACAATCTCGGCGGCCTCCTCGCGGTGGCGGACTACCTGGCGCGCAACGCCGTCATGTCGGGTCGGACCCCGCCGAGCGTGCGCGCGCTGCTCACCGCCATGATCAAGGCACACGAGATCCAGGGGGTGCTGGCGCTCGAGAACAGCTTCAACCGCGTGGGACTCGATCACGTGCTGCTGGTGCGCGTCGCCTCGACCGCGGTGGCGGCGGGCATGCTCGGCGCCAGCCTCGATCAGATCGTGAACGCGGTTTCCAACGCCTGGATCGACGGCGGCGCGCTGCGCACCTACCGGCACGCCCCCAACACCGGCTCACGCAAGAGCTGGGCGGCGGGCGATGCCACCAGCCGCGGGGTGCGCCATGCGCTCATGACGCTCGCCGGGGAGATGGGCTACCCTTCCGCGCTGTCGGCGAAGACCTGGGGCTTCTACGACGTGTTCTTCAAGGGCAAGGCGTTCTCGCTGCCGCAGCCCTTCGGCAGCTACGTCATGGAGAACGTGCTGTTCAAGATCTCCTACCCGGCCGAGTTCCACGCCCAGACGGCGGTCGAGGCGGCGATGACCCTGCATCCGCAGGTGCAGGGTCGGCTCGGCGACATCGAGCGCATCCTCATCGAGACCCAGGAGCCGGGCGTGCGCATCATCGACAAGGTGGGGCCGCTCGCCAATCCCGCCGACCGCGATCACTGCATCCAGTACATGGTCGCGGTGCCGCTGATTTTCGGGCGCCTCACCGCGGCGGACTACGAGGACTCCGTCGCCGCCGATGCGCGCATCGACGCGCTGCGCGAGCGCATGCAGGTGCGCGAGAACCCGACGTTCACCCAGGCGTACTACGACCCCGACAAGCGCTACATCGGCAATGCCGTGCAGGTGTTCTTCCGCGACGGCAGCCACAGCGCGCGCGTGCAGGTCGATTTCCCGATCGGCCACCGCAAGCGCCGCGCCGAGGGCATGCCGGTGCTGGTCGGTAAATTCACCGCCTCGGTGGATGCGCATTTCGCGCCGAAGCAGGCCGAGCGCATCAAGGCGCTGTTCGCCAAGGCCCCCGAGCTCGATGCCTTGCCGGTGAACGAGCTGATGGCGGCGCTGGTGACCAACGGCTCGGCCGCCTAGGTCCGCCGCACTTTCCGGGTTCAGCCCACCCGTACCGGCACGAACAGCCGCGAGTCGCCGCGCTGGATCAGCAGCGCGATGTGCCCCTTGGATTTCTCCACCGCGCTGCGCAGCTCCTCGGCGTTGGAGACCGGGGCGCCGTTGGCGGCCAGCACCACATCCCCGGGCTGAATGCCGGCCTCGGCCGCCGGGCCGCTGGCGCGCTCGACCACCAGCCCGCCCTTGGTGTTGGCGCCACGCTGCTCCTCGGCGGTCAGCGGACGCACCGCGAGTCCGAGCTTGCCGCCCTCCTGGTGCGGCCCGGCGTTGGTGGCGACGCGCTTGTCCGCCAGCGCACCGAGCTTGACCGTGATTTCACGCGTGGCGTGATTGCGCCAGATCTCCAGGTTCGCATTCGTGCCCGGGGTGATGGCCGCGATCTGTACCGGCAGCTCGCCGGAGTCCTTAAGCGGGGTGCCGTTGAGCTTGAGGATCACGTCCCCGGATTGGATTCCGGCTTGCTCCGCCGGACCGCCCTTCTCCACGCTCGACACCAGCGCGCCTTCGGGCTGCGGCAGGCCGAAGGAATCCGCCAGCCCCTGGGTGACGGGCTGGATCAGCACGCCGAGCTTGCCGCGGGTGACGTGGCCGCTGGTCTGCAGCTGCTGGCCCACCTGCATGGCGACGTCGATCGGGATGGAGAACGACACGCCCATGTAGCCGCCGCTGCGGCTGTAGATCTGCGAGTTGATGCCGACGACCTCGCCGCGCATGTTGAACAGCGGGCCACCGGAGTTACCCGGGTTGATGGGCACGTCGGTCTGGATGAACGGCACGTAGCCGGAATCGAGCGTGCGGCCCTTGGCGCTCACGATGCCCGCGGTGGCGCTGTTCTCGAAGCCGAACGGCGCGCCGATCGCCAGCACCCATTCGCCGACCTTGAGTCCGCGCGAGTCGCCGATCTTGACCGTCGGCAGATCCTTGGCGGGGATGCGGATGACTGCGATGTCCGATTTCTGATCGACGCCTACGACCTTGGCGATGTACTCACGCCGGTCGGTGAGGCGCACGGTCACTTCGCTCGCGCCGTCGACGACGTGCGCGTTGGTCATGATGACGCCGTCGGGTCGGACGATGAATCCCGAGCCCTCACCGCGCATCGGTTGCGGCTGCGGCATCTGGAACGGCAGGCCGCGGAAGAACGGCGCAAACGGACTGTTGGGACCGAACGGATTGCCGTTGGGGCTGTCGTTGGGGTTGGCGTTGTTGTCGTCGGAGTTGTCATCCCCCTGGGAGCTCCAGGAGGTCGACACCTTGGCTACCACGCTGATGTTGACCACGGCCGGACCGTACTTCTGCACCATGCTGCTGAAGTCCGGCAGCATCGTCGCAGGGCTGGCCGCGGCGGGCGCCGGCGTCACCGGGCTCGCGGCCGCAGCGGCGGTGCTCGCGGCGCCGGGGATCGCAGCGCTGCTTGCGGCGGTGGCCACCGCACGCGTCGCGCCCGCCAGATACAGGGCCCCGGCCGGCACGGCAATGGTGACCGCGCCGAGGATGGCGGCAATGAGCGGTTTCCTGATCAGACTCAGCAGACTCATGGCAATACTCCGTAAGGGATGGGGCCTTGGCGGCTAACTTAGAAAAGGCGCCTTATGGGAGCCTTAAGGCCTCTGGGCCTGCCCGCGTTATGGAATACCGGGGGGCTCAGGCGCAAGTTCCCGCGCCGCCTGCGGTGTAAGTACCCGCGTCAGTGTGCGGTGAGCCAGGTATAGGGCCGCGACTCGGTGCTGAGCGCGGGAGTGAGGCGGCTGAAGTACTGCGCGATGGCCGCGACGTCCTCGTCCTTGAGGGTCGCCGCGAAGCCCTTCATGACCGGATTCTTGCGTCCACCCTTTCGGTACTCATCGATCGCGCGCACCAGGTAGTCCTGGTGCTGACCTGCGAGAGACGGGTACATCGGCGCGATGGCGACGCCGTCCTGGCCGTGGCAGGAGACGCACAGCGTCGCCGCCTGCGGCACGCTTCCCTGCGCCTTGCCCGTGGCGGTGAGCGGCTTGCCGGCGAAATACGCGGCGATGTCCAGCATGTCCTGGTCGGAGAGCTCCGAGGCCTGCGCATGCATCGTCACGTGCGCGCGGTCGCCGTCGCGATAGCCATGCAGCGCCGCCGCCAGATAATCGGGGTTCTGTCCCTCGAGCTTCGGCACGCTGTACATCGGATAGGCGTTCTTGTAGCCGTCGATCCCGTGGCAGCCGAGGCAGGTGTAGGAGATGGCCTTGCCGTGCCTGGCGTCGCCTTGCGCGGCCGGTTCCTGCGCCCACGCCGTGCCCGCGAACGTAGCCACTGCGATCGCGGCGATCGAAAGTCCCGCGTGCACGGCAGAACCTCGCCCGCGCCTCTGCATCAGTGTCTCCGCTGCTTAAAAAACGGCCCCGAATGTTACGGACTCACCGGGCCAAATGCCACACAATCCAAAGTGTCATGATCGCTCTCATCCAGCGCGTCACCCGGGCCGAAGTGCGTGTCGGGGGCGAAGTCGTCGGCGCCATCGACCGCGGCGTGCTGGCGCTGATCGGCGTGCGGCGCGCCGACACCGACTCCGCGGCGCAGCGGCTGCTCGAGCGCGTGCTGTCCTACCGCATCTTCCCCGATCCCGAGGGCCGGATGGGTCTTGCACTGCGCGAGGTCGGCGGCGGGCTGCTGCTGGTGCCGCAGTTCACCCTCGCCGCCGACACCCACAAGGGCACCCGCGCGGGGTTCAGCCTGGCGGCCGCGCCCGAGGAGGCACGGCGGTTGTTCGCGTTCCTGGTCGAGCGTGCGCACAGCGCCTATGCCCCTGTTTCCTCTGGCGTATTTGGTGCCGATATGCAGGTGGCGCTCGTCAATGACGGCCCGGTGACGTTCTGGCTCGAGACCCCCTAGGACGCGGGCGTGACTTGGATAGCGGAATCGAGCGAACTTGTGGGGTTCCGGGGCTCATTTGACCTATCATCCAGGGGTTTTCTCTGCACGGGCGGAGAGTTACGTGGAGTCGTGAGTCATGGGTGGTCTAGGAATGCGCGAGCTCGTGGTGATACTGCTGGTCGTGCTCGTCGTGTTCGGCGCGAAGAAGCTGCGCACGGTGGGCTCGGATCTCGGCGCCGCGGTGCGCGGATTCAAGAAAGCGATGAGCGACGGCGAGGAGGAGCAGAGCGCCGCGCCGAAGCAGATCCGTTCCGAGGGCACGGACGCGGAGTTCCCGGAGGTCGCGAAGAAGAGCGACACGAAGAACGAACGGAGCACCTGATCTGTTCGAGGGCCGGTTCTCGGAGATTCTGATCATCTTCGTCCTGGCGCTGATCGTGCTGGGGCCGGAGAAGCTGCCGCGCGTCGTCGCCGAGATTGGCCGCTGGGTCGGGCGCGCGCGCGCCATGGCGCGGCAGTTCCGCGAGCAGCTCGAGGAGGAGGTGCAGCTCGAGCAGGCCCGCAAGGTGCAGGCACCAACCACCCCGGCACCCCAGCCCCCGACCTCCTCAACACCGCCGCCACCACTGAGCGCGGCGGCCACCGAGGCCCCGGTCGCGCCCCCCGATACGTTCTCGCACGCCCACCCGACCGACGCCACCGGCGCGGACCCTGAAGCGGTCCGGACCGACGCCGAGCGCCGATGAGCGGGGAACCTGAAAAGCTCGCCGAAGGCACGCTGATCTCGCACCTGCTGGAGCTGCGGGACCGGCTGCTGCGAGCCCTGGTGGCGGTGGCGATCGCGTTCGCGCCGTGCGTCTATTATTCCAACGACCTGTTCAGCTTCGTGGCGCAGCCGCTGCTCGCCAAGCTCCCGCAGGGAGGCAACCTCATCGCCACCGGGGTGATGTCACCCTTCACGACACCCTTCAAGCTGTCGTTCTTCGCCGCCCTGCTCATCGCGATGCCGTATGTCATTTACCAGCTGTGGTCATTCGTCGCTCCGGGCCTGTACCGCAACGAGCGCCGCTTCGGGGTGCCGCTGCTCCTGTCCTCGATCGTGCTGTTCTACGTCGGCATGGCCTTCGCCTACTACTTCGTGTTTCCGGTGATGTTCCAGTTCTTCGCCAGCACCACGCCCAAGGGCGTGGCGATGATGACCGACATCAACAACTACCTGGACTTCGTGCTCACGATGTTCTTCTGCTTCGGACTCGCGTTCGAGGTGCCGGTGGCGGTGGTGCTGCTGGTGTTGATGGGCATCGTGCGGATCGAGAAGCTCAGGGAGCACCGCGGCTACGTGCTGATCGGCATTTTCATCCTGGCAGCGCTCCTCACCCCTCCCGACGCGATCTCGCAATGCTCGCTCGCCATACCGATGTACCTCCTCTACGAAGGAGGGATCCTGATGGCGCGCCTGCTGTCACGCCCCAAGGGCGCGCAAGCCGCGGCCAAGGCCGGCGACACATGACTGAGGCCGCCGACGCCGCCCTCGCCGCGCCTGCCGCGCAAGCGAAGACGATCTTTGGCCAGCCGCGCGGCCTTGCCACCCTGTTCCTCACCGAGATGTGGGAGCGCTTCACCTACTACGGCATGCGTGGGGTGCTGATCCTGTTCATGGTGGCGGCGGTGTCCAAGGGTGGCCTCGGGCTCGACGACAAGACCGCGAACAACATCTACGGCATGTACATCGGCGGCACCTATCTCTTCGGGCTTCTCGGGGGCTGGATCGCCGACCGGCTGCTCGGCGCGCAGCGCGCGGTGCTCAGCGGCGGGTTGTTGATCATCGCCGGCAATCTCATGTTGGCCTTGGGCAGCACGCAGGTCTTTTTCCTCGGGCTGTTCGTGATCACGATCGGCGTGGGGCTGCTCAAGCCGAATGCCAGCGCCATGGTGGCCTCGCTCTACCCCGAAGGCGGCTCGCGGCGCGACGCGGGGTTCTCCATCTTCTACATGGGCATCAATCTCGGCGCGTTGATCGGGCCGCTGCTGGTGGGCTGGTTCGCCGACCGGCTCGGCTGGCGCTGGGGCTTTGCGCTGCCGGCGCTCGGCATGGCCCTGGGACTCGCGCAGTTCGTATGGACGCGCCAGCACCTGGGAAGCTCGGGTCTGAGCTCGAGCGCGGCGCAGAAAAACTCCTGGAAGCCGGTGCTGGTGCTCGGCGCCGTCTTCGCCCTGATCGCGCTCCTCGCGATGACCGGCGTGCTGAAGATCAACGCCGTGGTCATGGCGACCGCGGCGTCGTGGGCCATGGTGCTGCTGGGCGTGGTGTATTTCGCTTATCTGCTGTTTTTCGCGCATCTCACGCCCGTGGAACGCAAGCGCGTGCTGGTGATGGTGGCGCTGGTTGCCGCCTCGGTGACCTTCTGGGCGGGCTACGAGCAGACCGGGGCGTCGATGAACCTGTTCGCCGAGCGTTACACCGAGCGGCATATTTTCGGGTGGAACATGCCCGCCGCCTGGCTGCAGGCGGTGAACCCGCTCTTCATCATCGTGTTCGCGCCGGTGTTCGCGGCGCTGTGGATCGCACTCGGCAAGCGCGCTCGTGATTTCAACGCGGCCGCAAAATTCGGCGCCGGCCTGATACTGCTGGGCCTCGGATTCATCGTCATGTATTTCGCTTCGCAGTATGTGCTCGCCGGCGAGACCGTGTCGCCGACCTGGCTGGTGCTCGCTTACCTGCTGCATACCTTCGGCGAGCTGTGCCTGTCGCCGGTCGGGCTCTCGTACATGAGCAAGCTCGCCCCACCGCGCTTCGTGGGACAGGTCATGGGCATGTGGTTCCTGTCCATGGCGCTCGGCAGCAATCTCGCCGGCCAGCTGTCCGGCCAGTACGACGCCGGCCACCTGGAATCGCTCCCGGGCCTGTTCCTGAACATATTCTGGTACGGAGCGATCGGCGGCGCCGTCATGTTGCTGCTGACGCCGTTGGTCAAACGCATGATGGCGGGCGTGAGGTAGCGCGGTGCCTTCATCAAGACTGGTTGCCTGCGCCGCAAGCGGCGCGCTGATTCTGGCGCTGGCAGGGGGCTGCGCGCCGCCCGGACCGGGTACCCCGGCGCCCGCGGGCGGGGTCTCCGGGCGGGCCGGCGCTGCGCAGAGCGCGGATGAGTTCGTCGCGCGCGTGAATGGCGAGCTCGCCGCGCTGTCGCAGGAGGCGCAGGCGGCCGGCTTCACGCTCGACACGTTCATCACCCCCGACACGCAGCTGCTCAACGCGAAGGCCAACGATCGCTACCTCGCCTACCTCAGCAAGGCGGTGGCGGAGGCCAGGCGCTACGACCCGCACGAACTCTCGCCGGCGAGTGCGCGCGCGCTCATGAAGCTGCGCCTGAACGTCGCCGCACCCGCACCCGACGATGCGCACAAGCGCGCGCGCCTCACGCAGCTCGAAGCGCAGCTCGAAGCCAGGTACGGCGAAGGCAAGTACTGCCCCCAGGGACCCGCCTCCTGTCGCAACCTCGATCAGCTGTCGGACACTCTCGCCAGGAGCCGCAACTACGACGAGCTCACCGAGGCCTGGAAGGGCTGGCACGGCGTCGGTGCCGGCATGCGCGCGGACTACCGCGAGTTCGTGGCGCTGGCGAACGAGGGCGCGCGCGAGCTCGGCTTCAAGGACCTGGGCGTCATGTGGCGCGCCGGCTACGACATGTCGCCCGAGGAGTTCGATGCCGAGTCCGAGCGGCTGTGGCAGCAGGTGAAGCCGCTGTACGACGGGCTGCACTGCTATGCGCGCGCCCGGCTCGCCAAACGCTATGGCAAGGACAAGGTGCCCGCCGGCAAGCCGATCCCGGCGCAGCTGCTCGGCAACATGTGGGCGCAGCAGTGGAACAAGATCTATCCCGACATCCTCAGGCCCTATCCGGGGGCCAGCATTGAAACCGCCGACGCGGCCCTGAAGACCCAGAAGTGGGACCCGCTGCGCATGACGCACTCGGCCGAGAGCTTCTACACCTCACTGGGATTCCCGCAGCTGCCCAAGACATTCTGGCAGCGCTCGATGTTCGCGCGGCCGCGCGATCGCGAGGTGGTCTGTCACGCGAGCGCCTGGGACATGGGCAGCACGGGTGACGTGCGCATCAAGGCGTGCCTGGAGCCGACCGAGGAGGATCTGTACACCGTCTACCACGAGCTCGGGCACGTCTACTACTCCCTCGGCTACGCCAACCAGCCCTACCTGTTCCGCGACGGCGCCAACGACGGCTTCCACGAGGCGATCGGCGACACCGTCAATCTGTCGGTCACGCCCGCGTACCTGGCGAAGATCGGGCTCATTCGCGCGCTCGCCCCGAGCCACGAGGCGCTCATCAACCAGCAGATGAAAATGGCGTTGGAGAAGATCGCCTTCCTGCCGTTCGGTCGGCTGATCGACCAGTGGCGCTGGCGGGTGTTCTCGGGTGAAATCACGCCCGAGAACTACAACAGCAGCTGGTGGGAGCTGCGCCGGCGCTACCAGGGCATCGCGCCCCCCGTGCCGCGCTCCGAGGCCGACTTCGATCCGGGCGCCAAGTACCATATACCGTCCAACACCCCGTACACGCGCTATTTCCTGTCGTTCATTCTGCAGTTCCAGTTCCACAAGGCGCTGTGCGCGGCCGCCGGCAACCAGGGACCGTTGTACCAGTGTTCGAACTACGGCAGTGAGCAGGCGGGCCGGCGCTTCGCCGACATGCTGAGTCTGGGTGCCTCGCAGCCCTGGCAGGACGCCCTCGAGAAACTCACCGGCACGCGCCGCATCGACGCGGCCGCGATCAGCGAGTATTTCCAGCCGCTGATGCAGTGGCTCAGCGAGCAGAACCAGGGACAGCCGTGCGGGTGGTAGCGCTGCGGCCGCAGGCGCCCGGTCCTGGCGCCCGCGGGCATCCTCGCACGCCCGCCATAACCCAAGGGGGATCACATGAAGAGGCTGCTGTCACTCATATTGCTCGCAGGGGTGTTCTTTGCCGCACCTGCCTTCGCTGCAGATCCGATCGTCGGGAGCTGGAAGCTCAATGTCGCGAAATCGAAGCTCGCGGACGCGGCGCTCACGGGGGGGACCCGTGTCTACACCGAAGCCAACGGGCTGTACACCCTGGACCAGAAGCTGACGGGCGCAGACGGCAAGGAGAAGTCCAGCCGCACACAATACCGCGACGGCAAGGAGGAGAAGCAGGCCCCGGGGGGACCCACGGACGTGACGGTCGCGAAGAAGATCGATGCAAACACCTGGGACTTTGATCTCAAGAAAGCCGGCAAGGTCGTGGGCCACGTTCACCGTGTCGTATCGGTCGACGGCAAGACGCTGACGGTGCACAACGCAGGTGCGAAGCTGAGCGGCGCCGGGGGCGACGAGACGCTGGTATTCGACAAGCAGTAGTTCCGTAACGGTGCGCGCACAGGGACGTGCGCTCAGCCGGCGGCCCTGGCGGGATCCGGCCGCGCTACTCCGTCACCCGCACGGCGGTCACGAAGTACTCAGTATCCCCAAAGCAGGAGCTCGGAAGCCACTTGTGCTGCTCGTAGTGCAGCGCCATGCGCTTGCCGACGCTCGCGTTGAGCTTCGCGGCCACGGCGTTGTCCGGCACGGTGAAGGCGAACTTCTCCGCCACCGTGCCCGGCATGGTCACCATCGCCATCTCGCCCTCCCAGGTCTTGCACAGCCACCCCTTGCGCGAGAGCTTCTGCACGTAACCGGCGCGCTCGCCGTCCGAATACGCCCAGTGCAGCGTGAGCCAGGTGTAGCCCGCGAGCGCGGCGATGAGGAGCACGAGAACGCCAAGGATCTTGACCATGATCGCTAGCATAACGCGAGCCGCCGCCCGTGCACCTTTCCCACAAACGGACGCCGCGCGGCTAAGATGCTCAGCCATGGATGCGCAGCCACTCGCCGGTCGCACCGTCGCGGTGCCGGAAACGCGTGAGCTCGAGGTGTTCGCCACCATGCTCGAGCGGCGCGGCGCGCGCGTGTTGCGCTGCCCGCTGGTGGCCATCCGCGACGCCCCCGAGCCTGCGCCCGTCCTCGCCTTCGCCCGCGCGTTCGCCGGCGGCGCGTGCGATGACCTGATCCTCAGCACCGGCGAGGGCCTGCGCCGCATCCTCGCCTGCATCGAGCGGCACGAACCTGAGCTGCGGGCGGCCTTTCTCGCGGCTCTCGCCCGGGTGCGCAAGATCACCCGCGGACCCAAGCCCGCCCGGGCGCTGCGCGAGGTGGGCCTCAAGCCCGACCTGCCCGCGCCGACGCCCACCACGGCCGGCGTCATCGCCGCGCTCGGCGGTCTCGAGCTCAAGGGCCGCCGCGTGGGCGTGCAGCTGTACGGCACCGAGCCGAATACCCCGCTGGTGGAGTTTCTCGAGCGCGCGGGCGCCACCGTGCTCACGGTCGCGCCGTATGTCTATGCGGACGGCGCCGATGATGCGGCGGTGCTCGCTCTGCTTGCGCGGCTCGAGGGCGGCGCGGTGGATGCCATCGCTTTCACCAGCACGCCGCAGGTCGAGCGGCTGTTCGCGGTGGCACCCGCCCTGCGGGTGTGCGCGGCACTCGGACGCACCCTGGTCGCCGCGGTGGGCCCGGTGGTGGCCGAGGCGCTCGCGCGCCACGGCGTGAGTGCGCGACTGATGCCGGAGGAGTCCTTCTTCCTCAAACCGCTCACCACTGCGCTGGAGGAGGCGCTGCGCGCGCACCCGTGAGAGCGATATGAGCACCGAATCGCGGGCCGAGCTCACGCTGCGCGGAATTGTCTTGGGCGTGGTGCTCACCGTGGTGTTTACCGCCGCCAACGTCTACTTCGGACTGAAGGCCGGGCTCACTTTCTCCACCTCCATCCCGGCGGTAGTGCTCTCCATGGCGCTGTTGCGCTGGCTCGGCAACACCACCGCCCAGGAGAACAACATCGTGCAGACGGTGGCTTCCACCGCCGGCACGCTCTCCTCCATCATCTTCGTGCTGCCCGGCTTCATCATGATCGGGTGGTGGACCGGCTTTCCCTATTGGCAGTCGGTAGCCATCTGCGCCGCAGGCGGCATCCTCGGAGTCATGTATTCCATCCCACTGCGCCGCGCGCTGGTGACGGACTCGGATCTACCGTATCCCGAGGGCACCGCCTGCGCCGAGGTCATCAAGGTCGGCTCCGGCGACGTCGCGGACAAGGATTCGGTGGAATCCGGCGGCAAGGGCCTGAAAGCGGTGCTGGTGGGTTCGCTGGTCTCCGCCCTGTTCCTGGTGATGGTGCAGATGCGGCTGTTCCTGGGAGACGTGGCTCACAGCTTGCGCCTGGGCAGCGACCAACAGGCGCCGGTCACCGGCTTTGATTTCCAGCTCTCCTTCGCGCTGTTCGGCATTGGCCACCTGGTGGGCATCAGCTGCGGCATCGCCATGTTCGTCGGCGCCGTCATCGGCTGGGGCTGGGGGGTGCCGCACTTCAGCGCACTCTACGCGGCCGCGGGCGATGCGGGAGAGTTCGCGCATGCCACCTGGAGCCACTATGTGCGTTACGTAGGCGCCGGCGCGATCGCCGTGTCCGCCATCTGGACACTCTTCAAGCTCGTGAAGCCGGTGATCGGTGGCCTGAAAAGCGCCATCGCTTCCTCCCGGGCGCGCAAGGCCGGCAAAGGGGACACCCTGCCGCGCACCGAGCACGACATTCCCGTGGATCAGGTGGGCCTGGTGTCGCTGCTCTGCATCCTGCCGATCTGCTGGCTGTTGTGGAACTTCGCGAAGGGTGCGGGGCTGGGCGAGCATGCGCTGCTCCTCACCGTCGGCGGCATCGTCATCGTGGTGGTCCTCGGGTTCCTGGTTTCGACGGTGTGCGGCTACATGGCGGGGCTGATCGGCGCCTCCAACAGCCCGCTCTCAGGAATAGGCATCCTGGTGGTGGCCACCACGGCGCTGTTCCTGGTGGTGAGCGTCAAGTCCTCGCTCCCCCCGGAGATGGGCAAGGCGCTCGTGGCCTACGCGCTGTTCGTCACGGCTGTCGTGTTCAACGTGGCGGCCATTGCCAACAACAACCTGCAGGATCTGAAAACCGGCCAGCTGGTGGAATCCACGCCCTCGAAGCAACAGTGGGCCCTGGTGATCGGCGTAGTAGCCAGCGCGCTGGTGATCCCGCCAGTGCTGGACCTGGTCAACAAGGCTTACGGTTTTGCGGGCGCCCCCGGCGCGTCAGCCCACGCACTGCCCGCGCCCCAGGCGGGCCTGATCTCTGCCCTCGGCCAGGCGGTGATCCAGAACGACCCGGAGAAATGGCAATTGATGGGCTTTGGCGCCCTCATAGGGGCCGGCATCATCGCGGTCGACTGGCTGCTGTCGAAGACCACCCGCACCACGCGACTGCCGCCACTCGCCGTAGGCCTCGGAATCTACCTTCCCACGGCATCGACGCTGATGGTCACCGTGGGCGCGCTGGTCGGTTGGTGGTTTGACAGAGGCGCCGACAGGACCGCCAAACCAGAGGCCGCGAAGCAACTGGGGGTGCTGCTCGCTTCCGGCCTGATCGTCGGCGAGAGCGTGCTCGCGGTGGTCTTCACGGCCCTGGTCGCCTTCACCAATAACCAATTTCCCATCGGCGTGGTGGGAGACTCGTTCTCTAGCGCTTCGGAGTGGCTCGGCGGTATCGCCTTCGTGCTGGTGATCTACGCGCTCTACCGCTGGGTGGGGCGGATGCTGCCGGCGAGCAGCTAGTTGCCGCGACCTATGCGTGAGGGTAGAGCCCGCTCAGCGGCGCGCGTAGCGCTCGATGCCGCGGTGCCCTATGAGCGCCGAGCCGACCCAGCCGGTCAGCCACACGATGATCGCGGTCAGCAGCGCCGCCCTGAACCCCGCGAGGTGAAAGCCCGGCAGCAGCGCGGCGACCAGCACGACCATCGCGGCGTTCAGGACCAGCAGGAACAGTCCGAGCGTGAGAATGGTGAGCGGCAGCGTCAGGATGAACGCGATGGGACGGACCACGGCGTTCACCACGCCGAGCAGCACCGCGGCCAGCAGCAGCGTGCCGGGACCGTGGATGCGCACCCCCGCGACCCACACGCTCGCCAGCCACAGGCCGATCGCGCTGATCAGCGCACGCAGCAGGAATCCCGTCATGTATTCGCTCCCGGTGCGGCTTGCCGCTCCACGACCACCTTGAGCCGGATGATGGCCTGTTGCCAGCCGGTGCGCAGCCGCCGGTACTGGGTATCCCATTCGGGCGTCGCCGGTACCCCCGAGCCCAGCAGCCGCACGATGGTCCCGCCGGGCACCGGCTCGAGAATGAAGTCATCGACTATCACAGTCTCGGTGCGCGGCAGTGCCGGCGAGGGCAGGTAGATCAGACGCAGCCGCCGGCCGGGCTCGAACACATCGATGTGCGCCTCGAACTCGGTGACCCGGTCGACGCTGGCGCGAAACAGCCCTCCCTTGCGGGCGCGGATCTCGGCATCCGGTGAACACCAGCCTTGGAGCTGCTCGGCTTCCGTGAAGGCTCGCCACACCTGTTGCGGGTCGGCGCGGATGTCGACCCGGTGCGCATAGCCACGTTCCTTGTCGCTCATGAGCGCATTGTGCCATTGTGGGTGAAAACCTGGAGTCCTCATGCCGTTCGTTCACCTGGTGATTGCCCTCGCCCTGGTCGAGTTCCTGCTGTTCTGCTGGGCGGTGGCCAGGGCGCGCGTTCGCTACAACATCCCCGCGCCGGCCACGACCGGCAACGAAGCGTTCGAGCGCTATTTCCGGGTGCAGATGAATACGCTCGAGCAGCTGGTCATCTTCGTGCCCTCGGTGCTGCTGTTCGCTCGCTACGTCAACGTCTACGTGGCGGCGGCGCTCGGGGTCGTGTTCCTCATCGGGCGGGCGTTGTATTTCCAGGGCTACGTGCGCTCGGCGCAGGGGCGTCACACCGGCTTCATGCTGACCGCGATTCCGAATCTCGCGCTGCTGATCGGCGCGATCATCGGCGCCCTCGTCGCGCTCAGCGCGCGCGCCTGAAGTCCCCGCCGCCGCGCGGCCGTGTCACTCATCGGGCGCCGGGCGGCGCCACAGGGCGCCCGCCAGCGGCACCAGTGATGCGGCGATGATGAGCAGCGTGACCACTCCGAAGTGCTCCCTCACGAACGCAATGTTGCCGAACAGGTAGCCGCCCCAGACGAACAGCAGCACCCAGGCGAAACCCCCGGCGAAGTTGAACGCGAGGAAGCGCGCGTACGGCATGCGCCCGACGCCGGCCACGAACGGCGCGCAGGTGCGGATGATGGGCACGAAGCGCGACAGCAGGATCGCCATCGCGCCATGGCGCCGGAAGAACTCCTCGGTGCGTCTGAGGTACTGCACCTTGAGCAGGCGGTAACGGCCGCTGAAGGCCGGGGGACCGATGGCGCGCCCGATGCCGTAATTCACGGTGTTGCCGAGCACCGCCGCGGCTCCGAGTATCACGCTCGCGAGCGGCGCCTGCAGCACCCCGCTGCGATCCACCGCCGCCAGGGTGCCCACCGCGAACAGCAGCGAGTCCCCGGGCAGGAAGGGCGTTACCACGAGTCCGGTCTCCGCGAAGATCACCGCGAACAGGATCGGATAGATCCACAGCTCATAGCGGGTCAGCAGCTCGAGCAGATGCCGATCAAGATGCAGGACCACGTCGATGAGCCACGCCACCATGGCCGGGGAGGATATCGGGAAGCCCACGCCGGCGGTACGCGCGCGCGCAGCGCCTCGAGTGATCCTTCAGGGCACGAGCGAGCGCATGGCCACCGGCAGCACGGAGCGCTGCACGGCAGCGGCGCGGGTCTTCAGAGTCTCGAGTGCCACGCGCACGTCGCCGTCGCGATCGGCGAGCGGCCGTGAGCCCTTGCCCGCCAGCAGCTCCGCAGGGGCCGGCCCGGGGCCGTCCTGGACGATATCCGGAACGATGCCCTTGCCGTGAATCGAGGTGCCCGAGGGCGTGAAGTAACGCGACGTCGTGAGCTTGACCGCGCCGCCGTGAGTGAGCGGCATGACGGTCTGCACCGAGCCCTTGCCGTAGGTGCGGCGTCCGATGAGCAGCGCGCGACCGTGGTCCTTGAGCGCGCCCGCCACGATCTCGGAAGCCGAGGCCGAGCCGCCGTTCACCAGCACCACGAGCGGTGCGCCGTCGATGAGGTCACCGGGCGTCGCGTCCATGCGGAAGCGCGCCTCGGGGGTGCGGCCGTCGGCCGTCACGATGACACCGTTGTCGAGAAAATCGTCGGCAACGGCCACACCGGACTCGAGCACGCCGCCGGGATTGTTTCTCAGGTCGAGCACAAGGCCCTTGAGACCGCCAGGATTGTCTCGTCTTAATCGAGCAACCGCCCGGCCGACATCTCCCGGTGTGGTCTCGCTGAAGCTCGTGATTCGCAGGTATCCATAGCCAGGCTCAAGGCTCTGCTGCACGACGCTATGCACTTCGACCTGGGCGCGGTGCAGCGCGTACTCGATCAATCCGGGCCTGCCGGCGCGCCGGATGCTGAGCTTCACCAGGCTTCCGGATGCGCCGCGCATGAGTGCAATGGCGCCCGCCAGGTCGGCGCCGATATCGTTGCCATCGATTCTCACCAGCTCATCGCCCGGCTCGAGTCCCGCCTGTTGTGCCGGCGAGCCCTCGATGGGGTGCAGCACCTTCACCACCCCGTCCTCGGCCACGACTTCGATGCCCACGCCGGGGTAGGAGCCCATGGTGCTCAGGCGGATCTCCTCGAACTCCGAGCTGTCGAGGTAGGCCGAGTGCGGATCGAGTGCGGCGACCATGCCGCGCAGCGCCTTCTCCATCAGGGCGTGATCGTCGACGTCGTCCACGTAGTCGCGCTTGATACGCTCGTAGACTTCCGCGAACAGGCTCGCCTCCTGCCAGGGCAGGGCCGTGCCGCCGACCGGGCGCGCGGGATGGGCCGGAAGTGCGGCCTCGCTGGGGCGATCCGCCAGCACGCCCCCGGTCAGGGCCCCGCCGAAGCCGAGCACGGCCCCGGCGATGAGCGCAAGCAGCGTGCGCGGCCTGGGGCTCCCGCAACGCATCAGCCGGCCCCCCTGGTGAGCAAGCCCGGTTCGTGCTCGGGCTCTGCGGTGGCGGGCGCGCTCGGGAGCGGCAATTCAAGCAGCAGCTCGGCCAGCGGAATCGGCCGGCCGATCGCAAAACCCTGGCCGTAGTCGACGCCCAGCTCCGCGATGCGCGCGCCGATGGCCTCGGTCTCGATGTATTCGGCCACGGTGATGATCGACATGCCGCGGGCGAGCTGCGCGATCGCGCCCACCATGGATTCGGCGCGCGGGTCCGTCAGCACCTCGCGCACGATGCTGCCGTCGATCTTCAGCATGGTCACCGGCAGCTGGCGCAGGCACGAGAGCGAGGACAGGCCGGTGCCGAAATCATCCAGCGCCACCCCGCACCCCAGTCGCCGCAGGCGCTGCATCAGCGCCTCGGCGCGCGTCAGGTTCACGACCGTGGCGTTCTCGGTGAGCTCGAAACAGAACAGCTCCGGATCCAGGCCGCTGGAAGCGACGCTCTCGATCAGGAAGTCCGAGAAGTGATCGTCGCTGAGGGACTGGCCGGAGAAATTGATGGCGAAACCCAGCGCCTGGCCCTCGAGCACGGCGGCGCGCGGCTTGAGCGCCTCGATGACGTGGTTGATGACCCAGCGATCGATGGTCGGCATCAGCTGGTAGCGGTTCGCCGCCGACAGGAAAGTGTCCGGCCCCACGGTACGCCCGTCCTCATCCGTCATGCGCAGCAGCAGCTCATAGTGCGGCCGGGCGGTATCCGCCGCGGCCAAGGGCAGGATGAGCTGCGCGTAAAGATGCAGACGTCCGGCGTCGATCGCCTCGCGCAGCTTTGCCGCGATGCCGATGTCGGCATAGCGGCGCACGATGCTCAGGTCGCTCTGCTCGTACACCTCGACGCGGTTGCGGCCGCGGTCCTTGGCGGCCTTGCAGGCGGTCTCGGCCGCCGCCAGCACGTGCGCCAGCTCGTCCGCGGCGCAATCGAGCCGGGCGACGCCGATGCTGATGGACACGGGCAGCTGTGCCGCAGCGTGTGTCATGGCGAGCCGCTCGGCGGCCTCGCGCAGCGATTCCGCGAAACGCTCGGCGTCCTGCATCTGCGCGGGCACCAGCACGACGAAGCGATCGCCCGAGATACGTGAGCCGAAGGCTCCGGGAGGCAGGCGCTGGCGCAGCAGCTCACCCAGCTGGGCGAGCACGGTATCGCCCACGTGCATGCCGGCCTTCTCATTGATCACGTGCAGCTGATCCACGTCGATGTACAGCGCACTCCAGGCCTGCGATGCCTTGTGGTCCGTGATGAGCGCGCGTACGCGCCGCTCGAAGGCGGGGCGGGTATACAGGCCGCTGAGGGCGTCGTAACTGCTCTCGATGACGCCGATGGCCTTGCGCGCGAGGATCTCGGCGATGTGCGCATCGCGTTCCGTGAAGACTTCCGCGCTCGCCTCGCGCAGCAGCGCGAGCACGCCGATGAAGCGTCCGGCGCGCGAGCGCAGCGAGCAGCACAACACCCGGTACGGCAAGGCGTCGGGCGTTGAGGCCGACAGAGTCTCGTTGCTGACCACCGGCGTGCGCTGCGCCTGCGCCAGCGACAGCAGCCGGCCGTGCGCGCGCATCAGGAACTGCGTATCGGCGGGGGCGTGCTCGCCGGCGCGCACCAGCGTGACGTTGCGCTCCGGCACCAGCAGCGCTCCGGTGCGGGCGCGCAGGTGCTCGATGGTCTGCTGCAGCAGTACCTGCAGCTCGTTGGCGCCGTCCGCCACGGCTGCGCTCTGTTCGGCGCTGCCGTAGGCCAGCAGCAGATTCATGCCCCGATCGAGCCCGCCCACGGTGTGGGTGAGCTCATCGATGGTGGCGCGGTTGACGAGCTCGCGCCGCAGGCACTCGAGCATCGGGGACAGCAGCGAGTAGGCGAAGGCGAAGTCAGGGCTCTTGCGCCCCTGTCCCTCGGTGGCGCGGCACACCACGGCGAGCACGGCGAGCAGCCGCTTGGTGTCATCGCGCAGCGAGCACAGGTACACCGGCAGATTCCCGGCCAGCAGGCGCACCTGGCCCGGGGCGTCCGGGTTCGAGCGCGCGCTCAACAGCGTGTCATCGACGACGTTCATCAGATCCGGGCCGGCCACGGGCTCGGTCGACCACATGAGATCGCCCGCCGGCCCGAACATCGCGACGTACGTGGTGCGCGGCAGCAGGCAGTGAACGAGCCGCACGTAGGGCTCGAAACGGGCCCCCGGACGGCCTGGGACGTGGTCGCTGTTTACTGATGAACTCATGGTCCAGCGGTGTGCGGGCCGATTCTGGTAAAGGGCTTACCGCACACCATTGCGCGTACGGCGTCCGGGGTCCTTGCGCGAGTTGGCGAAAGTACGTACCGGCCCGGCGCACAGGGCAAAACATTGACCCCAATCACATCTGGGCGAGGCAGGCCCTAGGGGTCGGGTGCCCGGAACCAGGGACGCGGATCGACGGGCTTGCCCCCCTTGCGGATCTCGAAATACAGCTCCGGACGGCTGCTGCCGCCGCTGTCGCCGGCGGCCGCGAGGGCTTCACCGGCTGCGACCGGCTCGCCGGCGGCCTTGTAGAGCCGCTCGCTATGCCCGTACAGGCTCAGGTACCCGTCCCCATGGTCGACGATGGTGAGCAGCCCCAGGCCGGGGAGCCAGTCGGCATAGATGACGCGCCCCTGGCAGACCGCCTTGACCGGCGCCCCGCGCTCGGTCGCCACCAGCACCCCGTCCCAGTGCACCCCGCCGGCGCGCGTATCGCCGAAGCGCGCCACCAGGCGCCCGCTCACTGGCCAGGCGAGCTTGCCGCGCAGGCGTGCAAAGGCGTCGTTCCCTTCGAGCGGAAAGCGCTCCATGGCGGTGCGCAACTCACGCAGCAGTTTCTCGAGCCCCGCCTGCTGGCTGTGCAGCCGCTCGAGATTCTGCGCGCGCGTGTGCGACTGTGCTTCCAGGCTCGCGAGCACGTGGCTGCGTTGCGTGCGTGCGTGCTCGAGCTCGTGCAGTTGCGCGCGTTGCTGTTTTTCCAGCTGCGCGAGCTGTTGATCCTCGGCAGCCAGCTCCCCGTCGAGTTCCGCGAGGCGCTGCAGGTCGTCCTCGATGAGCTTGATCTGCCCGGCGCGTGCGCGCCCGAAGTAGCTGTAGTAGGCGAACATGCGGCCGGCGAGTGCGGGATCCTTCTGGTTCAAGAGCAGCTTGAGGGGCTCCTGGCGGCCGATGAGATAAGCGGCGCGCAGCTGCCCGGCGAGCGCCGCGCGGTTGTGCTGTACCTCGGCTTCACGCACGTGCTGCTCGGCGGCCAGCGCCGCGCGGCGCGCGGCGCGCTCGGCTCGCTCGCGGCGCACCTCGCTGAGCGCTTCGCGGAGCTTCCCGACCGAGAGCTCCGAGGTGCGCAGCTCCTGCGTGAGCCGGTCGCGCTCGACCTGCTCGGTGCTCACCTCGCGGGTGATCCGCTCGATCTCGGACTTGACCGCCTGCAGCTCCGCTTCGGCCTTGCGCGCATCCGTCTCCGGGTGCCCCGGCGTGGCTCCCGGCAGCGGGGCGCTGCCGAGTACCATCAGCGCCAGGGCGAGCGCCGCCAGGGGCGCAGCCGGCGTGCCGAATGGCAGGGGGGCGCTATAATGCGCGCCCTTTTTAGCCCCCGGCAGGCTTGCTTTCCCCATGGACCGTGTCCTTGAATACGTGAGCCACCACCCCTGGCTCGCCACCGCGACCGCGGTGGTGGTGGCGCTCATCGCTGTATACGAGATGCGCGCCCGATCGGAAAGCCTGGTCTCGGTCACACCCCAGGAATTGATCCGGCTGATGAATCAGGGTGCGCTGCTGCTTGACCTGCGTCCGCCCGAGCAATACCAGGCGGGCCACCTGGTCGGGGCGCGGCAGATGAGCGGCGAGCAGATCCTCAAGGCCGCCGATACCCTGAAGAAGCACAGGGAAAAGCCCGTCGTGGTCTATGACGACACCGGCTCGCTCGGCAGCGCCGCAGCGCGCCAGCTCGCGGCGCAAGGCTTCACCAGGGCGTTCACGCTGCGCGGCGGGCTCGCCGCCTGGCGTGCCGACAATCTGCCCCTGTCGCGTGCCTGAGGGCGCGGGCAGCGCGGGCCTTGGGCACACCGAAGATCGTCATGTACGCCGCCGACTGGTGCGGGTACTGCGCGCGCGCCCGCCGCCTCCTCGACGCCAAGGGGGTCGCGGTCGAGGAAATCGACGTGGAGGCGGTGCCGGGCGCGCCGGCCGAAATGCTGGCGCGCTGCGGCCGCAGCAGCGTGCCCCAGATATTCATCGGTGACGAGCACATCGGTGGCGCCGATGAGCTGGACGCGCTCGAGGCGGCGGGTCGCCTGGATCCCATGCTGAAATAACACGGAGCCTTGCTATGTCGAACGAAATATCCGGCGCCGCGCCGGCGAGCGAGATGCCGGCCGATGGGGCGGTGCTCGCGCTGCAGAACGTGTATCTGAAGGACTGCTCGTACGAGTCGCCCAACGGGCCGCGGGTCGACGGCAACTGGAACCCGCAGATCAGCCTCGATCTGCAAACCGGCTCGAGCTCGCTCGGGCCGGACGTGCGCGAGGTGGTGCTCACCGTGACCGTGTCGGCGAAGCTCGGCGAGGTGACGATCTTTCTGGTGGAGGTCAAGCAGGCGGGGCTGTTCGTCATCCGCAATCTGCCGGACGCGGAACTGAAGCGCGCCATCAGCACCGTGTGCCCCGGGGTGCTGTTCCCGTACGCGCGCTGCGCCGTCTCGCAGCTCGTAAGCCAGGGCGGTTTCCCGCAGTTCCTGCTGCCGCCGGTGAACTTCGAGGCGCTCTACGCCGCCAACCAGGCGCAGGGCCCGGCCAACTGAGGCGCGGCGCACGCGCCAAGCCCGAAGCCGGTGACCACGGTGACCGCACGAGCACTGCGTGACGTACCGGTTGCCGTGCTCGGCGCGGGTTCGTGGGGTACGGCACTCGCCATCCAGTTCGCGCGCGGCGGCCGGCCGGTGCGGCTGTGGGGACGCGACCGCGCTCGGCTCGCCGACATGGCGGGGAGCCGCCGCAATGAGCGCTATCTCGCGAGTGCGCAGTTTCCCGATTCCCTGCAGGTCGAGCCCGATCTGGCGAGGGCGCTCGCCGCGGCGCGCGACGTGCTCATCGTCGTGCCGAGCCACGCGTTCCGCTCGCTCCTCGAGCAGCTCGCGCCGCATCTTGCGCCCGCTATGCATATCGCCTGGGCCACCAAGGGCTTCGAGCATGGGAGCCTGAAGCTGCCGCACCAGATCGCCGGCGAGGTGCTGGGTGCCGAACGCCGCGTCGCCGTCCTGTCCGGACCAACCTTCGCCCGCGAGGTCGGCGCCGGGCTCCCCACCGCCATGACGGTGGCGTCGCCGGATGCGTCCTATGCCCGGGCGCTGGCGCATGAGCTGTCGTCGGAGAATTTCCGCGCCTATACTTCCACCGACATCATGGGCGTGGAGATCGGCGGTGCGGTGAAGAACGCGCTCGCCGTCGCCGCCGGTTTGTCGGACGGGCTCGGCTTCGGCGCCAACACGCGCGTGGCGTTGATCACCCGGGGCCTGAAGGAGATGACGCGGCTCGGCGTGGCGCTCGGTGCGCAGCGCGATACCTTCATGGGGCTCGCAGGCCTCGGCGACCTGGTGCTGACCTGCACCGACGATCAATCGCGCAACCGGCGCTTCGGGTTGCTGCTGGCCGCCGGCCGCACGGCGCAGGCGGCGCTCGCGGAAATCGGCCAGGCGGTGGAAGGTTACGCCGCGGCCGGCGCCATCCGCGAGGTCGCGGCACGAGCCGGGGTGGAGATGCCGCTGTGCGAGATGGCCTACCGCGTGCTGTACCAGCACCTGAGCGCCAGGGACGCGGTGCGCTCGCTCATGAGCCGGCCGATCAAGGCAGAGGCCGAATAGCGCCCGTGCAACCGGCCGCGGGGATATTGGGAATCACCCCGCACTCGGGTTGGGCGGCGGCGGTGCTCCTCGCCGGCACGCCGAACTGCCGGCGCCGCGCCGCCGCGGCAACGCGTGCGCATTCGAGGTCGACATGGGCCATTGCCTCTACCGTGCGCTGGAATAGCGCCCTGTCCCTCGACACCATCACGCTTCAAGCGTGAATGATTCGCCCGCCGCCAAAGGACCAGTTCTCCCACAGGGTTTCCTTGAAACAGACCATCACGTTTTCGGGATTCAACCCCGGACCCTTCGACAAGCCGCCGAGGATGTCGGCCAGGATCTTCTTCTTCACTTTGACGCTGCGGCCCACCGAAAGGAGTATCTCGATCAAGACGAAATCGTCCGTCCGGCGAGCGGTGAGATCAGGGTATTCAGCATCAAAACGGAAGTCATCCGCGCCGAGTTCCAGCACGCGCTGAAACCGGTCCTTCTCGGGCACGCCCGAAGCGATCAGCGCGCCATGCACGGCATTGAGCACCATGGACTTGAATTCGCTGGACTTGCCTTCGCGCACGGTGAGCGTGACTAGCGGCATGGAGTTCTCCTTTTCATGCTGAGGCACCCGGCCGCTCGCGCTCGACGATGACTGCCGTCCCATAGCACAGCACCTCGGTCAATCCCGCCATCAGCTCGGTGGCGTCGTAGCGCATCGAAACGATGGCGTTTGCGCCCTGCTGCTGTGCGTGCTCGCACATGAGGCGATAGGTGTCAGCGCGCGCCCGCTCGCACAGGCTGGTGTAGATGGTGATGTTGCCGCCGAACAGTGATTGCAGGCCGCCGAAGAGATTGCCCACGATGGAGCGCGAGCGCACCGTGATACCGCGGACCACACCGACACTGCGCACCACTCTGTAGCCCGGCAGCGTAAGGGCCGTTGTGACCATGGTGTCTTGCATGTTTCTCTCTCAATCATCGGGACCACACCGTTGAGAGTGAGTAAATCCCGAACGCGAAGATGATGCAACCGGATAAGCGGTTTACGGCCTGCATCCAACCGGAATCGACCCTTGACTGGAACAGCCCGACACCGCCACTGAGCAGCAGCCACCACAGTGCCGAACCCATGAACACGCCGGTGACTAACACACCTGCGGCCAGATAATCCGGTGATGATCCGAGTCCAAAGCCGGCAAAGACAGCCACGAAGGACAGGATGGTCATCGGATTGGTGAGGGTCAGAAAGAACGTGGTGAGATAAGCCGCAAGCAACCCGTGGCCTTGTTTCTCCGCAACTTGTGCCGCCGGCCGGCTGGTGAAAGTCCGCACACCCAGGTAGCACAGGAACAGGCCACCCAAAAGGCCAAGCCACCACCGGTAGCTGACGAGAGCGCTCGAGACAGCCGTGAGACCAAAGGCGGCAACGCAACCATAGATAGCATCCGCGCTCGCGGCTCCCAAGCCAGTGGCCAGGCCAACCTGCCGGCCCTCTGACAACGAGCGACGGATACAGAGCACTCCAATCGGTCCCACCGGCGCTGCGATGGAAAAACCGATCGCCAAACCCTTGAGCATGAAGGTGAGCAGCACGCCTGCTGAATGCGCGTCCACACGGCCCTACAAAACCCGCCACTTCAGTAATATGGCCGCGTGCGGTAGCCAGGGGTCAGGCGTCGCTTCCACGTGCCAGAGCCTGCAGCTTAAGGACGGTTGCCCAATTTCTTGAAGTGGCAGTGGCCAATTTGCCTGTCTTGCCGAGGAGAGCTTCCCCGGCTTTGCTTTCCAGTATGCCCGTGGCGCACAGGAGGTAGGCGGCTTTCTTGCCTATAGCGAACCGCTCGGGAGGCACTACCAGCGACTCAATGGCGGCGAGCCTCGACAGCACTTTGGGATCTTGGGCGAATGCGACCAGAAAGCGTGGATGCTCGTCGGCGGCTGGTGTGATTGGACTCTCGGATACGATGGCCGCTAGCTCGCTGGCCGACTTGACGATGACCGGCACCGCGACTTTGAAGTGGGTGAAGATCGCGGCGGCTATGTCTGCAGAATGCTTTGCCGGCGTGCCCCTTGGAGCGTGGAACACGGCGTTACCGCTGTTGAGCAACGTAGCCACGCGTGTGTAGCCCAGCCGGGAGAGCAGAGTACGCAGTTCGGCCATGGGTACACGCTTGGCTTTGCCGACGTTGACGCCGCGCAGCAGGGCTACGAATGTGGGCATTTCCGACGCCTAACGGCTAAAGCAGCTCCAGAGACGTGTGCACCCCAACGATTGTCAGGCTCCATACGGGCCCAACGCCACAAACTCGCCCTCGAAGCGACCGGCACGCTGGCCATCGTAGTCGAGGATGCACGAGATGGTGAGTCTCGCCCGGCCCTTGCGGCTGAGCATCAGCATGAATGACTCCCAGGCAGCCGGTGTCTGAATGAACGATCGCGCCGTGAATGGACCCGCAATCGGAAGGTCGTAGTTCACGGTGTTGCGTTGAATTACAAGGCGGCTGGAGAGCCCCGCCCCCTCGAGGCGGGTATGCAGGAGCGACCAGCCCGCCAGGATCGCCAGAGCCGAAGCACTTCCACCGAAAACCGTATCGCGGTGATTGATGTTCGGTGCCAGCGGCGCACGCAGAGTGACGCCATCAGTTTGAACGCTGACCACTGAGACTTGCATCGCCTTCGACAGAGGTATGTGCTCGTGGAGGTACCGCTCAAGGTCGATGGCGTTCATGAATGTCTCGGTGTCTTGGCGCATACCGGCGAGGTTGAGCGCCAGCCGAACGGATTCCCGTTCATCGAAGGTCCAGTTCCAGGAAAGCAGTTCCTGGGACGGGGTTGAATCGATACGCCGCAGTCGGCCTGAAACCCAGGGACACATACAAGGACTGAGCCTGCTTCATGGAAGGTAGCGTGTCCAGAAGCAAGCGGGTGTATCCAAGCTGCTTGGCCGCAGCCACGATGCCTTTGGCCAGGAGACGTCCGACCCCGCGTCCTCGCGCAGCGGGGATCACATACAGGCGCTTGATTTCGCCGATGCCGTCTGAGAATTGCCGCACGCCGACACAGCCGAGATAAACCCCTCTCTCCTCAGCGAGAAGGAACGCTCCCGTGACTGGAGCGTACTCGCTTGCAAGATGCTCCAGCTCGTGCGCGAAGTTCTGAAACGAAAGGTCTACGTTCAAAGACGCCGCGTACTCTTCGATGAGCCGGCGCGCTTGGCGCCAGCCTTCCTCCGACTTCGGCTGCGCCAGGCGAATCGTCACCTTCCCCCTCGAGATGTGTGCCCCATCACGGCCCGCTCCAACGATTGTCAGGCGCCTCGCAGCCACGCATGGCTGTTCGCACCGCGGGGCAGCGCCGGCGGCAATCGAAGGCACGCCTGCGACATTGGCGGCTCAGGCAGGTTTGATGCGGACGATAGGCCGCTGGGGCTTGCGACGCGCCACTTCCTTGAAGCCAGCGTTGTCGTACATGGACTTCGCCCCGAACCACATGTATTCGTCGTTGGAACGAGCAGGCTTGTCGACCGGATAGGCCTCAACCAGCGTGGCGCCTTGTTTCTTGGCGTACGCAACGGCTCCCCTGAGGAGTGCCTGCGCCACACCCTGGCCGCGGTACTCGGCCGGCACAACAAAGCAGACGACTGACCAGACCGATTGCTCGTCGACCGCCTTCATCACAGGCGAGCGCTCGAGCTTGCGGTACTCTTCACGTGGACCGATGGAGACCCAACCGACCGGGACCTTGCCGCGATAGCCGATGAGGCCTGGTGGGTTGCCGGCATCGACGAGCGCCTTGAGGCCAGCTCGATTCGCTTGAGAGCGGGTCATCCCGGGTGGCAATGGTTCGCGTGAGCCGCTGAGACGGTAGGCCATGCACCAGCAGCCACGAGCCACCGAACACCCCCTGGCACTGAAGACCGCTTCGACGTCGGTCCAGCGATCTGGCGTAAGAGGAGCGACTGTGAGCCTCATCGGCCTTGTCCGCTACCAGATCGAATGCCTCGAGCCAGTGTAAGCGCGACGTATCCACATGCGCACGCGAGCAGCGGCACAATGAATAGCGAATGTATCAGCCAGCACCCGGACCACCAGCGGGGAAGGCACTCAAGAATTCTTGGCGTGCGAATGATCGCGGCCGCATAGACAACGGCGATCGGCAGTAGCAGCCATGCCAAGGGGAAGCGCGATCTGATCCAGCGGGGCGCGATGAATCCGCAGATGAAAAAGCACGCCGCAACTGACGCGTACCCAACGTAGGTACCCGCGTCCGCTACACCTACCACGCGGGTGGCGAGTGCAGGCCAGAGGAGAGAGAACGCCTTCTGGAGCGCGGCACCGACGATCAACGCCGACGCCAGCGCGGCGATCGCCGTTAAAGCATTGCGCACTACCTGTCGCACTGCCGTCTAACGCCTCCTTCAGTGGGGCATGCAGCCGCGCTGCGCGGCTGAAACGTCCCCCGCAACCGACTGTCAGGCACCGCTTGCTCCCTTGTTGGCCTGCCTCTCTCTGAGGAGCCAATAGGTTGCTCCCAAAGCCAGTGTAGCGGCAGCAAGGCCAAACAGCTGACCCTCTGTGACTGTCTGCAAATCCAAGATTATGAACTTCCTCGCAAGAGCCAGCATGGCAATGAGCAGCACAACCGAGGTTTGGATGATGCTCTGCTGACGCGTGACCACGTACTGCAGAGTGTGGTTGAACTCTAAGGCAATCAGTAGAGTCATGATTTCGCCAAAGACGGTCTGAAACACTTCATGGCTCAACGGGTCAAGCGCGCCCAGAAGCACGCCTGATACCACCGCAAGGGTCAGTCGGAAGAGCGCGACCACGATGATCAGCCCGACGATCAGCGTCAGGATCAGAGCGACAACGCTCTCGAATCTCTGGTAATAGCTCAGCAGCTGCCAGTCATCCCGCAAGCGTTTGAGACCAGTTGATGGCATGGTGACTTCCTCTGCTCCTCTCCACGCACACGCCGCCAATCCAGCGCGACACGAGCGCACACCGTCCCAAAGTGCCCGCTGCGCAGAACCACCCTGCCTCACGGCCCGTCAGGCGATTGTTACGAAGCACGACGATCTGCCGGGTGATTGACACCGTCATTGGTCGGCACATGGGGAATGTCGAAGGGATTGACCCCCTCGAGGCAACCCACGTTGAAACCGTACTCCTCAGGGTTCGAACGACGCTGATGGTGCGTGTAGATCCCGCAGTTGCAACAGAAGGCGACTATTGCACCCTTTCTTCGACAGATCGAACAGTTGCACCGTCTCGGATCAACGATACCGTGGGGCAAGTCGAGCTCCAGCACCACCGATCCGCAATGGCATGAAGCCTTGTGCTTCGCAAGGATTACGGTAGTGCCGACTTTCTTGATCATGGCGCAACACATCCTCGTGCTTCACAACAATGAGGTCGAGCGACGCGCCGGTGCCGCTGGCATCAACGAAAGCATTTTATCCGCAAGCCCGACATCGTGGCCTCTCCGAAACTGCCGGCCGTGCGTTCGCTGCAGCGAGTGGTCAGGGGGCAGCAACCTGCCAATTAAGGAGCCCATACTTCTCCCAATCAGCCAGCCGTCTTTCGAGATGCGCCATCGCGCTCGGACGTTGCACCGTGACGACGTAACCCCGCTGGCTGGCGTCCGTCGCGCGAACCATAGCGCATGAGCTGAGCCAGGTTACCATGCTGGCTACGGTGTCCAGAGGCACGTGGGCTGCGAAGGTGACGTGCACGATTTGCTCCATGCTACTGCCTAGCGACGAACGTGAAAATGAAATGCGTTACCGTGACCCTGGAGCGCGCGACAATCCATACGAGGCCGAATGTGCTTTGAGCGCATAGCGAAACCAGCAGCGCGTCCCTATGTTCTTGAACCTCGCGCGGAACCACAAGCTGCCGCCTAACGATGAGCTTGAGCGCTGCATTGAGGAGTTAGGTGGCTCATCGAGCGTCACGCGCGCTTGCGTAGAAAGACGTGCGTCGCGCGTTCGCCCGCGACGTACTTCGCGCATTCATACCCCAAAGCACGCATATCAATGTCGTTCAAGAGATGCTCCCCGGAACCGAGTAAGACAGGCCGGATTGCGAGATGCAGCTCGTCAATCAGGGCGGTGCGCAGATACTGCCGTATAGTGGATACGCCGCCGCCGAGGCGGACGTCGCGGCCGCCCGCAGCAGCGGTCGCCTGCTCCAAAGCGTCGTGAATGCCCCCGGTGACAAAGCGAAACTCCGTAGCTCCCGCCATCCTGAGCGGCGCCCGCTGGTGATGCGTCAGCACGAAGACCGGCGTGTGATACGGCGGCTCGTCGCCCCACCAGCCCTTCCAGCTGTCGTCCGGCCACGGGCCTCGGACCGGACCGAACATATTGCGCCCAAGAATCCAGGCACCGATTCCGGCGAAGCCTTGCTCCGCAAATCCGTTATCGACTCCCGTCTCTCCATCGTCATTGCCGTGCATCCTGCGCCATACGCGCGTGTGGAAGAACCACTCCATCAACTCAGGGCCCCTGACGCCAAGCGGATTCTGGAGATCTTGGTTCGGCCCAGCACCGTAGCCGTCGATGGAGATAGCGAAGCTTTGGACGCGGAGTTTCGACACTACATTCCTCGCTGTTTGATTAGTGCGACGGGGCCAGCGGTGGCCATCTAACGTTCGAAATGAACGGCAGCCTCACTATCCCGGAATCTCGGGCTCGACGAGCTTCGCAAGTTGTGCGAGCGACTCTTGCCAGCCGAGATAGCACATCTCGAGCGGAATCGCTTCGGGTAACCCTTCTTGCACTACGTTGAACTCAGTTCCGCACGACACTTGCCGCAAGGTCACCGTCGTCTGCATTTCCCCGGGCAAGCTGGGGTCGTCGAACCTACCCGTATAGCGAATTCTTTCGAATGGCACCACTTCGTGATACTCGCCGCCAAACGAGTGACCGTGGCCTGTCGTGAAGTTTGTAAACGCCATCCTGTAGGTGCCGCCGAGCTTGGCATCCATGTGGTGAACCTTGCAGGTGAAACCGTATGGCGGAAGCCACTTAGCGATTGCGTCAGCGTCCAGGAACGCTCGATAGATGCGCTCCGGATTGGCGCGGAACACTCTGTGAAGTCGGATGGTGCCTGTGGGCATGGTCATTTCCCCTTTCGATTCACTGTGCCGCGGGAGCCAGGTTTACGCCCGTGGCTCGGTGCAGTCTTTGCATCGGCGCGCGTCGGTGGTGCACGATCGACAAGCACATGCCGCTAGTCAAGGCGCGTATGGCCGAGAGTTGCAAATACTACACTGTCGACAAGGGCCTGGCCGGCGCTACTCCAGATGCTCCGGCGACGTATGTTGCCATGTGCCACATCTTTTGCGACTCCGTAGAAGCCTTCAAAACTGGGTTCGGCCCTCACGCAAAGGAGATCATGGCCGACATACCGAAATACACCGACCTGTCTCCGGTGATCCAGATCAGCGAGGTAGTCGTAGGCTGAGACCGCTGCGCGAGCGCAAATTAGCGAAACGCGCTCGCGGCGCGCCACCGCCCCCCGTCTCGGTCGCTTCAACCGATGGTTAGGCGGCTGATGCGTCGCGGAGCTGATGAACTCTCACGCGAGAGGCCTGAAGGACGAGCGCAAGAGTGTGACCCTTGAAGAACACGACGACGTGTGTTTTGCATAGGTCACATTCTGACGAAGTATGGGATAGCAATAAGCACGATTCCCAATGTGACGAGCAGAATAGTGTTGGACACGAAATACGGAAAAATCATCAAGGCCAGCCCAGTGACCAACGGCACGACCCTCTTCTGCCTTCTTCCGTACACGAAGAAGCCAAGCCCAATTGAGCCGAAGAGCAAACCCCAAAGAAGAGATGACGTGTCCAATTCGGTTCCAAAGCCCCTAATGTTCACGCTCAGGCGTGCCGAGTGAGCACAGCGAACGAGGGTACCCCGCACGCGGAGCGTCTGCCGGGCGATGCCTGGAGCGCTTGGTTGGAGCGCGAGTCACTTATGCGCCTCCATGTATGCGCGCAGCAGGGCGTTCATTCGGGACTGATATCCCGCGCCCTGTTTCTTAAACCATTCGATCACGTCGGAGTCGATTCGAAGCGACAGAAGCGCTTTCTTTGGGACGGACTTTAGGCCCTTGCGCGCGACGGCGCGCGCGAACATCTCAGGAGTCCACTCCGGTGCGTCGCCGTCGCGCACTATATCGGCATCAATCATTTTCCGTACCCTGGAGAGCTTATTCGAAGATCTGTGAGAAGTAGTAGCGCGCTTCATGTTTCGTGGCCTTGCGAATAGAGGTTGAGCGGCCGCCCGATGCCGCCGTACGAGCGCCGCGGGCGCACACTGTCTTCCGGCGCCCCGCGGCGCCCAACCACCCACGTCTCACGGCCCGCTCCAGCGATTGTTAGGCGGCATGCCTTACCTACCCAAGGTTCGCGACCATTGAGTCCGCGGGCGTTAGGCTCCTGTTGAAGCGTTTTGCCCAATCCACAATCGATTCCCGTCCGGGTCATCGATCCGGAACTCGGTCATGCCGTAGAAGGTGACTTCTAAGTCCGGGACGACCAGCCCGTTCCTCCGCACTTGCTTGTGAAACTCAGAAATGTCATCCGGGTAAAGGTAGAGAACGGAGGACCGGGGAATGCCCGGGTGAACGTTGATTGACTCATCCACCATCAGACGACACTCGCCAAAGCAGAGCATCGCCCAGCGCCAATCATCGTTCCTCTGCTCGAGGCTGAAGCCGAGCTTCTCATAGAAATCGACGCTCGCCGGCATGCTTCTTACTGGCAGCATTGGAATGAGGCGGTTCATCTTCATGGATGCCCCTAGGGTGGTGGTATGACGCCTAACGGTGAGGTTGAGCGGCCGGCCAGGCGCGCCCACCACCACCCCTCACGGCCCGCTCCAACCGAGGGTTAGGATCCAAGCGCGAGATATACATACAGGATTGTCGCGGCAAGGCTAAGCCCCGTTCTCACCGCGTGAAGCTTCGCCCAATGCTCGAGCAAGGAACGCGTCTCTGCCGTGCCGAGATCGCGACCCGGCGCAAGTAATGCCCTGTTCGTGGGCATGATGCCGATAAATGTGAAGGGAACCACGGCGCCAATCAGAAGAGCCGCAATGGCCCATCCGAGACCACCACCCAGCAACCACGAACCGAGGCCTGCCACAAGGCTGAGCAATGCTAAGGGTGCCTGCATCCAGGTGGCGCGTCGGTAACTCGGAGCCCACTGCGCCGCCGCAAACCTGGTGTCGAGCGTCATCCGAGCGGGGTGCTCCGCGAAGTTCACGTACAGCGCTGCGCCGGCAAACATGGCGGCTGCGAACGTGGCGATGAATTTGAGGAGCACCAGCATGGCGTCTCTTGGATCCTAACGATGAGCTTGAGCGGCCGCACGACGCCGTCTGATCAGTGCCGCGGGCGCAGACTGCCTTCCAGCGCCCGCAGCGCGTAACCACGTATGTGTCACGGCCCGCTCAAGCGTTTGTTAGATCTCATGCCGTATACTTTCAGCCGAGCTCGCCTTCAAAATGCACCTTCGCGAGCCACAGTACCGCGAACACGAAGGACCCAACACTGAGCCCGAGCATAATGACAATCATCTGGCGAAACCGAAGATCCCACTCTCGGTCAGCAAGGTACGCGGAAACGGCTGCCATCAGGTAAACGTATCCAACAACCGTCAGAGGAAGCAGCGCCAACACAAGAATCGAGCGAAAGTTTCCAGCGATCCGCGGATGCAGGAGTGCGAACCAACAAATCTCTGCAATGAGGACCGCCCCGACCCAGAGGCGCCACCTTCGAAGTGCTG
>DATGVL010000002.1:0-25576 GCA_035300445.1 Steroidobacteraceae bacterium
GGCCGGCCAGGGCTTCTTGATCACCAGGTACCCGCCGGCATCGGCGCGCTTCACCGACTCACCCTGATCGTCGACGATGTCCGCCTCGATCCCGGGGAGCGGCTGCGTGCACGATCCGGGCTTGGTCGCGGTCACGCCCGGTAGCGGGGAGATGAGGATGGCGCCGGTCTCGGTCTGCCACCAGGTGTCGACGATCGGGCAGCGGCCCTGACCGATCACCCGGTGATACCACATCCAGGCCTCGGGATTGATGGGCTCGCCCACGCTGCCGAGGAGGCGCAGGCGCGAAAGATCGTACTTCGCCGGCAGCGCATCGCCGAGCTTCATCAGGGCGCGGATGGCCGTGGGCGCGGTGTAGAACACCGTCACGCCGTGCGTCTGGCAGTTCTTCCAGAAGCGCCCGCCGTCGGGAAACACCGGCGCGCCCTCGTACAGCACGACGGTCGCGCCCGCCGCGAGCGGCCCGTAGGCGACATAGCTGTGCCCGGTGACCCAGCCAACGTCCGCCGTACACCAGAACACGTCCTCATCGCGCAGATCGAACACCCACTGCGTCGTGACTTTCGCGCCCAGCAGATACCCGCCGGTGGCGTGCTGGATGCCCTTGGGCTTGCCGGTGGAGCCGGAGGTGTACAGCAGGAACAGCGGGTGCTCCGCGTCCACCCACTCCGGTTCGCACGAGGGCGTCTGTGTCTCGATGGCCTCGTGCCACCACAGGTCGCGCTTCGGATCCATGCTGATCGGCTTGCCGGTGCGCTTGAGCACGATCACGCGCCGCACGCTCCTGCAGCCGCTGGCGAGCGCGTGGTCGGCGGCTGCCTTGAGCTCGACCGCCTGGCCGCCACGCCAGCCGCCGTCGGCGGTGATCACCAGCACCGCTTCGGTGTCCTCGATGCGGTCCTTGAGCGCCGGGGCCGAGAAGCCGCCGAACACCACCGAATGAATCGCGCCGATGCGGTTGCAGGCGTGCATCGCGACGAGGATCTCCGGCACCAGCGGCATGTAGATGATGACGCGGTCGCCGCGCGTGACGCCCTGTGCCTTGAGCGCGTTGGCGAAGCGGCAAACTTGCGCGTGCAGCTCGCGGTAGGACAGGCGCCGCACATCCCCGGGCTCGCCTTCGAAAATGATGGCGGTCTTGTGGCCGCGCTCGTTGAGGTGCACATCCAGGCAGTTGTAGGAGGCGTTCAGGCGGCCGTCGCTGAACCAGCGATAGTTCGGAGCGTGCGTGTCGTCCAGCGTCACGGTGAAGGGCGTGTGCCAGCTGAGCTCCTGGGAGGCGAGATCGGCCCAGAATCCGACATGATCGTCGCGCGCGCGCTTGCGCAGGCTCTCCAGGTCCGACGGCTTGATGCGGGCGCGCGCCGCGAAGGCGGGCGGCGGGGGGAAAGTGCGCGTCTCCAGGAGAACCGACTGGATGTTCTTGTCCGCCATGGCTCGCTCCTGACACAGCACCCGCCTGTCACGCGCAGCATAGCCGCGCGCACGTGCTCTGTCAGCGCCGTGCCGGCGCCAGCAGATGCTCGATCATGTCGCGTGCCTGCCCGGCGTAACCGCCGCCGAACAGGTTGGCGTGATTGAGCACGTGGTAGAGGTTGTAGAGCTCGACGCGCGCCTGCCAGCCGAGCGCGAGCGGCGCCGCCGCCTGGTATGCCTGGTAGAAGCGCTCGCCGAAGCCGCCGAACAGGCGTGTCATCGCCAGGTCGGTCTCGCGATCGCCGTAGTAGACCGCCGGGTCGATGAGCACTGGCTCACCGGCCGCGCTCGCGAGCCAGTTGCCACCCCACAGGTCTCCGTGCAGGAGCGAGGCCGCCGGGCGATGACCGGCGAGGAGCCCTTGCACGGACTCGAGCAGCCGCTCCCCGGCGGCGGCGGGCAGGTCCGCAAAGCCCTGCGCGGCGGCCATCTGAAGCTGTGGCCGCAGGCGCCGCTCGCGAAAGAATTCCGCCCAGTCCTCGCTCGCGGCATTCACCTGCGGCGTACGGCCGATGGTGTTGTCGCGCGCCCAGCCAAAGCGCGGCGCCGTCACGGCATGCAGCGCGGCGAGCTCTTTACCCAGGCGCGCTTCGCACTCCGGCCCCGCCCCGCCCGTCTCGATCCACTCGAGCGCCAGGAACGCGGCCCCCTCCGTATGCCCGCTCGCCAGCACCCGCGGCACGCGCACCGCGTGCGCCCACTCGAGCTCTGCGAGCCCGGCAGCCTCGGCCTCGAGCATGGCCCGCACCTCGAGCGGGGCGACCTTCACGAACATCGGGCCCGCATCGCCCGGCCACAAGTAGCACTCATTGATGCTGCCGCCCGTCACGCGCCGCTGCGGCGCAGGCGCACAGCGCGTGCCGGTCAGGGAGCTGACCTCATGGGCGATGGCCGCAAAGCGCTCCATCTACGCCGCGGCGCGCTCAGCCGGCCGGCAGGTGCGCCAGCCGCTCGCCCTGGCGGCGCAGGAACGGTCCGAAGCCGAGCCGGTCGTACAGCTCCGAGAGCGCCGGCATGTCCGGCAGGCGGCGCCTGAGCCCGGGAGCGGCGACCCCGAGCGAGAGATCGCACGCGATGCGCGTGAGGCGGCGGGCGAGGTACACCGACTCGCGATGCTCGCTCAGGCGTGCCCCTAAGGTTCCCGCACCGCGCAGCTTCAGGTGCGCCACGCGTGCCAGGTCACCATACAGCTCATCGAGCGAGCTGAACGAGCGCATGAGGCAGGCTGCGGTACGATGTCCGATGCCGGGCACGCCCGGAATGTTGTCCACCTCATCGCCGGTGAGCGCGAGATAGTCGGCGAAGCGCTCAGGCGCCACGCCGAAATGGCGCTCGATGTCGTGATAGCCGAACTGCTCGCGCGCGCCGAAGTCCCAGAACAGATCCCCGTCGCGCACCAGCTGGGCCAGGTCCTTGTCGCGGGTGATGAAGGCGGAGCGCACCCCCTGGGTGCGCATCTGGGCTGCGAGCGTCCCGATGATGTCGTCGGCCTCGTAGTCCGGGTCCACGAACACTGCGAGCCCGAGCCGCCGGCACAACTCACGGCAGTGCTCGAACTGCTGCGCCAGGTCCGCCGGCGCGCGCTCGCGGTTGGCCTTGTACGGCGGGTAGATGCGATTGCGGTAGGAGCCGGCGCGGCGCTGATCGAAGGCGACCGCCATGTAGGTGGGGCGCACCCGCTCGATGAGATCTCCGAGGAAGCGCGCGAACCCGAACACGGCGTGGGCGGGATTGCCGTCCCGGTCGCGCATGTCGGGCAGCACGGAGTGCCAGGCGCGAAAGACGTAGACCGAAGCGTCGACGAGGAAAATCAAGGCGCCGCTCCGTGAAACGAACCGGCGCCACCTTAGCAGCCGGCGGCCCCGATCGTCACGCGCGATTCACGCGGCCTGAAGCGCGCGGCCGCTTCAGCTGAGCCAGCGCTGGATGCGATCGTGCAGCGGGCTCGAGCGCGGGAAATGCGCCACCAGGTATTCCATCTGATCGGCGAGCACGCGCCGTCCCTTGAGAAAAATGTATTCCGCATAGGTCGGCGTGAACGGCACCGCGATCAGCTGCATGCGCGCCTGCTCGGGCGTGCGCGAGGCCTTCTGGTTGTTGCAGCGGCGGCAGGCCGCCACCACGTTGGTCCAGATGTCCGTGCCGCCCTGGCTGAAGGGGCGGATGTGATCGCGCGACAGCTCGCGCGAGGCAAAGCGCTGGCTGCAGTACATACACAGGTACGCATCGCGCCGGAACAGCGTCTGGTTGTTCAGCGGCGGCACGTAGTCGTGGCGCGTGTTGCCCGGATTGCCGGTGTGCCCGACGGTCGCGACGATGGAGTTGACCTCCAGGACCGTGCGCCGCCCGCTGCGCGCATTGGTGCCGCCGTACAGCTCATACAACAGCGAGCCGCACGTGTAAGCCACCTGCTCTTGGGTGTACAGTCGCGCGGCTTCCTTGTAGTCGATCCACTCGAGCGGCATGCCGGCGACGTCGGTCCGCAGTACCAGCTGCGACAGCCCGCGCGCGGCCGGCGTCGCGACTATCGCGAAGTCGTCCGGGAGGCCGTGGTCGGCGCGCTCGAGATCGATGCCTAGCATGGCGGCGTACGATACGGCACTTGTGTGCATGAGTTCAACATTGCAAGATCTTAATTCGATTGGGGATTTCCAAACACGTGGCTGGCCGGCCACGACCGGTACGCGAGGGGCGTGAATGTCAGTAACCATTGGCGCGCTGCGCGAGAGCACGCCGCGTGAAACGCGGGTCTGTCTGGTTCCCGAAGTGGCCGAGAAGCTGACCCGGGAAGGCGCGCGCGTTCTGATGGAGCGCGGCGCCGGGGAGCGCGCCTCCTTCCCGGACTCTCTTTATAAGAGTGTGACCTGGGCGGACTCCGCCGCCGGCGTGCTCGCCACATCCGACGTGATCCTGACGGTGCAACCGCTGAGTGTGGAGCAGATCCAGCAGCTGAAGTCCGGGGCGGTGGTGATCGGCTTCATGCAGCCGCACGCACGCGCCGCCGAGGTGCGCGCGCTCAAGGCGCGCGGCGTCACCAGCTTCGCCATGGAGCTGGTGCCGCGCATCTCGCGCGCGCAGTCGATGGATGCGCTGTCCTCGCAGGCCTCGATCGCCGGCTACAAGGCGGTGCTGATCGCCGCCTCTCACCTGCAGAAGTTCCTCCCCATGCTCACCACCGCCGCCGGCACCATCCGCCCCTCGCAGCTGCTGATCATCGGCGCCGGAGTGGCCGGACTGCAGGCGATCGCGACCGCCCGGCGCCTGGGCGCCGTGGTCGAGGCCTACGACGTGCGCAGCGCCACCCGCGAGCAGGTGAAGTCCCTCGGTGCCAAGTTCGTCGACACCGGCGTGAGCGCCGAAGGGTCCGGGGGCTACGCGCGCGAGCTCACCGCCGAGGAGAAGGCCCGGCAACAGGAGGTGCTGGATGCGCGCATCGCCGCGGCGGACGCCGTGATCTCGACCGCATCGGTCCCCGGGCGCCCGGCACCGAAGATCATCTCGCGCGCTGCGGTGGAACGCATGCGCGCCGGATCGGTGGTGGTCGACATCGCCGCCGAGCAGGGCGGCAATTGCGAGCTCACCCGCGCCGGCGAGGTGCTCGAGCACCACGGCGTGAAGGTGGTGGGACCGGTGAATCTGCCGGCCGAGCTCGCCTACAACGCCAGCGAGATGTACGCGCGCAACCTCTACAATTTCCTCAAGCCCGCCCTGGTGAAGGGCGAGCTGGCCATCGACTGGAGCGACGAGGTGTTCGCGCAGTCGTGTCTGACGAGCGGCGGTGAGATCAAGCACCAACCGACACTCAAGGCGCTGGAGGGTGCGACATGACCGGGATGGTGGCGCTGTATATCTTCATGCTCGCGGCCTTCACCGGTTACGAGGTCATCTCGCGTGTGCCGGTGATCCTGCATACCCCGCTCATGTCGGGCTCGAATTTCGTGCATGGCATCGTGCTGGTCGGGGCGATGGTCGCACTCGGCAGCGCGGCCACGCCGCTGGAGAAGACCATCGGCTTCATCGGTGTGCTGCTCGGCGCCGGCAACGCCGTGGGCGGTTACGTCGTGACCGAGCGCATGCTCGAGATGTTCAAGTCGAGCGGCGCGCGCAGCCAGCCCAAGAGGCCAAACTGATGCTGGCCGGGCTTTCCGCCGGCCTGGCGATCCAGGCGAGCTACTTCGTCACCGCGGTGCTGTTCATCATGGGGCTCAAGCGCATGAGCTCCCCCGTCACGGCCCGCAGCGGCATCCTGTGGGCCGGCGCCGGCATGCTGGTGGCGACCCTCATCACGTTCCTGTACCCGGGAATGTCCAACTACGGGCTGATTCTCCCGGCGATGCTGGTGGGCGGGGTGCTCGCGTGGTGGAGCGGCAGGCGCGTGGCCATGACCAACATCCCGCAGATGATCGCGCTCTACAACGGCATGGGGGGCGGGGCCGCGGCGGCGATCGCGGCGGTGGAGCTGTATCGCGGCGGGACCGAAGGCTACGCGAGCACGACGCTCGCGGTGGCCGGCGGCATCATCGGCGCGGTGTCCTTCAGCGGCAGCCTGATCGCCTTCGGCAAACTGCAGGGTCTGATCACGCGCAGCATCCGCTTCCGCGGCCAGCAGCCGCTCAACCTGCTGCTGCTCGCGGTGGCGCTGGTGCTCGGTGCGCTGGTCGCCGCACACCTCGACGCCTCGCTCGCGGTGGTCACCGGATTCTTCGTGCTGGCGCTGCTGCTCGGGCTCACCATGACGCTGCCGATCGGCGGCGCCGACATGCCGGTCGTCATCTCCCTCTACAACGCGCTCACGGGACTCGCGGTGGGCCTGGAGGGCTTCGTACTCAACAACGCCGCGATGATCATCGCCGGCACGGTGGTGGGCTCGGCCGGTACGCTCCTCACGCAGCTGATGGCGAAGGCCATGAACCGCTCGCTCGGCAACGTGCTGTTCTCGGGGTTCGGCGACACCGGCGCCGCCGCCACCGGCGAGGTCAGCGGGAGCCTCAAGCCCATCGAGGCGAGCGACGCCGGCGTGATGATGGCGTTCGCCAATAAAGTGATCGTCGTTCCGGGTTACGGCATGGCGGTGGCGCAGGCCCAGCACAAGGTCTGGGAGCTGTCCCAGCTGCTCATCGAGCGCGGCGTGCAGGTGCGGTTCGCGATCCATCCGGTCGCGGGGCGCATGCCCGGCCACATGAACGTGCTGCTGGCGGAAGCGGGTGTGCCCTACGACCTGATTTCCGATATCGATGAGATCAACGCCGAGTTCGAAACCGCCGACGTCGCGCTCGTCATCGGCGCCAACGACGTCGTGAACCCGGTGGCGCGCACCGACAAGGGGAGCCCGATCTACGGCATGCCGATCCTGAGCGCCGACAAGGCGAAGAACGTCATCGTCATCAAGCGCGGCCAGGGCGCGGGATTCTCCGGGATCGAGAACGCGCTCTTCTATCTGGACAACACACGCATGCTGTACGGGGATGGGCAGAAGGCGGTGGCGGAGTTGATCCAGGCGGTGAAGGCCGTGGGGTGAAAGGACGACCATGCATCGCAGAGAGCTGCTGAGGGGCGCGGCGGCCCTGCCGCTGCTTGCGCTGCCGGCCTTACCGTCGCCTGAGGCGGCGGCGCACGAAGCTGCTCCCAAGGCGCCGCGAACCGGCCCTGCGCCACGGCCGCGTGCGCACCTCGCGCGCGTGCGCCCCGGCGATCCGGGCTGGCCGTCGGAGGCCGGCTGGCAGAAGCTCAACGAGGCCGTGGGCGGCAATCTGATCGCGGTGCACTCGCTGTTCGCGGCCTGTGAGAAAGAGCCCGGCGCTGCGGCTTGCCGGGAGGCTACCGAGAACATCCACAATCCGTTCTACGTCGGCGACCAGCCCGCGGGCACGCAGGTGTCCGGGTGGCTCGATGCCTGGACGCCCGCACCGAGCGTCTATGCGGTGAAGGCCACGAGCAGCGCCGAGGTCGCCGCGGCGGTGAACTTCGCGCGCGAGCACCGGCTGCGGCTGGTCGTGAAGGGCGGGGGCCACAGCTACCAGGGCACCTCCAACGCCCCGGACTCGCTTTTGATCTGGACGCGTGCCATGAACCAGGTGCGCCTGCACGAAGCCTTCGTGCCCCAGGGCTGCAGCGGCAACAGCCAGGCCGTGCCCGCGGTGAGTGCCGGCGCGGGCGCCATGTGGATCGATCTCTACAACGCCGTGACCACGCGCGCCGGCCGTTACGTGCAGGGCGGCGGCTGCACCTCGGTGGGCGTGGCGGGCCTGGTGCAAAGCGGCGGCTTCGGCAGCTTCTCCAAGGGCTTCGGCAGCGCCGCGTCGGGCCTGCTGGAAGCGGAGATAGTCACCGCCGAGGGCCGGGTCCGTACCGTGAACGCCTGCTCCGACCCCGACCTCTTCTGGGCCATAAAGGGCGGTGGTGGCGGCAGCTGGGGGGTCGTGACGCGCCTGACGCTGCGCACGCACGAGCTGCCGGCACTCTTCGGCGCGGCCTGGGGCAAGATCAGGGCGCAGTCGGACGAAGCCTTCCGCAGACTGCTCACGCGATTCTTCGACTTCTACGCCGCGAGTCTCTTCAATCCGCACTGGGGCGAGCAGGTCAAGATCGGATCGGACCACACGCTCGAGCTGTCGATGGTGAGTCAGGGAGTGGACAGGGAGCAGTCGCGGCAGCTGTGGCAGCCGTTCTTCGACTGGATCCGTGCCTCGCCGGGTGACTTCAAGGTGATCGACGAGCTGGGCGCGGGCGCCAAGGGATCGCGCGACTGGTGGCAGATCGAAGGAAACCATTCGATGATCCCGGACAAGCGCGCCGGCGCCGCGCCAGATCACGGCTGGTGGGAGGGGGATCAGGGCCAGGTGGGCGCTTTCCTGCACGGCTATGACTCGCTGTGGCTGCCCGCGACGCTCCTGCGGGGCGAAGAGCGGCAGCGTCTCGTGACTGCGCTGCTCGCCGGCAGCCGCCACAAGCAGATCGAGCTGCACTTCAACAAGGGGCTCGCGGGTGCCCCGCCCGCGGCGATCGCCGCAGCGCTGGATACCGCCACCAATCCTCACGTGACCGAGGCCTTTGCACTGGCCATCATCGCCGATGGGGAAGGCGCGGCCTATCCGGGGATGGCGCGGCCGGCGATGGACCTCGAGGCAGCCCACCGGGATGCGCGCGCGATCGAGCGCGCGACGGCGGAGCTGCGCAAGGTGGCGCCGGATGCGGGCTCGTATGTCTCCGAGAGCAACTTCTTCAACAAGAGGTGGCAACAGGACTATTGGGGAGAGCATTACCCGAGGTTGCGGTCGGTAAAGAAGAAATACGACCCGGAGAGCCTGTTCTTCGTCCACCACGGTGTGGGGAGCGAGGACTGGAGCGCGGATGGCTTCACGCGCTTGGCGTGAGCCGGCCGGGAGTGTCGTCTCATGTACGAACACCGCCGTCAGCGCCCGCTGCCGCAAGCTGAGTTTCTGGTGCGGCTGCTGCGGCACTTCGCCCTCGCCGCGCTGCTGCTCGTGGCTTCCCTCGGGCTCGGCATGCTCGGCTACGAGCACTACGAGCATCTCGGGTGGCTTGATGCGTTCGAGAACACCTGCATGCTGCTCGGCGGCATGGGGCCGGTGAACAATCCGGTGACGCCGGCGGGCAAGCTGTTCGCGGGCTGCTACGCGCTGTACGCGGGGCTGGTGTTCATCGTGTCGGCAACCATCATTCTGGCCCCGGTTCTGCACCGCATGCTGCATCTGTTTCATTGCGACGAGCGCGACTCATGAGCCGTCCACCTCGCGTGCCATCGACGGGTGCGGCCGCGGTGTGCGCGGGCCTCACCCTGACGCTGCTGCTCCCGGCGGCGCTGCACGGCGCCACGCCGGCGGGCGAACCGCAGAAGAAGCCGCTCAGCGGCGCGGAGGTGCTGGCCGCGTCCACGGCGGCGGACTGGCGCGCGCTCGATCCCTCCAACACGCTCTACCTGGAGCTGCCCGCCGGGCGCGTCGTGATCGAGCTCGCCCCATTGTTCGCCCCGCACCACGTCGCGAATGTCCAGGCGCTCGCCCACGGGCATTACTTCGATGGGCTGTGGATCATGCGCGCCCAGGACAACTACGTCGTGCAGTGGGGCGATCCGGACGGCAAGAGACCCGTCGGCGCGGCGCACCGCACCGTGGGCGCGGAGTTCGAGCGCCCGCTGCGGGGTCTGTCGGTGACGAGGTTCCAGGATCCGGATACCTATGCGCCGGAAGTTGGATTCGTGGACACCTTTCCGGTCGCCGCAGACCCTGCGATCGGGCGCGCGTGGCTGGTGCACTGCTACGGCATGGTGGGCACCGGGCGCGACAACGACGTGGATAGCGGCGGCGGTACCGAGCTGTACGTGGTGATCGGCCAGGCCCCGCGACACCTGGATCGCAATGTCACACTCCTCGGGCGCGTGGTGTCGGGCATGGAGCTGCTGTCGGTCATGCCGCGCGGGGGCGGCACCCTGGGCTTCTACGAGCACGCCGAGCAGCGCACGCCGATCAAGTCCCTGAGGTGGGCTGCGGATGTGCCGGCCGCCCAGCGCACGGAGCTGGAAGTGCTGCGTACGGATACGCCGACTTTTCTGAGCTTTGCCGAGGCGCGCCGCAGCCGGCACGAAGAATGGTTCAAGGTGCCGGCCGCACGCCTGGACGTGTGCAATCTTCCCATCCCGGTGCGGCCACGCAGCAACGGCGGCGCCGCTAAATAGCCCCCGGGGGCCGGCTCAGCGGCGCTGCGGCCGCGACGCCTGGGGGGATGGCCGCGGCATCGGGCCCTTCTCGTGCCGCTCGCGCGCGTGCTCGATCATCTGCTGGCGCTGGACGGGGTTCGCGTTGTGCCACTGCTCGCGCAGTATCTGGCGCTGCGCCGGCGGCAGCTGCTGAAACTTGTGGAAATTCTCCCGCACCCTCGCCTGCTCGTTCGGCGGCAGTGCCTGGAACTTCTGCCAGCGGCCGCGCAGTGCATGGCGCTGCTCGGGGGGCAGTGACTGCCAATGCGAAAAGCGCTCGCGCGCCTTGTCGCGCTGCTCGCCCGACATTCCCAGCCAGCGCTCCGAGCCGTGCGCGAGCGCCTGCTGGCGCGCGGGCGGCAAGCTGTTCCACTGGCCTCCGTATTGCGACAGCAGCTTCTGCTGCTCGGGCGCAAGACTCGACCAGGGGACCGGGGCCGGGGGATTGGCGCCCGCGGCGGGCGCTTCCTGCGCAAACGCCGGCGCTGCCGCAAGCAGCAGGGCGAGGGTGCACGTAGGCCAGGTGTTACTCATTATTTTTCACTCCCCCTGTGCTCGGCGGCGGCGGTGGAGGCGCGGTGGCCGGCGGTGCCCGGCCCCTGGCCAGCTGCGCCGCGCGCCGCGGATCGGCCTGCGCGAGGTAGTCCGGGTTCAACTCGGCGAGACGATCGACGCTTCCCAGGAACTCGAGAAAGCCCGGATCCGGGTCCGCGGGCTGCGGCTTGCGCGTGTCGTCGCTGCGCGCCAGGGCGCAGGCGAGCGCCAACACGGCCAGCACCGCACAGCTCACGCGTGGTGTGCACATCAGCCGTCGCTCTGGACATTGTCGGTCTGCGCGGTCGCCCATTCATAGAACGGGCCGTCCCAGCCATCCAGGAGCTCCAGTGCCTCACTGTCTGCCAGCAACTCCATGTCTTCCACGTGCTGTGCCTCGAGCACCGCGGGTTCGCCGCCGGGCTGGCGGTGCCACAGCAGCACCGCCGCCACCAGCAACGCGGCCGCCGCGGCGCCTGCGGTCGGCAGGAGGGTGAGACTGCGCCACCACGCACGGCGACGCGCGCCGGCCACCTCGAGCGCCGCGTGGCGCGCCTGGTTCAGGCGCGAACGGGTGCGAGCATCGATACGCGCCAGGCTCTGCTCGAGCACTGCGCGCGCGTTGCGCTCGAATTCCGTCAGGGGCTCATTCACCGCGCTCATACGTAGAACTCTCCGAGTTGCGCGCGCAGCGCCCGCAGCGCGCGAAAGTAATGAGTCTTGACACTCCCCTGCGAGCAGCCCATCGCCACCGCGGTCTGGGCCACATCCAGGCCCTCCAGCGTGCGCAGCAGAAACGCCTGCTGCTGCCGGCGGGGGAGCTCCCCGAGCGCCTTCTCCAGCGCCGCTACCGCCTGATCCAGCTCCAGCCGTCTCGGGGGTTGCGGGTCCGGGCTCGGCGCCTGGGCGATGGGATCGGGCTCCTCCTCATCCTCGTCGCCGCGAAACGGCAGCCAGGCGATCACCCGTCCGCGCACCGTGCGCCGGCGCTGCATGTCGCGAATGCGGTTCTCGAGAATGCGGTAGAAGAGCGGCTTCCACTCCTGCTCCGGGCGGTCGGCGTAGGCGCGGGCGAGCTGCAGCATCGCGTCCTGCACGGCATCGAGCGCGTCGTCCTCGTGCCGCAAAGCCGCCTGCGCGATCTTGAACGCCTTGAGCTCGACGCCGGCCAGGAACTGGTTCAGCGCACGGGATCGCGTCTGGGCTTCAGGATCCGTCAGGTCCACGTCGCCGTGTGTTGCGGCCGGCATGCTATAAGGCGACGCGAGCGTAGCAAACTCGGACATGGCCTGTATAACGCGCGCGCGCGCGACCTGGTTGACGAGCTGGATGAGGCGCAAGTCGCTGATTTGACTTACACGTGAGACCCGGCACCGCAGTCTTTCGGGTGGCGCTCGACACCCCGCTCCGACGGCTGTTCGATTACCTTCCTCCGGCGTCCCCCGGCGCGCACCCGCCCGTACCCGGATCGCGAGTCCGGGTGCCCTTCGGCCGCCAGCATCTGGTGGGCCTGATCATGGCGAGTGCCGCCACTTCGGAAGTTCCGCCCGGGCGCCTGAAGCCGATTCTCGAGGTGCTGGACGGGAGGCCGGTGCTGGATCCGGCGGCGCTCGAGCTCCTCACCTGGGCCGCGCACTACTACCACCATCCGATCGGGGAGGTGCTGGCCGGGGCGCTTCCCCGGGCGTTGCGGCTGGGGGCGAGCGCCACCGGGAGCGAAGAGCGCTGGGTGGCGACTGCCCTTGGGGCTGAGGCGTGCGCCGCGGGTGAGCCGCGCCGCGCCCCGAGGCAGCGCTCGCTCCTCGAGTTTCTGCTTAGCTGCGGCGGCGCGGCGGCCGCCACCCTCGATGAGCGCCTCGGCTCATGGCGTGACCCCGCCCGCTCGCTCCTCGCGCGCGGCTGGATCGCGCGCACCCAGAGCGCGCTCGAGCCGCAGGCGCAGGTCGCGCGGGTGCGCACCGCCGGCCCCACGCTCCTGCCCGAGCAGGGCGTCGCGGTGGAAGCGGTGGCGGTATCCCTCGGGCGCTTTGGCGCCTTCGTACTGCACGGAATCACCGGCAGCGGCAAGACCGAGGTGTACCTGCGCCTGATCGAGCAGGTGCTGGCGCGCGGTGAGCGCGCGCTGGTGCTGGTGCCCGAGATCGGCCTCACCCCGCAACTGCTGGGCCGCTTTGGTGAGCGCTTCGACGCCCCGATGGCGGTGCTGCATTCGGCCCTGACGGATCACGAGCGCCTGCTCGCCTGGCGCGACGCCTTCAGCGGCCGCGCGCGCATCGTGCTCGGCACGCGCTCGGTGGTGTTCGCCCCGGTGCCGCAGCTCGGGCTGATCGTGGTCGACGAGGAGCACGACGCATCCTTCAAGCAACACGAAGGCGGCTTTCGCTATTCGGCGCGCGACCTGGCGGTGATGCGTGCCCGGCACGCCGCCGTGCCGGTGCTGCTCGGCTCGGCCACCCCGTCCCTGGAGACCCTGCACAACGTCGCCGCGGGGCGCTACGCGCACCTGCGGTTGCAGCAGCGGGCGGCACAGTCCCAGCCGCCGCGGCTCGCGCTGCTGGACCTGCGCACGAGCGCCGTGCGCTCGGGGTTGGCGACCCCGGCGGTGCTGGCGATGGAGCGTCATCTCGCCGCGGACGGCCAGGTGCTGGTGTTCCTCAACCGCCGCGGTTATGCGCCGACGCTGTTGTGTACCGCGTGCGGCTGGATCGCGCCCTGCCGCGAGTGCGACGCGCGCCTCACCGTGCATCTGACCGCCGGGCGGCTGCGCTGTCATCACTGCGGCGCCGACGCACCGCTCCCGCAGCGCTGCCCGCAATGCGGATTCGCGGTGAAACCGGTCGGCCAGGGGACCGAGCGCATCGAGGAGACCCTCGGGAGCCTGTTCCCCGGCGCGAGCATTGCGCGGCTGGACCGGGACACGGTGCGCAGGCGCGGCGACCTGGAGGAGGTGATGCGTCGCATGTCCTCGGGCGAGGCGCGCATTCTCGTCGGCACGCAGATGGTGACCAAGGGGCATGATTTTCCGAACGTGACGCTGGTCGTGGTGCTGAACGCCGACCAGGGCCTGTTCAGCAGCGACTTCCGCGCACCCGAACGTCTCGCGCAGACCATCGTGCAGGTGGCGGGACGTGCCGGGCGCGGCGCGCGTCCCGGGGAGGTGCTGATCCAGAGCGAGTTCCCGGATCACCCGCTGCTCACCAGCCTGCTCGCGGAAGGCTACGAGGGATTTGCACGCGCGGCGCTCGCGGAACGCTCGCAGGCGGCCTGGCCGCCGTTCAGCCGCCTGGCGGCGCTGCGCGACTCCGCCACCACGGCAGAGGCCGCGCTCGCCTTCCTCACCGATGCCCGCAAGCTCGCGCAGCGCCCGCCGCGCGGGGTGCGGCTGTTAGGTCCGGTGCCGGCGGCGATGCCCAAGCGCGCCGGACGCTACCACGCCCAGCTCCTGGTGGAGAGCCCGCAGCGCTCCCGCCTGCACGAATTCCTCGATACCTGGCTGGCGCAGGTCGAAGCTCTCGGCAGCGCGCGCGCGGTGCGCTGGTCGCTCGACGTGGATCCGATCGAGCTGTTCTGATCGGGGAACGGCTCTGTGGCGCTTGTTGACTTTTAGATCAATGAGAGTCACGATCTATTGATGTCAAAGTCTACGGGGGCACTGGCACAGACCGTCGCCGCGCTCACCTGCCGGGCGCGGGCGCTCGGACTGACGGATACCGAATGGGCGAATCGCGCCGGCCTCTGGAAGGAGACGCTGTCGCGCCTGCGCAGCCGTGAGACTTGCGATTTCGAAACGCTGCGATCACTGGCGCACGCGGTCGGAGCGCGCCTGGGGGTCCTCGAGATGCCGGCGCCCGACTCTACGCCCGACGGTCATTTCCCGGCGCGGGTCGATCGGGAGTATGAGGATCGGCTCCTGGAACTGTGCGCCTCGGGCGAGCTGGATGCGGCGCGCTGGGCGAGCGCGGGACCGCGCTTTTTCATGGCTGGCCTTGCCGTCATGCTCGCGAGCGCCCGCCCTCACGATCGGCGCGGCCTGTTGGCCCTGGCGGAGCGCCTTCATCCCGGCGCGGGCGAGGTTGCGGTGTTCGACCGCTGGCTGACGCGCAGTCCCTTGCGACCGACGCGCTTCCTGTCGCTCCTCGGTGCCCGTCCCGCACATGCGGCCTGATCGAAACGCGCGACCGGAGTACCTGGCGGCGCTTCGCGAGATCCTGCATCGCATCGCGACCTCGCTCGGCGGGTCGCCACCGCGTGCGCTGCCCGTCCGGATGTACCTCGCAGGCGGGGCGGCGCTGCACCTGTATACCGGGGAGCGAGTCTCCCGGGACATCGATGCCACGTTCTCTCACCGCATCGCACTGCCGGAGAATCTGGAAGTCGCGTATCGCGACGCCGACGGTGCGGCGCGTCTTCTGTACTTCGACCGCCAGTACAACGACACGCTCGGGCTCCTGCACGAGGACGCTTACGAGGACTCGGTGCCTCTCGCGCTCGAGGGCATTGATTCCACCGCCCTGCAAGTCCGGGTGCTCTCGGCGCTCGACCTGGCGGTGAGCAAACTCGGCCGATTCTCCGGCCAGGACCAGGAGGACATCGCGACCCTGGCGCGCCACAAGCTGATCAGTTCCGCGACGCTGCGGCGACGGGCAGACGACGCCTTGCGCAGTTACGTGGGCGATACTGCCCGGATTCAGGGCACGATCGCAGTGGCGGTGCGGGTGGTCGCCGACCTCGAGGCGCGCGGCGGGAAAAAAAGGCGCGGGTAGTTACTCGGAGAACCCGGCGGCGGCGATCCGCTTGGCTTCTGAGGCTCGAGCGGCAGGGCGCCGCTGTCGCCGCAGCGCTTCGGGTACACTTGCGCGCCTGCCAACGCGCGGACTTCTCTTTGAAGCAGGAACTCGAGCAACTGCTGCTGGCCTCACTCGGCAAGCTCACCGGGAGCGTGCTCCCCGAGATGCCCGCACCTTCCGCGGTGGTGGTCGAGCGCACCCGCGACACCCAGCACGGCGAGTTCGCCACCAACCTCGCGCTGCGGCTGGCCAAGGCGGCACGCCGCAATCCGCGCGAGCTGGCGGCCGCGATCGTGGCGGCGCTGCCGGCGAGTCCCTTGCTGGCGCGCACCGAGGTGGCAGGTGCCGGGTTCATCAACTTTCACTTGGCGCCCGAGGCGTACGCGCGCGAGCTCGCGAGCATCCACGCGCTCGGGGGCGCTTACGGTGAGAGCCGGCTCGGCCAGGGCGAGCGGGTGCTGGTCGAGTTCGTGTCCGCGAACCCGACCGGGCCGCTGCACGTGGGACACGGGCGCCAGGCCGCCTACGGTGCCACGCTGGCGAACATTCTCACCGCGGTGGGGTTCGAGGTCGCGCGCGAGTACTACATCAACGATGCCGGGCGGCAGATGGACATCCTCGCCGTCAGCACCTGGCTGCGCTATCTCGGCCTGTGGGGCGAGGAGCTGCCGTTTCCGCAGAACGGTTACCGCGGCGACTACGTGCGCCCGCTGGCGCACGAGCTCAAAGCCTTGGTGCGCGAAGAGCTGCGACGCCCGGCAGCGAGCGTGCTCGCGCAGTTGCCGCAGGATGCACCCGCGGGCGACAAGGAAGCCTACATCGATGCGCTCATCGCGCGCGCGCGCGAGTTGCTGGGGGCGGAGGCCTTCGGTCGGGTGCGGGAGCTGTCGCTCGCGCAGATGCTGGCGGACATCCGCACTGACCTCGCCGAATTCGGTGTGCGCTTCGATCACTGGGCTTCCGAGCGTGCGCTCGCGGACAGCGGCGCGATCGATCACGCCCTCGCGGTGCTCGAATCGCGCGGACGGCTGCAGCGGCGCGACGGCGCGCTGTGGTTCCGCGCCAGCGAGTTCGGCGACGAGAAGGATCGTGTGGTGGTGCGCGAGAACGGCCAGAAGACCTACTTCGCCTCCGATATCGCCTATCACCTGCAGAAGCGCGAACGCGGCTTCGCGCGTCTGATCGACGTGCTGGGCGCGGATCATCACGGTTATGTCGCGCGGGTGCGCGCCGGGCTCATCGCCATGGGCGAGCCGGGCGAGTGCCTGGAGGCGACGCTGATCCAGTTCGTGAGCCTGTTCCGCGGCGCCGAGAAGATCCCCATGGGCAAGCGCGAGGCGCAGTTCGTGACCCTGCGGCAGCTGCGTGAGGAAGTCGGCAATGACGCCTGCCGCTTCTTCTACCTGATGCGCAGCCACGAGCAGCCGCTCGACTTCGATCTCGAGCTCGCCAAGTCGCACAGCAACGATAACCCGGTGTACTACATCCAGTATGCGCACGCGCGCGTGGCGAGCGTCATGAAACAGCTCGCCGCCCGTGGCCTCAGCTTCGATCGCGATGCCGGGCTCAGCGCCGCCGCCGCCATGCTCGATGACGCCCACGAGCAGGCGCTGCTCAGCTCACTCACCCGCTATCCGGAAGTTCTGGAGCAGGCGGCCGTCAACCGCGCGCCGCATGCGCTGGCGCACTACCTGCGCGATCTCGCCAACCTGTTCCACACCTACTACAACGCCCAGGCCTTCATCGTCGGGGAGACCGCCCTGCGCAACGCGCGCCTCGCGCTGGTCCTGGGCGTGCAGCAGGTGCTGCGCAACGGCCTCACGCTGCTCGGCGTAGCGGCGCCGCAGAGCATGTGACGCATGGGGAAACTGACGACCCGCGACTACAAGTCCACGCAGCGACGCTCGCCGGATTTCAGGCGGCTGCGCGAGTTCGGCTATGGCATGCTGGCCGGAATCGTGGTGGCGAGCATGGCGTTCGTGTACCTCGGGGGCACGCCACGCAGACCGAAGGACACCGCCGATGCGCCGCGCCCCGATCCGCACCGGCCCGCGCCGGCCGAGGCCGAGGGCGGCGCCGCGGGCCGCAGCGCCGAAAAATACGACTTCTACCAGATGCTGCCGAACTTCGAAGTGGTGGTGCCGGAGAAGGACAAGGACGTCAAGCGCGACCCGGCGGCGGCGGCGAAGATCGAGCGCCCGGGGGTATACGTGCTGCAGGCGGGCTCGTATCGCAACGAGACCGACGCCGATCGCGTGCGCGCGCAGCTCGCGCTGCAGGGGGTCGATGCCAGGGTACAGCGCGTCGCGGTGGACACGGATGTCTGGCATCGGGTGCGCATCGGGCCGATCAGCAATCTGGACGAGCTCAACAAGGTGCGCCGGCAGCTGCGGGCGGCCGAGGTCGATGCGCTGGTGATCCGGGTGGGAGACTGAGGAGCAAACACATGAAACTCGTCATGACCCTGGTGCTCGCGGTGGGTGCGAGTCAGGCCGCATATGCGCAGGACGCGAAACCCGCGGAAGCATCCATCAGGCAGCTCTTCGAGGTGATGCACAGCAGCGGCCTCCTCGACGCCTACCTGACACAGATCGACGGCACGGTGCGCGCCTCGATGCAGCAGGCTCTCGCCGGGCAACAGCTGAACACGAAGCAGAAGAAGATCCTGGAAGACATGGGACGCGAAATCGGCTCGCTGGTGAAGGCGGAGCTGAACTGGTCGGCCATCGAGCCGGTGATGATCGAGGTGTACCGCAATACCTTCAGTCAGCACGAAGTGGACGGGATGCTCACGTTCTATCGGTCCGAGGTCGGACAGGCCGTCATTGCCAAGCTGCCGACGGCCATGCAGAAGTCGATGACGAGCATCCAGGGCCACGTGAAGACGCTCACGCCCAGGATCGCGCAGCTGGAGAAAGATACCGCCGCGCAGCTCAAGGCGGCCGCCGACCCGCAGTCGGCCGCGCCATCCGCGCAGGGCGCGCAAGCGCCGCCGCAGACACCGCCGCCCGCCTCCCCGCAGCAACCGCAGCGCTAGACGGCTCAGCCCTCAACGCCGGCGTTTCGGGCGTGCGGCGCCGCGGGTTGCGCGCTTCACGCGCGGGGTTGCCCTGGCGGGCTTCGCGGCCCTGGCCGGCTTCGCCGCGGCCAACGCCGCGGCCACCGAGCGACGCGCCCAGGCCACGAGCGCCGCGGCGTCCTCCAGCACATCCGCCGGTGTCTCGTAATAGCTCATGCTGAGCTGCGGGCTGTCGGGGTAGGGCCGGAACTGACCCATGCCGCGGGTGGTGAAGTCCGCGCGGTTGGCATCGTTGACGCGCAGATACAGGGTGTCGTTGTCGATGAGAGCGAAAAAGAACTCATCGCAATACAGGCCGGCGCCGCCGAACATGCGCCGCGAGGTCACCCCGCCCAGGCCGCTGAGCTGATCGTGCACGTAGTCGAGGTATTCGCTGCTGACGGCCATCAGAGCTGGCGGTCACGAACCGAGCCGTGAGCGCGAAAGAGGCCGGATGTACTTGCGGCGGCCACGAAAGGCCTCTTTCGCGATCGCGGCTGAGCACATGCGAGCGTGGCTCTTAGTCCTCGCTGATGTTTCTGAAGTCCACGCCGAGGGAGCGCAGCTTGCGGTACAGGTGCGTGCGCTCCATGCCGACGCGCTTGGCGAGCTGCCCGACCTTGCCGTTGCACAGCAGCAGCTGTTGCTGCAGGTAGGCGCGCTCGAACTGCTCGCGCGCCTCGCGCAGCGGCAGCGCCAGGAGGTCCTGCTTCACCAGGGGCTCATTCGGCGGGGTCTGCACCGCGAGCTCGCGCTCGATCTCCTCCAGGCGGATCTCTTCCGCGCCGCCGTGGATCAGCAGCCGATGCACCAGGTGCCTGAGCTCGCGCACGTTGTCCGGCCAGGGATAGTTGCGCAGGCGGTTCTGCGCCGCGACGGAAAAGCGCCGGTACGGCAGGGCGTCGGTGTCGACCAGGCGATCCACCTGATGCCGCAGCAGCTCCGGCACGTCCTCGGCGTACTCGCGCAACGGCGGCACGCGCATGAGCAGCACGTTGACGTGCGCGAGCAGATCGCGGCGCAGCGTCTCGGTGCCGGCACGCTGCTCGACGCCAGGCTGCGCAGAGGCCAGCAGCCGCGCGCGCACGCTCACCGGCTCGGCTCCCCCCAGGCGCGTGAACTGCCCCGATTCGAACACACCCACCAGCAGTCGCTGCACGCCCGGTGGCAGGTCCTCGAGCTCGTGGATGAACAGCGTCCCGTTGCCCGCCTCCTCCAGAACACCCGCGACCGCCGGCCCGTCCGCCGGCTCGCGGCCGAACAGCCGGCTCTCGGCGTCCGCGTCGCGCAGGCTCGAGGCGATGAGCGGCACGAACGGCGCGCCGGCGCGCGGTCCGTGCTCGTGCAGATAACGCGCGAAGGCCTCGCGTCCGGAGCCGGGCTCGCCGACCAGCAGTACCGGGGAGGGATTGGCCGCCATCTGCTGCAGCTCCGCGCGCAGCTGCTGCATGAGCCGGCTCTTGCCGATCGGTACCGCGAGCGGGGAGCCGAGGAGCTTGCCCGCCTGGCGATGCCGCCGGCCCGCATCCAGGGCGCGCTCCACGGTGCGCAGCAGCTTCGCGAGCGACAGCGGTTTTTCCACGAAATCGAAGGCGCCGAGCCGCGTGGCCTCGACCGCCGTCTCCACCGTGCCGTGCCCGGACATCATCACGACCGGGCAGCCGTCGGCGGCGGCGGCCGACCATTCACGCAGCAGCGTGATCCCGTCCACGTCCGGCATCCAGATGTCGAGCAACACGAGATCGGGGATCTGGCGGGCGCGCGAGGCACGTGCCTGCGCGGCGTTGGCGGCGACGTCCACCTCGTACCCCTCCTCGGAGAGGATCTCCTTCAGCAGACCGCGGATATCCGCCTCGTCATCGACCACCAGAATGTGTGGACTGCTCATGCCCTCTCCCTCCGCAACTGATCCAACCGCTCGCGCGCGCCTCCCGTGGCAGACCGGGTGCTGTCCTTGACCGGCAGCACCATGCGCACGCGCGCTCCACCCTCGGGCCGATTGTCGGCGTCGATTCGCCCGCCGTGCTCCTCGATGATCTTCTTCACGATGGCGAGCCCCAGTCCCGTGCCCTTCGGCTTGCTGGTCACGTAGGGGTCGAATACCTTACCCAGGAGCTCGCGCGGAAACCCGGGGCCATTGTCACACACGGTCACGGCCGCGTACTCGGCATCCGCGCCGGCCTCGAGCCGGGTCGCGATCTCGAGCGTCGGGGTGCCCACGCCATCGAGGGCCTCCAGGGCGTTGGTCACCAGGTTGTTGAGGATCTGGCGTACCCGGCCGCGATCGGCCTCGATGCCCTCGAGGTGCTCATCCAGATCCAGCCGGATGCGTGTGTGCGGCGCCTGCGAGCGGTACAGGTCCGCCACCTCGGTGATGAGCTGATTCAGGCTGAAGCGGCTGATCTGCATCTCCGGGGCGCGCGCGTATTCGCTGAAGGCGTTCACCATCTGCTGCATGGTCTGCACCTGCTGCACGATGGTGCGCGTGCCGCGCTCGAGAATCTCGGCGTCGCGCTCGTTCATGCCGCTGAGCAGGCGCCGGCGCAGGCGCTCGGCCGACAGCTGGATGGGGGTGAGGGGATTCTTGATCTCGTGCGCCAGGCGCCGCGCGACCTCGCCCCAGGCGGCATCGCGCTGCGCCTGCAGGAGCGTGGTGATGTCGTCGAACACGATCACGAAGCCCATGTCGGAATCCTCGCCCGGGAGCGGGGTGCAGGCGCACATGAGCGTGCGGCGCCCGGCGGCGCCGTCCAGATCGAGCTGCTCGCGCCACTCCTCGCGCCCCGCGGCAAAGCGCACCGCCAGCGCCGCGACGAACTGCCCCAGACGCTCGTTGCCGCCGGCGAGCTCGGGGAGCGAGCGCCCGGTGGCGCCCGAGAGGTCCGTGCCGAGGATCGCGCCGGCGGCCTCGTTGGCGGTGCGCACCACCATGCTGCGGTCGATGGCGAGCACGCCGGTCGAGAGGCGCGCCAGGATGATGGCGAGGCGCTCGCGCTCGCGCTCCACCGCCTGCTGGCTGTGGGTCGCCTCGGCGCGCGCCCGCCGCAGCCGCTTGGTCATGTCGTTGAAGGAGTGCACCAGAAAACCCATCTCATCGCGCGAGGGGAGCGGCAGGCGCGTGCCGAAGTCGCCCTTGCCGACCGCGCGCGTGCCCTCGATCAGATCCTGTACCGGACGCACCAGGCGCTGTGCCGAGAAGATCGCGCCGTAGATGGCCGCCAGCATGGCGAGCAGCAGGACCAGCGTGAGCGTGAGGCGGAAGCTGTACTTGAGGGGCTCGCGCAGCGCGGCCAGATCGCCATACTGGTGGTAGGAGCTCTGCACCGCTTCCGAGAGCGCGGCGAGCTGCGCCGGCACCGGGTAGACCGCCACCACGAAGCGCCCGTCGTGGCCCGCGGCAGCGTCCCCGAGCGCCGCGGCCGTGCGGATCAGGTACTGCCCGCCGGTGAGGGGCTCGAGGCTGACGTAGGGCCGGTGCTGCACCACCTGTCGCACCAGATCCGCGGGTAGTTGCGAGGGCAGGCCTTCCAGGGGATTCTCGAGGCTCGCGGCGAGGATGTGCTCGTGTGGACCGAAGAGGGCGATCTCGGTGGCCTGGCTGGCGCGCCGCTCGGCATCGAGCCTCGACTGCACGCCGGCGGGCGCCGCATCCGTGAGCGCCGCGGCGAGTGCCACCGTTCTGGCCGAGTACTCACGCATGCGCAGGTCGAGCGCCGCGCGCGACAACCGCAGGGCGTCGTTCAGTCCCTGCTTCACCTCCACCTTGAACCAGCTGTCGATGCCGCGATTGATGAACTCGAGCGACGACAGGTACACGATCAGCAGCGGCGCAATGACCAGCCCGCCGAAGATGCCCACGGTGCGCGCCGTGAGACGCGAGCCGGGCACGTGGGCGCGATAGTCGCGCACCAGGCGCCAGAGCTTGCGCGCCAGCAGCACGCTGAGCACGATCACGCCGCACAAGTCGACCAGCAGGATCCAGGGCCGCAGGCGCTCGAATTCCGCGGAATTCTGCACGCTCTCGGCGAGCAGCAGGAACGCTCCCAGCCCGATGGCGCACCACAGCAGCGCCTGCGCGACCGCCACCCAGCGCAGGCGCCGCGGGCGCTCGTTCACGCCGGGAGTAACCATGAGTACCACTCGCTCACCCGTGCCCAGTCGTCGGTCCAGAAGAGAATGGCGCGCAGGCTGGCCGGCAGGTGGCCGCGGCGCACGCCGGCGCGCACACTGATAGTGTAGTTGCCGCCATCCAGCTGCGGCTCCACCAGGATCGGCCAGGCATCCACCTTGCCCAGGTACCCCAGCGCCTCGTCCAGCGTTGCGAAGCTCTCCTGATCGCCGCTCTTGGTGTCGCGCACCACGTAGCGGTCACTCACCGCGTGGTAGCTGAGCTCGCGCCGCAGCGTCAGCTCGACGATGTTCAGGTTGAACCAGAAGCGCCGCTGACGATCCACGCGCGCCTCGAGGTCGACCGTGAGCGTCAGTCCGTCCCGCAGCGCGCTGCGGATGGCGGGACTGATGGGGTAGTCGATGCGCGCGTGCAGCAGAAACACCCCCTTGTCGAGGTTCACGTAGGCCGAGCGCACCTCGAGCACCCCGTCGAGCGCATCGCCGTAAGCTGGACCCCAGCTTGCAAGGGCCATCACGCACAGCGTCGTGAGCAGGCTGCCCCGGGTCAAACCATCCCTTGTTGGAACACCGCGTAGCATGGATGCAACGACAGACCTGTGATGGATCTGCGACCGGAAGCGCCGTCTCAGGTTCCGGCCGTTGTCTTTTCGAGACAAGCATAATAGAAGCCGTCCGTCCCCGCCTCTGCTCCGGGCAGCAGCTGCACGCCCACCGTGCAATCGAGCGCTCCCGGCGCCAGCGCGGGGCCTTCCGGCATCGCGGCGCGTCTCATCTGCGGCTGCTCCGCCAGCAGCCGTGTCACGACCTCCTCGTTCTCGGCCGGCAGTATCGAGCAAGTGGAGTACAGCAGGCGCCCGCCCGCGGTGAGCATCGTGACCGCGGCCCTGAGGATCGCGAGCTGTCCGGCCGCCAGCGCGGCCATGTCACCCGGGCGTCGCAGCAGCTTGATGTCCGGGTGACGGCGGATCACCCCGCTCGAGGAGCAGGGAGCATCCACCAGAATCCGCTCGAACGGCCGCCCGTCCCAGAAGCTGCCCGGATCGCGAACGTCTGCGGCCAGTACGTGCGCGCTGCGCTTGAGGCGGCGCAGATTGTCCTCGATCAATCCCACCCGCACCGGGTCGATGTCTACGGCCGTCAGATCCGCCCCTTCGCTCAGCAGCTCCAGGAGGTGACCCGTCTTGCCCCCGGGAGCGGCACAGGCATCGAGCACGCGCATGCCGCGGCGCACATCCAGCAGCGGTGCCGCGAGCTGCGCGCCCGCGTCCTGCACCGAGACCCGGCCTTCGGCGAAGCCTGGCAGGCGGCTTATGGCCATCGGGTGATTCAGAGTGACGGCGTTCTCGGCCCACTTTACCGGATACGCCTCGATCTGAGCTTCCGCGAGTTCAGCCACATAGGCTCGCGCCTGCGCGCGCGAGGCGTCGACACGCACGGTCATCGGTGGATGGCCGTTGTTGGCCGCCAGGATGGACGGACATTGCCCGGGCCAGGCGGCTGCGATCTGCTGCACGAGCCAGGCCGGGTGCGCCGTGCGCGCGGACAGCTGCACATCCACGCGGGCGAGCAGTGTTGCGCCCTCGGCGACGAAGCGGCGCAGCACGGCGTTCGCCAGTCCCGTGGCTCGCGGGGCGCCCAGCAGCCGCGCCGCATCGACCGCCGCGTGCACGGTTGCCTCGGGCACGTTGCGCGAGTACTCGATCTGGTGGGCGGCCACGTTGAGCAGCGCCCGCACTGCACTCGCCACGCGGGTCTCGAGCAGCTCCTCGACCGCGGGTGCGAGGCGCAGGTACCAGCGCAGCGTGCCCAGGGTAATGGCTCGAATCGCCGCACGGTCCGGGCCATTCGCGAGGCCGGCGAGCACTGCGTCCGCGGAGTGGCCGCATCTGATCACCTCGTCGACCGCCCGCGCCGCCGCCGCCAGCGCCGGCGCGCCAGGGGCCCAGGGGGTTCTAGCCAAGCTGCCGCCCGGTGAGGGCCACACTGTGCGAGTAATCGCGTACGCCGAGCCGGCGGCGCCCGGGCCGCTGCACTTCGGTCACCCGCAGGCAGCCGCGACCGCAGCGCACGCGCATGAAATCATCATGTACGGCGATGATCGCCCCAGGATCGGCGCTTTTATCGCCAGGCTCAGCCTGGGCCGCCAGGATGCGCAGCGGCTCACCCTCGAGCGTGGTTTCGGCGACGGGCCAGGGATTGAAGGCCCGGACCTGCCGCTCGATCTCGAGGGCATCGCGCCTCCAGTCGATGCGTGCCTCGGCTTTCTCGATCCGGGGCGCGTAGGTGACGCCCTCGGAGGGCTGGGGGCGGGGCGCGAGGCCGCCAGAGAGCCCATCGAGCGCCGTGAGGAGCGCCGCGGCGCCGAGGCTCGAGAGCGCCTCGTGGAGCGAGCCGCTGGTGTGGCTCGCGGCAATCGCGAGCCGGCGCTGCAGCAGCACCGGACCTGTGTCCAGACCCTCGTCCATCTGCATGATCGTGACGCCGGTTTCGGTGTCCCCGGCGAGGATCGCCCGCTGGATGGGTGCCGCTCCGCGCCAGCGCGGCAGGAGCGACGCATGGATGTTGATGCACCCGAGGGGCGGGAGCGCCAGGACCTCGCGGGGCAGGATCAGTCCATAGGCCACCACGATCAGCACCTGCGGGTGCCAGTCCCCAAGTGCGGCGCGCGCCTCGGGGCTGTTGAGAGTCTGCGGCTGGGCGAGCGGCAGCTGCGAGGCGAGCGCTGCGGTCTTCACCGGGCTCGCGGCGAGTTTGCGGCCGCGGCCCCGGGGCCGGTCCGGCTGCGTCAGGACCCCGACGACACTGTGTCGAGCGAGCAGCGCCGCGAGGGCTGGCAGCGCGAATTCAGGCGTGCCGGCAAAGGCGACGCGCAAC
>DATGVL010000003.1:0-67505 GCA_035300445.1 Steroidobacteraceae bacterium
CGGCTCGCGCGCGCCTACAACACCGTGGTGCCGTCCTCCGGCAAGGTGCTGACCGGCGGCGTGGACGCCAACGCGCTGCAGCGTCCGAAGCGCTTCTTCGGCGCGGCGCGCAATATCGAGGAGGGCGGGAGCCTGACGATCCTCGCCACGGCGCTCATCGATACCGGCTCGAAGATGGACGACGTCATCTACGAGGAGTTCAAGGGCACCGGCAACAGCGAAATCCACCTCGACCGGCGCATCTCCGAGAAGCGCGTATATCCGGCGTTCAACATCAACCGCTCCGGCACGCGCAAGGAGGAGCTCATCACCGACCAGGGCGAGCTCGCCAAGATGTGGATCCTGCGCAAGCTCCTGCACCCCATGGACGAGCTCGCCGCGATCGAATTCCTGCTCGACAAGATGAAGGACACCAAGTCGAACGGGGACTTCTTCGAGGCGATGAAGCGCTGAAGGCGCACCGGCGCGCGCCAAGCCGCGCGCCCGCAGCGTGTAGACGCGTACCTTCGCGGCACCCGCAATCGCGTTCCAACAGGCGGGCAAATCGCAGCGCGCACGCAAGTTACGTCGCCGCGGGGCGACGCTGGTGCATTGCGGCCTCGAATCAGTAAGATGCGCGCAACCCGCGCAGGTTAAGCGGGAGGAGTCCAGCCCGCATGCGCAATTGGCTCGCGGTCGCCGCGGTGATCCTGGGCGTACCGACCGCACCGGCGTTTGCCGACCGCGACCACGATCCGAATTCCGGGGCGCCGCTGCCGCCGCACCGGCACGAGACCGCGAGCCCCATCACGGATCGTTTCTACATTCGTGGCACTTTCTATGACCCGCAGGTCAAGACCAACTTCCGGGTCGATCAGTCTTTCCAGGGAATGACCGGTACGCCGGTGAACGGCGAGAACGACCTGGGACTTCCCAGCCGCCTGCACCAGGGACGGGTGGAATTCATGTTCAGGCTGCGCGAGCGCAGCAAGGTGCGGGTCGACTACTTCGAGGCCGATCGCTCGGGGAGCAGGACTCTTGCCCAGGACGTCGTCTTCGGCAACCAGACCTTCGCCGCCGGGCAGCTGACGCAGACCTCAGTCGACTGGCGCCAGTTCGATATCACCTACAGCTACTCGCTCCTTCGCAACGATCGTTTCGAGGTCGGAACGGGCCTCGGCATCTACTTCCTGCAGGTGGATGCGATCGGACAAGTGCCGGCGCAGAACCAGCGACAGGAGGTGACGGCGGCGACCCCGTTTCCCGCCCTACCGCTCGATCTGACCTGGGTCATCTCGCAGCGCTGGGCGGTGAGTGTGCGCGGTGCGTACCTCAAGGCGACGCTCAGCGGCTTTCGCGGCTGGTATGCCGACAGCCACGAGGACCTCCAGTACCGCTGGAATCCCAACTTCGCCATCGGCCTTGGCTACGCGTCTATCCGCACCTCGCTCAACCGCAGGAGCGGCACCTTTCCGGGCGCGTTCGCCATGAGCATCAGCGGACCGGAGGCGTTCGTGCGCTTCAGCTTCTGAAGGAGGCGCGGGCGTTTCACGCCCGTGGAGTCACCACGTAGGCGCGCGCGAAGCTCTCGGGCATGCGCACGGCGCGGCCGGTGTCGAGATTGATGCACACGTAGTCGATGCGGGCGCGCGCCAGCGTCTCCCCATCCGCCCTGCGGAGCACCTGGAAGCGTCGCTCCGCGCGCAGCCGCCCGTCGGTGTTCACGATCCAGGTGGCCGCCTGCACCACATCCCCCCTCAGCGCCGCGCGCCGATATTCGATCTCGATGCGATGCGCCGCCATGCCGCGGCGCAGGGCGACACATTGCCCGAGCGGCACGCCGAGCGCGGTGGAGTGCGACCAGGCGGCGCGGTCGAGCCAGGTGAGGTACACCGCGTTGTTGACGTGTTCGTAGGCGTCGATGTCCTCGGGCTGCACGGCGAGCTCGATGACGTGAGGGGCGGGGTGGTCGAACTGCACGACTCTGCCCGGCTAGCGAAGCACTGCGCGATAGCCGATGTCGCGCCGGTACTGCACACCGGGCCAGTGGACCGTGTCCGCCAGCGCATACGCCGCACGCTGCGCTTCGCCGACGCCGGCACCGAGTCCAACCGCACACAACACGCGACCGCCGTTGGTCAGCACCTTGCCGGCTTCGAGCCGGGTGCCGGCGTGAAAGATCTTGCCCGGCAGGCGTCCGGCGCGCTCCAGACCCTCGATGACGTCGCCCTTTTTCACCTGGTCCGGGTAGCCGGCCGCGGCCAGCACTACGCCGAGCGCCGCGCGCGGATCCCACCGCGTGCCGACGGTATCGAGCGCGCCGCACAGCGCCGCCTCGCACAACAGCGTGAGATCGGACTGCAGGCGCATGAGGATCGGTTGCGCCTCCGGATCGCCGAAGCGGCAATTGAACTCCAGAACGTTCGGTGTGCCGTCGGGCGCAATCATGAGTCCGGCGTACAGGAATCCGGTGTAAGGCATGCCGTCGGCGGCCAGTCCGCGGATCGTGGGATCGATCACCTCGCGCATGATGCGGGTATGCAGTGCCGGGGTGACGAGCGGTGCCGGCGAATAGGCGCCCATGCCGCCCGTGTTGGGTCCGCGATCACCGTCGTCGCGCCGCTTGTGATCCTGGGAGCTCGCGAGCGCCAGGCTGTGCGTGCCATCCGCCATGACGATGAAGCTCGCCTCCTCGCCGGGCAGGAACTCCTCGATCACCACCTCGCGGCCGGCATCGCCGAACTGGCCGGCGAACATCGCCTGCACCGCGGCGTGCGCCTCCTCGATGGAGGCGGCGATCACCACGCCCTTGCCGGCGGCCAGGCCGCTCGCCTTGACCACCAGCGGCGCGCCCTGGCTGCGCAGCCACGCGGGATCGAAGCTGTCGCGCGTGAAGGTCGCGGAGCTCGCCGTCGGAATGCGATGCCGTCGCAAGAATTCCTTGGCAAAGGCCTTGGAGCCCTCGAGCCGCGCGGCCGCCTGACTGGGTCCGAAGCACTTGAGTCCCCGTGCGGTGAATGCGTCGACGACACCTGCCACCAGCGGTGCCTCCGGTCCGATGATGGTGAGGTCGACCCGCTCGGCGGCAGCCAGCTGCACGAGCCCCGCGACATCCTCCGCCGCGACGTTCAGGTTGCGTACCCCGGTTTCGGTCGCGGTGCCGGCGTTGCCGGGAGCCACCAGCACGGTCGTGACGCGCGGGGAGGCGGCGCACTTCCAGGCGAGCGCGTGCTCGCGGCCACCTCCGCCGACGATGAGAACCTTCATCAGTGCCGAAAATGGCGCATGCCGGTGAACACCATCGCCATGCCATGTTGGTCGGCGGCCGCGATGACCTCCGCATCGCGCTTGCTGCCGCCCGGCTGGATCACGGCGCAGATGCCATAACCGGCGGCCACGTCGAGGTTGTCGCGAAAGGGCAGGAACGCATCCGAGGCCATGACCGAGCCGGCCACCGTGAGCTGTTCATCCGTGGCCTTCATGGCGGCGAGTCGTGTCGAGTACACGCGGCTCATCTGACCCGCGCCGACGCCGATGGTGGCGCCGGCGCGCGCGAACACGATGGCGTTGGATTTCACGAACTTGCACACAGCCCAGGCGAAGCGCAGGTCGGCAAGCTCGGCACTCGTCGGCTTACGGCGCGTGGGCACGGCGAGCTCGCCTGCCGGCAGCTGCGCCCGATCGCGCGACTGCGCCAGCAATCCACCGCTGACGCTGCGCAGCTCGAATTCGGCGCCGTCGACCTGCGGCCACTCCCCCAGCACCAGCGCCCGCACGTTGGGCTTGCCGGCCAGCACGCGCGCGGCCGCGGCGTGCACGGCGGGTGCCGCCAGCACTTCGACGAACTGGCGCTCGAGGATCGCGGTCGCGGTGGCCGCGTCGAGCTCGCGGTTGAAGGCGATGATGCCGCCGTACGCGGCAGCCGGATCGGTGCGGTAGGCACCCTCGTAGGCGTCCAGCGGTGTGGCCGCCACGGCGACCCCGCAGGGGTTGGCGTGCTTGACGATGACGCAGGCGGCCTCACTGAACTGGCGCACGCACTCGACGGCGGTATCCGCGTCAGCAATGTTGTTGTACGAAAGGTCCTTCCCCTGCAGCACCTGCGCGGCGGCGACCCCGGCACGGCGTGCGGCGGGGTCGCGGTACAGTGCCGCGCTCTGGTGGGGATTTTCCCCGTAACGCAGGTCCTGCACCTTCTCGAACGTGAGCGACAGGGTTGCGGGGAACGCCTCGCCCGGCCGTGCCTGCTGTGAGGACAGGTAGGCGGCGACCGCGGCGTCGTAGCGGGCGGTGTGGGAGAAGGCTTTGGCGGCGAGGCGTGCGCGCGTGGCGAATTCACTGCCGCCCTGGTGCGTGTCGAGCTCGGTGAGCAGCAGCGGATAGTCCGCCGGGTCGACGACGACCAGCACCCATTCATGGTTCTTGGCCGCGGCGCGCAGCATCGCCGGCCCCCCGATGTCGATGCTCTCCACGGCGTCGGCGTAGCGACAGCCGGGCCGGGCCACGGTGGCGGCAAACGGGTAGAGGTTCACCACCAGCAGATCGATGGGCGCGATGGCGTGCTGCGCCATGACGGCGTCGTCCACGCCGCGGCGGCCCAGCAGGCCGCCGTGAATCTTCGGATGCAGGGTCTTGACCCGACCGTCCATGATCTCGGGAAAGCCGGTGTAAGCGGCGACCTCGCGCACCGGCACGCCGTTCTGAGTGAGCAGCTGCGCCGTGCCGCCGGTGGACAGGATCTCGATGTTGCGCCGGGCGAGCTCGCGTGCCAGCTCGATGAGGCCGGTCTTGTCGGAAACCGAAAGGAGCGCGCGGCGTACCGGCGGCGGCATGGGCTTCATCCCTCAAAGGCGCCGGCGGCGCCGGCGGGCCCGCAGCTCAGGAGCCGGCAAGCCCGAACTGCTTCAATTTCTTACGCAGCGTGCCGCGGTTGATGCCGAGAATGTCCGCAGCGCGGCTCTGGTTGCCTTGCGCGTAATCGAGCACGACGCGAAACAACGGTTCCTCGACCTCGCGCAGCACCAGGTCGTAGAGCTGGGCGGGCCGATGACCGTTCAGGCTGGTGAAGTAATCGCTCAGGGCGCGCTCGGCGTGCTTGCGCAGCGGCAATTCCCGCCCGTTGACTCTGGCGACGATGGCCTCGCGAGTCCGCGTCTTCTTCCTTGCGGTCATTGTGAGCCCCCAAAGGAAAAAACCGTTCGTCAGGCCGCCAGGGCAGCCTCACTCACCCAGTTTTCGAAATGCTTAAGCGCGTGCGCGAACTGTGCGGCCGTGCTCGCAGCCCCCATCAGGTCCCGGCGAATCTCCGCCGGCTCATCCAGCAGGCCGCAATACCAGCCGAGATGTTTGCGCGCCATCCGGACTCCACTTTCCTCGCCGTAAAAAAAGTACAGGGAGTCGAGATGCGCCAGAATGATATCACGCAGGTCGGCGCGCGGCAGTGGCGGCGGCGCAATTCCGTTTTCCAGGTGTACGTTGACAGCGCGGAAGATCCATGGGGCACCATGACTGGCGCGCCCGATCATTACTCCGTCTGCGCCCGTGAAATCAAGGACCTCGCGCGCTTTTTTCGGCGTAGTGACGTCGCCGTTCGCGAACACCGGAATCCGGACGCGCGCTTTGATGGCGCGGATCGTGTCGTACTCGGCCGCGCCTTCATAGAAATCCGCGCGCGTGCGGCCGTGCACCGCGAGCGCGGCGATGCCGCACTCCTGCGCGATGCATGCAATGTTCGCGCCGTTTCTGTGCTCACGGTCCCAGCCGGTGCGGATCTTGAGGGTCACGGGCACGTCGACCGCGTTCACGACCGCCTCGAGAATGCGCGCCACCAGCGTCTCGTCGGTGAGCAAGGCCGAGCCACACAGCCTGCCGCACACTTTTTTTGCGGGACACCCCATGTTCAGATCGATGATCTGTGCGCCGAGGGTCACGTTGGCGCGCGCCGCCTCCGCCAGCGCCTGCGGGTCGGCGCCGGCCAGCTGCACCACGCGCGGCTCTGGCTCACCCTCGTGGTTCATGCGCTGGCGCGATTTGGGCGTATTCCACAGCCGCGTGTCCGAGGTGATCATCTCGGAGGCTGCCAGCCCCGCGCCGAGTCGGCGGCACAGGACGCGGAACGGGCGATCGGTCACTCCGGCCATGGGCGCGAGCACGACAGTTGAGGGCAGGAGATAAGGTCCGATCCGCAAGCGACACCTCTTTCTGTGGCGCGACTCGCTAGCGCGCGATGGCGTCGTTTGCGCAGGTGACCTCGCCGCCGCTGGCTGGCAGACAGGCGTCGATCTCGAATCCCACCGCATTGGCGCCCGGATCCACGAAACCCATTTCCGCGTCGATGCGCTGGCCCACCGATAGTAGAGCCGACGCCGACGGCGTGGCGCGCGGCAGGTACAGCGGCGGCGCCACGTCGCGCGCCGCGATGCGGTTGCCGAAGCGATCCTGCAGCGTGACCCGCAGCACCGGCAGGGGCTGAGGCTGCGCAGCTGCGTTCTTGACGCTGGCGCGTACCGTGATCAAACCGGAGCTCCCCGGCTCCACGGACGCGCCGAGCTGGTGCACTTCATACGCCCGCAGATCCCAGTGCGGCGCCAGCTGCACGCCGAGGGACGCGTACAACGCAGTGATCGGGCGGTGGAAGCGCGCCGTGGCGGCGAGCTCGTCACGATAGTGGTTCACGATCTGCGCGAGCAGCAGCAGCGCTGCAAGTCCGGTTCCGGCGAGCCACAGGCGCGGCAGGAGACGCGCCGTTCGGGCGCCCGCTCTCAATTCCCCGCTGAGCAGCATCTTGCGCGGCGCTCGTGCCTGGCTCGCGACGCTTCGTGCTTTCACCGGAGCTTCGGGCGCAGGCCCTGCGGGCGGGATTGCCTGCCGCGCAGGCGGCGGCGGTGTTTCCCGCGCTGCAGGCGCTGGTGTTTCCCGCGCTGCAGGCGCTGGTGTTTCCCGCTCGGCGGGGCGCGGTGCTTTCTGCGGGGTGGCGGGCGGGGTTGCCTCCCGCGCGGCCGGCGGCGGTGTTTCCGGCCGTGCAGGCGCTGGTGTTTCCCGCTCGGCGGGTCGCGGTGCTTGCGGCGGGGCCGGAGGCTCGGCGAGGTCGATGTGCAGTATGGAGGCCAGTAACTCCGGGTCGATTTCCACGTCGATCTGGGAGTCGGAGTCCTGCTGGGAATCGGGGTCCTGCTCCGGCGCGGCCTCCTGATTCGCCGCGATCATGGCCTTGAAGGTTCCCGTCGCCGCCGTCCACTGCGGGTTCGGCGGTGGCTCGACGAACACAGAGGCCACATCGGTCTTGCTGGGGTCGAACTCGAGCGCGTCCTCCGGGATCGCGTCCTCGTCGATCACGCTCTGCGGCGGAGCGTCCGGGGGCGCAGGCGGTGGGGCCTGCGAGTCCGCTGGGGCCGGCGGTGCAGTCTCGGCGCTCTCCTCGGAAGTCTGTCCCTCCTCCGTCAGGCGCGCGAGCGCATTGAACACGCTCGAGCAGCGCCCGCAGCGCACATAACCCTGGGCGACGCGCAGATCCTCGGCGGTCACCACCAGGGTCAGGGCACACTTCGGACAGATTGTGAACATGACAGAGCTGCGTTGGCCGGGTGTCAATGGCGGCGTCCGGCGAGGCCCACCCACCCGTCGCGCTCGCCGAACGGGGCGACATCAAAGCACGTTGCGTAAGCGGCTGTCACGTCGGCGACCTCGTGCTGCATGAGCCCCGCGAGCACCACATCCCCGCGCGCGCGCAGCAGTGATGCGAAGCGCGGCGCCAGCGTGCACAGGGGCCCCGACAGAATGTTCGCCAGCAGCACATCGGTCGCGGCCGGCAGCGTGTCGGGGCGATCGTGGACCTGTACCTGCTGCGCCACGCCGTTCGCTCGGGCGTTGGCCCGCGCCGCCGTGAGCGCCTGGGGATCGATATCGAAGCAGTGCACCTGGGCCGCCCCGAGCTTTGCGGCGGCCAGCGCCAGCACACCCGAGCCGCAGCCGTAGTCGATGACGCTCGCACCGGGGCCGAGGTGCCCATCGAGCCACGTCAGGCACAGCGCCGTGCTCGGATGACTGCCGGTGCCGAACGCCAGCCCCGGATCGAGCGCCACCACCACCGCGCCGGGCTCGGTGACCTGCTCATGGTGCGGGCATACCCACAGACGCCGGCCGAAGCGCAGCGGGTGAAAGTCTCTGAGCCACTCGCGCTCCCAGACGCGCTCAGCCAGCTCGTGCACGCCGATGAGGGCGGGATCAATCCCTAAGGCCGCGCCGAGCGCTGCCCGGGTGCCGGACGCATCGTGCGCCTGCACGAACAGGCATTTGAGGCGGGTCCGCGGCCACAGACGGAACTCTCCGGGCAGGGGCTCGAGCACCGCATCATCACGTGCGTCGACGAACGTGACCGCGCTCGCGCCGCAGGCCCAGCAGGCGTCCTCGGCGCCTTGCGGATCCAGCGATCCGAGATCGAAGCTCATCTCCAGATACGCGGCCACCGCCTAGCGCAGACCCAGCCGTCGCTCGAGGTAGTGAATGTCGGTGCCGCCCTTCTGAAAGGCCGCGTGGTTGCAGATCTCCTGGTGCAGCGCCACGTTGGTCTTGATGCCTTCGATCACCATTTCGGCCAGCGCATTCTTCATGCGCGCGATGGCGGTCTCGCGCGTGTCGCCGTGGGCGATGACCTTGCCGATCAGCGAATCATAGTAGGGCGGGACGTTGTAGCCGGAGTAGACGTGGCTGTCGACGCGGATGCCCGGACCGCCCGGGGCGTGCCACAGCCGGATCGGGCCCGGGGATGGCATGAAGGTCTTGGGATCCTCGGCGTTGATGCGGCATTCCATGGCATGACCGCGGATCTGCACGTCGCTCTGCGTGTAAGGCAGCCGCTCGCCTGCGGCGACCAGCAGTTGCGCCTTCACCAGGTCAATCCCGGTGATCAGCTCGGTCACCGGGTGCTCGACCTGGATGCGGGTGTTCATCTCGATGAAGTAGAACTCGCCGTCCTGATACAGGAACTCCATGGTGCCGGCACTACGGTAGCCGACCGCACGGCAGGCTTCCACGCAGCGCTCCCCCATGAAGCGCCGCTGGCGCAGCGTGATGCCCGGTGCGGGTGCTTCCTCGAGCACTTTCTGGTGGCGCCGCTGCATCGAGCAATCGCGCTCGCCCAGGTGGATGATGTTGCCGTGCGCGTCCGCCAGCACCTGGAATTCGATGTGCCGCGGCCGCTCCAGGAATTTCTCCATGTAGACCTGATCGTTGCCGAAAGCCGCGCGCGCTTCGGCCTGCGTGATACCGATCGCGTTCAGGAGCGAGGCCTCCGCGTGCACCACGCGCATGCCGCGCCCGCCACCGCCGCCGGATGCCTTGATGATCACCGGGTAGCCGATGTTGCGCGCGATGCGCAGGTTCTGGTCTGCGTCCTCGCCCAGCGGGCCATCGGAGCCCGGCACACACGGCACTCCGTGCGATTTCATGAACCGGATCGCCGACACCTTGTCGCCCATGGCGCGGATGGTCTCTGCCTTGGGGCCGACGAACACGAAGCCGCTTTTCTCCACGCGCTCGGCGAAGTCCGCGTTCTCGGACAGGAAGCCGTAGCCGGGGTGGATCGCGACCGAGTCGGTGACTTCCGCGGCGCTGATGATCGCCGGCATGTTGAGATAGCTGGCGGACGCGGGCGGTGGCCCGATACACACCGATTCATCGGCGAGCAGCACGTGCTTGAGGCTGTAGTCCGCGGTGGAGTGCACCGCCACGGTCTTGATGCCGAGCTCCCGGCAGGCGCGCAGGATCCGCAGTGCGATCTCGCCGCGATTGGCGATGACGATCTTCTCGATCATGGGCCGCTATTCGACGACGAACAGCGGTTGACCGAACTCGACCGGATCGCCGTTCTGGGCCATGACCGAGGTGATGCGACCGGCCCGATCGGCCTCGATCTGGTTCATCATCTTCATGGCCTCGATGATGCACAGCACCTGGCCCACCTTGATTTCATCGCCGATCTGGACGAAGGCCTTGCCACCCGGGGAGGGTGAGGCGTAGAAGGTGCCCACCATCGGCGCGGTGATCACGTGCTCGTTGGGCTTAGGTTTGGGGGCTGCGCTCTCGGCGGCGGGCAACGCCGCGGACGCTGAGGCGGCAGCCCCGCCCGCACCGGCCGCAAGCGGCGCCAGATGCGCGAGCTGCGGCGCCTGGTGCCCGGTCGCGGTGCCTGTGGGCATGCGGCTGATGCGCAGCGCCTCTTCCCCCTCCTTGATCTCGATTTCCGCGATGCCGGACTCCTCCAGCAACTCGATCAGCTTTTTGATTTTTCGAATGTCCATGCCGGGAATGCCCCCAAAGAATCGGAAAGCGGAAAACTTCGGACCTCAGGCGGAGGCTGCGAGCCGTTGCGCGGCGGCGCGCACGGCCGCCTCGTAGCCGAATGCGCCCAGCCCGGTGATGACTCCGACCGCAATGTCCGACAGATAGGAATGCCGGCGAAACGGCTCGCGGGCGTGCGTGTTGGACAGGTGTACTTCGATGAACGGTACGCCGGTGCCCAGCAGCGCGTCGCGCAGCGCAATGCTGGTGTGCGTGAAGGCGCCCGGGTTGACGATCATGAACGCCACAGCTTCGGCGCGGGCCCGATGGATGCGATTGATCAGCTCGTGTTCGGCGTTACTCTGGAACGCAATCAGCTCGTGCCCGAGCTCGCGGGCCACCGCCGCCGAGCGCTTCTCGATCGACTCGAGTGTGTCGGTGCCGTACACCGCCGGTTCCCGTGTGCCGAGCAGATTGAGGTTCGGGCCGTTCAACAACAGCACTCGGGCCATGGGGGGTGACTTCTTTGTGAGTCGTCTGAGCGAACCGGCGCGAATGTAACCTAATTCGCCCGCATCAGGGTACTTCTTGTTGCGATTTGCGAGGATCTGGCAGGAATGGGTCTATTGCGCTGCGCCACCCCCCGGGGCCGACCTGAGCATGTTGAGACGACTGATCCCGGTCGCGATCTGCTCCCGGGCGGCGGCGAGGCTCAGGCGTCCCCGGTCCAGGTCGCGCATGCGGTCCAGGATGAGGTCAGCGTCATCCCGGTGCAACTCGCCCACCTTCAAGGCGATGACCCTGCCGGCGCGGTCGGCGAACACACTGAAGGGCAGGACCGGATCCATGCCAAAAGCCGCGACAGCCTCGAGCCCCCCCTGCTCGCCGACCAACACTGGATAGTCGATCCCGCTGTCCCGGGCATACTTTTGTGCCGTATCACGAAAATCGATGGCAATGCCGACAATTTCTAGTCTATCTTCAGCACGTTCGCTGCGCAGGCTCCTCAGAAGGGGAATTTCCCGGCGGCAGGGCTCGCACCAGCTGGCCCAGAAATTCACCAGCAGCATGCGGTCTTTCCAGTCAGAGAGCCGGTGGAGCCGGCCGTCCAGCCCGGGTAGCGCGAGCGGCGGCAGCACCTCGGGAACCTTGGGGACGGGCGGGGATGATCCCGGCGCGGCCTCCGCGGGCGCGCTCGCAGGCCCCTGGGCCGCCGGAGCCGGTGCGGCGTGAAGCGTCGCGCGCGGCGGGCTTGCGAGGTGGTAGGCGAGAAAGCCGCCGGCGGCGCACGCCACCACGAGGGCGGCGGCGAGGCCTGCGCCGGGCATGCCAAGCCGGCCAGGCGAGGCTGGCTGATCGCTCACGGAGGCGCGTGCAGCGCCGCGCGCGCGCGGGCGGCGAAGGCTTGCGCCTTCATGTACCCCACGACCCGAAACTGGGTGCGTTCCTGGCCATCCGGGCCGTAGAAGGCCAGGGTCGGCGGTCCGAAGATCCCAAAGCGCCTCAGCAGCGCCTGGTCGTCCGCATCGTTCTGCGTCACGTCGGCGCGCAACAGCACCGCGGTGCTCAGCGCCGCCTGCACGATCGGGTCCGTGAAGGTGTAGCGCTCCATCTCCTTGCACGAGGTGCACCAGTCCGCCGAGAAATCCACCAGCACACCGCGCCCCTGCAGCTTCGCCTGCGCGACCTCACGGTCCAGATCGGCAAGGGATTTGATGCTGCGGAACGGCAGCTCGTGGGCCTGGGCGGCGAAGGCGGGTATCGGCGCGAGCGGATCGGTGCCGCCCAGCGCAGAGCCCGCCGTGAGCGCCACGCCGTACAGGCCGGCGATCACGGCCGCGGCGCGCAGCGCCCAGATGGCGGAGGAAGGGCCGCGCGTCTGTGACCACAGGAGCCAGGCCAGGATCAGCGCGGGCAGCGCCCACAAAGAGAGCGCCACGCGCTCGGGCACGACGCGCGCGAGCATCCAGGCCGCGACCGCGAGCATCATCACGCCGAAGAGCTTCTTCACCAGGTCCATCCAGGGTCCGGCCCGGGGCAATAGCCGGCCCGCCGAGGCGCCAACCACGAGCAATGGCGTCCCCATGCCGATGCTCATGGCGAACAATGCGGCTCCACCGCGGGCAATCTGGCCGGTCTGGCTGATGACGAGCAGCGCGCCGACGAGTGCAGGAGCGACGCAGGTGGTAACAATCAGAGCCGAAAGTGCTCCCATGACCGCGACGCCCCCGAAGCTGCCGGCGGACTGGCGATTGCTGATGTTGGCAATGCGGGTTTGGATGGCGACCGGCATCTGCAGCGTGAATAACCCGAGCATCGACACGCCGAGCGCCACGAACACGGCGGCGAACAGCGTGATGACCCACCACTGCTGAAACACCGCCTGCACCTGGCGGCCCGCGGCGGCCGCCGCAATCCCGGCAGCGGTGTAGGTGAGCGCCATCCCCAACACGTAAGCCACCGAGAGGCCAAAAGCGCGTCCGCTGGTGTTGTTGCGCCCTGCGCCGGCGAGTATCCCCGACAGGATCGGCACCATCGGCAACACGCACGGAGTCAAGGAGAGGCCGAGGCCGGCGAGGAAGAACGCGCCGAGCATGATCAGGGGGTCGCCGCGGATGAGCGCCGCGAAGCGATCCTGCTCGGCGCCGCCGCCCGCTCCCGGGTTGGCGCCAGGGGCGAGGGGGCCCGTGGAGCCTGCGCCGGAGGAGCTCGCGCCCGCGGACAGATTCACGGTCACGCTCTTGGTAATGGGCGGGTAACACAGTCCCGCCTCGGCACAGCCCTGGTAGGTCACCTGCAGCGGCAGCTCGAAGGCGCCGCCGCTCGCCCGCAGCACCGGCACGGTGGCGACGAGCTCGTGGTGGTAGACCTCCTGCCTGCCGAAGTACTCGTCGGTCTTGATCTGGCCCTGAGGCATCTGCGGCGTGCCGAGCTGCGCTCGCGGGCTCGGCGTCACGATCTTGATTCGCGCGCGGTACAGGTAATAGCCATCGGCGATTTCCCAGTTGAGGCGCACGCGGTCAGTGCCATCGGGCAGTGCATCGAAACGGAACGCGCGGTCCGGGGGCAGGAAGTCATCCCCACTGGTCTTCACCGAGTCCAGGAGCGCATTGATGCCCCCCTGGGGGGCGGGGGGCTGCGAGGTGGCGGGCGGGGCCGTCGAGTGCGCCGCCGGGCTCTGTGCTTGAGCCTGCAGCCAAAGGCTCATCAGCAGCAGGGCGGTTGAAATATGTCTAATCCTGGTCACGAACGTGCCTTGCGGGAAGTCTCATCGCTTCGGGGCTGTGTTTATAGCTCAGCCTTTTGATGAGTGGCAGGAACTGCGGTTCATCCCAGGCAGGCGCCCCTGCCGTTCCCGCCCGTCTCGCCCAGGCGGCCTGGAGACACCTGAAGGCGCCCATGATCGCAAAAAACCCCCTCCGGAGACTTGAATTTGCAGGTTTTCCCCCTATTATTAGCAGCCGCGACAGGAGAGTGCTAACAACCGCCTGGCGCATAAATTCAACCATTCACAAGTCTTTTTAAGGAGCGTTAACCATGAAGATTCGTCCTCTTCATGACCGCGTGATCGTGAAGCGCCTGGAAGAGGAGCGTACCTCCCCGGGTGGCATCGTTATTCCCGATACCGCGGCAGAGAAGCCGGTGCAGGGAAAGATCGTAGCGGTCGGCAAGGGCAAGATTCTCGAAGACGGCCAGGTTCGGCCGCTCGACGTCAAGGTCGGCGACAAGATCCTGTTCGGCAAGTACAGCGGAACCGAGGTGAAGGTCGACGGGGATGATCTGGTGGTCATGCGCGAAGAAGACGTCATGGCCGTGATTGAAGGCAAGTAAGCGAGGATCACGACAATGCCTGCTAAAGAAGTCAGATTCAGCGACGACGCACGCCAGCGAATGTTCAAGGGCGTGAACGTCCTCGCCAACGCCGTCAAGGCGACCTTAGGCCCGAAGGGCCGCAATGCCGTGCTCGAGAAGAGCTTCGGCGCCCCCACCGTCACCAAGGACGGCGTGTCGGTCGCGAAGGAAATCGAGCTCAAGGACAAATTCGAGAACATGGGCGCGCAGATGGTGAAGGAAGTCGCGTCCAACACCTCCGACGAGGCCGGCGACGGCACCACGACCGCCACCGTGCTCGCACAGGCGATCATGCGCGAGGGACTCAAGGCCGTGTCCTCGGGCCGCAACCCGATGGACCTCAAGCGCGGCATCGACAAGGCGGTGATCGCCGCGGTCGAGGAGCTCAAGAAGCTCTCCAAGCCCTGCAAGGACTCCAAGGCCATTGCCCAGGTCGGCACGATCTCGGCCAATGCCGATGAGTCCATCGGCAAGACCATCGCCGAAGCGATGGAGAAGGTCGGCAAGGAGGGCGTGATCACGGTCGAGGAGGGCTCGGGACTGGACAACGAGCTGGAAGTGGTCGAGGGCATGCAGTTCGACCGCGGCTACCTCTCGCCGTACTTCATCAACAACCAGCAGAACCAGACCGCCGAGCTGGAAAAGCCGGTGATCCTGCTGGTCGACAAGAAGATCTCCAACATCCGTGAGCTGCTGCCGCTGCTCGAGGGCGTGGCGAAGGCCGGGCGACCGCTGCTGGTGGTTGCCGAGGACATCGAGGGTGAGGCGCTGGCGACGCTGGTCGTCAACAACATCCGTGGCATTCTCAAGGTGGCCGGCGTCAAGGCTCCGGGCTTCGGCGACCGCCGCAAGGCCATGCTGCAGGATATCGCCACCCTCACCGGCGGCACGGTCATCTCCGACGAGGTGGGCCTGTCGCTCGAGAAGGCGACGATCAACGATCTGGGCGAGGCCAAGAAGATCGTCGTGGAGAAGGAGAACACCACGATCATCGACGGCGCCGGCAAGTCCACCGACATCAAGGCGCGCATCGAGTCGATCCGCCAGCAGGCGGAGGAAGCGACTTCCGACTACGACAAGGAGAAGCTGCAGGAACGCGTGGCGAAGCTCTCCGGCGGCGTCGCCGTGGTCAAGGTGGGAGCTGCCACCGAGATCGAGATGAAGGAGAAGAAGGCCCGCGTCGAGGACGCGCTGCACGCGACGCGCGCAGCGGTGGAGGAGGGTGTGGTGCCCGGCGGCGGTGTGGCACTGATCCGTGTGCAGAAGGCGCTCGACAAGCTCGAGGCGGCGAATGAGGACCAGGCGGTCGGCATCCGCATCCTCTCGCGCTCGATCGAGGAGCCACTGCGGCAGATCGTGGACAACGCCGGCGAGGACGCCGCGGTGATTCTCAACCGCGTCAAGGAAGGCAAGGGAGCTTTCGGCTACAACGCCGCCACCGGCAAGTTCGGTGACCTGCTCGAGGAAGGCATCCTGGACCCGACCAAGGTGACGCGCCTGGCGCTGCAGAACGCCGCCTCGGTGGCGGGCCTGTTGCTCACGACCGAGGTCATGGTCGCGGAGGCCCCGAAGGATGAGGAGCACAGCCATGGCGGCCCGCCGGGCGGCATGGGCGGAATGGACATGTAATACCCTCTCTAAAGAGGTATCGATTCCCCAAACGGCAGCCGATAGGCTTTACATAACAGTTAGGGGTAAGCGTCCGGTTCTCAGCCGGACGCCACCCCCAAAGACGCGGAACAAGACCCCCTATTCCGCGCATTACTTGCAGGCCCCACCTAGTGGGGCCTGTTTTTTTGTGCCGGCGGCGCGCACCCTCATGACACCCGGGCGCCGGCTGTGTGGCGTGTCGCAGTGCAGCTACTTCCCCACACCCACGCCTAAGGTTTATCGTCCCCAGCCAGGAGGCCGACCATGGCTATTGTTCGCTACCGAGCTCTGCAGGTCGCCGCATGCTTCACTCTGGTGGGGCTCGCCGCGTGCGCGCAGGAAGGCCAGGACGAGATGAGCTGGGCGCGGGCGGCGCTCGCGCGCAACGACCGGATCGAAGTCGTGGGCGCCGACCAGCAGACCCGTACCTTTACGGTGCGGGTGAAGGACACGGGCGAGTTGCGCGTGCTGCGCGCGGATCAGCTCATCGCAGGTCCAGCGCTGGCGGCGAACGCGCCGCCAGCCGCGGCGCCGGCGCCCGGCGCGGCTGCACCAGTCGCAACGGCGCCCGACAACGGTCCGGTCGCGAGCGCCGGTGAGGCTGCGGTCCCTCCGGACGCCAGCGCCCCGAGCGCCGCGCCGGCCCGCGCGCCCGCCGACACGGCGGGCGGACGCGTGTTGGAAGCCGGCCCAGGCTACTCGATCAAGGCTGCCTCGCCCGCTGCGCCGGCGGCGAAGGGCGGGCGCGTGCGCGACAGCGCCGTCACCAGCGCCGCGGTGGAGCGGCGCCATGAGCCGATCGTGTGCCAGGGCTCACGTCTGCTGCACATCGACAACCGCAACCTCGAGTTCGAGGGCGACGCGGTGAGCGCGCAAGACGGCTGCGAGATTCACATCACCAACAGCCACATCAGCGCCACCGGGGTCGGGGTCACGGCCCGCCATGCCAACGTCCACATCGACAACAGCCTGATCGAGGGCGATACGGCCTCGATCGATGCCTCGGAGGGCGCACAGGTGTATGCGGCATCCTCGCGCTTCAGGGGCCTGAGTCGCCGGCTCGACAGCGCGGCGTTCCACGATCTGGGGGGCAACGTCTGGAACTAGCCACCCCGAGAAAATCGCGCTTGCCGTGACCGAAGAGCAATCACCGTCGAGCAAGACGCGCGATTTCACGGGGACCCCGGTGACCCGGGGGGTCGGGATCAGCACGGAGCTGGCCAGTCTCGTAGCAGGCTCGCTCGAGGCGTTCAACACCAACGACACCGCGCGAACGGCGCTCGGCACAGCGCCGCCCGCCATTCGCGATTCGATCCAGGCGGTGTTCGCCGCCAGCGACTTCGTGGCGCAATCCTGGGCGCGTGATGCGCGGTGCTTCGCCGAGCTCATCGGCGGGGGCGACCTGCAGCGGCGCTTCGCTGCGGCGGACTTTGCGGCGCGCGCTCCGCGGGCCGCGGACCCGGCGACACCCGAGGCCCTTTTCCAGGCCGAGCTGCGCCGCTGGCGGCGGCGCGAGCTCACCCGCATTGCCTGGCGCGATCTCACCGGCTGGGCCGATCTTGGCGAGACGCTCGCCGATCTCACGGCTTTTGCCGATGCCGCGATCGCCGCGGCGCTGGCGCACGCGCGCCGCTCACTCGTGGCCCGCTACGGCGAACCGCGCTCGGCGGCGGGCGAGGCACAGCCCCTGGTCGTCATCGGTATGGGAAAGCTCGGCGGCCGCGAGCTGAATTTCTCCTCCGACGTCGATCTGGTGCTGCTGTTTCCCGAGCACGGTGAAACCGACGGCGCGCGCGGCGTTGCCAACGAGGAGTTCTTCACGCGCCTGGGACAGGCGCTGGTGCGGCTGCTGGAGACGCCCACCTCCGAGGGCTTCGTGCTGCGCGTCGATCTGCGCTTGCGGCCTTTCGGGGACTCAGGTCCCCTGGTGGCGAGCTTCGCCTCCTTCGAGGACTACCTGCCGCGCCACGGGCGCGACTGGGAGCGGTACGCGTACGTCAAGGCCCGCCCGGTCACCGCTGCGGATCGTTACGCGGAAATTGACGCGGCGGCGATCCGGCCGTTCGTCTACCGCCGCTATCTCGACTACGGCGTGTTCGAGAGCCTGCGGGAGATGAAGACTCTCATCGAGCGCGAAATGCAGCGGCGCGAGCTCGCCGATCACGTGAAGCTCGGTCCGGGCGGGATCCGCGAAATCGAATTCATCGTGCAGGCGCTGCAGCTCACGCGCGCCGGCCGCGACCAGCGGCTGCAGACACCGTCACTCCTCGCCGCGCTGGCGTGCCTCGGGGAGTCGCAGCTGCTGCCGCCCGAGGCCGTGAGCGAGCTGCGCGCGGCCTATGTGTATCTGCGCCGGCTCGAGAACCGCCTGCAGATGCTCGCCGACGCGCAGGTCCATTCGCTGCCGGTGGAGCCTCTGGCGCGCGAGCGCCTGGCGCTCGCCACGGGTGCGCGCGACTGGGCTGCGCTGATGCAGGAGCTCGATGCGCACCGCGCACGGGTCAGCCACCACTTTCGCCTGCTGGTGCAGGGCGGGGCGGAGCCCGACAGGGACGCCGTGCGCATCGATCTGGGAAGATTCTGGGACAGTCAGGCGGAAACCGCGGCGCTCGCGGAGGCACTGGCGCGCGCCGGTTTCAGCGACAGCGCGGAAGTCGCGCGATTGCTGCTGGAGCTGCGCGCCTCGGCCCTGGTGCGCAAGCTCGATGAGCCCGGGCGCAAGCGCCTGCAGGCCCTGCTGCCGGCGCTGCTCGCGGACATCGCCCACAGCAGCGCCCAGCTGCCGGTGCTGCGACGGATCCTCGCGATCATCGAGGCGACGGGCAAGCGCTCGGCGTATTTCGCGCTGCTGCGGGAGAACGGCGCGGCGCGCGCGCGCCTGGTGCAGCTGTGTCGTCACGGGGATTTCCTCGCCGCGCAGATCGCGGCGCATCCGCTGTTGCTGGATGAGCTGATCGATGCGCGGCTGCTGTCGCAGCCGCCAACCCGTGCGGGCTTCGCGCGCGAGCTCGAATCCAGGATGGAGCAGCTGCGCGCCGAGGATCCCGAGCAGCAGGTGGAGGCCCTGCGGCAGTTCCAGCGCGCGGCCCTGTTTCGCGTCGCGGTCGCGGATCTCACCGGCGTGCTGCCGCTGATGCAGGTGAGTGACCGGCTCACCGACATCGCCGAACTCATCGTCGAGCGCGCCATGCAGCTGGGCTGGCGGCAGATCACCGCGCAGTTCGGAGTGCCGACCTGCAGCGACGCAGAGGGCCCGCGCCCGGTGGCCATCTGCGCGGTGGGCTACGGCAAGCTCGGCGGCATGGAGCTCGGCTACGGTTCCGATCTGGACCTGGTGTTCCTGCACGACTCGCACGGCGAGCATCAGGAGACCAGCGGCGCGCGTCCCATCGACAACCAGCTGTTCTTCGTGCGGCTCGCGCAACGCATCGTGCACCTGCTGACCATGCACTCCGCCGCCGGCCGGCTCTACCAGGTCGACGTGCGCCTGCGCCCGAGCGGCAAGGGGGGGCTCCTGGTCACCAACATCGAGGCGTTTGCGGACTACCAGCGCCGGGAAGCATGGACCTGGGAGCACCAGGCGCTGCTGCACGCCCGCGCGGTCGCGGGTTCGCCGCAGCTGTGCGCGCGTTTCGAGCGGGTGCGGCTCGAGGTGCTGTGCCAGCACGTGCGCCGTGACAGCCTGCGTGAGGAGGTGCGCAACATGCGCGAGCGCATGCGCAAGGAGCTCTCCGCGGGCGATGCGGCGCGCTTCGACATCAAGCAGGATCCGGGCGGGATCGCCGACATCGAGTTCCTCGCTCAGTACTGGGCGCTGCTGTGGGCGCGCGAGTACCCGCCGGTGGCGATGTTCTCCGACACCATCCGCCAGCTCGAGTCGGTGGCCTCCGCGAACCTGGTGCCGCAGGCGAGCGTCGACCTGCTCACCCGGGCCTATCGGGAGTACCGCGCCGCGACCCATCTGCTGTTCCTCGAGGGCGCCGCGCTCAGCGCGCCGGCGGCGCGCTTCCGCGACACGCGTGCCGCCGTGATACGGCTGTGGAACGCGGCGATGGTCCCTGAGGTGCAGGGCGCGCAGGTATAATCCGCGGCACCCATGGTCGCTGCGGCCAAAGCGCTCATTGAACCCAACGCGCAGAACCAGTACCAGGTCAGCGCCGAGGATCTGCCGCTGAGCTGCCCGATGCCGCAGATGTACCTGTGGAACTCACATCCGCGCGTGTATTTGGCCGTAGAGGAGAGCGGCTGGGCGAAATGTCCCTACTGCGGCGCGGAGTACACGCTGCGGCGCTGAGGCCGTCGGCGCGCCGCCCGCGTCGCTCGCACTCACTCCCTGTCCGCCGCGTTGAGGTCCCTCGGTGGCAGGAGGTCTGCGCGGATCGGGACGAGCTTCGCGGCCCGCAGTCCGGCATTGAGCGGGGCCAGATCCGCCTGCAGCTGCTGCCAGCGGCCCAGCAGTTGAGTGAGCGCCTGGTGTGCCGTGGCCGTTGCGCTCAGTTGCGCGGTGGTCGGGGCGGCGTCGCCTCGGTTGACTTCCGCATACAGGGCCGCGATCCGCTCCTGCAGTGCGGGCAGGAGGATCTGCGGCTCGCCGGACTTCTCCTCATCGCCCTCGGCTTTTTTGCCGGAAGACCCTAACAGCTCGGCAAGTCGCGTCCCCCAGGCGCGCAGTGCATCGGCCGTCGCGCCCGAGGGCGCCAGGGATTTCAGCTGTGCCTGCTGTGATTTCGCCGCGAGCACTGCCCGGGAACTGTCGCTGAGGAGCCCGGCCAGCTCGCTGGCCACGCGCAGCTGCTCGTCGTAGACAGCCGTGGGCAAGGCTATGCGCGGGTCGGCGAGCACTGTGAGCGGCGCTTCGAAATGGCGAGCCTCGACCGTGAGGCGAACCAGATAGTGTCCGGGTACGGCCACCGGGCCTTCCGGGCCCCGCGGGGTGGCATGGGGGACGGCGGAAATCGGGTAGCCGCGCGCGGTCGCGACGGGCGCCGGGTAGTGCAGATCCCAGACCCAGCGATGCACGCCGGCCTGCGCCGGCAGGGCACGCGCGGGTTTGAGCCAGTACTGCGGGATCAGCTCGCGCGCGACCTCCGCGGGGCTCGGATCGGGCGCATCGTCGCTACGGAAACGCCGCACCAGGGTGCCGCTGCCGTCGAGCACCTCGAGCATCACCGGCCCCCTGGCATCGTGCGGCAGATAGAACTCGAGCACCGCGCCGTCGGGAGGATTCGCGGCCGTGGGCTCATCCGGCTGAATGGGGGTGTCGGACCAGGTGCTGCGCTGCACGCGTGTCGCCGTGGCGGGACGGAACAGGGTGACCTCGTGCAGAGCGGCGGCGGGCAGCTGCCGGAGCCTGGAGATGTCATCCAGGATCCAGATTGAGCGGCCGTGGGTCGCCAGAACCAGATCGTTGTCGTGGACGATGAGATCGCGCATCGAAGTGTGCGGCAGATTCAGCTGCAGCGATTGCCACTGCTGCCCGTCGTCGAAGGAGATCCACACCGCGTTCTCGGTGGCGGCGTACAGCAGGCCGCGGCGCTGCGGGTCCTCGCGAACCGCGTTCACCGGGGCATCCGGCAGCGCACGCGACAGCGACTGCCAGCTCTTGCCGCCGTCGACGGTGCGATAAATGTACGGATGCAGATCGTCGACGCGCAGGCGGCTCACCGAGACGTAGGCGGTGTTGACATCGAAATGCGAGGCCTCGATCTGGGTCACCTTGCTCCAGGGGGTCAGCTCTGGCGGGGTCACGTTGGACCAATGCGCTCCGCCGTCGGTGGTGAGCCACACCAGGCCGTCATCCGTACCGGCCCACAGGGTGTCGATGTTGCGCGCCGAGAGTCCGAGCGCATAGATCACGCCGCGCTGACGCTCCGCTCCCGGCGGATGCAGCGCGCCGACGCTCGTGGGAAGCGCGCCGGGCTCGCGTGCCAGATCCGGACTGATCGCCTGCCAAGCCGCGCCGCCGTCGCGCGTTTTGTAGAGGCGGTTGCTGGCGTAGTAGAGCGTGTGCGGATCGAGCGGGGAGAACATGAGCGGCTCGGTGCGATCAACCCGGGCGTCGGGGCCGCGTACCGGGATCGGTGTGACGTTCTGCACCTGCCCGGTCGAGACGTGGAACTTCGACACCTCGTTGCGCCCGGCGCCGTAGATGACGTCCGGGTCGAGCGGATCGGGGGCGACGTAGCCGTACTCGATGGCCGCGACGGGGTGCCAGTCGTGCTCGGTGATCTCGCCGTCGTTGCCGCGGCTGGCGACGCACACCGAGCCGCTTTCCTGTTGACCGGCGCACACGCGATAGGGAAAGGTCGGTGTGATGCTGACGTGAAACAGCTGCGCGGTCGGCTGGTTGAGCCAGGAGCTCCAGCTCTGTCCGCCGTTCAGGGTCACCATCGCGCCCTGGTCGCTCACCAGCGCGATGATGCGGGGGTCTTTCGGGCTGATCCACAGGTTCTGGTAGTCATCCCCGCCCGGTGAGCCGCGCAGCGACAGCCAGGTCTTGCCGCCATCGCTGGACTTCACGGTCACCAGGCCGGTGGTGTAGACCACATCGGGGTTGGTGGGGTCGACGCGCACCACCGGCAGATCGCCGCCGCCGATGCGCAGCGCCGGCCGCGGGTCCTGCGTGACCCGCGTCCAGTTCTCGCCGCCGTCGTCGGAGCGGAAGAACCCCAGCCCCTCTGCGGAGGAGTACTCCCCTGGCGCGGTGGTACCGACGGTCGCATACAGCCGCCGGGGCGCGCTCGGCGCAATGGCGATGTTGATCTGCGCCAGATCCTTGGGCAGTCCCGCCGCGAGCGGCTTCCAGGTGCTGCCGCCGTCGCTCGATTTGAACAGCCCCCCGCCGGTGCCCTGAAACTCGTTCTTATCCTCCCAGGGGCCAAGGCGCGACTGCCACAGCGCCGCGTACACGGTCTGCGGCTCGGCGGGATCGATGGCCACCGCCGAACCGCCGGTGTTCTCATCGCGGTACAGGACCCGCTCCCAGCTCGCCCCGCCGTCGAGCGAGCGATAGATGCCGCGCTCCGCATTGGGTCCGTATGGGTGCCCGAGGACCGCCGCGAACACGCGGTTGGGATCGCCCGGGTCGACTGCGAGCTCCGGGATCTGCTGCCCGTCGGCGAGACCGCGATGCGACCAGCTCCGCCCGCCGTCGGCGGAGCGGTAGAGGCCGTTGCCCACCGAGAGGTCCGGCCGGTGCAGTCCCTCGCCGCTGGCTACGTAGATGATGTTGGGGTCCGATGCGGCGACGGCGATCGCCCCGATCGACTGCGTTGGCTGCGCATCGAAGATCGGCTGCCAGGTGCGGCCGGCGTCGTTCGTTTTCCACACCCCGCCGTTGACGGCGCCGATGTAGAACACGTGTTCCTGGGCGGGCACCCCGGCGACCGCGCGGGTGCGCCCGCCGCGCTGCGGTCCGATCATTCGCCACGCCAGCTCGGCGTAAGCGCCCGCGCTCTTTTCCTCCGCCGCGCTGGCGCTGCCGAGGATGAGCAGGGCGGCGCAGCTCAGTGTCGCGATCAGGCAGGTTCTGTGTGTCGGCATCGCGCCCCCCGCTGGGACTGATTTCGAGCGCGCACGATACACCCTAAGGTCGCGCCACCGAAATTGTTCACCCGTTCTAGCGGTACTGCCGGTACGACTTCTCTTCGATGAGGCGCGAACCGAGTTGTATGTTGACGCGCTTCTTGATGGCCGCGCGCTCGTCGTTGCACACGTACACCGCGCGCGCCAGCTCGATGAAATCCCGATCGAAGCTCTGTTTGGCCTCCTTGTCGCGGATGCGATCCTCGATGTCCCACAGCCGCTCGTTGACCTCCTGCAGCGCGCGCTCATCGGCTGCGACCTCCCGCGCGGCGCAACCGCTGTCCCGCCAGGTCTGCTCCAGCAGCGCAAGTTCCAGCTTCACGTTGGCAAGCTTGAGGGCATCGGGGATGCGCACCTGCTTGATCCGCAAGATGGTGATCTTGTCCAGCAGCTCACCCGGAGAGACGGGAACCAGGATGTCTTTCATGGGCCTGATCCTAGCAACTCGTCGAGTCTCGCGGTGACCCGCTCGAGGCTGATCAGGTCCATGACGCCCGGCTCCTCGATCTTGTGCTGCCACGGCAGCTCTGCGGGCTCACAGCCGCGAAAGGCGCGCGCGGCCTCGGGGTACGCGTCGACGCACCAACGGCCCGACAGATACGGGCCGCTGCGCGCCGGGTTGGTGGCGGCGTACAGCCCCAGCACCGGGGTGCCGACCATGGTCGCCATGTGCACCGGACCTGAGTCCGGGCTCACCAGCACCCGCGCCCGCGACAGCAGCGCGAGCAGCTCCGGCAGCGTGTCTTTGCCGATCTGGTTGACGAGCCCGCTGCCGTAGGCCTGCTCGATCTCGGCGCCGGTGCGCCGCTCGAGCTCGCTCGGTCCGCCGGTGAGGATCACGCGCATGCCGTGGTGGCGAGCGGCGTGCTGCGCCAGCGCTGCGTAGCGGGCGGCCCGCCAGTTGCGCAGCGCATGGCTCGAGCACGGGTTGATGATGAGCGTCGGGCGGGCGTCCGGAATCAGCCGCTCGGCGTAGGCGCGCGCGGGCGCCGGCAGCGGCAGGTCCCAGCGCAGCAGCCGTTCGCCGATACCAAGTGCGGCGAGAAAGCCGAAGAAACTGTCGAGTACGTGCTCGCGGGACTGGGCGGGGATGCGCGCGTTGGTGAACAGCCACTGCAGCTCGCGGGCACGCGCGCGGTCGAATCCCAGCTTCACAGCCGCCGGCACGCAGTGCGCCACCAGGCTCGAGCGCAGCGCGAGTTGCATGTGCAGCAGCGCGTCGAACCGCCGTCCGCGCAGCTGACTGCGCAGCGCGCGCAGAGCGGTGAGACTTGCGCGCTTGTCCACGGTGATAAACTCGACGCCCTCGATGAGACTCATGAGGCGCGCTTCAGTCTTGCCGATGATCCAGGTCAGCTGTGTCGCGGGCCACGCCTGCTGTAAGGTGCGCACGATCGGCACCACGTGGCAGGTATCACCGATCGCCGACAGCCTGAGGATGCAGACGCTGCGCGGCGGTTCGGCGAAGGGCAACATCATGGAGTCAGGTTGGTGAACGGGCGCTGGGCACTTGGCCCGGAAGTGAAACACGGCGCCCTCGCGGGCGGCGCCATGCTATATGACGCCTCGCGTGTGGGCAATTTGAGTCCCAACTGGTTCGACCCGAAGTTCTGGGAGGCGCGCGGGGAGCTCGATGGCGTGGCGCGTGGCCGCGGCGCCACCCACTTGGTCAGATCCGCGGGCAAGGGTTACGTGCTGCGCCACTACCGGCGCGGCGGGCTGATCGCGCGCATCTCGGGGGATCGCTACCTCTGGCAGGGCGAGCAGAGCACGCGGCCGTTCGCGGAGTGGCAACTGACCTACCGTCTGCATCGTGCCGGGCTGCCGGTGCCGGCGCCGCTCGCGGCGCGCTACCGCCACAACGGCCTCACGTACACCGGCGACATCATCACCGAGCGGGTGGCCGTAGTCGGGTCCCTGAGCGAGTGCCTGCGCACCGGGGCGCTGTCGGTCCTCACCTGGATTGCCATCGGCCGCTGCATCCGCAGGTTCCACGACCTCGGGGTGTGCCACGCGGACCTCAATGCGCACAACGTGCTGTTGAGCGAGGAAGCCGTGTACCTCATCGACTTCGATCGCTGCGAGCTGCGCCGGCCGGGGTTGTGGTGCGACATGAACCTGGTGCGGCTGCGCCGCTCGCTGGAGAAGCTCACCTGGGCGCTGCCGCCGGAGCGTTTCGCCGAGGCGGATTGGCACGCACTGCTGGACGGTTACCGCCAGAACTCTGCCCCGCGCGCGCCGCCGGCGCCTTAGAATGCACCGGGCGCTCACTTGCGATTCGTCTATCTCCTCGCCGTCTATCTAGCCGCTCCGGTCATCTCCGCCGTGTTTCTGTGGCGTGGCCTGCGCGATCGTGGCTACTGGCGCAACTTCGGGGAGCGCTTCGGCTTCGGCGCGCCGGCGGCGCCGCACGGGGTGTGGATCCACGCGGTCTCGGTCGGGGAGGTGCAGGCCTGCGCGCCGCTGGTGGGCGTGCTGCGGCAGCGCTATCCGGACCTGCCGCTCACCGTCACGGCTGTCACGCCCACCGGCGCCGCTCGGGCGCGGGCCCTGTTCGGGGGCGCCGCACAGGTGCGCTACGTGCCGTTCGATCTGCCGGGCGCGGTGCGGCGCTTTTTCGCGCGCGTGCAGCCGCGGCTCGCGGTCATAGTCGAGACCGAGCTGTGGCCGAACCTGTACCGCGAGTGTGGACGGCGGCGCGTGCCGCTGGTGCTGGCGAGTGCGCGGCTCTCGGCGCGCTCGGTCGGCCGCTATCGGCGCCTGGGAGCGCTGTTCCGCGACACCCTGTCGCAGGCGGCCGTGGTGGCGGCCCAGGCAACGGGGGATGCCGAGCGCTTTCAGGCCCTCGGCGCGGATCCTGCCAGCACCCACGTGACCGGCAATCTGAAGTTCGACTTCGAGCTGCCGCCGCAGACCGTGGAGCGCGGCGCGCGACTGCGCGAGCAGTACGCGCCCGCCCGCGCGCTGTGGGTGGCGGGCAGCACCCACGGCGGCGGCGAGGAGCAGACGCTGCTCGAGGCGCAGCGGCGCGTGCGCGCGCTACACCCGGAAGCGCTGCTGGTGCTGGCGCCGCGTCATCCGCAGCGCTTCGCCGAGGTCGCGGCGTTACTGCACCAGGGGGGCGTGAGCTTCGTGCGCCGCTCGCAGGGCGCCGCGGCTGCGGCGCACACCTGCGAGGTGTTGCTGCTCGACTCCCTCGGCGAGCTGCTGGATTTCTACGCCGCCGCCGATGTCGCCTTCGTCGGCGGGAGCCTGGTGCCGATCGGCGGCCACAACCTGCTCGAGCCGGCCGCGCTCGGGGTGCCGATCCTGACCGGCCCGCACAACTCCAACGGCGAGGAAATCGCGCGCCTGCTGATCGCGAGCGGCGCCGCCGAGGTCGTGCGCGACGCCGCCACGCTCGGCGCGCGCATCGGCACGCTGCTGGCGAACCCCGAGGCCCGGGTCCGTATCGGTGCGCAGGGACGCGCCTCGGTGGACAGCAACCGCGGCGCGCTCGGCAAGCTCCTCGGGTTGATCGAACCGCTGTTGAGCGAGCCGTAAGCCTCAGGGTTTCGCGCCCGGTGGCGGTGAGGTCGGCGGGATGGTGGGCGCGAGGCTTTCGGGCGTCGCCTCCGCCGGCGAGGTCGGCGCGGCCACCGTCAGCCAGTTGTTGATGTCGGTGAGTTGCGCCCGGTCGAGATTACCGGCCGCCAGGCGCAGCTGCAGCACGCTCACGATGTAATCGTAGCGGCTGCCGGAGTAATCGGTCTGCGCCTGCACCAGGGTCTTGCGCGAGTTGAGGACGTCGACCGCCGTGCGGGTGCCGACCTCGTAGCCCGCCTCGGTGGCTTTGAGCGCAGTGCGGCTCGACTCGAGCGCCTGGCGCAGCGCCTGCACCCGCGCGATGCCGCTGATCACGCCGAGATAGGCGTCGCGCGCCTGGCGTTCGGTGGCCCGTGAGCTCTGCACGACCGCTTCCTTGGCGGCGATCCACAGGTACTGGGTCTGACGCACCTTCGACTGCGTGAAGCCGCCGCTGAAGATCGGCACGGTGAGCTGCACACCGATCTGTCGGTCGTTGAAATAGCTGTCGTAACCGAAGCGCTCGCCCGCGAAGTTCTCGTTGACACCCTGCCTCTGAAAGGAGCGTCCCGCGACCAGGTCGAGGGTCGGCAGATGCCCGCCGACCGCGACGCGCACGTTGTCGCGCGCGATCTCCGCACCCAGGCGGCTCGAGATGAGCGACAGGTTCTGCTCCAGGGAGATGTTGACCCAGCGGCTCTGATCGGCGGGCTCCGGGTTCTTGAGCGGCATGTCGGTGCCGGGCTTGGCGAGCTGCGGGTACTTCTCCCCGGTGATCTCCTGCAGCTGGTCCTCGGAGGTCGCGAGGGTGCGCTTGGCGGCGATCACCGCCGCGGCGGCGGTGTCGCGTGCCGCCTTGGCTTCCTGGACATCGGTAATGGCGATGAGCCCGACCTCGAAGCGCTTGTTCGCCTGATCGAGCTGGCGGGAGATCGCTTCGAGGGAGGCCTGGTTGGCTTCCAGCCCGTCCTCGGCGGAGAGCACGTTGAAGTAGGCCTGGGCGACCCGCAGGATCAACTGCTGCTCGGCGGCCTGGTAGGTGGCCTCGGCCTGTGCGACCTCCCGGCTGGCCTCCTTGAGTGTCATCCAGTTCGCCCACGAGAACAGGTTCTGGCGCAGATTCACGCCCCACGACCGGGTGCTGGTATCCAGCCTCGCAGGGGCTGATATCACCAACGGTGTGCCGTTCGGATTGGTGCCGAAAATGGGCGTCTCGCCGGCGTTGTGGTCGCCCGTCACGCCGGCGGTGCCGTTCAGCTGCGGCAGCACCGCGGCCAGGGCCTGAGGGCGAGCCTCGCGCGCCGCGAGCCGGTTGGCATCGGCCTGGCGGATGACCGGGTCGTTGTGCACCGCGTCTTCGAACACCCCTAGCAGATCCTTCGCGGGCGCGCCGCCCGAAAACGCGAGTAACACCAGTGCGAGAGTCGAGGCACGATTCATGGCATTCCCTTCATGCAAAAGCAGATGCGATCCAGGGTCAGAACGTGAACTCCGCCGGCCGCACGGCGTGCACCAGCGGGTCGATCACCGTCTCGAACAGGCTCTCGGTGCTCCAGGCGTCCTCGGCGGTGCGCCGCACCAGGCGTGCTTCCATTATCGGCGCCTCACCGACCACCACGAACAGGCGCCCGCCGGGCGTCAGCATGCGCTCGAAGCGCGCATCGTAGAGCGGCAGCGAGGCGGTCACCGCAATGGCGCCGTAACGCGCGCCGCTGTCGGTGCTGAGGGCATCCGTGTCCAGTACCTCGACATCCCGCATGCCGAGCGCCGCGAGATTGCGGCGCGCCGCGTCCGCCAGCTCCGGAAAGATCTCCAGCGAGCGCACCTGCTGCGCCATGGCGCGCAGGCACGCCGTCACGAATCCGCTGCCGGCCCCGATCTCAAGCACCGCCTCGCCGGCTTCGGGCAGCAGCGCCTGCAGGAGCCTTCCGGCCACGCTGGGGCGCAACATATGCTGCCCGCGCGCCAACGGCACCTCGGCATCGGCATAGGCGCGGTAGCGCTGCTCCGGCGGGACAAACAGCTCGCGCGGCACCCGGCGCATGACCTCCAGCACACGAGCGTCCAGCACGTCCCACGCGCGCACCTGCTGCTCGATCATCTGTTCGCGGACATCCGCCGTGTGCATCGTCTGGGCGCTCCCATTGGACTTATTGCTTGTACAGTGAAAAGGCCGGAGAAGTTAAGGGTTTTCCCTCTCCCTGCCAAGCGGCCTTGCGACGAGATATGGTGAAATGCCGACGGGGCGAGGGGGTGCGTGCGCTATGCTTGCCTGGACCGCAAGCCTCAGGCGTGACAAATCGAATTAGAGTGCCTGACAGGACCGCGCGGTAAAACCAAGCGGAAGGCTTGAAGAAGAACATAGATGATGTCGATTCTTGGGCTGTTGTGCCTGCTGTTGGCGCTCGTCGCCGCTCTGATCCTGGTGCTCTATGGGTTGCAGCGTCGCGAGTTGCGCAGCATTGGGCAGCTGTCGGAGCAGCTGCTGCGCATCGCCGCGGGCGGGCCGCTCCCCGTGCGGCTGGGCCTCGACAGCGACAAAGGGGAAATCGGCGGCCTGATCAACGCCGTCAATCACCTGTTGACTCGCGCCACCCGCGGCGCGGAGCGCGATGCGGCCCAGGCACCCAGGCTGTTCACCGACCTGGGCGATCGCATTCACGAGGCAGTGCTGTTGCACCGTGAGGTGATCCTGTACGCCAACCGGCAGTTCGCGAGCTTGATGGGCGTCGATCGCGTGGACCTCATCGGGCGCCGGCTCGCGGATCTGGTGCCGCCGGAATACTCCGAGCTGGTGAGCGAGAACATCCGCCGCCGCCTGGTGGGGGAACCGGCCGCCGAGCGCTACGAAATCGAGATGGTCGGGATGCAGGGCCAGGTGAGTCGCCTGGAGATCAGCTCCACGCCGGTCGATTTCCACCCCGGCCACGCGCTGCTGATCACCGGAGTGGAGATCATTCCCACTCAGACCAATCCGGCACTGCGCGTGATGGGCGACGGCGCCGCCGAGCCACAGCTGCTGGCGCTGCAGTCCCTGGCGGAGGCGATCATCGCCACCGACAAGGACGGCCGCATCACCTTCCTCAATCCCGCCGCCGAGCAGCTCACCGGCACTGCGGCGGCCGGGGCGCTCGGCAAGGTCCTGGAGGAGATCGTCAGTCTGGTCGACGAGACCGACCGGCGGCTGCTCTCCGATCCGGTACATCAGGCGCTCACCAGCGGCGCGCCCGTCAACTTGGGCCGGCGCGCCCTGCTGCTGTCGCGCGCCAACGGCAGCGAACGCTCCATCGAGCTGTCGGCCTCGCCCATCCGCAACAGCGCCCAGGAGCTGGTCGGTGCGGTGGTGCTGCTGCACGACGTCACCGAGATGCACGGTCTCGCCCGCCAGATGTCGTACCAGGCGACGCACGATGCGCTCACCGGCCTCATCAATCGCCCCGAGTTCGAGCGGCGCCTGGCGGAGGCGATCGAGAGCGGCCATCGCGGCGATGGTCAGCACGTACTGTGTTATCTCGATCTCGATCGATTCAAGCTCGTCAACGACTCCAGCGGTCACCTCGCCGGGGACAGCATGCTGCGCGAGGTCGCGAAGCTGCTGCGGGATGCGGTGCGCGACAGCGACACGGTCGGGCGTCTCGGCGGTGATGAGTTCGGCACGCTGCTGATCGGCTGTCCGCTGGACAAGGCACGGCAGATCGCCGATGACCTCGCCCGCTCGGTGGGCGAGTACCGCTTCGTGTGGAAGGACAAGATCTTCAACATCGGCGTGTCGGTGGGCCTGGTGGAGATCTCGCGCGAGAGCGGCACGCTCGAGGAGCTGCTGGCCGCCGCTGATACCGCCTGCTACGTCGCCAAGAAGCAGGGCAGCGGACGGGTGGTGGTGTACTCGGCGCGGGATGAGGCGCTGGCGCGCCACACCGGCGAGATCCAGTGGCTGCAGCGCCTGCAGGGCGCGCTCAAGGAGAACCGCTTCCACCTGTACCAGCAGGTGATCGTTCCGGCGCACGGCGCGAACGGCGGACCGGCGCTGGAGGTGCTGGTGCGGCTGCAGGACGAGACCGGTCACGAGCTGGCGCCCGCGGAGTTCATGCGGGCCGCCGAACGCTACCGGCTGATGGGGCTGGTGGACCGCTGGGTGGTGCAGACGACGTTCGCGGCCCTCGGGCGCGGGGCGATCCCGGTACCGGCCAACCGCAGCGTCGCCATCAACGTGTCCGGTCAGACGCTCGGGGACGCACAGTTTCTCGAGTTCGTGGTCGAGTGCTTCGATAGCAGCGGGGTTGCGCCCGCGCAGGTGTGCTTCGAGATCAACGAGAACGCGGTGATCGCCAACCTCGATCACGCGCGCCGCTTCGTCGGGGTACTGCACGGCATGGGCTGCCAGTTCGCGCTCGATGACTTCGGCTCGGGTGTCGGCTCGTTCTCGAATCTGAAGAATCTGCCCCTCGATTACCTCAAGATCGACGGCACCTTCATGCGCAACCTGGCGCACGACGCCGTCAATCAGGCGATGGTGGCGGCGATGATCAAGCTCGCGCGCACGCTCAACTTCAAGGTCATCGCCGAGCAGGTGGAGGACGCGGCCGCGGTCGACGTGGCGCGCCGCATGGGCGTCGATTACCTTCAGGGGTATGCGATCGGACGGCCGCAGCCGCTGCTGCTGGCGGCCTGAACGCGCACGCGCCAGGCGCGGGCGGCGGGTGCTCCTGCTCGATGTCTACCTGGCGGGCTCGAACTTCAACGCCACGCCGTTCATGCAGTAGCGCTCACCGGTAGGCTCGGGTCCGTCGGGGAACACGTGACCCAGGTGACCCCCGCAGCGCGAGCAGTGAACTTCCGTACGGCGCGTGAACAGGCTCCGGTCCTCGCGCGTGCCTACGGCCCCGGGCAGCGGCTGAAAGAAGCTCGGCCAGCCCGTGCCGCTGTCGAACTTGCTGTACGAATCAAACAGCGGCTGGCCGCAGCCCGCGCAGCGGAAGGCGCCGGCGCGTGCTTCGTGATTGAGGGGATTGCTCCCGGCGCGCTCGGTGCCATGCTTGCGCAGCACCTGGTACGCCTCGGGCGTGAGCTCAGCTCGCCAGTCGGCGTCAGACTTCTGCAGGGGAAACTGTTCGTCCGGGGGCATGGTCCCTCGTCCTTACAGCAGCGGCACCAGCAGCAGCGCCACGATGTTGATGATCTTGATCAGCGGATTGATGGCAGGACCTGCGGTGTCCTTGTACGGATCGCCCACCGTGTCGCCGGTGACGGCCGCCTTGTGCGCCTCCGACCCCTTGCCGCCGAAGTTGCCCTCTTCGATGTACTTCTTGGCGTTGTCCCAGGCGCCGCCGCCGGTGGTCATGGAGATGGCGACGAACAGCCCGGTGACGATGGTGCCGATCAAGAGGCCCCCGAGCGCGCGGATGCCCGCACCGCTGCCCATGAGGGTGTTCATCACCAGCACCAGCACGATGGGCACCAGGATCGGCAGCAGCGATGGCACGATCATCTCGCGGATCGCGGCGCGCGTGAGCAGGTCCACCGCGCGCGAGTAGTCGGGTTTGGCCGTGCCCGCCATGATTCCCTGGATCTCGCGGAACTGGCGCCGCACCTCGTTCACCACCGCGCCGGCGGCGCGTCCCACCGCCTCCATGGCCATGGCGCCGAACAGGTAAGGCACCAGGCCGCCGATGAACAGGCCGATGATCACCGCCGGATCGGACAGCGAGAAAATCGCGAGCTTGCCGGCCGCCTCGAGGTTGTGCGTGTAGTCGGCGAACAGCACCAGCGCGGCGAGCCCGGCCGAGCCGATGGCATAGCCCTTGGTAACCGCCTTGGTGGTGTTGCCCACCGCATCGAGCGGGTCGGTGATGTCGCGTACCTGGCGGGGGAGCCCGGCCATCTCGGCGATGCCGCCGGCGTTGTCGGTGATCGGACCATAGGCATCAAGCGCGACGATCATGCCCGTCATCGACAGCATCGAGGTCGCGGCGATCGCGATACCGTACAGGCCATCGAGCGTGAAGGCGCCCCAGATCGCGAGGCACACGGCGATGACCGGCAGTGCGGTGGCCTTCATCGACACGCCAAGGCCTGCGATTATGTTGGTGGCATGCCCGGTTTGCGAGGCGGCCGCCACCTTGCGCACCGGAGCGTACTCGGTGGCGGTGTAGTACTCGGTGATCATCATCATCGCGGCGGTGAGCGCCAGGCCGATGAGCGCGCAGCCGTACAGGGCCGCCAGGTTGCCGGGCATGATCTGGCGTGTAATGAAGTAAAACGCCACGGCGGAGACCAGCCCGGAGACGGTCACACCCTTGTAGAGCGCGTTCATGATCTTGCCGCCGGCGCGCGCGGAAACGAAGAACGTGCCGACGATCGAGCCGACGATCGAGGCGGCCCCGAGCGCGAGCGGATAGATGACGGCGGCGAACGCGACGTCCGCACCCCGATCGGCAAACAACAGTCCGCCGAGCAGCATGGTCGCGACCAGCGTGACGGCATAGGTCTCGAACAGATCGGCAGCCATGCCGGCGCAGTCCCCGACGTTGTCACCGACGTTGTCGGCGATCACCGCGGGGTTGCGCGGGTCGTCCTCGGGGATCCCCGCTTCCACCTTGCCCACCAGGTCCGCGCCGACGTCCGCCCCCTTGGTGAAGATGCCACCGCCGAGGCGCGCGAAGATCGAGATGAGCGAGCCGCCGAATGCCAGGCCGACGAGGGCGTGCAGCGCGCCGTCGGCGCCCACGGCGGGGAACTGCCGCAGCAGCAGGTAGTAGCCGGCAACCCCGATCAACCCCAGGCCCACCACCAGCATGCCGGTGATCGCGCCGCCACGGAACGCCACGGTGAGCGCGGCGTTCAGGCCCTCGGTGGCGGCCTGTGCGGTGCGCACGTTGGCGCGCACCGAGATGTTCATGCCGATGTAGCCGGTCAGACCCGACAGCAGCGCGCCCACCGCAAAACCGCCCGCCGTCGGCCAGCCGAGCGGCGAGAAGCCCACACCCAAGAACAGCACCACGCCCACCACCAGGATGGTGCTGTACTGGCGGTTGAGGTACGCATTGGCGCCGGTCTGTATCGCGGCGGCGATCTCCTGCATGCGGGCGTTGCCCGCCGGCAGTTGCAGAATCAACCTCATCGAGAACACGCCATAGAGAACGGCGAGTACGCCGGCCGCGATCGCGACCCACAGCCACAGGGCGGCATCCATCGAGAGACCTCCCCCAAAAACGGCCGCGCACTATAGCATGGCGGCGTCAACGCTCAGCGCCGGCAGCGGCTGCGCCCGCGCCGCAGCAAGCGGGGTCAGATCTTGAAGTCGCCCGTCAGCTTGCGGCGCACCGCTACGCCCGCGATGCGCGCGTAGTCGGGCAGCCCGTTCTTGTAGGGTGGATAGGCTTCGCCGGCAATCAGCGGCTCGAGGTACCGGCGGCAGGCCTCGGTGATGCCGAAGCTGTCCGCGCGGATGTACCCGGGCGGCAGCTTCTTCTCCTTGTTGGCGACCTCCGCGAGCGGCACCTGCCCGATCACCCACCGGTACGGCTTCGAGGACTTGCGCACGATCGAGGGCATCACCGCGTTCACGCCCCGGGCGGCCAGCTCCACCGCCGCCTTGCCGACTGCGTACGCCTGCTCCACGTCGACCCGGGAGGCGATGTGGCGCGCGGAGCGCTGCAGATAGTCCGCCACCGCCCAGTGATACTTGTAGCCATGCGCCTCGCGCACCATGTTGGCCACCACCGGGGCGACCCCGCCCAGCTGGGTGTGTCCGAAGGCGTCGCGGGTGCCGGCGTCGGCGAGGAACCTGCCGTCCGCATACGCGGCTCCCTCGGATACCACGATCACGCAGTAGCCGTAGTCGCCGACGCACTGTCGCACGCGCTCGAGAAATTTCTGCTGCTCGAACGGCACTTCCGGAAACAGGATGATGTGGGGTGCTTCGGCGGCGCCGCGACCGGCGAGCCCGGCGGCCGCGGCGATCCAGCCGGCGTGACGACCCATCACCTCGAACACGAACACCCGGGTGGAGGTGCGCGCCATGGAGGCGACATCCAGCGCCGCCTCGCGCGTGGACACCGCGACGTACTTGGCGACCGAGCCGAAGCCGGGACAGCAGTCGGTGGCGGGGAGATCATTGTCCACGGTCTTCGGTACGCCCACACAGGTGATGGGGTAGCCGAGCGCCGCGCCGATCTGCGACACCTTGAGCGCGGTGTCCATGGAGTCGTTGCCGCCGTTGTAGAAGAAGTAGCCGATGTCGTGGGCGCGGAACACCTCGATCAGGCGCTCATACTCGGTGCGGTTCTGCTCGATTCCCTTCAACTTGAAGCGCGCCGAGCCGAACGCGCCGGCCGGGGTGTGCTTCAGGGCGCGGATGGTCGCGGCGCTCTCGCGGCCCACATCGATGAGATCCTCGGTGAGCGCGCCGATGATGCCGTGACGCCCGGCATACACCTTACGGATGTGTCTGGAGCGCATCGCCGTCTCGATCACCCCGCACGCGGAAGCGTTGATGACGGCCGAAACGCCGCCTGACTGGGCATACAAGGCATTCCTGCGGACGATCTTTTTCATGGCCGTGAGGCGCTGCCGGCAAGGCTGCTGAGGAGGGTGGCGGGCAAGAATAACGCACGCGCCGCGAGAAGCGCAGGTGCCGGTGGCGCCGGTGCGCGTTTGACCTCCCGGGGGGGCCGCCGGTAACGTGGCGCACCCTCCTGCCACGGCAGCGCTCTCGCGACTGAACAAACATGCGCATCGTTCTGTTAGGCGCGCCCGGCTCCGGCAAGGGCACCCAGGCCCAGCGTCTGGTGGAGCGGGCCGGTATCCCGCAGATCTCGACCGGAGATCTGTTGCGGGCCGCCGTAGCCCGAGGGAGCGAGCTCGGCCGCCAGGCCCGGGAGGCCATGGAGGGTGGCCGGCTCGTCGATGACGCCCTGGTGCTGGGCATGATCCGCGAGCGCCTGGGCGAGCCCGATACCCGTCGCGGTTTCATTCTCGATGGTTTCCCACGCAACCTCGCCCAGGCTCACGCGCTCGAGCGGCTGCTCGAAGCGTTGGGCCAGCCGCTCGATGCGGTGGTGCAATTCGAGGTCGACTACCGCGAGCTGGTGCGACGCATCTCCGGCAGGCGCACCTGCGCGGACTGCGGGCGGGTGTTCAATATGCTCACTTCCCCGCCGGCGGCCGGCGAGTTGTGTCCCAAGACCGCGGCCCCGCATCGGCTCACGCAGCGCCCGGACGACAACGAAGCGACTGTGGCCGAGCGGCTGCGCGTGTACGACGAGAAGACCCGGCCGCTGATCGATTTCTACCGCGCGCGCGGCCTGCTGCGCGTGATCGATGCCGAAGGGCGCGTGGATGAGGTGACGCGGCGTCTGGCACGGGTGCTCGGTGCGCGGCTGGCTGCGCCGCGCCGCACGAGGGGCGCGAGCACCGCCAAGGCGGCGGCGAGCAAGCGGGCCTCCGCTGGCGCCGCACGCGCTCGCTCCGGCGGAACGGCGCGCCGCAAGCGCTCGAGTCTGCGCTCCCGCGGCAAGCCCGCCGCGAAGACGGCGCGGGTGGCGCGCGGGAAATCGCGGCGCCCGGGTAGCGCCGGGCGCGGTCGACTCAAGGGAAAACGCCGCTGAGCGGGCCACCGCGGGCCCGCTCGCCAGCATCCTCTAGAGCGCGGCGAGCAGCCGCTCCCCGACAGTCGCACGGCGCCAGCCGCGCAGCACCGCCCCGTCGCGGCGTCCGTCGGCCAGCTGCTCGAGGTCGCGCCGCGTAGCCAACACCTCCGGCACCAGGTTCAGCTCCGCGGCCACCGCCTGGCTGACGGCGCCGAGCCTCTTCACCAGCGCCGCCTTCGCCGGATCGGGACGCGCCCGGCCTGAAATGGGGGGCGCGGGGTCCGGAACCTCGGCGGCGCGCACCTGGGCGAGCAGCTCCTCGCCGCGGCGCTTGACCACCCCCGGCGGCATCTCCGCAATCTGCGCCAGCTCCTGCACCGTGCGCGGCACCTGCACCACGATCTCGCGCAGCAGGGTGTCATCGAGAATCCAGCCGCGCGGGCGGTTGTGCTCCACGGCACAGCGTTCGCGCCACGCGGCCAGAGCGCGCGCCAGCCGCGCGCGCGCCGGGTCCAGGTCGCGCAGCCCCTTGATACGCAGCCACGCGTTGTCGGGCTCGATCGTGAGTGCGCCCGGGTCCTCGAGCGCGGCGAGCTCTTCGGCGAGCCACTCGAGGCGCCCGAGCCGCCCGAGCTGCTCGTGCAGTTGTTCGGCGAGCGGCAGCAGGTAGCGTACGTCATCGAGCGCGTATTCGATCTGCGCGGCAGATAGCGGCCGGCGCGACCAGTCGGTGCGCGTGTGGGCCTTGGCGAGCTCCTGTCCCAGGAGCCTGCGCACGGCTTCCGCGTAGCCGATCTGGGCGGGCAGGCCGGCGAGAGCTGCGGCGATCTGGGTGTCGAACACCGGGCGCACCAGGCCGGTGAGCGGCAGCAGCACCTCGAGGTCCTGGCGCGAGGCATGCATGACCTTGAGGACGGCGGAGGAGGCCAACACGTCCGCCAGCGGCTTCAGATCCGGGAGCGCGAGCGGATCGACGCACGCGGCGTCGTCAGGCGCCGACAGTTGCATCAGGCACAGCTGCGCGCGATACGTGCGCTCGCGCAGGAATTCGGTGTCGAGGCCGATGCGCGCACACGTGGCGAGACGCAAGGCGAGCTTGGTAAGTTCCGGTGCTGTGGTGACGATGGGCCGCAAACGGACTCGGATAATGATCTGTACAATCGGGCGTGCTCATTATGCGAGGCCCGCGCCGGCACCGGAAGTCATGACGGAGCTCATTCAGCTCTTTGCGCAGATCGCATTGCTGCGCCGGGGCCCTCAGGACCTGCCGGCCTCGACGCTGCTGCTCGCGCTGACGGTGAGCGCTTACCTGGGCGTGAATCTCGTGGTGAGCAGCGTGCTGCCGCCGGTCAAGAGCTGGCCCGCGCAAGTGCTGGTCGACACGCTGTTCACCCTCGCCTGGTATGTCGCGCTGCTGAAGCTCGTGGGGCGCTCCGAGCGCATCCTGCAGACCGCGACGGCGGTATTCGGACTGCAGGGGCTGCTGTCGCCGCTGCTGATCGCTTCCGATTGGCTCATGCTGCACTTCGGCGCGGATGCGTTGTGGCAGGTGCCGGTCGCGTGCGCGGGGCTGCTGCTGATTATCTGGCTGGTCGCCGCCAGCAGCCAGATCGTGAAGGCGGCGCTCGAGTGGTCGAGCCCCGCGAGCGTCGTGCTGGTGATTTTGCAGATCTTCATGGGGCGGCTGGTGGTGTTCGCACTGTTTCCCCCCGTCAAGGTCTGAAGGCAGCCCCGATGCACGTTCATATCCTCGGCATCTGCGGCACGTTCATGGGCGGCGTCGCCGCCCTGGCCCGCGCCGCGGGCTTTCGCGTCAGCGGCTCGGATCGCAATGTCTACCCGCCCATGAGTACGCAGCTCGAGGCGCTCGGCATCGCGGTGACCGAAGGCTTCGAGGCCGCGCAACTCACGCCGGCGCCGGACGTGGTGCTGGTCGGCAACGTCATGACGCGCGGCCAGCCGGTGGTCGAAGCGCTGCTCGACAGCGGCCTGACGTATGCGTCGGGGCCCGAGTGGCTGGCGCGCGAGGTGCTCAAGGGGCGCTGGGTGCTCGCGGTCGCCGGCACCCACGGCAAGACCACGACCGCATCCCTCCTGGCGTGGATCCTCGAGCACGCCGGCCGCAACCCCGGGTTTCTCATCGGTGGCGTGCCGGCGAACTTCGGCGTGAGCGCGCGCCTGGGTGCCGCGCCGTGCTTCGTCATCGAGGCGGATGAGTACGACACGGCGTTCTTCGACAAGCGCGCAAAGTTCGTGCACTACAGCCCGCGTACGCTGATTCTCAACAACCTCGAGTATGACCACGCCGACATCTACCCCGACATCGGCGCCATCCAGCGGCAGTTCCACCACCTGGTGCGCATCGTGCCGGGGGGTGGGCGCATCGTGTGGAACGCCGCCGACGCGTTGCTGCAGGAGACGCTGCAGATGGGCTGCTGGACGCCGCTCGAGGGCTTTGCGCGCGAGCCGCGGCCGCAGGCCCTGTGGAGCGCGCGTGCGGTGCAGGGCGTGCAGGACTTCTCGCGCTTCGAGATCCTGGAGGGCGGGAAACCGCGCGGCACCCTCGAGTGGTCGCTGATCGGCGCGCACAACGTGGAGAACGCGCTCGCGGCGATCGCCGCCGCGCGCCATGTGGGTGTGGAGGTGCCGCAGGCACTCGATGCGCTGCAGGCATTCCAGGGCATCGCGCGCCGCCTGCAGCTGTATGGCGAGGTCAACAGCATCCGCGTCTACGATGATTTTGCACACCACCCCACGGCGATCACGACCACCATCGATGGCCTGCGCCGCCGCGTCGGAGCCGAGCGCATCATCGCGGTGCTCGAGCCGCGCTCCCACACCATGCGCGCGGGCGTGCATCGGCTCACGCTCGCCCCGGCGCTCGCCGCCGCGGACCAGGTGTGGCTGTACACCGCGCCGGATCTGGGCTGGGACACCAGCGGGGTGCTCGCCGCGCTCGGCGCCCGCGCCCACGCCAGCGGCGACATCGACACGCTGGCGCGCGATCTGGCGCGCGCGGCGCGGCCCGGAGACCATGTGCTCGTCATGAGCAACGGCGGCTTCGGCGGTCTACACGGCAAGCTGCTCGCGGAACTCGAACGCGCCACCGCCAGCACCGGGCCGGCGCGCAGGCGTTAGCCCATGCCCCCGGCCGGCCTGGCGCTGTTTCCTCTCGATACCGTGTTGTTTCCGGGCGGGCCGCTGTCGCTGCGCATCTTCGAGGCGCGCTACCTGGACATGGTGCGCCGCTGCCTGAAGGAACACAGTGCCTTCGGTGTGGTGCTGATCCTGGCGGGCGCGGAAGCGGGTGCGGTTTCAGAGGTGGCCGACACCGGCACCAGCGCGCGGCTGGTGGATTTCGACACGCTGCCCGACGGCCTGCTCGGCATCACCTGCGTGGGCGAGCGGCGCTTCCGGGTGCGGCGGCGCTGGCAGCAGAGCGATGGTTTGAATCTGGCCGAGGTCGATTACCTGCCCGAGGAGGCGCCGAGCGCGCTGCCCGAAGCGCTGGCACACCTGGGCGAGTTGTTGCGCGAGGTGCTGCCGCGGCTCGGCGGGGGCTACGCGCATGTCGACAGCCACTACGAGGACGCCGGCTGGGTCGGCAACCGCTGGGCGGAGATCCTGCCGCTCACCGCCGCGGAGAAACTCGAGCTGCTGCAGCTCGATGATCCCCTGGCGCGCCTCGCGCAGGTGGCGGCATGGTCAGAGCGGCAACCCCCGGCTGCGGGCGTATAGCGCGAGGTACTTGCGCCGCACGTAATTCGCCTCGATCAGGGCAAACGCCAGTCCGCGCCAGCCATCCAGAAAGCCCAGTCGCAGCAGGTAGCCACGCACGAAGCGCCATTGTGGATTCACCACCACCGGGGTCAGCCCGCAGCGCCGGCCGCGCTCGTACATCGCCTGTCCCATCAGCTCGGCGTAGCGCTGCATGCGGTTCTGATGGTCGGCGAGACTGCGGTAGGGGTAGTGCTCGAGACGGCCGTGAAGCCGCCGCGTGCGGCCCGTCACCCGGGTATTCTCGTGAACCTCGTAACCGCTCCAGCCGCCGCGGCGGCGGTCGAACACGCGCACCAGGCGGTCCGGGTAGGCGTTGCCATGGCGCAGGAAGCGGCCGAAGTAGTCGGTGATGCGCGGTACGGAGAAGCCGGCGGCTGCCGCGAAGCCCTGCGCCCTGAGTGCGAGAATCTCCGCGCGCAGCGCCGCGCTCACGCGCTCGTCGGCATCGACGCACAACACCCAGTCGTGGCGCGCCGCATCGACGGCGAACTGCTTCTGCGAGCGGTAACCCGGCCAGTCGCGCTCGATGACCCGCGCTCCGAGGGCGGCCGCGAGCGCGCGCGTGCCGTCGGTGGAATGCGCATCGACCACGACGATTTCGTCGCAGAAGCTGACGGAACGCAGGCAGGCTTCGATACGCTCGGCTTCGTTGAAGGTGATAATGCAGGCGGACAAGCCGCTGTCACTCGTCACGCGCACCCCGCCGTCGCCTCGCGCAAAGCCCGTAGAATACTCTCAAAATGAGCTCGGTCCTGTTCTACGACCCGGTGTGCCGGCAGCCTTACGACACGCGCACCCTGCACACTTGCGCCCTGGGCGGCACCGAGGCGACCCTGACACGGGTGGCCGATGTGCTCGAGGCGTTCGTGATCCAGCACAACCGCACCGAGGACTGGGCCCGCTATCGCCGGCCGCAGCGCATTTCCGGCATCACGCACGTGATCGTGAACCGCGACTCGCGCGCGCTGGCGCTGGTACGCAGGCACTACCCCGGCGCCCGCACCTACCTGTGGCTGCACGACCAGTTGAATCCCGGCTCGCGGCGCGCGCGCTGGCTCGCCGGCACCGCCGCGCTGTTGCGCGAAATGGCGGTGACGGTGGTGTGCGTATCGGACTCGCAGCGCCGCGGCGTCGAGGCCACGCTGCGCCGCATCGGCGTCGGCGCGCAGGTGCGCGCGCTCACCATCTACAACCCGGTGGAGGACACGCTCACGCCGGACGGCACCCCGGTGGATGAGCGTAAGCTGATATTCTTCTCCTCTCCCAACAAGGGACTGAACTTCACCCTCGATGCCTTCAGCGCGCTCAAGGCGCGCATGCCTGATCTGCGCCTGGTGGTGGGAAATCCCGGCTACCGGGCCGGCGGCGACGATCGCCGCGCGGGGGTCGAGTTCCTCGGCCCGCAGCCTCAGGCCCGCATCCACGCCGAGGTGCGCGCTGCGCTGTGCACCTTCTTTCCCAACTTCGTGATTCCGGAGACCTTCGGCCTGGTGTTCGCCGAATCCCACGCCGTGGGTACGCCGGTGCTCACTCACGATTGCGGCGCGGCGCTGGAAGTCGTCGGCGACCCGCGGCAGGTGCTGCCGCTCACCCCAGGGTACCGGCTCTACGAGGCCGCGGTCGGCGGCCTGCCGTCGCGCTGGCGGCGGCTGCCGGCGCGACTCGCAGCGAGCGCCGGGCTGTTCGATGCCTATCTCGAGCGCATCCGCGCCTGGCGCGGCGGTGAGCGGCCGCACACCGGTCCCGATGCGCGTTTCCGCCTGAGTACCGTCACGGAGCAGTGGCGCGCGCTGCTGTCGACCTGAGGGCGTCGTCCGCGACGGCCGCGGGTACGGCGCGCGCGTCCGCCGCCGCGCCCAGTGCGCACCACGCCGCAAACACCGTCTCCACGGAAATCTGATCGAGGCGAGTGGACTGCGGCGGTCCGCCTACCCCGATCACCGGCGAGCCGCTCGGGCTGCGCGGCAGCCACTGCTGCTGGGGGTGCGCGCCGAACAGCACCACCAGCGGCAGGCCGAGCGCCGCCGCCGCATGCGCAGGACCGGTGTCGACGGAGATCATGCTGTGCGCCCGGACACACAGCGCCAACAGGCGCGGCAACGCCAGCTCGGCCGCCACCACCGCCGGCAGCTGCACCGCGGCGGCGATCCACTCGAGCAGCCGTGACTCGCGCGGCGCGCCGCACAGCACGATGAGCGCCTGCGGCAGCTGTGCATGAATCCGGCGCAGCAGCGCCGCCCAGCGCTCGAGCGGCCACGCCTTGTCGTCCGCGTCTGAGATGCGCAGCCGCCGGCCACGCATGGTGCGGCGGTTGCCGGGCTGCACCAGTATCAGGGTCCGGTCGCGCCAGCCTTGCCGCTCGAGCCACGCGGCGCATTCGGCGCGCGCCGCGGCCGACACCTCCAAGCGCGGCGCGCAGCGCGGCGCGGGCGCCGGCCACGGGTAGTCTTGCGCGTCGAACGCCGCGGGCGTCAGCCGGCCGAAGCTCACCAGGCGGTCGACCCAGTGCGTCGGCGCAAGTTTGGACGCGGGGGGTGGGGTGGTGTCCAGGCCCGCTTGCGCGAGAAATACGCAGCGCCCCGCTTCGATGCCGCTGAAGCGCAGCAGGCGTCGGATTCTCGCGAGCTTGCGCGCATCGGTCTCGCAGACATAGACCGGGCCGGCGCGGCCGGCGCGCAGCGCCCGCAGCGTACGCCACCAGGCCGGGTCGAGAGCCCACGCGGTGTAGCGATGCAGGCACGACACGCGCGCCACATCGCCGTGAACCGCGTAGATCTCACCCGGCCAGGTGCCGGCGCCGATCACGTGACAGGGAAGACCGAAGCGCCGATGCAGGATTTCCAGCAGCGCGGACAGCAGGATCAGGTCCCCGACCCGGCCGAACCAGATGACGATCGGCTGCACGGGGGGTGCCGGCATGACTCCTCACCGCAGTGGGAAGCACATAAGCTAGTCGGGTCGGGGCGGCCGTGGCAAGCGAGTCATAGATGCGTGCTTTTGCCTGGTTTCTGGCACTGATGGCGCTGGCGCTGGCGGCCATCGCCGTATTCAGCTACCCGGCGTGGATGCTGCTGCATCCGTATTTCGACTTCCCGTTCCACCGCGTCGGCGAGCGCATCGGCATGCTGGCGTTGCTGGTGGGGTTCCTGCTCGTCGCGCGGCGCCTGAGGCTCGCCGACCGGGTGAGTCTGGGTTACGGGCTCGCGCGCCGCGCGTTCCTGCGCGAGATGTCGCTCGCGCTCATCCTCGGCGTGGCGAGCATGCTGGCGGTGGTCGGCCTGATGAGTGCGCTGGAGCTGCTCGAGTGGACGCCGGCCGCACGCCTCAGCGGCACGGATCTGCTGCGCCTGGTTGCGCTGCGCGTCGTCAGCGGCTTCGCGGTGGCGTTCATCGAGGAGACGTTCCTGCGCGGCGCCATGCACAGCGCGATCGAGCGCGAATCCGGGCCGCGCCTTGCTGTGCTGCTGACGGCGCTGTTGTATGCGGGGACGCATTTCCTGGCCAGCTACCACATCGCGCCGGCGCAGGTCACGCCGCGCAGCGGGCTCGAGCTGCTGGCCGGGACGCTGCACTCGTGGGCGCACCCGGCAGGCATAGCGGATGCGTTCCTGGCTCTGCTGGCCGTGGGCGTGGTGCTCGGCATGGTGCGCGCGGCGACCGGCAACATCGCCGCCTGCATCGGCCTGCACGCGGGCTGGGTGTGGGTGATGCTGGTCACGCACGAGCTGACACGGCCGGCGCGCGGCGCGCCGCTCGGCTTTCTGCTCAGCCGCTTCGATGGTTTCGTGGGCTGGCTGGTGCTGGCGTGGACCGCCGTGCTGGCGGTGCCGTTGTGGCGCTTCTACGTGGCTCGCACTGCGCGCATGGGCCGACTGACTTAGCGGCTACCTGTCAGTTCAGTTGCACCGGCGTGAAGCCGTCCTTGCGCAGCAGCTCGAGCAACCCTCCCTCACCCACCAGGTGCAACGCGCCCACGATCACCAGGCAGTTGCCCTCGCCGTGCAGGAGCTGCTCGATCTGCGGCAGCCAGCGCTGATTGCGGTCCGTCACCAGCGGGCGATACAGCGCCGGGAAGGCGCGGTATTCGCGCGCCAGCAGGGCGGCGAGCCTGGCCGCGTCGCCGCGGCGCCAGGCTCCGAGCACCGCCTCCATCTCGCTGGCGGACTCCTTCAGCTCAGTGAGCGTCTGGTCCAGCAGCCGCAACTGATCCTCGCGCGACAGCGCCTCGAGGCCTCCGAGCTCCTCGGACAGAGTCTCCAGGCCCGCGGTCGGCTTGCCGTCGGATTGCGCGCGCTGCACGAGCTGCGCCTCGACACCCTGTTGCGGATCGAACCCCAGATGCAGGTACTCAAGGTCGGCGAGCTCGATCCCCACGATCCAGGGCGACTGGCCGTCGAGGACCTGCATCGAGAGGCCGAGGTCGGCCGCCGCTGCACTCACACGCGTGTAGCGCGACTCCCCGAGCACACCGCGCAGCGTGGTACCCGCCGGCAGTGCGCCATGCTCACTCATCCAGCCGGCCACCTGCAGCGGATCGAGTTGGCCCAGATCGAGCTCCATCACGAGCTTGCCCGAATCCGCATAGGCGCGCTCAAACGCCGGCGGCAGCGCTGCGTCCTGCGCCGGCAGCAAGTGCACGGAACCCGCCAGGTATACGGTGTTGTGTGCGCCGCGGAGCGCCCACACGGGGCCGGCGGCGTGAGCGCTCAGGCTGCCGAGCAGGCCGAGCGCGAGGAACCACCGGCGTGCTGTTCGACCCATACGACCTCCGTCAGCAGCGAGCCGTCGGCGCGCAGCTCCAGCGTACGATAGGCCGGCGGGCGGCGGTCCACCGCGAATTCGTCGACGTTCGGCAGGAACTGCGCGCAGGTCGAAGGCGTCGCCAGCAGCCGCACGCCCTGGCGCAGGGCGTCGTAATTCTGATGCACGTGGCCCCACACGATGGCGCGCACGTTGCGATGCCCGTCGATGACGCGCAGGAACTCGGCCGCATTCGTCAGCCCCACGCGATCCAGCCAGCGGCTGGCCATCGGCACCGGATGGTGGTGCAGGCACACCATGCAATGGCGCTTGCCGGCGCTGGTCAAAGCCACCTCGAGCCCGGCGAGGGCCGGAGCGCTCAGGGCGCCGCTAGCCGAGCCCGGCAGGCAGCTGTCGAGCAGCACGATACGCCAGCGCCCCAGGTCGACGAAACCGCCGAGCACGAACGGCTCTCCGGCGAGCTCGCGCTGCATGGCCTGGGGCTCATCGTGATTGCCGGGCAGGCACAGCACCGGCAGTCCCAGCGCACCAAACAGGCGGCGGAAGTGCGGGTATCCAGCCGGGTCATCCTGTACCAGATCACCGGTCACCAGCAGCGCATCCGGTGGCCAGTCGCGCGCACGCGCGTGGGCCAGCGCCGCGGTCAGCGCCGGCAGCGTCGCCACTCCACGCAGCGATTCGTTCTCGTCGCCGTAGAGGTGCGGGTCGGTAAAGTGAGTCAGACGCACTGCGCTCATGAGGGAAGCCTAGCAGAGCCCCTCTGGCGCCGGCAGTGAACCAGGTCGCCGCGCGAGTGGCGTCAGCGACTTGCGACATGGCACCCGAACGCCGGCTGATGCGGATAATGTGAAACAGGCCCGCGCCCAAGTCGCGTATGCGGGAACTTAAGTCGCCTCGGAGCGTACACGGGCTTAGGCCCCGGCTTATGTCCGTGTGATTGAGCAACGGGCGCGACTGGTAGAGAATGCGCGCCCCTGCACCGTGCGCGCGCCTCGAGCCGAAGCGCGGCACTTGCCGTCGGAGACCTGAGCATGCGGCCGAAGCGCCGCCCGAAGAACCGCATGACTACACGCCGCGAACTCGCCAATGCCATCCGCGCCCTGTCCATGGACGCGGTGCAGCGCGCAAACTCCGGACACCCCGGCATGCCGATGGGAATGGCCGACATCGCTCAGGTCCTGTGGGGGGATTTCCTGCGGCACAACCCGGCAAATCCGCGCTGGGCCGACCGCGATCGCTTCGTGCTCTCGAACGGTCACGGCTCGATGCTGTTGTATTCGCTGCTGTATCTCACCGGCTACCCGCTCACCATCGAGGACCTCCAGCACTTCCGCCAGCTCGGCAGCAAGACGCCCGGCCACCCCGAATACGACCTGCACTACGGTATCGAGACCACGACCGGGCCGCTGGGCCAGGGACTTGCCAACGCAGTCGGTATGGCGCTCGCGGAACGGCTGCTCGGCGCGCAGTTCAACCGTCCGGGCTTCGACGTGGTCGATCACTACACCTACGCCTTCTGCGGTGACGGCTGCCTGATGGAAGGGGTGTCGCACGAGGCGTGCTCGCTGGCGGGCACACTCGGGCTGGGGAAACTCATTGTCTTATACGACGACAACGGCATTTCGATCGACGGTGAAGTGAGCGGCTGGTTTACCGACAACACTCCGGAGCGCTTCAGCGGCTACGGCTGGCACGTGGTGCCCAACGTCGATGGGCTCGATGCCGGCGCGGTGAGCCGTGCGATCCAGGCGGCGCGCGCGGCGCGCGATCGTCCGTCGCTGATCTGCTGTAAGACCATCATCGGCTACGGCGCGCCTCACAAACAGGGCACCAAGGAGGCGCATGGCGAGGCGCTGGGGGCGGAGGAGGTGGCCGCGGCGCGCCTGCAGCTCGCCTGGCCCCATCCGCCGTTCGTGGTGCCGGAGGAGATTCGCGCCGCGTGGGATCAGCGCGCCAAGGGAGCCGCGCTGGAAGCCGCATGGCGGGAGCTGTTGGCGCGCTACGGGCAGGCGTTCCCGCAGGAGGCGCGCGAGTTCGAGCGCCGCAGGCGCGGGGAGCTGCCGCACAACTGGCCGCAGAGCGCGGCGCAGATGCTCGAGACGATGCTCAAGCAGGCGGCGCCCCAGGCGACGCGCCAGTCCTCGCAGGCGGTGCTCAACCTCCTCGCTCCCGCGCTGCCGGAGGTTCTGGGCGGCTCCGCGGATCTCACCGGGTCGAACAACACGCTGTTCAAGGGCGCGCGCACCATCACGCCCGCGCAGGGAGCGGGCGACTACCTGCATTACGGCGTGCGCGAGTTCGGCATGACGGCGATCATGAACGGCATCTCGCTGCACGGTGGCTTCATCGTCTACGGCGGCACGTTCCTGGTGTTCTCCGACTACGCGCGCAACGCCGTGCGGCTCGGCTGCCTGATGAGCCTGCGTGTCATCCTGGTGTACACCCATGACTCCATCGGCCTCGGCGAGGACGGGCCGACGCATCAGCCGATCGAGCACTTGAGCAGCCTGCGCGCCATGCCGCACATGAATCTGTGGCGTCCGTGTGATGCGGCGGAGAGCGCCGTGGCCTGGACGCTCGCCGTCGAGCGCCGGGCCCCGACGGCGCTGGTGCTCACCCGCCAGCCGCTGCCGCAGCAGCCGCGCACACCGGCGCAGCTGGCCAACATCCGCCGCGGCGGCTACGTGCTGCTCGACTGCAGCGGCACGCCGGAGGTGCTGGTGATCGCTACCGGTTCCGAGGTCGGCATCGCGGCGCAGGCCGTCAACGGCGTGAACGCCGGCGGCCGGCGCGTGCGCCTGGTGTCGATGCCCTCTGCCGAGACCTTTGACGCGCAGGACGCCGCGTACCGCGAGAGCGTGCTGCCGCGCGCTGTGACGCGCCGCCTGGCAGTGGAGGCGGGTGCCACCCAGAGCTGGTGGCGTTACGTGGGCCACACCGGCCGGGTGCTCGGCATCGACCGTTTCGGCGCCTCGGGCAAGGCGGCCGACGTGTTCCCGCATTTCGGCTTCACGGCCGATAATATCGCGCAACAGATACGCCAACTGCTGGAGGGATGAGCGCATGGCAATCAAGGTCGGGATCAACGGCTATGGACGCATCGGGCGCAACGTGCTGCGTGCCCTGTACGAGAGCAAGCGCACCGGACAGCTGCAGATCGTGGCGCTCAACGATCTGTGCGACTCCAAGGCCAACGCGCACCTGACGCGCTACGACACCGTGCACGGCAGGTTCCACGGCGAGGTGCAGGTCGACGGCGACTACATGGTGGTGAACGGCGATCGCATCCGCGTGTTTGCCGAGCGCGACCCGGCCAAGGTTCCCTGGGGCGAGGTGGGGGCCGACTACGTGCTCGAGTGCACGGGACTGTTCACCAGCAAGGCGAAGGCCGGCGCACACCTCAAGGGAGGTGCCAAGAAGGTGGTGATCTCCGCCCCCGGCGGCGAGGACGTCGATGCCACCATCGTGTACGGCGTGAACCATAACGTGCTGAAGAACGGCTACACCGTGATCTCCAACGCGTCCTGCACCACCAACTGCCTGGCACCGGTCGCCAAGGTGCTGCACGACAAGGTGGGTATCACGGCCGGCATCATGACCACCATTCACGCCTACACCAACGATCAGGTGCTGACGGACGTCTACCATCCCGACCTGCGGCGCGCCCGCTCGGCGACCATGTCGCAGATCCCGACCAAGACCGGCGCCGCCGCCGCCGTGGGCCTGGTGCTGCCGGAGCTCAAGGGCAAGCTCGATGGTTTCGCCGTACGGGTGCCGACCATCAACGTGTCGCTGGTGGATCTCACCTTCACCGCCAGGCGTGCCACTTCCGTCGAGGAAGTGAACAAGGCCCTGCAGCAGGCGGCGGCGGGTGCGCTGCAGGGGATCCTCGCCTACAACGACGCGCCGCTGGTGTCGATGGACTTCAACCACGATGCCCACTCCTCGGTGTTCGACGCGACCCTCACCAAGGTGATCGAGGGCACGCTGGTCAAGGTGTGCGCCTGGTATGACAATGAGTGGGGATTCTCCAACCGCATGATCGACACCACGCTGGCGTGGTCGCGCGTCTCATGAAGTTATTGCGCATGGCCGACACGGACCTGCGCAACAGGCGGGTCCTCATCCGGGAAGACCTGAACGTGCCGGTGCACGACGGGGTGGTGACCAGCGATGCCCGCATCCGCGCGGCGCTGGCGACCATCCGCTATGCCCTCGACCAGCACGCCAAGGTGTTCGTCATCTCGCACCTCGGCCGGCCGCAGGAGGGGCAGGAGACCGAAGCGCTGTCGCTGGCGCCGGTGGCAGTGCGCCTGTCGGAGCTGCTCGGCAAACCCGTGCCGCTGCGCAAGCAGTGGCTGGACGGCGTCGATTGTGCCGCCGGCAGCGCCGTGCTGTGTGAGAACGTGCGCTTCAACAAGGGCGAGAAGGCAGACGATGAGCAGCTGTCACGTCGCATGGCGGCGTTGTGCGAGGTGTTCGTGATGGATGCCTTCGGCACCGCGCACCGCGCCGAGGCGAGCACCCACGGCGTGGCGCGCTACGCGGCGGTGGCCTGCGCAGGCCCCTTGCTGGTGGGCGAGCTGGAGGCCCTCGAGCGCGCGCTGCAGAAGCCCGCCCGGCCCCTGGTGGCGATCATCGGCGGCTCCAAGGTCTCGACCAAGCTGCTGGTGCTCGAGTCGCTCCTCGAGAGGGTCGACCAGCTGATCGTGGGCGGTGGCATCGCCAATACCTTTCTCGCCGCGACCGGTATCGCCGTCGGCAAGTCGCTCTACGAGGCGGAGATGCTCGACGTCGCGCGCCGCCTGCTGGAGAAGGCGCGCGCGCGCGACACGCAGATCCTGCTGCCGACGGATGTCGTGGTCGGCAAGGAATTCGCCGCCACCGCGCACGCGGATGTGCGTGGCGCGAGCGAGGTGCGCGCCGATGACATGATTCTCGACATCGGGCCGGACACCGCCGACCGCTGCAGCGCGCTGCTGCAGGCCGCCGGCACCATCATCTGGAACGGGCCGGTGGGGGTGTTCGAGTTCGCGCAGTTCGGCGAAGGCACGCGCGCCATCGCCTTGGGCGTCGCGCGCGGCAAGGCCTTCTCGCTCGCCGGCGGCGGCGACACGCTCGCCGCCATCGAGAAGTACGGGGTCGAGGACGGCATCTCCTACATCTCCACGGGGGGCGGCGCATTCCTCGAGTTCGTCGAAGGCAAGACGCTGCCGGCGGTCGCCATCCTCGAGGAGCGCGCTCGCGCGGCTGTGCGCGCCTAAGCCATGCTGAGACGCACCAAGATCGTCGCCACGGTGGGCCCGGCCACCGACTCCCTGGAGGTGCTGACGGAAATGATGCGCGCCGGTGTGGACGTCGTGCGCCTCAACGCCTCGCACGGCACGGTCGCGGACCGCAGGCGGCGGCTGGCGCTGGTGCGCGAGGCCGCGCAGCGCGCCGACAAGTGCATCGGCGTGCTGCTCGACCTCGGGGGACCCAAGATCCGCATCGAGGGCTTTCGCGACGGCCCCGTGCAGCTCGTGGAAGGCGCCGCCTTCACGCTCGACACCGCGCTCGATCCCAAGGCCGGCACTGCCGCGCGGGTGGGCGTCGCCTACAAGGATCTGCCGCGTGACGTGGCACCGGGCGACACGCTGCTCCTGTGCGACGGGCAGATCGTGCTGGACGTCGAGCGCGTCGGCGCCACGACCATCGATACCCGCGTGCGCGCAGGCGGGGAGCTCTCCGATCGCAAGGGCCTCAATCGCCAGGGCGGCGGCATCTCGGCGCCCGCGGTCTCGGTGCGCGACCACGAGGACATCCAGTTCGTCGCCGACGAGGGCGTGGATTACATGGCGGTATCGTTCGCGCGCGATGCCGCCGACATGGAGCAGGCACGCGCGCTGCTGCGTGCGGCGGGCGGCAAGGCGCACCTGGTCGCCAAGGTCGAGCGCCACGAAGCCATCGACAATCTCGCCGGCATCATCGAGGCGAGCGATGTGGTCATGGTGGCGCGCGGCGACCTGGGCGTCGAGATGGGTTACGCGGAGCTCACCGGCCTGCAGAAGACCATCATCCATGAGACCCGCACCCACAACCGCGTGGTGATCACCGCGACGCAGATGATGGAGTCGATGATCCAGAACCCGGTGCCGACGCGCGCCGAGGTGAGCGACGTCGCCAACGCGGTGATGGACGGCACCGATGCGGTGATGCTGTCGGCCGAGACCGCCACCGGACGCTATCCGGTCAAGGCGGTGCAGGCGATGGCGCAGGTCATCGAGGGGGCCGAGAAGTATCAGCTCACCCACACCCGCGCCCGCCAGCGCATCAAGGAAGGCCAGTTCCAGGGGACCGAGGAAGCTATCGCCATGGCCGTCATGTACACGGCCAATCACATGAAGGTGCGCGCCATCGTGGCGCTGACGGAATCGGGCGCCACGCCCCTGTGGATGTCGCGCATCCGCTCCGATATCCCCGTCTACGCGTTCACGCGCCACGAAGCGACCCGCCGGCGCGTGACATTGTACCGCGGCGTCTACCCGGTGATCTTCGACGTCACCGGACCGGACAACTCCACCGAGAGCCTGTACCGCGCGCTGTTCACGCGGCTGCTGGAGCTGCAACTGGTCAAGAAGCGCGATCTGGTGATTCTCACCAAGGGCGAACTGTCGGGCGTGCAGGGCGGCACCAACTCCATGCAGATCCTGAAGGTCACGCTGGACTGAAAGAGCCGCGCACATGCGGACGCTGAAGTACCTCGGCGCCGCCGCTGCGCTGCTCCTGCTCGCGGCCCTTGCCCTCGGCTGGCTGCTGTTGCGCGCCTCGCTCCCGCATCTGGACGGTGCGCTGCGCCAGCCGGGGCTCACGAGTGCCGTGCGCATCACGCGCGACTCACGCGGCGTGCCCACCATCGAGGCCACCGACCGCCTGGACCTCGCGTACGCCACCGGTTTCCTGCACGCGCAGGACCGTTATTTCCAGATGGATGTGTCGCGGCGCCTCGCCGCCGGGGAGCTGGCGGAGCTCTTCGGTAGCGTCGCCCTCGAGCAGGACCGCAACGCGCGCCTGTTCAGGTTTCGCTCTGTCGCCCGCGAGGTCCTCGCGCAGGCGGCAGCCGCGGAGCGCGCGGTGCTCGAGGCGTACGCGCGCGGCGTGAATGCCGGGCTCGCGCGCCTTGCCGGACGGCCGTGGGAGTACTGGGTGCTGGGCGCACCCCCGCTCCCGTGGCGCCCGGAGGATACGATCCTGGTCGAGCACGCCATGTGGTGGGATCTGCAGGTGAATGGCCTGCGGCGCGAGATCCTGCGGCAGCAGATCAACGCGCGGCTCGGCGGTGCGCAGTGCGGCGCGCGCTGGAAGTGCGGCCTCAGCTTCCTGTATCCGGCCGGAACCAGCTGGGATGCACCCGCGGCGCCTGCGTCGGAGGGCGCGGTGAGTGCGGCGCCTGCGGTGCCGCCCGCGGACGTGCTGGATGTGCGCCACGGCAGCGCGGCGTCGGCCGCGTCCGCGAGCGTCCCGCGCTCGACGGCAGCGGGCAGCAACAGCTGGGTGGTCGCGGGCCGCCTGACTACGACGGGCGCGGCGCTCGTCGCCAACGATATGCACCTCGGGGAGCGGGTCCCGCCGGTCTGGTATCACGCCCGCCTGCGGACCGTCGCCGGCGCCGGCACACAGGCCCTCGACCTGAACGGCGTCACGCTGCCCGGAGCACCGCTGCTGGTCGCCGGGTCGAACGGACACATCGCCTGGGGCTTCACCAACAGTTACGGCACCTGGCTGGATGTCACCCGGGTGCCGTGCACTGCGGTGGGGCAGCATGAGCTGACGACGCCCTCCGGCCCGGTGGCGCTGTCGGTGGTGCACGAGGAGATCCGGGTGCACGGCACGCAACCGCAGGTGCTGGAAGTGAAATCCGCGGCCGCGGGCGTGTTGCTGCGCGCCGATGAGGCGCAGCACAACTGTTGGTTCGGCTCCTGGCTGGCGCAGAATCCGGCCGCGACCAACCTCGGCCTGATGGCACTCGAGCGCGCCACCTCGGTCGCCGAGGCGCTGGCGCTCGCCCCAGCCGTGGGCATTCCCCACCAGAACGTGGTGATCGGCGACGCCCAGGGCCACATCGGCTGGACCATCTACGGGCGCATCCCGGAGGACACCGGACCGGCGCGCGCCCGCGGCGGCGCGCCCTGGACCACCGCGGCGGATCACCCGCGGATCGTGGATCCGCCCCTGGGGCGCATCTGGACCGCCAATGCGCGCGTGGTCTCCGACGATCATCAGCTGCAACTCATCGGCGGGGACGTGGCGGCGCTGGGTGCGCAATACGATCTCGGGGCGCGCGCCGGCCAGATCCGCGATGATCTGCTGGCATTGCAGGGCAACATCACGCCCGCGGACATGCTGCGGATCCAGCTCGATGACCGCGCCGTGTTCCTGGCGCGCTGGCGCACGCTGCTGCTGAGTGTGCTCGATGAGGAGGCACTGCAGGATCACCCGCGGCGCGCCGACTTGCGGCAGCTGGTGGAGGGCTGGAACGCCCGCGCGAGCGTCGACTCGGTCGGCTACCGCCTGGTGCGCGCCTATCGGGAGCGCACCCAGCAGGCGGTGTGGGACATGCTCCTCGACGGGCTCGGCCTCGCGGCGGAGCGCGACGTGCCGCCGCCGGCGCAGTTCGAAGGTCCGCTGTGGCAGCTCCTCACGGCGCAGCCGCTGCATCTGTTGGCCAAGAGCTATCCCGGCTGGCCGCAGTTCCTGCGTGCGCAGGTCGACGCTACCATCGCCGAGCTCGGCGCGAGCTGCCCCGAGCTCGCGCACTGTACCTGGGGAGCACACCACGTTGTGCAGATCCGTCATCCGCTGTCGCGCTCCCTGCCGTGGCTCGCCTCATTCCTCGACATGCCGACCCTGGAACTGCCCGGCGACCACGACATGCCGCGCGTGCAGGACGGGGCGATCTTCGGCGCCTCCGAGCGCTTCGCCGTCTCTCCCGGCCACGAGGAACAGGGTTACCTGCACCTGCCGGGCGGACAGAGCGGGCATCCGCTGTCGCCGTATTACCGCGCCGGCTTCACGCAGTGGGCGCTTGGTACGCCGCTGCCGTTTCTGCCCGGACCCGCCGAGCACACGCTCACCCTCACGCCTGACTGAGCCGCACTCCGCAGGAGCCTCCCTGGAAAGTCCTTGTTTCTTACGGTCGCGGAACAGACTTTCCAGGCGAGTCTCCGCTCGCCGTTCCGCGCACATTCAGGCGTTGGCGGTTAGACTGCCTTTATATGAGTAATCAACGCGTCGCGCGCGAGCTCGTGGGTCAACGGATGTTTGCGCTGACGATCGCGGGACCGGCGGTTTCATAATAGCCGGCGGGGTGTACTCACCTTATGGATTCCCTCAGCGACACTGCGCTCAGACCCGACCTCCGCCCGACCGTCGGGCTGGTGCTGACCGGCGGCGGCGCGCGCTCGGCGTACCAGGTGGGCGTGCTGCGGGCGCTCGCCGAGCTGTTGCCGCGGTCGCGCAATCCGTTCCAGATCATCGTCGGCACCTCCGCGGGCGCGGTGGCGGCGGGCGTGCTGGCCGCCGAGGCGCATCACTGGCGGCGCGCGGTCGCGGGACTGGAACAGGTGTGGGCGAACTTCCGCTCGAGCCAGGTCTTTCACGTGGACGCGCGGCACATGATGCGCGCCGGCGCCCACTGGGTGCTGGCGCTGATCTCCGGAGGGCTGGTGCTGTCGCCGCCCAAATCGATGCTCGACAACACCCCACTGCGCGAACTGCTGGGCGTGCATGTGGACTGCACCGGTATCCGCCGCAGCATCGCGCGCGGGCACCTGCGGGCCCTGGCGCTGTGCTCAACCAGCTACGCCACCGGCCGCTCGGTCGCCTTCTACGACGGCGTCGACTCCATCGCCGACTGGGCCCGTGTGCAGCGCGTCGGCTGCCGCACCGAGATGACGGTCGATCACCTGATGGCGAGCGCCGCCATCCCGTTGCTGTTCCCGCCGATGAAGATCGGTGAGGAGTACTTCGGCGACGGCGCCATGCGCCAGATCCACCCCCTGAGTCCGGCGATCCACTTGGGAGCCGACCGCCTGCTGGTGATCGGCGTGCGTGCCCGGCGCGCCGCCGGCGTGACCGTGGACCGCCTGCACACCGTCATGCCGACGCCGGGGGAGATTTTCGGCTACATGCTCGACACGCTGTTCACCGACCAGATCTACGGCGATCTCGAGCAGCTCGAACGCATCAACACGCTGGTGCACAGCGCGCCGCAGGCCGCCCGCGGCGAACGGCCGATCGAGACGCTGATGCTGGCGCCGAGTGTCGATCCGCGCGAGATCGCGGCGCGCCACGTGGGCGAGATGCCGCAGGGACTGCGGGTACTGCTGCGGGTGATCGGCGGCCGCGACGTATCCGGCTACCAGCTGGCGAGCTACCTCATGTTCGAGGCCGGCTACACGCGCGCGCTGATCGAGCTCGGCTACCGCGATGCCATGGAGGCGCGCTCGGCGCTCTTGGCGTTCATGAGCGGCGAGAAGCTGCCGCAGGTGATGACCGCCGCCGGAGTTGCGCAGGCGACCTGAAAGGCCCGCGCCGGCGACCGCCCACCCCCCTCCAAGACAATCCGCTCACCGCCGCCGATGCATGCTTTGCATGCATTGCCGATTTTCATCGACAATCGCGCCACCCGGGCCAAACCCCACCGGCGCGCTCGGACGGAGGAGAGCTTGCGATTCGAAGACGCCCAACGCGCGCTGCAACAGTTTCTCGCGCCCCTCACGGTGGACGAGTTTCTCGACCAGACTCTGGCGGGCGGCTTTTGCAAGATCGAGGGCGGAGAGACGAGCCCGCGAATCGGACTGCTCGGATCGGACCCGCAGGCGGTGCTGCTGGAAGCGTTTCGCCTGGCGCCCAAGCTGAGCTTCCACTCCGCCAATCCGCTCGGGCCGCCGCCCTCGCTCGAAGCAATCGCCGACGCCGGTGACTTTCGACAGCGCATCGAGCAGTTTCACGCGCGCAACTACTCGGTACGATTTCCCGAGCTGCGGCCGCTGTCGCCCGCGCTCGAGTACCTGGCGCGGGCGCTGGAGGTTCTGTTGCATCAGCCGGTGACCGCCTCGGCGTTCTGGAGCCGCGGCGGCATGCGCGCTCCGGTGCATTGCGATGACCATGACCTGATCGTGGTGCAGCTGCGGGGCATCAAGCGCTGGTACGTCTCGAGCAAGCCTTCGGAGCTGCCCAACCCCTGGAAGGGCATACCCGGTGATCCGCCCGACCTCGGGCCGCACGCCACGGTCGACGTGCGTCCCGGAGATCTCATGTACCTGCCGCGCGGCACGCTGCACAGCGTGGATTCCGATACCGAGTCGCTGCATCTCTCAATAGGGTTCACGCCGCTGACTGTGCGCGATGCGGTGACCGCCGCGCTCTACCAGCTGTGCGAGCTCGATCAGACGCTGCGCGCAACCGTGGGCGGTCGGCTCGCGTTCCAGCTCCTGGGCGTGGGATTCGAGCGCTTTGTCCCCCCGGTGGTGGAGGCGGTCGAACGCCTGCGCAGCGCCTGTCGCACGCCGGGATTCCTTGCCTCAGCGATGCAACGACGCTCGGCGCGGGTGATCGCCTCTCTCGAGGCGCTGCCCGCGGTCGAAGCGACACCTCCCATCGATGTGGATACCGTGCTCACCCACACCGACGCGGCCTTCTGTCATTTGAGCGCCAATGCCGAAAAGATCGACTTCAGCTATCCCGGCGGACACCTCTATATCCATCGGGGAGCCGAGAAAGACCTGCTCTACATGGCGAACACCGCGACTTTTCGGGTGCGGGACGTCCCGGGGCAGCTCACCGACGAGGTGCGTGTGGCGCTCGCCACCAGCCTGGTACAGATCGGCTTTCTGCAGGTGGTGCCGGCAGCGGCCGTGGCCGCACGCACCCGCTAGGCGCTCTCTTCGGTCGCCGCCTGCGGGCGCGGCTGAAAGAGCTTGGCGCCGGGCAGACCGCTGTGGCGCGCCGTGACGCTGCGGTACTCGCTGGCGAACACCTCGGCCAGGCGGTCGACGATGTACACCGAGCGGTGCTGTCCGCCGGTGCATCCGACCGCCACGGTGAGGTAGCCGCGGTTGCTCGCCTGGTACTCCGGCACGCGGCCGCGCACGAAACGCGCGATGTCCGCCACCAGGGTCGCCACGTTGGTGTGGGTCTCGAGAAAACGGATGACCTCGGCATCGCGGCCGGTGAGGTTGCGCAGTCCCGGCTCCCAGTAGGGGTTGGGGAGCGCCCGCGCGTCGAACACGAAGTCGGCGTCCCCCGGGATGCCGCGCTTGAAACCGAATGACTCGAAGCTGATCGACAGCCGTCCGGCGCTGCGCTGCTCGATGCGCTTGTGAATGATGTCACGCAGGGCATGCACGCTCAGGCGCGAGGTGTCGATCAGCAGGTCGGCGACCGAGGCGATCGGCTCGAGGAGCGCGCGCTCCATGGTCATCGCCTCGCGCAGGCCGACGTCACTGCGGCTCATGGGATGCTTGCGGCGCGTTTCCGCGAAGCGCCGCAGCAGCTCGTCCTCCGCTGCGACCAGGAAGATCACCTCGCACTGCAGGCCGCTGCGTTTCAGCTCATCGACCAGCTGCGGCACGCTGGCCACCTCGGCCGCGGTATTGCGCGCGTCGAGCCCGATGGCGGTGCGTTCGTAGGTGGTTTCGGGCCTGCGCACGGTGTAGGAAACGAACGGCTTCAGCAGCGCCGCCGGGATATTGTCGATGCAGTAGAAACCGAGGTCCTCGAGCATGTGCAGGGCCACGCTCTTGCCGGAGCCGGACAGCCCGCTGAGGATGATGATGCGCACGTCTCAATGGTTATCCACGGGCACTGCCGCCGCAAGTCCCGCGGCTGCGCAGCAGGCGCGGCTTCACACCCGCAGCGCGCGGCGCCCCTCGGCGGCATGGTGGTCGGTGCGCTTTTCCTTGTGTTTCTTGATGCAGCGGTCCAGCTTGTCCGCCAGCAGATCGATGGCGGCATACATGTCCTCTTCGGTCGCATCGGCGTGGATGGCGCTGCCGCTCACGTGCAGCGTGGCTTCGGCCTTCTGTCGCAGCTTCTCTACCGTCAACACACAGTGCACGTCGATGACCTGATCAAAGTGTCTGCCGATGCGCTCGAGCTTCTTCTCGACATAACCCCGCAACGCCGGGGTGACTTCGACGTGGTGTCCGGTGACGCTGAGCTGCATGGTCCGTCTCCTGTAGCTGTCTTGAGGTGCTTAGCTATTGGCTCACATCTGTTTCAGTCCCGCCCGCCGGCGCTCGTTCGAGGCGGCGATGCCCATCGCTTCGCGGTACTTGGCGACCGTGCGACGCGCCACCGGGATGCCCTCGGCCGAGAGCAGCTCCGCGATGCGGCCGTCGCTCAGGGGAGCGTCCGCGTCCTCTTCCTTGACGAGCTTGCGGATCTTGGCGCGGATGGCGGTGGAGGAGGTGCCCGAGCCGTCGGCGCCTTCCACCTGGCTCGAGAAGAAGTAGCGTAGCTCGAACACCCCGCGCGGCGTGTGCATGTACTTGCCCGAGGTGACGCGCGAAACCGTCGACTCGTGCATCGCGACCGCTTCGGCGATGTCCTTGAGGATCATCGGCCGCATGTGCTCCTCGCCCTGCTCGAGGAACGCCGTCTGGCGTTCGACGATGGAGCGGGCGACTTTCATCAGGGTTTCGTGGCGGATCTCCAGGCTCTTGAGCAGCCAGCGCGCCTCCTGCAGCTGAGCGCGCATGCTCGCGTGGCTGGCGTTGCGCCCGATGAGGTTGGCGTAGCCTTGATTGAGCCGCACGCGCGGCAGGGTCGCCGGGTTGATCTCCACGCCCCAGCCGTGGTCGGTGCGGCGTACGAACACATCCGGCACCACGTACTGCGCCCTGTTGGCGCTCACGGTGGCGCCCGGACGCGGGTGACAGGAGCGCACCAGGGCGAGCGCGGCGTCGAGCTCCTCCTCGGTGGCGCGCAGCTCGCGGCGCAGCAGCGTCAGCTCGCGCTGCGCGACCAGCTCCAGGTGCTGGCGCGCGATCTGCAGCGCGGTGTCGAAGCCGGGCGTGGCCGGATCCAGCTGCCGCAGCTGCAGCTCGATGCACTCGGCCACCGAGCGCGCGCCGACGCCCGGCGGGTCGAGGGCCTGTACCCGGGCGAGCACGCTGTGCACTTCCTCCGTCGAGCACTCGAGCTCGGGCCACAGCGTGTGCCCGATTTCCGCGAGCGATTCGATGAGATAGCCATCGTCGCTGATGGCATCGACGATGGCGCGCGCCACCGCGAGCTCCCGCGGCGCCAGGCTCGCGAGCTCCAGCTGCCACATCAGGTGATCCTGCAGCGACTTGCCGCTCTCGTCGGCGTATTCCTGCTGGCGCTCGTCCTCGTCGCCGCTCCAGGGGGTCTCGGCGGGACCCACGCTGTGATCGCCCCAGCCCTCATCCAGCACCTCGACCGTGCTCTCGGCGGCGTTCTCCGGGGGCTTGGGCTGCTCGGCGGCGGTCACCCGCACCTCGAAGGTGCCGGTCGCCTCGGCCTCGTCGGGCTCGAGCATCACGTTCGTCTCGAGCAGCTCGCGGATGTGTGCCTGCAGCTCGAGCGCGGGCAGCTGCAGGAGCCGGATCGCCTGCTGCAGCTGCGGGGTCATGGTCAGTTGTTGACCCAGCTTCAGCTGCAGAGAGGGTTTCAGCATGGTGGACTTTGCAAAGGGTGGGTGGCCACCCTTCCGGATTCAATTTGCGTAGCTATTTGAAAAACAAGGTATTCTGCCTTAAACAGTCCGGAGCTATCACAGCCGGAACGACTCACCCAAGTACACCTCACGGACTTGGGGGTTGGCAAGGACTTCTTCCGCACTCCCGGATGCAATGACCGTGCCCTGATTGACGATGTAGGCCCGGCCGCACACGCCGAGCGTCTCGCGCACATTATGGTCAGTGATCAGGACGCCGATGCCGCGGTGCGTCAGCTCGCGGATGATGCGCTGGATATCGAGCACGGACAGCGGATCCACGCCCGCAAACGGCTCGTCCAGGAGCATGAAGCGCGGCTCGGCCGCGAGCGCGCGGGCGATCTCGACTCGCCGCCGCTCCCCGCCCGAGAGCGCCATCCCGAGGGTTCTGCGCACGTGGCCGATGCGCAGCTCCTCGAGCAGCTGCTCGAGGCGCTGCTGGCGCGCGGCGCGCTCCAGGTCCGGCCGGGTCTCGAGAATCGCCATCACATTGTCTTCCACCGTCAGCTTGCGGAATACCGAGGCTTCCTGCGGCAGGTAGCCGAGGCCGAGCTGTGCCCGGCGGTGCATGGGCAGCAGCGTGATGTCGGTGTCCTCCAGGCGGATACGGCCCGCATCGCACGGCACGAGCCCGACGATCATGTAAAAGGCGGTGGTCTTGCCGGCGCCATTGGGCCCCAGCAGTCCCACGACCTCACCGCGCTCGAGCTCGAGCGACAAGTCGCGCACCACCTGACGGGACTTGTAGCTCTTGGCGAGTCCGGTGGCCTGCAGGGCGCTCATGGCTGCACGGTCGGTTGCGCCCTGGGGTCGCCCTTGCCGGCATCCGCCGGCGGCGGTTTCGCAGGTTCGGTCTTGCCCGGCGCCGGTGCCACGTGCGGTGTAATGGTGATGTGCACGCGCTGATCCGTGCCCGGGGATGCGGCGGCCTGCAGGCGCTGCTCGCGGATGTTGTACACCAGCAAGGAGCCCGAGATCTCGTTCTGCCCGTTCGTCAGCCAGGCGTCGTCGGTCAGCCGCACGGTTCCGTCGCTCACGTCATAGACGATCTCACCGGCGTGACCGCGCGCCAGCTGCTCGGAGTCGGTGCGCTTCTGCTCGAACTCGGCGGGTTTGCCGGTGACCGTGGCGCGCGCGATGTGGTTGTCCCTGAATTCGATCGTTGCCTGGTCGGAGCGCAGGTTGCCGTGCAGTTCCGCGTCGATGCGCACCTTGCCGTCGAAGGTCCAGCGGCTGTTGGCGAAGTTGAGTCCGGTGGCGCGTGCGTGCTCCGCCTGCACCCGGGTGGCTCCCTGCGATATGACGACATCGGTGAATACCAGCGTGTTCGTGCGGCCGTCGACCTCGGTGGAGGCCGCGTCCAGATTGATCGGTTGCTGGGCGGGCGGCGGGGCCGGCGGCGCCGCAGCGTCGGCGGCGCCCACCCCCGGCGCAACTGCCGCGCTCAGGAGCGCGGCGGCCAGCAGCGGCGCCTTACGGCACGGAGGAGAACGAGCCATGCACGGCCGATTCTAACTGCACGTGACGCTCCTTCAACCTGGCGATCAGCCCTTGCGCGTGCAGCTGCCGTCCCGACACCAGCAGCGTGACCGGATCGCGCGTCGTGACGATCTGCGACTGGGTGTCGAACGAGAGGTGCTCGGCGGAGATCTCGGCGGGCTCGCCGCTGTCCGGCAGGCTGCCAGCGACGCGCACGCCACCCTCGAGCTGCACGACACCGCTCCCCTGGGTGAGCTGGCCGCGAGCGGCGCGCGCGGTCCATTCAGTGCCGCTCGTGTCGCGAAAGCCGAGCTGCACCTGTTGCAGGTCCACCGTGCCCTGGTTCGGCTGCTGTTGAATCTGCGCGGCGTCGAGTGTGTACAGCGCTCGTCCATCGGAGCCGGTCTGGATCACGTGCGCCTTGCGGGCCGCGTAACCCGGGTCGTGCAGCGGTGCGACGCTCGCGGGCGCGTTGTTCTCGCGCTGCGGTCCGGAGAGCACCACGATACCGACGATCAGCGCCACCACCGCGAGGATCGCCAGCAGCCGATAGATCATCGCGGGCGCGCCCGGCGCGCCCGCAACGCGAGCAGGTGATCACACACCTCGCGCACCGCGCCGCGCCCGCCGCGCCGGCGGGTCACGACATCGGCGGCGCGCCGTACCTCGCGGTGCGCATCCGCGACCGCGAAGCTGAGCCTTACTGCGCGCATCAACGGCACGTCCGGCAGGTCATCCCCGACACAGGCGCACGCGCCGGGCCGCACGCCCAGGCGCGCGCACAGGCGCGCCAAGGCGGTGAGCTTGTCCGCCACTCCCTGCAGCACATACCGCACGCCCAGCTCGCGGCAGCGCGCGGCCACCATGGGCGAGCGCCTGCCCGAGATCACCGCCACCTGCACCCCGGCGCGGCGCAGTTGCGCGATGCCGTGCCCGTCGTGCACGTGAAACACCTTGAGCGCCTCGCCACGGGGGCCGAAGTACAGCCGGCCGTCGGTGAGCACGCCGTCCACGTCCAGCACCAGCAGGCTGATGGCGTTCGGCATGGGCGAGCCGGCCGAGCGCTTCACACGACGCCGGCGCGCAGCAGGTCGTGCACGTTGAGCGCGCCGATGAGGCGGCCGTCCGCGTCGCTGACCGGCAGCGCCGTGATCCGATGCACCTCCATGAGGTGCACGGCTTCGGCCGCGAGCTCGCGCGGGCCGATGGTGCGGGCGTGCGCGGTCATCACCGCGCTCATCACTGTCGCGTGCACATCGATCTGCCGGTCGAGCGCGCGGCGCAGGTCCCCGTCGGTGAACACCCCGAGGATGCGCTCATCAGGATCGACCACCACCGTCATCCCCAGACCCTTGCGCGACATCTCGATCAGGCCCTCGCTCAAGGGGGCGCCGGGCGCGCTGCGCGGCACGGCCGCGCCGGTACGCATCAGGTCCTCGACGTGCAGCAGGAGCTTCCTGCCCAGCGCGCCGCCGGGGTGGGAGCGCGCGAAGTCCTGCCGGGTGAAGCCGCGCGCCTCGAGCACCGCTACCGCGAGCGCATCGCCCATGGCCAGCGTGGCGGTGGTGCTGGCGGTGGGGGTGAGATTCAGCGGGCAGGCTTCCTCGGGCACGCCCACATCGAGCGCCACGCTCGCGGCGCGAGCGAGCGTCGAATCGGTCCTGCCGGTCATCACGATGAGCGGCACGGCGAGGCGCTTGAGGTGCGGCAGCAGCAGCACCAGCTCGGGGGTCTCACCGGAGTTGGACAGCGCCAGCACCGCATCGACGCGGGTGATCATGCCGAGGTCACCGTGCCCGGCTTCCGCAGGGTGCAGAAAGAAGGCCGGTGTGCCGGTACTGGCCAGGGTGGCGGCGATCTTGCCGGCGACGTGCCCGGACTTGCCCATGCCGGTGACCACGACGCGCCCGTGGCAGGCGAGGCAGAGGCGGCAGGCCTGCGCGAACGCGGCCCCGAGCCTTGCGGTGAGCGCCTCGACCGCCCGGGCCTCGATGCCGAGCGCCCGCCGCGCGGAGGCGAGCAGCTGCTCATCGTCGGGTGCCGGGCGGGGGGTGGCCGCGGCGGCCGGGTGCGAATCCATGCCGGTCATTATAGGCGCGCTTGGGAGGGGCCACGCAGGCGCGTTTGCACGCCGCAGGCAATCGTCTTACAATCTGCGCATCGATAGGAAAAACGTATGACCACTATAACCGTGTCGTCCAAGTTCCAAATCGTGATCCCGCGGGTCATACGCGAGGCGCTCGGCATCAAGCCGGGCGAGAAACTGCACGCGATAGAGTATCGCGGCCGGATCGAGCTTGTACCTCTGAGGTCGGTCAAGGCGAGCCGGGGATCCCTGAAGGGCATTTCCACCGATGTGCCGCGGGAACCTGACCGTGTATGAATGTGGTGGACTCCTCGGCCTGGCTGGAGTACTTCGCCGATGGTCCGAACGCCGGAGAATTCGCCAAGCCTATCGAGACGACCCGTTCGCTCATCGTGCCCACACTGTCACTTTTCGAGGTATTCAAGCGGATCGCGCAGCAGCGCGGCGATGACGAGGCGCTGCGCAGCGTGGCCGTCATGGAGCAGGGAAAGGTGGTCGACCTTGACCGGGCCACGGCACTCGCGGCGGCGCGGCTCTCGATCGATCACAGCATCGCGATGGCGGACGGTATCATGCTCGCGACCGCGCAGCGCAGCGGCGCGATCCTCTGGACGCAGGACGTGGATTTCGAGGGCCTGCCCGGGGTGCGTTTCCTTGCGAAGCGATGAAGCAGCCTAAGCGGAAGGTTTACGCCCATGAACCCTGAAGACGTCGCGGCGCTGATCCGCGCAGGCCTCCCCGGAAGCTCGGTGCGCGTGCAGTCGGATGACAACACCCATTTTGCCGCGCACATCGTCGCGCGCGAGTTCGCGCAGCTGAAGAGCGTGGCCCGCCACCAGCTTGTGTACCGCACGCTGGGGGAGCTCATGGGTCGCGAAATACACGCCCTGTCGATCGAGGCGCTGACGCCCGAAGAATCCGCGCAGGATTAGCATGGACAAGCTGCAGATCCAGGGCGGCGTACCCCTCGAGGGCGAAGTGCGCATCTCCGGCGCCAAGAATGCGACGCTGCCGATCCTCGCCGCCGCGCTGCTCGCGGAGGATCCGGTGGTGATCGCGAACGTGCCGCATCTGAAGGACGTCACCACCACGGTGGAGCTGCTCGGCAGGATGGGCGCCACCGTCACGATCGACGAGCGCATGCGCATCGAGGTGGACGCCTCGACGGTGCGCGAGTGCTTCGCGCCCTACGACCTGGTGAAGACCATGCGTGCCTCCATCCTGGTGCTGGGACCCCTGGTCGCGCGCTACGGGCACGCTGACGTGTCCTTGCCGGGGGGCTGCGCCATCGGCGCGCGCCCGGTGAATATCCACGTCGCGGGGCTGCAGGCGATGGGGGCGGACATCACCATCGAGGGCGGCTACATCCGCGCTCGCGCCTCACGCCTGAAGGGCGCGCGGCTGGTGCTCGACACCGTGACGGTCACCGGCACCGAGAATCTGATGATGGCGGCGACGCTCGCCGAGGGTGAGACGATCATCGAGAACGCCGCGCGCGAGCCCGAGGTCGTGGACCTCGCCAACTTCCTCATCGCGATGGGCGCCGACATCCGCGGCGCGGGCAGCGACAAGATCGTCGTGCAGGGCGTGCGGCGGCTGCGCGGCACGACTTACGAGGTGCTGCCGGATCGCATCGAGAGCGGCACCTATCTGGTCGCCGGCGCGATCACCCGCGGTCACGTGCGCATCAAGAGCACGCGCCCCGAGCATCTGGATGCGGTGCTGGCCAAGCTCGAGGAGGCGGGCGCCAGAGTGGGTGTGGGCGAGAACTGGGTCGAGGTGGACATGCGCGGGCGGACCTTGAAGGCGGTCGACGTGCGCACCGCCCCGTATCCCGCATTTCCGACCGACATGCAGGCGCAGTTCGCCGCGCTCAACACGGTGGCCTCCGGTGTCGGCACCATCACCGAGACCATCTTCGAGAACCGCTTCATGCACATGCTGGAGATGCGGCGCATGGGAGCCGAGATTCGCCTGGAAGGCAACACCGCCATCATTCACGGCGTCGCCAAGCTCACCGCGGCGCCGGTGATGGCGACCGATCTGCGCGCCTCGGCGAGCCTGGTGCTAGCCGGGCTCATCGCCGAGGGACGTACCGACGTCGAGCGCATCTACCACATCGATCGCGGCTACGAAGCGATCGAGGAGAAGCTCGCACAGCTCGGAGCGCAGATCCGGCGGGTACCAAACTAACGCATTCAGGAGTCAGGCGATGCGGATCGGGATGATCGGGCTCGGGCGCATGGGCGCCAACATGGTGCGGCGCCTGCTGCAGGGTGGCCACGAGTGCGTGGCTTACGATCCCAGACCCGAGGCGGTGCAGGCGGTGGCGGCGTACGGGGCGCAGGCGGCGCGCTCGCCGCAGGAGCTGGTGCGGCTGCTCTCGCCGCCGCGGGCGGTGTGGATCATGGTGCCGGCGGCGATGGTCGATGCGGTGCTCGCGCAGCTGCGCCCGCTCCTCGCCGCGGGCGATGTCCTCGTCGATGGGGGCAATTCCAACTATCACGACGACATCCGGCGCGCCGGGGAACTCGAGGCGGCGGGTATCCGCTACCTCGACGTCGGCACCAGCGGCGGGGTGCTCGGGTTCGAGCAGGGCTACTGCCTGATGATCGGCGGCGCGCCGGAAGCGGTCGCGCTGCTCGAGCCGGCGCTGGCGACGCTGTCACCGGCTGGCAGGATGCCGTCCGCCGCCGGCGGCGCCGCGGGCGCTGCGGCAGCCAGCCTGGGCTACCTGCACTGCGGCCCGCATGGGGCGGGGCACTTCGTGAAAATGGTCCACAACGGCATCGAGTACGGACTGATGGCCGCGTACGCCGAGGGCCTGAACATTCTGGCGCATGCGGATGCAGGGCTGCGCACCGCGACGGCCGATGCCGAGACCGCGCCGCTCGCGAACCCGCGCTTCTTCGAGTACCGGCTCGACCTGGCCGCCATCGCGGAAGTCTGGCGCCACGGCAGCATCATTGCCTCGCGCCTGTTGGATCTCACCGCGGCCGCCCTGGCGCAGGACGGCAGACTCGCCGGGTTCGGCGGGCACGTGGCGGACTCGGGGGAGGGGCGCTGGACCGTGGAGGCGGCGGTCGAAACCGGCGTGCCGGCCCCGGTGCTGAGCGCGGCGTTGTATTCGCGCTTCGAGTCGCGCGGGCAGGCTGAGTTCGCCAACAAAGTCCTGTCCGCGATGCGCCTCGGGTTCGGAGGTCACGTCGAGGGAAACCATGGAACGCCGTGACTGTGATGCCGTCGTGCTCTTCGGAGCGACCGGCGATCTGTGTTATCGCAAGATCTATCCCGCGCTCTATCACCTGGTACGCCGGGGCCTCTTGACCGTGCCGGTGGTCGGCGTCGCGCGCCAGGGGTGGAAAGCCGCGCAGCTCGCGGCGCGCGTGCGCGAGAGCCTGGAGGCCTTCGTGCCGGCGGCGGACGAGGCGGTCGTGGCCCGACTCACGGGACTGCTGCGCTACGTGGACGGCGATTACAACCAGCGCCCCACGTTCAATGCGCTGCGCCAGGCGCTCGGGGACGCGCAGCGGCCGCTGTACTATCTCGCCATACCGGCGAGCATGTTCCCAGTGGTCATCGAGCACCTGAGCGCCTCGAGCTGTGCGCAGGGCAGCCGCGTGGTGGTCGAGAAGCCCTTCGGGCACGACCTCACTTCCGCGCGCGCGCTCAACCGCACACTGCACACGCATTTCCCGGAAGCCAGCATCTTTCGCATCGACCATTACCTCGGCAAGGAGGCGGTGCAGAACATCCTGTATTTCCGCTTCGCCAACTCCTTCCTCGAGCCGGTGTGGAACCGCAACTTCGTCGCCAGCGTGCAGATCACCATGGCCGAGAAGATCGGGGTCGCCGGCCGTGGCCGCTTCTACGAGGAAACCGGCGCGGTCCGCGACGTCATCCAGAACCACCTCCTGCAGATCATGGCGCTGCTCACCATGGAGCCGCCGGTCAACACCGAGGGCGAGGCGCTGCGCGATGAGAAGGTGAAAGTGCTGAAAGCCGTGCGCCCGGCGTCGCCCGCGCAACTGGTGCGCGGACAGTTCACCGGGTACCGCAGGGAGCCGGGCGTGGCCGCCGACTCGCGGGTGGAGACTTACGCCGCGCTGGCGCTGCAAATCGACTCCTGGCGCTGGAGCGGCGTGCCCTTCTACCTGCGCGCCGGCAAATGCCTGCCGGT
>DATGVL010000004.1:0-8867 GCA_035300445.1 Steroidobacteraceae bacterium
GTGGGCGCGGTGAACAACTGCAGTTCGGTTTGCGCCGCAGGAGCGCCGCGGCCGTTGGCCGAGGCGCGCTCGCGATCGCGCTGTGACTCCAGGGCCTCGAGGTAGCGCCGTGCCTCGCCGATCACGCTCACCGGCACCCCGGCGAGCTGCGCCACCTGCAGGCCATAGCTGCGGTCGGCGGGCCCGTCCTTCACCGCGTGCAGGAATACGATGCCCTCGCCATGCTCGGTCGCGTCCAGGTGCACGTTGGCGCAGCCCTCGACTTCAGTGGCGAGGGTCGTGAGCTCGAAGTAGTGGGTGGCGAAGAGCGTGAAGGCGCGCACGCGCGTGGCGATGTCGCGCGCCATCGCCCAGGCGAGCGACAGGCCGTCGAAGGTACTGGTGCCGCGGCCGATCTCATCGAGCAGAATGAGGCTGCGTGCGGTGGCGTTGTGCAGAATGTTGGCGGCCTCGGTCATCTCCACCATGAAAGTGGAGCGCCCGCCGGCGAGATCGTCGGCCGCGCCGATGCGGGTAAAAATGCGATCCAGCGGACCTAACACCGCGCGCTCGGCGGGTACGTAGCTGCCCACGTGCGCCAGCAGCGCGATGAGCGCCGCCTGGCGCATGTAGGTCGATTTCCCGCCCATGTTGGGGCCGGTGATGATGAGCATGCGCCGCTCGGCATCCAGACGCAGATCGTTGGGCACGAATGGCGCTTCCGAGAAGCTCTCGACCACGGGATGACGCCCGCCGTCGATGGCGATACACGGCTCCGTCACCAGCTCAGGAAGCGTCCACTCGAGCACGCAGGCGCGCTCGGCCAGCGCGGCGAGTGCATCGAGCTCGCCGAGCGCGCCGGCGGTCGCCTGCAGCGGCCCCAGGGCGTCGATGAGCCGCGTCAGGACCTGCTCGTAGAGCTGCTTCTCGCGCGCCAGCGCCTGATCGCGCGCGCCCAGTACCCGCGCCTCGAAGCCCTTCAGCTCCTCGGTGATGAAGCGCTCGGCGGACTTCACCGTCTGGCGACGGACGTAGTCCTTGGGGACGCGCTCGGCATCCCGGCGCGCGATCTCGATGAAGAATCCCTGCACGCGGTTGTAGCCGACCTTGAGGGCGGGGAGCCCCGTGCGCTCGCGTTCGCGCCGCTCCAGCTCGAGCAGGAATGTATCGGTGTGGGTGGCGATGCGCCGCAGCTCATCGAGCTCCGGGTCGTAGCCCTCCGCGATGACGTCGCCGTCGCGCACGAGCGCGGCGGGCTCCGCGGCGATGGCCGATGACAGGAGAGTCGCCACGTCCTCGTGCTCCTGCATGCGTGCGCGCAGCTCCTTAAGGAGCGGCGCGTCGAGCGCGTCAAGCGCGGTGCGCACGCCCGGCAGGGCGGTGAGGGAGCTGCGCAGCTGTGTGAGGTCGCGCGGCCGCGCGGAGCGCAGCGCCACCCGCGCCAGGATGCGCTCCACATCTCCCACACCCTCGAGATGGCCGCGCACGGCGCTGAAGCCGCGCGCATCGATCAGGGCGCCGAGGGCGTGGTACCTGGCGCGCAGCAGCGCCTGCGTGGTCAAGGGGCGGTTGAGCCAGCGGCGCAGCTGCCGTGAGCCCATGGCGGTGACGCAGCTGTCGATGACGGCGAACAGCGTCGCGTCTTCGCGTCCGCTCAGGCTCACGTCGAGCTCGAGATTGCGGCGGCTGGCGGCATCGAGCATCAGCGCCTCACCGCGCTCCTCGACTCGCAGCGCGCGGATGTGCGGCAATGCCGACTTCTGCGTGTCGCGCACGTACTGCAGCAGCGCCCCCGCGGCACGGATGGCGAGCGGCAGATCATCCGCGCCGAAGCCCTTCAGATCGAGCGTACCGAGCTGGTCGGTCAGCAGGCGCGAGGCGCTGGCGAGCTCGAAGTGCCACGGCGGACGCATCCGCAGTGCCGTCCCCGCTCGCGTGGGGGGTTCGACGCCTGCGCCCTCCGCGAGCAGCAGCTCCGCGGGCTTCAACCGCTCGAGCTCGGCGGCGAGCCCCTGGCGCCCCTCGCCCTGCAGCACCGTGAAGCGCCCGGCCGCGAGATCCAGCCACGCGAGCCCGAAGCGCTCGCCCTCGAGCGCCACAGCGCCGACCAGGGTGTCCTGCCGCTCCTCCAGGAGCGCTGTGTCAGTGACGGTCCCGGGCGTGACGATGCGCACCACCTGCCGCTCGACCGGCCCTTTTGAGGTCGCCGGGTCCCCCAGCTGCTCGCAGATCGCGACGCTCTCGCCTTTGCGCACGAGCCTGGCGAGGTAGCTGTCCACGGCGTGGTACGGCACTCCGGCCATCGGGATCGGCTCGCCGGCGGACTGCCCGCGCGCGGTGAGAATGATGTCGAGCAGCGCCGCCGCGCGGCGCGCATCCTCGTAGAACAGCTCGTAGAAATCGCCCATCCGGTAGAACAGCAGCATGTCCGGATGCTGGCCCTTGATGCGCAGGTACTGCTGCATCATCGGCGTGTGCTGTGAGCGGACCGCGTCATTCATGATGCGCGAAGGCTACCGCAAGACGACCCGCATGGGCGGGCTTCGGCGGCATGGGGTGGGGGGTGGCCGCGGCCGGCGCCCGGCGGCCGCTACCGTCGCGGGTGGCGCCTGGGTTAGCCTCGCACCCATGGTGAGCGATCCTGAGCTCTACGAGCTGGCCGAGCGCGTCGGCCACAAGCTGCACGCCGCCGAGCGGCGCATGGTCACCGCCGAGTCCTGCACCGCCGGGTGGGTCGCCAAGGCGCTCACCGACGTGCCCGGCAGCTCACAGTGGTTCGAGTGTGGCTACGTGACCTATTCGGATGCCGCGAAGGTGCGCGACCTGGGCGTGGCGGCGCGTACGCTGGCGAGCTTCGGCGCGGTGAGCGAGCAGAGTGTGCGGGAGATGGCCGAAGGGGCGCTGCGCGTTTCCGGGGCCACCGTGGCGCTGGCGGTCACCGGCATTGCCGGCCCGGATGGCGGCACGCCCGCTAAGCCGGTCGGCACCGTGTGGTTCTGCGCCGCCGCCCGTCAGGCGCGGGTGATAGACATCATCGCCGAGGAAAGACTCTTCGCCGGGGATCGTGCGTTCGTGCGCAGCCATTCGGTGCAGCATGCGCTGCGGCTCATCCTGCGGCTCGATCTGCCGGTGCGTCTGCAAGCGACGCCGCGTACGGATGCGGTTTGAGCGGCGGCGGACAGTCGCGCCCGACGGCCGAGGAGCAGACCCCAGCCCCGCCGACGCGCGAACCGACGCGGCGGCTGTTCTTCGCGCTGTGGCCGGATGAGGAGCAGCGCGATGCGCTTCACTCTGCGACCCGCAAGAGCGTCAGATCCTGCGGGGGCCGTCCGGTGCCGGTGCCGAGCCTGCACGTGACCCTGGCATTCCTCGGCGGTGTGCCTGAGGGTCGGGTTCCGGAGCTTGACCGGATCGCGCGCCGGGTCGCGGACGCATTCCCCGCGGCTGGGCAGCCGCTGCTCGTGAGCTTCGATCGCCTGGCATATTGGGCGAGACCGCAGATCCTGTGCGCGCTCGGCACCGGGGAGCTCGAGGCTGCGCAAGCCGTGGGTGAGCCGCGCGAGGCGGATGCGGCAGGCGCGCCGGTGCTCTCGGCGACGCTCAAGAGTGAAGCCGCGGCCGCGGGCTTTAGTCCGGATCTCAAGCCCTTCCGCGCGCATGTCACCGTGGCGCGCAAGGTTGCCCATGCGCCATCCGAGCTCGCTCTGCAGCCGGTGCTGTGGCGCTTCGACGCGTTCGCGCTGATCGAGAGCCGCACCGACGCGGCCGGCCCGATATACAGTGTCATTGAATCGTATTTACTGGTTAAGGCGGAGAAAGTGCACGAGTAGCTGCAAAACAGCACCGCCCGCGCGCACCGATAGCCGCATGTTTATGTGATAATTGCGGCCGGAGAATTTTTCTCGCTCCGCGCCACACTCCTACGGAATCTCAGATGGAAGAAAATCGCAAGAAGGCGCTCGCCGCCGCACTCGGACAGATCGAAAAGCAGTTCGGCAAGGGCTCGGTGATGCGCCTGGGAGATGCCGCAGCGAACTACGACGTGGAGACTGTGTCCACCGGTTCGCTCGGACTCGACATCGCCTTGGGGATCGGCGGGCTGCCGCGCGGCCGGGTGGTGGAGGTCTACGGGCCCGAGGCTTCCGGCAAGACGACGCTCACCCTGCAGGTCATCGCCGAAGTGCAACGCGGCGGCGGCACGGCCGCGTTCGTCGATGCGGAGCACGCGCTCGATCCGTCGTACGCCGAGAGGCTCGGCGTGAACATCACCGATCTGCTGGTGTCGCAGCCGGATACCGGCGAGCAGGCGCTGGAAATCACCGACATGCTGGTGCGCTCGAACGCCGTCGACATCGTCGTGATTGATTCCGTGGCCGCTCTCACACCCCGGGCCGAGATCGAAGGCGAGATGGGCGAGATGCAGGTCGGCCTGCATGCGCGTCTCATGTCGCAGGCGCTGCGCAAGCTCACCGGCAACATCAGCCGCTCGAACACCATCGTCATCTTCATCAACCAGATCCGCATGAAGATCGGCGTGATGTTCGGCAACCCCGAAACCACCACCGGCGGCAACGCGCTGAAGTTCTATGCCTCGGTGCGCCTCGACATCCGGCGCATCGGTGCGATCAAGAACGGCGAGGAAGTCACCGGCAACATGACACGCGTCAAGGTGGTGAAGAACAAGGTCGCGCCGCCCTTCCGGGAGGCGGAGTTCGAGATCATGTACGGGCAGGGCATCTCACGCGAGGGCGAGATCATCGAGCTCGGCAGCTCGCTCGGGATCATCGAAAAGTCGGGCGCCTGGTATGCCTATAAGGGCAGCCGCATCGGCCAGGGCAAGGACAATGCGCGCGCCTACCTGCTGGCGAACAAGGAAGTGGCGCGCGAGATCGAGGAGCAGGTGAGGGCGAAGCTGCTGCCACCGCGCCAGCAGCGCAGCAACGGCGCTCAGGCGGCCGATTCGGCTTGATCGAGCGCGGCGCGTGATGTGCGGGGCTCAGTGGCTGGTGGGGTTGATCTGCTTGTGCTGGATATCCTGAATGCGGTTCTGGATCTCCTGCACGCTCTGTCTCAGCTGCTCAGCGGTGCCACAGTTTTTCTGCTCGGCGAGCCGTGAGCCCAGCACCGGTTCCTTGCGGCACCAGATATTCACACCGTTGCGCATTTCGGGCTTGTAGCCTGCCGAGCGCAGGTTCTTTTCGTCCACGCCGTTGGTCGTCGTGGCCGGTGCGGCCGCGGTCGCTGGCGCAGGCGTGGGGACCTGGGTGGCGGGCGCGGGGGCTGTGCCGGGAGCGGCAGCGGCCGGTGATGCCGACGCGCTGGGGGAGGCTGCCGGCGCGGGGGCGCCGCCGGCCGGACCCGGCGGGTCGGCGAGCGCCACGTGCATTGTGACGACGCCCATGCACGCCAGGACTCCAACAGCGAGTCTCATGATGTTCCGTCTCCCCGCTTGAATGTGCAGCGGCCACGCCACCCGGGCGAGCCGCCGCTGACACACTATACTGCACCGCAAATCATGCCGCCGCTCAGATCAGGAAAACGGTCAAATTCGGAACGGCAGCCGGCAAATTCGGACCCGCGCGCAGATCCCGAGGCGGTGCGCACGGCCGCCGTCGCGCTGCTCGCGCGACGGGACTTCGCCTGCGCGGAACTGCGTGCGAAGCTGTGTTCCAAGGGTTTTGAGGACGCCGCCGCGGGGCAGGTGATCGCCGAGCTCGCTGCACGCGGCGTGCTCGACGACCGGCGCTTCGCGGAAAACCATGTCAACTGGCACGCCCGGCGTGGCCGGGGCCCGATCCGCATTGCCGCGCAGCTGCGCCGCTGCGGCCTGCCCGAGGAGCTGGTCGATGCGGCGCTCGCCAGCGGACCGGATTGGCACGCGCTCGCGCGCCGTGCGCGCAGCGCCAAGTTCGGCCGCCAGCCGCCAGCGAGCTGGGCGGACAAGGCCCGGCAAGCACGTTTTTTGCAGTATCGTGGCTTTTCGTCGGATCATATCCGCGCGGCCACAGGCGCCGATCCGGATGTGGACTGAAACAACTTGAACAAACCCTCTTACATGAGCGCCGCGGACGTGCGCAGTGCGTTCCTGGAGTTCTTCCGCGGGCACAACCACGTGATCGTGCCCTCGAGTTCGCTCGTGCCCGGCAACGACCCGACGCTGCTCTTTACCAACTCCGGCATGGTGCAGTTCAAGGACGTGTTCCTCGGCAGGGAGCAGCGTGACTACCTGCGCGCCGCCTCGAGCCAGCGCTGCGTACGCGCCGGCGGCAAGCACAATGACCTGGAGAACGTGGGTTACACGGCCAGGCACCACACGTTCTTCGAGATGCTCGGTAACTTCTCCTTTGGGGACTATTTCAAGCGCGAGGCGATTCATTTGGCCTGGGATTTCCTCATCTACACCCTGGGACTCGACCCGGCGCGGCTGTGGTGCACGGTGTACCGCGACGATGACGAGGCGGCGGAGATCTGGCTGAAGGACATCGGCGTCAGTCCGCAGCGCTTCGCGCGCCTGGGGGAAGCCTCCAACTTCTGGGCCATGGGCGATACCGGCCCGTGCGGTCCGTGCAGCGAGATCTTCTATGACCATGGAGCGGGCATCGCCGGCGGTCCGCCGGGCTCTGCCGAGGAGGAGGGCGACCGGTATGTAGAGATCTGGAACCTGGTCTTCACTCAGTTCGAGCGCGCCGCGGACGGCAAGCTCAAGCCGCTGCCGCGGCCGTCGGTGGACACCGGCATGGGCCTTGAGCGCATCGCGGCGGTCATGCAGGGCGTACACTCCAACTACGATATCGATCTGTTCAGGAACCTGATCCGCGCCGCCGGCCAGCTCGCCGGAACTTCGGTCCTGACTTCCAACTCGCTGCGCGTGATCGCAGATCACATCCGCGCCAGCACCTTCCTGGTGGTCGACGGCGTGTTGCCTTCCAACGAGGGCCGCGGTTACGTGCTGCGCCGCATCATCCGCCGCGCGCTTCGCCACGGGTACAAGCTCGGCATCCAGGAGCCTTTTTTCTACAAGCTGGTGCCGGTGCTCGAAGCGGAGATGGGTGGCGCGTACCCGGAGCTCACGCGCGGCCGCGCACAAGCCGAGCGCGTGCTGCAACAGGAGGAGGAGCGCTTCGCGGAGACGCTCGCCAACGGCATGGTGTTGCTCGAGGGCGCCATTCGCAACCTGCAAGGCACGAAGGTGATCGACGGTGACACCGTGTTCAAGCTGTACGACACCTATGGTTTTCCGGTCGACCTGACGGCCGACGTGGCGCGCGAGCGCGGCCTGGAAATCGACCAGACGCGCTTTGAAGCGGCGATGGCGGAGCAGCGGCGCCGTTCGCAGGAAGCCAGCAAGTTCGGCGTGGATCTGCGCAGCAGCGCCTCGTTCGACGCGCACACGCTGTTCCAGGGCTACGAGGGGCTGACCGGCTCTGGCCGTGTGGTCGCGCTGCTGAAGCAGGGCGCGCAGGTGGAGGCGCTCGGCGCGGGCGAGCAGGGTGAGGTCGTGCTCGACCGCACGCCGTTCTACGCCGAGGCAGGCGGTCAGGTGGGGGATGCGGGCGAGCTCACCGGTCCCGGTGTGCGCTTCGTAGTGGCTGACACGCAGAAGCGCGGCGCCGCGCATTCGCACATCGGGCAGCTTGCGCAGGGCAGTGTCCGTCTCGGGGACACGCTCGAGGCTCAAGTGGACGGCCCGCGCCGTCAGGCGACGGCGCTCAATCACAGCGCCACGCATCTGCTGCACGCGGCGCTGCGCAAGGTACTGGGCAGCCACGTACAGCAGAAGGGATCGCTGGTGGCGCCCGACCGGCTGCGCTTCGATTTCGCGCATTTCCAGCCGGTCACACCCGAGGAGCTGCGCGAGATCGAACATCTCGTGAATGCGCAGATTCGCGCCAACATCCCGGCGGAAACGCGCCTCATGGACTACGAAGGCGCGGTGGCCGGGGGCGCCATCGCGTTGTTTGGCGAGAAATACGACAAGGACGTGCGGGTGCTGCGCCTGGGTGAGTTCTCGATGGAGCTGTGCGGCGGCACTCACGTGCAACGCGCCGGCGACATCGGGCTTTTCAAGATCGTGAGCGAGGGCGGGGTTGCTTCCGGCGTGCGCCGCATCGAAGCGCTCACCGGGCAGGCAGCGCTCGACTACGTCGATCAGAACGAGGTGCTGCTGCGGGACCTCGCCGCCATGGTGCGTGGCACGCGCGAGGAGCTGAAGGACAAGGTGCGCGAGCAACTCGAGCGCGCGCGCCAGATGGAGCGCGAGATTCGCGCGCTGAAGGACCGGCTCGCCTCCGGTCAGGGAGTCGATCTCGCCGCGGGTGCCGTGGACGTGGAGGGCGTCAAGGTGATCGCCACCCGGGTGGACGGTGCGGATGCGGATGCGCTGCGCAGCGCCGTGGATCAGCTGAAGGGGCGCCTCAAGTCGGCGGTCGTGGTGCTGGCGAGTGTCGAGAACCCCGCGAAGGTGCTGCTGGTAGTGGGGGTGACCGCGGACCAGACCGCCCGCATCAAGGCCGGCGAGCTGGCCGGTGCGGTGGCGGCGCAGGTGGGCGGTCGCGGCGGGGGTCGGGCGGATTTTGCGCAGGCTGGTGGCAGTAAGCCCGAGGCGCTCGATGCGGCGCTCGAGTCGGTGCAGGCGTTCGTGCGCGCACGGCTCGCCGCCTGAGGGCGCGAGCGGTCGAGCGCTCGAGCGCTCGAGCGCTTTGCTGCACGCGAGCCGCTTCAGTATCATGGCCGCCCCGCAGGGCGGGCAGCCGGGACAGCCGCCGGCCAACTGACAGACAAGCGTTCCCAGGGCGCGGAGAGATGGCCGAGCGGTCGAAGGCGCACCCCTGCTAAGGGTGTAAGGGTCAAAAGCCCTTCGAGGGTTCGAATCCCTCTCTCTCCGCCAA
>DATGVL010000005.1:0-9236 GCA_035300445.1 Steroidobacteraceae bacterium
GGGGCCGTTCATCATGAACGCGGAAGGCGTCGCGCGCTTCTTCGCGCGCGGCAATATGGCCGAGGGCCCCTTCCCCGAGCACTACGAGCCCTTCGAGACCCCCCTCGCCCACAACCCGCTGAGCCCGGGGCAGTCGCAGACCCTCAGCAACCCGGCCGCGCGTGTGTTCCCGGACGACCTCGCCGCCTTCGGCAAGGTCGCGCAGTTCCCCCACGTCGCGACGACCTACCGCCTCACGGAGCACTTCCACTACTGGACCAAGCACGTGCGGTTGAATGCGATCCTGCAGCCCGAGCAGTTCGTCGAGATCGGCGAAGGGCTTGCGAAAGAGCTCGGCATTGCAGCCGGCGACCGCGTGAAGGTGTCCTCGAATCGCGGCTTCATCAAGGCGGTAGCGGTGGTCACCAAACGCCTGCGGACGCTGCCGGCGGACGGCAAGGCGGTGCATACGGTGGGCATTCCGATTCACTGGGGCTTTACCGGCCTCGCCAAGCCCGGATTTCTCGCCAACACGTTGACACCGGTCGTCGGCGATGCCAATGCGCAGACGCCTGAGTTCAAGTCGTTCCTCGTCAAGGTCGAAAAGCTGTGAACCGGGTGGAGACCCTCTGACATGGCACTGCAATCACTCGACATCGTGCGCCGCTCGGCGACCACCACGGCCCCGCCGGGTGTGCGCGAAGCCTACACCGGCACGGTCGCCAAGCTCATCGACACGACCAAGTGCATCGGCTGCAAGGCCTGCCAGGTCGCGTGCATGGAATGGAACGACCTGCGCGACGAGATCGGCAGCAACGCCGGCGTCTATGACAACCCGGGCGATCTGTCCGGCGAGTCCTGGACGTTGATGCGCTTCACCGAATACGAGAACCCCAAGGGCGATCTGGAATGGCTGATCCGCAAGGACGGCTGCATGCACTGTGCCGACCCGGGGTGCCTGAAAGCGTGCCCGGCGCCGGGCGCGATCGTGCAGTACTCGAACGGCATCGTGGACTTTCACGAGGAGAACTGCATCGGCTGCGGGTACTGCATCACCGGCTGCCCGTTCAACATCCCGCGCATCTCCAAGCGCGATCACAAGGCCTACAAGTGCACTCTGTGCTCCGACCGCGTGGCGGTGGGGCTCGAGCCGGCCTGCATCAAGGCCTGTCCCACGGGCGCGCTGGTGTTCGGCACCAAGGAGGACATGCAGCAGCATGCCGCCGAGCGGGTGGAAGACCTTAAGTCACGCGGCTTTGACCAGGCGGGCCTGTACGATCCACCCGGCGTGGGGGGCACGCACGTGATGTACGTGCTCCACCATGCCGATCAACCGCAGCTGTACGCCGGCCTCGCGCCTGATCCGCACATCAGCTCGCTGGTCGGACTCTGGAAGGGTGCCGGCAAGCCGATCGCGCTCGCCGCCATGGCCTTCACCGCCCTCGCCGGCTTCTTCCACTTCGTGCGCATCGGGCGCAACGAGATCGATGAGCCCGACGAGGCGGCTGCGCGGCAGGCTCTCGACGCCGCGCCGCAGCGCAACGCCGCGCAACGCCCCGGCACGCAACCACCGGACAAGCGCCCATGAGCGATAACGAACGCCGCGCGACTGTGGAGCGCTACAGCTCCGGCGAGCGCACCAATCACTGGCTGATCGCCCTCGGGTTCGTGCTCGCGGCGCTCTCGGGGCTGGCGCTGTTTCATCCCGCCCTCTTCTGGCTCAGCAATCTGTTCGGCGGCGGCCCCTGGACGAGGATTCTGCATCCGTTCATCGGGCTCTTCATGCTGATCGTGTTCCTGCCGCTGGCGGCGAGCGTGTGGGGCGACAACCGCATGCAGGCGGCCGATTGGCAGTGGCTGCGGCAACTGCAGGACGTAGTGCACAACCGCGAGGAGCGTCTGCCGGAGGTCGGCCGCTACAACGCCGGACAGAAGCTCCTGTTCTTCGCCATCGCCGCCTGCCTGCTCGGGCTGCTGCTGTCCGGCCTCGTCATCTGGCGCGCCTATTTCTCGCTCTATTTCTCAATCGGCGTGATTCGCCTCGCCTCCGTGGTGCACGCCGTGTGCGCGTTCGTGTTGATCTGCGCGATCCTGCTGCACATCTACGCCGCGATCTGGGTGAAGGGCTCGCTGCACGCCATGCTCCGGGGCACCGTGACACCGGGCTGGGCGTGGAAGCATCACCGGGCCTGGTTCCGCCAGATCACTCATGCCGCGCATCCTCGAACCCGGTCAGATTGAAGCCTTTGCCGAGGGAGCGATTCCCCGGCTGCGGTTGCCCGACCGGACCAGGCTGTTCGCGGCACGCGCCCAGCGTCTGCGGCAGCTGGGCGCGCCGGGGGGGCCGGGGCAGGCCATCGGCGACTACCTGCGTTTGATGGCGGCGGTTGCCGAGGCTCAACAGGCCGCCCTCGGAACTTTCGCGGCACCGCTACCCACTGCCGCCCAGCTCGCCCGCTCGTACACCCACGGCATGCCACCCATCCATGCCGGCAGCTGGCCGCGCGAGCGCGAGTGGCGTGAGCTCGTGGCGCGGCTGTGCCTTGCGGTGGCCGCCGCGCGCGAGGTTCCGCCGAGCGCGCAGGAGGCGTGCGCACGCCTGCGCGCTCTGTCCCCGCCCCTGCTGGAAGCTCAGGCCGATGCGCTGCTCGCAGCGCGTGCTGATGTCATCGACGTGGCGGGCGCGCCGTTTCTGATGGCGGCGCTGCAGGTTTACTGGGTGGCGCTCGCGAGCCGCCTCACGCCCGAGAAAGTCCCCGCGCTGGAAGTGCCCGGGCTGTGTCCGGTGTGCGGCACGCCGCCGGTGGCGAGCGTCGTTCGTGTGGATGAGCACTCTCAGGGCTACCGCTATCTTCATTGCGCCCTGTGCGCCAGCGAATGGCATCTGGTGCGCATCACCTGCAGCCAGTGCCACAGCACCGCGAATATCGCCTACCACTCGATCGAGGGCGGTGCCGAGGCCGTCCGCGCCGAGTCTTGCGATGAGTGTCACGCCTACCGCAAGATTCTCTATCAGGAGAAGGATACGAGCGTCGAGCCAGTGGCGGACGATCTGGCGAGCCTGGCGCTCGATCTGCTGATGTCCGAGGCCGGTTATCACCGCGGCAGCGGTAATCCGCTGCTTTGGCAGGCCTCCGAGGAGCGGCGCGCCGAAAATGCCTGTGCGACTTGACACTTGCAAACGGCCACGTGAATGTGCTGCGCAAGAACGGCGCGAGAGCCATGCCCGCAGCCAAAATGCGCAATCTGGTGGAGCCCGGTCACGCGGCCGACATTCCCGCGCTCGATCGTCTGCTGAACGCGCGCGCGTTCCAGGCACTGTTGGCGCAGCACGGACACACTCAGGTCGTCGCGGCGCTACGCACCCATCTCGATAGTCTGCGCAACGCCGCGCTCGCCGGTGGACTCGACGGCGCGAGCCTCACCGGGGACGTGATCGCCGCCGCCGTGGGGACGACGCTGGCAGAAGCCGCACGCCTCACGCTCCGCCCGGTGTTCAATCTCACCGGCACGGTGCTGCACACCAATTTGGGGCGCGCACTGCTGCCCGAGGAGGCCGTGCGTGCCGTGGCACAGGCGCTCACCGCGCCGGTGAATCTGGAGCTCGATCTGCAATCCGGCCGGCGCGGCGAGCGTGACTTGGCCGTCGAGGGGCTGTTGTGCGAGCTCACCGGCGCCGAAGCGGCCATGGTCGTGAACAACAATGCGGCCGCGGTGCTGCTGATGCTGAGTGTGCTCGCGAACCGCCGTGAGGTGCTGGTCTCGCGCGGGGAGCTGATCGAGATTGGCGGCTCGTTCCGGCTTCCCGACATCATGCGGCGCGCGGGCGCCAGGCTCGTCGAAGTGGGCACGACCAATCGCACCCACTTGCCGGACTACGCCGCAGCCCTTGGTCAGCGCTCGGCCCTGCTGATGAAGGTCCACACCAGCAACTACGCCATCTCCGGGTTCACCAAGAGTGTCACGCTGGCGCAGCTCGTCGAGCTCGGGCGCGCGCACGCCGTGCCGGTGGCGGTGGATCTGGGCAGCGGTTCACTCGTGGACCTGACGCGCTGGCAACTGCCGCGGGAACCGACGGTGCGCGAAACGGTGGCGGCGGGGGCGGATCTGGTCAGCTTCAGCGGCGACAAGCTGCTCGGCGGTCCACAGGCGGGGCTGCTCGTCGGCCGCGGCGATCTGATCCGCAAGCTGCGCAAAGATCCGCTCAGGCGCGCCTTGCGGGTGAGCAAGCTGACGCTCGCCGCCCTGGAGGCCGTGCTGGCACTGTATCGCGCGCCGGAGTTCCTCGCCGAGCGACTGACCACACTGCGACTGCTGCTGCGAGCGCCCGCACACCTGCAGGCGCAGGCGGCGCGCCTGCGGCCGCTGCTGCAGCGCTCGCTCGGCGAGAATTACCAGGTCGCGGAGGCGCCGATGTTCAGTCAGATCGGCAGCGGCGCGCTTCCCATCGACCAGTTGCCCAGCTACGGGCTCGCCATCCGCACCGTTCGGGGCAAGCGCGGCAGTCTCGAGCGCCTCGGCGCGGCGCTCCGCGCCCTGCCACGGCCGGTGATCAGCCGCATGGCCGAGAAGACCCTGTGGCTCGATCTGCGCTGCCTCGAGGTCTCCGACGAGCCGGTGTTCGACACGCAGCTCGCTGCGCTTGCGTCCCTGATCGTGCGGCTGCGCCCATGATCATCGGCACCGCCGGTCATATCGATCACGGCAAGACCACACTGGTGCGTGCGCTCACCGGAGTGGACACCGACCGCCTGAAGGAAGAAAAGGTGCGCGGCATCTCGATCGAGCTCGGTTACGCCTACACCCCGCTCGAGAACGGCGAGGTGCTGGGATTCATCGACGTGCCCGGCCACGAACGTCTGGTGCATACCATGGTGGCGGGCGCGTGCGGCATCGATTTCGCACTGCTGGTCGTGGCGGCAGACGACGGGGTGATGCCGCAGACGCGTGAGCACGTGGCCATCCTCGAGCTGCTCGGTGTATCGCGGGGTGCCGTGGCGGTGACCAAGATCGATCGCGTCGAGCGCCAGCGCCTCGGCGAAGTGGACGCGCAGGTGAAGGGGCTGCTCGGGCTCACGGCGCTGAGCGCGGCGCCGCTCTTTGCGCTCGACGCCACCACCGCCGATCACCCCGGCACGACCGCACTGCGAGAGCACTTGCACCGGATGGCGGCGCAGACGCGGGCACGCTCGCACCAGGGCCTGTTTCGCCTGGCCGTAGACCGTGTTTTCACGCTCGCCGGTCACGGTACGATCGTCACCGGCACGGTCTTCTCCGGGCAGGTCCACACCGGCGATACGGTGGCCGTCATGCCGGCGGGACTGACGGCGCGGGTACGCAGCATCCACGCTCAGAATCGCGCGGCGGATGTCGGGCGCGCCGGTCAGCGCTGCGCCCTCAACCTGGCGGCGCTCGACAAGAGTGCGATCTCGCGCGGCGACTGGCTCGCCGATCCGCGCGCCCTGGCACCGAGCACGCGCATCGACGTGCTTCTCACGCTGCTGGCAGACAGCGGCGCGCAACTGCAGGCGTGGTCGCCGCTGCACGTGCATCTCGGCACGACGCACCGCCCGGCTCACATGGTGCCGCTGCAATCGCCTGGCCCATCGGCCGGCGAGTCCGCTCGCGTCCAGCTGGTATTCGACACGCCGATCTGCGCCATGCCCGGCGACCGTCTCATTGTCCGCGATGCGCAGGGCCGGCACACACTCGGCGGCGGTAGCGTTCTGGACCCCTGTGCGCCGGCGCGCCGGCGACGCTCGCTCGAGCGTCTCGGGTTTCTCGCGGCCCTGGAGCGCATGCTCGCCGGGGAGGACCTCACGTCCTTGCTGCAACAGGCGCGCTTCGGCGTGCCGATCTCGCACCTCGTGCGCCTCACCGGATGTGCTCCGGATCGCCTGCCTCTGCCCTGCGCGGCGCTCACCATCGCCGCCGGCGGCGAGCACTTTGCGCTGCTGCCCGCCCGGTGGCAGGCATTGCGCGCGGACGCACTCAGCGCCCTGCGGCGCTTTCATGCGGACGTCCCCGACGAGCCCGGACCGGATGTCGGCAGGCTGCGCCGCATCGCGCTGCCGGATATGCCAGCCGCACTGTGGCGGGCCCTGGTCGATGAGCTCGCGCGCGAGCGCCTGCTGCACTTCAGCGGAGCCTGGCTACATCTGCCGGAACACTCGGTGACGCTCTCCGCGAGCGACCAGACTCTCGCGCACAGGCTCCAGCCGCTGATCGCGGCCGGGCGCTTTGATCCTCCCTGGGTGCGCGAGCTCGCAGCCCGCGTGCACGAGCCGGAGGATCGGGTGCGCGAGGTGTTGCGCAAGCAGGTCACGCAGGGCGGCGTTTATCAGGTGGTGCGCGATCTGTTCTACGATCGCGAGCGGATCGCGGAGCTCGCCGAGATCATCGGCGCGGCCACCCGCGAGCACGGCGGCGTCAATGCCGCGCGCTTTCGGGATACCCTCGGGCTCGGGCGCAAGCGCGCCATCCAGATCCTGGAGTTCTTCGATCGAGTGGGTTACACGCGGCGCGTACGCGATGCACATGTCCTGCGTCCCGAGAGCGCGTGGCGATCGACGAGCGGCTCCGCCGCCGCCCCCCCGTTAGCCGCAGCAGCGTCGACCCGGGCGAGCGGCGCCACGAGCGCCCGAAGATGACACGCGGAAGGCACACGTACCCGGTGGTGCGGCTGGGCTTCAAACCCAGGAGGGGGCGTCAGACGCTTCCTGGTAGGTTCGACTCCTGCTGCCTTCCGCCATGACCGCGGTCAGCACGCCATCGGCTCCCCCGCCCCGGCTTACCTCCCTGTCCCACGGCGGTGGCTGCGGCTGCAAGATCGCACCGCGCATGCTCGCGGAGCTGCTCAAGGGCTCGGCTCCCGCAGCGCCGTTCGCGCAGCTCCTGGTCGGTCTGGAGAGCGGCGACGATGCCGCGGTCTATCAGCTCAGCGAGCACCAGGCGGTGGTGGCGACCACGGATTTCTTCATGCCGATCGTCGATGATCCATTCGATTTCGGCCGCATCGCGGCCGCGAACGCCTTGTCGGATGTATACGCGATGGGTGGTACGCCGATCCTGGCGCTGGCACTGCTCGCCGTGCCGGTCAACGTGCTGCCGCCGCCCCTCATCCGCGAGATCCTGCGTGGCGGTGAGACGATCTGTGCCGAAGCCGGCATCCCCGTCGCAGGCGGTCACAGCATTGACTCGGTGGAACCCATCTACGGCCTCGCGGCCATCGGGCTCGTGCACCCGCGGCATCTGCAGCGCAACTCGACGGCGCGCGCCGGGGATGCGCTGATCCTGAGCAAGCCCCTCGGCGTCGGTGTCCTCTCGGCCGCGCTCAAGAGGGGGCAGCTCCCCGCCGCCGACTATCGGGCCATGATCGACACCACCACCCGCCTCAATCGTGCCGGGCCGGAGCTGGCCGAGCTCGCCGGGGTGCACGCCATGACCGACGTCACCGGCTTTGGCCTGCTGGGGCATCTGCTCGGGATGTGCCGGGGCGCGCAGCTCGGCGCACGAGTGAGCATGGAGCAGGTGCCGCTGCTGCAGAACGTGCTTTCCATGGCCGAAGAGGGCTATGTCACCGGCGCCTCGGCCCGCAACTGGGGCTCGTATGCGCACGAGGTGCGGCTGGCGGCGCAGCTCGCGGGCGCGCACCAGGCGCTGCTGTGCGATCCGCAAACCTCCGGTGGACTGCTGATCGCGTGCACGCATGACGCGGTCCCCGATGTCATGAGAATTCTTCGGCGGCACGGCTGCGCGCAGGCCTCCGCCATCGGCGCGATCACCGCCGATGCGCCGCTGGTGAGCGTGGAGCCGTGAAGATCAGCTCAATGAGCAGCGCCCGGCGACGATAGCTGATTCTTGTAGATCCGTCCGTCCTTCATGATCAGGGCGAGCGCGACGTCCGGATGTTCCAGCAGGGTGATGTCCTTCAGCGGGTCGCCGTTGATGAGCAGGATGTCCGCATACGCGCCCTCCTCAATGACTCCGAGCTTGCCGGGGTAGGGATTGCGAGCGCCCGACATCGCGAGCAGCTCCGCATTGCCGGAGGTCACCTGACGCAGAATCTCCACTGGAGAAAACCACCGCGCCCGCAGCGTGAACTCCCGGTTCTGCCGCGTCATCTGGTCCAGTCCGAAGACCAGATCCGTTCCAAAGCCGAGCTTCACGTGGTACTTCTTCGCCAGTCTCATCATCGCGTCTGCGGCGGACTGAACCTGCAGGAACTTGGCTCGCTGCGTCTCCGATATCCCCGGCGGCGGTACCTCGTACACCACCATGTTCGTGGAAAGGAAGATCCCCCGCTCCGCTATCAGCTTCATCGTCGACTCATCGATGAGATGGCCGTGCTCGATGCAGCGAACGCCAGCCTCGATCGCGCGGCGGGTGCTCGCGGAGTTGTAGCTGTGCACCGTAACGTAGGTGCCGAAACTCGCTGCGACGTCCACCGCCGCCCTGAGTTCTTCCGGTGTGTACTCCACCACCTCAATCGGATCAAACTCGGAAGCGGCACCACCACTGGCCATGACCTTCAGCATGGCGGCGCCGTGGCCCAGTTGATCACGCGCAGCCGCGAGCACCTCGGGGACGCCATCTGCGATGGTCGTCATTCCGGTGCGCTCCTCGAGGGTCAAGGCACCACCCAGCCTTCTGGGAAGATCGGTGTAATGCCGATCATCACCGTGACCAGCGGTTTGGGATAGCGCGGCGCCCGCCGCGTAAATGCGCGGACCCACGGCGTAGCCTGCGTCGATCGCTCTCTTCAGACCGAACACCGCCCCGGCGGCATCGCGCTGCGTGGTAAACCCACGCAACAGCGCCTGCTCGGCACCCCGAATCTCGAGCGCCGCGACATAGACGGGATCGGCCTCCTGTGCCTCCTGTCTGGTCAACACACTGCTCATGTGAACGTGCGCGTCGATGAAGCCAGGCATCAGCACTCGGCCGCCGCCGTCGATTGCGATGGGATGAAGCCCTGCTGCGGCAGCAATTGCCTCATGTGAGACCGATTGAATCCTGTTGCCCGCGACGAGGACCTCGCCGGCGTAGAGTGCGTCACTTCGGCCATCCCAGATACGCACGTTTCGAAACAGATACGCGCCTGGCGGGGTGGTAACCGGCGCCGCCTCGGCAGAGGGCACGACGCTCGCCAGGAGCAAGCCAGCCACGAACAGCCGCATGCCTCTCATGGGCACGCGTTCCAGAAGGGAGATGGAGCGGGAAACGAGACTCGAACTCGCGACCCCGACCTTGGCAAG
>DATGVL010000006.1:0-20342 GCA_035300445.1 Steroidobacteraceae bacterium
GGCATGACCATCTCCACCCCCGCGGGCAGCTCGATCGTGCCGGTCACGTCCGTGGTGCGAAAATAAAACTGCGGCCGGTAGCCCTTGAAAAACGGCGTATGCCGCCCGCCTTCCTCCTTCGCCAGCACGTACACCTCGCACTCAAAGTGCGTGTGCGGGGTGATGCTGCCGGGCTTGGCCAGCACCTGCCCGCGCTCGACTTCCTCGCGCTTGGTGCCCCGCAGCAGCACCCCCACGTTGTCCCCCGCCTGCCCCTCATCCAGGAGCTTGCGGAACATCTCCACCCCCGTACACACCGTCTTCACCGTCGGCCTCAAGCCCACGATCTCCACCTCTTCGTTCACCTTGATCACCCCGCGCTCAATGCGCCCCGTGACCACAGTCCCGCGCCCCGAGATCGAGAACACATCCTCCACCGGCATCAGAAACGGCTTGTCCACCTCGCGCTTGGGAATCGGGATGTAGCGGTCCATCTCCTCCACCAGCTTCACCACCGAGGGTACCCCCAGCTCGCCCTTGTCCCCTTCCAGCGCCTTCAGCGCCGAGCCGATGATGATCGGGGTCTTCTCGCCAGGGAACTTGTAGGTGGTGAGCAACTCCCGCACCTCCATCTCCACCAGCTCCAGCAGCTCCTTGTCGTCCACCATGTCGGCCTTGTTCATGTACACCACCATGCACGGCACCCCCACCTGGCGCGCCAGCAGGATGTGCTCGCGGGTCTGCGGCATCGGCCCGTCCGCCGCCGACACCACCAGAATCGCCCCATCCATCTGCGCCGCCCCCGTGATCATGTTCTTCACGTAGTCGGCGTGTCCGGGGCAGTCCACGTGTGCGTAGTGGCGGTTCTTGCTCTGGTACTCCACGTGCGCAGTCGAGATCGTGATCCCGCGCGCCTTCTCCTCGGGTGCCTTGTCAATCTGGTCGTACGCCATGAAGGTCCCGCCGTAAGTCTCGGCCATCACCTTCGTCAGCGCCGCCGTCAAGGTCGTCTTCCCATGGTCCACGTGACCAATCGTCCCCACGTTCACGTGCGGCTTGTTGCGCTCGAATTTCTCTTTGGACATGGCGTTTTCCTCGACCTTAGCGTTCTTGGCCGGTTACTTCTTGATGATTCCGTCCGCGATGTTCGGCGGCACTTCCACGTATTTCGCGAATTCCATGGTGAAGGTGGCGCGCCCCTGGCTCATGGAGCGCACGGTGGTCGCGTAGCCGAACATCTCCGACAGCGGCACTTCGGCGGCGATCGCCTTGCCGGCGGGCGTCTCGTCCATGCCGGTGATCTGTCCGCGGCGGCGGTTCAGATCCCCGATCACATCGCCCGAGTAATCCTCCGGGGTCACCACTTCGACCTTCATGATCGGCTCGAGCAGCACGGGTCTGGCGCGCTTGAAGCCTTCCTTGAAGCCAATCGAGCCGGCGATCTTGAACGCCATCTCGTTCGAGTCGACGTCGTGGTAGGAGCCGTCGAACAGCGTCACCTTCACGTCCACCACCGGATAGCCGGCGATGACGCCGGTCTCCACGGCTTCCTTGATGCCCTTGTCCACCGCCGGTACGTATTCGCGCGGCACGCTGCCGCCGGTGATGCCGTTGATGAACTCGTAGCCCTTGCCCTGCGCGTTGGGCTCCAACTTCAGCCACACGTGGCCATACTGGCCGCGCCCGCCCGACTGGCGTATGAACTTGCCCTCGCTCTCGACCGTGCCGCGGATGGTCTCGCGGTAGGCGACCTGCGGCTTGCCGACGTTCGCCTCGACCTTGAACTCGCGCTTCATGCGGTCGACGATGATTTCCAGGTGCAGCTCGCCCATGCCGGAGATGATGGTCTGTCCGGACTCCTGGTCGGTGTGCACGCGGAACGAGGGGTCTTCCTTGGCGAGACGCTGGAGGGCGAGACCCATTCTTTCCTGGTCAGCCTTGGTCTTCGGCTCCACCGCCACCGAAATGACCGGCGCCGGGAATTCCATCTTCTCCAGCGTGATGACTTTCTCGAGATCGCACAGCGTGTCGCCGGTGATGACGTCCTTCAGCCCGACTGCGGCGGCGATGTCGCCGGCGCGCACTTCCTTGATCTCGGTGCGCTCGCTGGCGTGCATCTGCAGCAGCCGCCCGATGCGCTCCTTGCGGCCCTTCGAGGGCACATACACCGTGTCGCCGGAGTTGAGCACGCCGGAGTAGACGCGGAAGAACGTCAGGTTGCCGACGAAGGGGTCATTCAGGATCTTGAAGGCGAGCGCGGAGAAGGGCTCCTCGTCGGTGGCCTTGCGGGTGGCCGGCCGGTCGCGGTCGTCGATGCCCTTGACGTCAGGCATGTCGACCGGCGAGGGCATGAACTCGATGACCGCATCGAGCAGCGCCTGTACGCCCTTGTTCTTGAAGGCCGAGCCGCACATCGCCAGCACGATCTCGTTGCGCACCGAGCGCTCGCGCAGGCCCGCCCGGATCTCCTTGTCGGACAGTTCCTCGCCCTCGAGGTACTTGTGCATGAGGGTGTCGTTGGCTTCGGCCGCCACCTCGATCATCCTGGCGCGGTGCCGCAGGGCCTCGTCCTTGAGGCTCGCCGGGATGTCGCGGTACTCGAACTTCATCCCCTGGGTCTCCATGTCCCAGTAGATGGCCTTCATGCGGACGAGATCGATGATGCCCTCGAAGCCCTCCTCGGCGCCGATCGGAATCTGGATCGCAATGGGGTTGGCCCGCAGGCGCGTCCTGATCTGCTCCACGCAGCGGAAGAAGTCGGCGCCGGCGCGGTCCATCTTGTTGACGAAGCAGATGCGCGGCACGCCGTACTTGTTCATCTGCCGCCACACCGTCTCCGACTGCGGCTGCACGCCGGACACGGCGCAGAACAGCGCCACGGCGGAATCGAGCACCCGCAGCGAGCGCTCCACCTCGATGGTGAAGTCGACGTGACCGGGCGTGTCGAGGATGTTGATGCGGTGCTCGGGGAAGCTGTTGTCCATCCCCTTCCAGAAGCAGGTGGTGGCGGCGGCGGTGATCGTGATGCCGCGCTCCTGTTCCTGCTCCATATAGTCCATGACGGCCGCGCCGTCGTGAACCTCACCGATCTTGTGCGAGACGCCGGTGTAAAAGAGGATGCGCTCGGTCGTGGTCGTCTTCCCCGCGTCGATGTGCGCGGAGATGCCGATGTTCCGATAGCGCTCGATGGGCGTCGCGCGTGCCACGTTCAGTCCTTCTGGGGTCTCACCAGCGGTAGTGCGCGAAGGCCTTGTTGGCCTCCGCCATGCGATGCGTGTCCTCGCGCTTCCTGACGGCCGCGCCGCGATTCTCGGACGCCTCCATCAGCTCGTGCGCCAGGCGAAACGCCATGGATTTTTCGCTGCGGCCACGGGCAGCCTCGATGACCCAGCGCATCGCCAGTGTCTGGCGGCGAGTGGACCGCACTTCAACCGGAACCTGGTACGTGGCGCCACCGACACGGCGCGACTTCACTTCGACCACCGGCTTCACGTTGTCGAGCGCCGTCGAGAGCACCTCGATGGCCTCACCGCCCTGCTTGCCGGTCTTCTCGGTGATGCGGTCGAGCGCCCCGTAGATGATGCGTTCGGCGGCGGACTTCTTGCCGTTCTTCATGACGACGTTCATGAACTTGGCAAGCATCTCGTTGTTGAACTTCGGGTCCGGAAGAATGGAGCGGACCGGAGCTTGAGCTCGACGGGACATGCTATCTACCCCTTATTTCTTCGGGCGCTTGGCGCCGTACTTGGACCGACCCTGCTTGCGCTCCCCGACGCCGGCACAATCCAGGGTGCCGCGCACCGTGTGATAGCGCACACCGGGCAGATCCTTCACGCGCCCGCCGCGGATGAGCACCACCGAGTGCTCCTGCAGATTGTGGCCCTCGCCGCCGATGTAGCTGCTGACTTCGTAGCCGTTGGTGAGGCGCACGCGGCACACCTTGCGCAGCGCGGAATTGGGCTTCTTCGGTGTCGTGGTATACACGCGCGTGCACACCCCGCGCTTCTGGGGGGACGCGTCAAGCGCCGGCACCTTGGTTTTTTCTGCTCTCGTCCGGCGCGGTTGCCGGATGAGCTGACCCGTCGTCGCCATCGTTATCCCGTCTCCAAGATCTCAGCTGCGGGAGCCACCCACGCGATAAGCGACCTGCGAAGAACACCGGGCCGCCTTCGTGAGGCGGCCCGGTACTCGTAAGTCGCTGTTTTCGGTGCCGGCGTGTAGATAAGGCCGGCCCGACAAAGGCCGGCGATTCTAGGTATGAGGCCCTGGAGTGTCAACCGCGGAAGCGGTGCGGGGTCTCCCCGGGGCCGGCTCGCGGGTTAAGCCGTTGCCATGGCGCCGAGGCGTGCGGCCCACCCCCGGGTCCCGGCCTTCCGCAGCCGCCGCGGCCCGGCACACCCGCGCTCCCGGTCGGATATCATCGGCCGGTACGGCGGGGTTGTGCCGCCGCGCTCTGATCGCGGTCAAGGTAAGTGAACGTCCGCCCCGCTGCCCCTGACGATATCCCGCCGCTGCTCGCGCTGGTGCGGCGTTACTGGGAGTTCGAGGGCATCGAGGGCTTCCCGGCGCTGCGAGTCGAGCTGGTGCTGCAGCGGCTGCTGGCCGAGCCGCGGCTGGGAGCGGTCTGGGTGGCGGAGTCGGACGGGCGGCTCGTCGGCTACCTGATTGCCGTGCTGGTGCTGAGCGTCGAGCACCAGGGTCTCATGGCCGAGATCGACGAATTCTTCGTCCTGCCGGAAGCGCGCTCATGCGGCGTCGGGCGGCAGCTGCTGGCGGCGGCCGAAACCGCGCTCGCGGCGCGCGCCTGTGTGCGTCTGCAGCTGCAGCTCGCGGTTGCCAACCTTGCCGGACGCGGCTTCTACCAGCACCGCGGCTACGCCACGCGCGCCGGCTACGAGCTGCTCGATAAGCCCCTGCCGGCACACGGCTGACGTCCGCGGGCCCGCGCCACCGCATAATGCCCGCGCGGCTCGCCTCATCGCACCGCGCCTGCGGAACGCGCCGGCCGAGGTTCATACTCGCCGCCGGCTGCCCGCCGTGCGGGCGTGCACCGCACGATAAGCCTTCAAGGAGACCCACAAATGCCCGGTTCACTGTCCGCCGCGCGCCTTGCGGTTCACCACACCTTCGTCCTGGCCCTGATCGGCGTGGCGGTGCTCGCCGGCGCCAACGCCGAAGCGTCCGAGGTCTACGACGCGGCGGTCGCTCACGCCGGCCGCCCGGCCGCGGATCTGAAGCGCGACGCGATCGACCATCCCGCGGAGGTGCTGCGGCTGTCCGGCATCAAGCCCGGTATGCAGGTCGCGGACTACCTCGCCGGAGATGGTTACTACAGTGAGCTGCTCAGCTACATCGTGGGTGCGAAGGGCCACGTGCTGCTCATCAACAACGGCGCCTACGATCGCTGGAGCGAAAACCACTGGCAGGAGCGGGTCGCGCGCCTGCCGAACGTCGAGCATCGCACCATGGAAGTCGAGCACCTGGACGTCCCCGATCACTCGCTCGATGCGCTGTTGGTCGTCAAGGTCTACCACGATCTGTATTGGATCGATACCGAGGGCACCGGCTGGCCGAAGATCGATACGAACCTCGCCCTGAAGGAAATGGCGCGCGTGCTGAAGCCGGGCGGCGTGCTGCTGCTGGTCGATCATTCGGCCAAGCCCGGTACCGGGGCCGCGGATGCCGGCCGGATCCACCGCATCGACGAAGAGTACGCGCGTCACGACTTCGAGAAGTACGGCCTCAAGTACGTCTCCAGGAGCGACGTGCTGCGTCGCCCCGAGGATCCGCGCGAGCTGATCACCTATAAGGGACCGATGGTCGGCAAGACCGACCGCTTCGTGATGGTGTTTCGCAGGTCCCGCTGAGCGCAGCCTTCTCAGTGCCGGTTCGCGTTAGAATCGGCATATGGCGAGGCGCGGGCTGAACCGACATAGGCGAGGGTGTCGGTGGCGGCATGCTGCGGCATGCCTGCTCGTCGCCGTGCTGGGCGGGGCTGCGTCGGTACGTTCCGCCCCGCTCGAGGTCTACGGACGGCTGCCGCGCATCGAAGAGGTCGCGTTGTCGCCGGACGGATCACGTATCGCCTTCGTCAAGACCGAGGAAAACAACCGCGTCGTCACCGCGTTCTCGGTCGCCGCACATACCCTGCTGCGCGGCCTGCGTGTGGGGCAGCAGAAACTGCGCTACATAGAGTGGGCCGACGATAATCACTTGCTGATCGTGACTTCCGTCACCACCGTGCCGTGGGGGTTCATGGGTGCCGACAGCGAGTGGTTCCAGATGCAGGTTTACGACGTCAGAAACGGGAACCTCTTTCTGGTTCCCCAGGACGACGACCTCAACAAGGTCCAATTCATGAACGCAATCGGTGGTCGGGTGACGATCCGCCGGCTGAAGGACCACACGGTGCTCTTCATCCCGGGACTGCAGACCTCGACCCGGCTGGCCCCCGCCCTGATCCGCGCGGACCTCGAAACACAGACCTCCCGTGTCGTGCGGCCCGGCAACCCCGGCAATCTCGGCTGGATCGTCGATGATGCCGGTGAGGTCGTCGCGGAGGAGATCTACAACGAGGACAAGCGGCATTGGGCCATCTCCATTCGCCGCGACGGGCATACACAGGAAGTCGCTTCGGGCGACGAGAATATCGAGTTTCCGCGACTGCTCGGATGGGGTCCGACCGCCGACACCTTACTGATGGAGAGGCTCGAGGAAGGCAACGCGGTGTGGCGACTGCTGTCGCTCAAGGACGGCTCGATCGGTCCACCCATGGCGGAAAAGAAGGCGCTCGATCAACCGATTGAGAACCGTCTCACTAACCGCATGGTGGGCGGCGTGCACATTGCCGACTCGCGCGAATACGTGTTCTTCGAACAGAGCATGCAGGCAACCTGGGATGCCATCCTCAATGCCTTTCCCGGCGAACGAGTGCGACTCGAGTCGGCCTCGGCGGACTTCCGCAAGATCATCGTGCGGGTGGAAGGTGCGGTGGATGGCTATCGTTTCGAGCTGGTCGATCTGGATACGCACCGCGCGACGCCGATCGGGGACGTGTACGAGGGGGTGACGCAACCCTTCGAGGTGCGCCGCATCACCTATGCAGCCGCCGATGGCACGGACATCCCCGCATACCTCACCCTGCCGCGCGGCAGGCCGCCGAAGAAGCTGCCGCTCATCGTGCTGCCACACGGCGGACCCGCGGCGCGCGACACGGCAGACTTCGACTGGTGGTCCCAGGCGCTGTCGGACCAGGGTTATGCCGTCCTGCGACCCAACTACCGGGGTTCTGACATCAACTGGAGATTTCTCAGCCAGGGTTTCGGTGAGTGGGGCAAGAAGATGCAGACCGATCTGTCCGACGGCGTACGCTACCTCGCCAAGGAGGGCATCGCCGATCCGGCGCGCGTCTGCATCGTCGGTGCCAGCTACGGTGGTTATGCGGCGCTTGCGGGACCCTCGCTTGATCCCGGGGTCTACCGCTGCGCCGTCGCGGTCGCCGGTATCGGGGACATCCGGCGCATGCTGACGTGGGTCAATGACCGGCGGGGCAGCGATAAGAGCCGAACCCAGCGGTACTGGGACCGCTTCATGGGCGTGCGCGGTCCGGATGACCCGGCCGTCGATGGCATATCACCGATCAAGCATCTGGATGCAATCACCGTGCCGGTGCTCCTGATCCACGGTCGTGACGACACGGTGGTGGACTACGAGCAGAGCCACGTCATGTACGACGCGCTGCGGAAGGCGAAGAAGAGCGTCGAGCTGGTGACCCTCAAGAATGAGGATCACTGGCTGTCGCGCAGCGGCACGCGGCTGCAGATGCTCGAGGCCTCAGTGGGGTTCCTGCGCGCGCACAATCCACCCGACTAGGACGCTGCCGCGCGGCTGCGGTGCGAGGCGGCCCGGACGAGTGTGGGGCGAGGGCTGAGAGCGGAACGGCGCGGCGCCGTACACGGCTTGTCCTCCGACCACCGTGAGCAGAACCTTCACGTCCGAAATCTGTCGCGCCGGAATCCTGAAGACATTTCGGTCGAGCACGATGAAATCGGCGAGCTTGCCGACCTCGAGCGACCCCACGTCATGCTCGGCGTGCAACTCGTAGGCGGCGTTGGCGGTCATGGCGCGCAGCGCCGCAGGCAGCGTGAGTCCCGTGTCCGTGCCCAGCCGGCCGGCGTATTTCGCGCCCGCCGCCGGGTCGCCCTCGCGCGTCAAGCCGACCTTGAGGGCAAACCACTCGTTGAGCGGATCGACCGGCCAGTCGCTGCCAAAGGCTACGCGCGCACCGGCCGCCGCCAGATAGCCCGCGGGCTCCAGGTATTTGAAGCGCTCCGGTCCCAGATAATCCTGCGCGCCGTCGAGGGTGTCCGGCGCGGGCTTCTCCCACTGGAAGGACAGGACCGGAATGGCATCCAGCTGCCGGTAACGCGCGAAGTCGGCGGGATCCACGATCTCATCGTGTGCGATGGCGGCGCGAATCGCGGTCCCGGAAAATACCTCGCGCAGCGCCGCCACGCCATCGAGCGCCTCGTGCACGGCGCGATCACCGTCGGCGTGCATGTGCGGCTCCAACCCTGCCCGGGCGGCCTCGATGAGCAGCGGCTGCAGCACCGCCGCCGGAAAGTACACCTCGGGCCCGCGACTCTTGCCCGGCGCCCAGCGCGGCTGCGCGACAGTGCCCACATTGGCGAAGTAAGGGCTCAGCATGGCGCCGGTGCAGGCGGGTGCGGTAATCACGCCGTCCAGGAACAGCTTGATGTTGCGCACGGTGATGCCCGGCTGAGCACGCGCCTCCCCCTGGTCGTATTTGCGGGCGAGCGCGCGGGCGGTGGCGACCGCCTGCTTCGGATCACGACCCTGCTCGGGCGTGATCAGCACCGCGAAGTGCGCGCGCGCCGTCAGCGCGGCCCGGCGCTGCGCACCCGCGAACGCGGCCAGCGTCTGCGCGGTCGCCATCGCATCGAGAAAGCTCGTGACGCCCTGTTTGCGCATCGCCTCCAGGGCGGCCATCGCCGCCTTGATGTCCTCGGCCGGCGTCGGCTTGGGAATGACGGCGGTCAGCTTCGCGAAGGCGGCGTCCTCGAGGAGGCCGGAAGGAGCCCCCGAGGGCTCGCGGTCGATCCGCCCGTCGGGAGGATCGGGCGTACTGGCGGTGACGTTCGCCAGCTGGAGCGCTCGCGTGTTGACCAATGCGGTATGGCCGAATGAGGACATCACGAAGATCGGGCGCCGGGTCTTCAGGCTGTCCAGCGTCGCGCGGGTGGTGGCCACCCCGTTCGGCAGCATCGCCTCTCGAAACCAGTTGGTGACTTCCAGCCATTTGTCCGGCTCGGCTGCCTGGGTCTCATCGAGACAGGTCTGGATACGCGACTGCAGCTGCGCGACCGTCAGTCGCTCATAGTCGAGATTGCATTTCAACAGCACCGTGCCGCCATCGAGTGGGTGCATGTGGCCGTCGACGAGTCCGGGCATCAGCACGCGCCCCCGCAGATCGATCACCGGGGTCGTGGCACCGGCAACGGCCCTGGCGCGCGCGCTGGAACCCACGTAGGCGATGCGCCCATTGCGCACCGCAAGTGCTTCCTGAACGCTGTCGCTCCGATCGACCGTATAGACGTAACCGTTGACATACACCGCGTCCGCCGGCGCTGCGGACGCGGACCACCCGGCCAGCGCCAGCACCACGGCATGAGCAGCGCGCCAGTCAGTGCGTGCCGCCGGCATACACTTGCGTGCCGCGGAACCAGGTCGCCAGCACCCGGGTGTCGGCGATCGCCTCGGGGTGGCCGCCGTCGGCCAGCGCCAGAATGTCGCGGTCGATCAGGACGAGATCGGCCGACTTGCCGACCTCGATGGAGCCCGCTTGCTGCTGCAGTCCCAGCATGCGCGCCCCGTTGATGGTGTAGGCCTGGATGACCTCGCGCACCGAGATGCTCTGCTGCGGGCTGAGGGCCGGTTTGCCCGGATAGGCGCGCGTAATGGCGAGCGCCATGTTGACGAAGGGCCTCGGATCACGGGTCTCCACCGGCGCGTCCGATCCGGCAGCCAGAATCCCGCCCGCCGCCTTTATCGCCCTCACCGGATAGGTATTCGCCTCGTAATAGCTGCCGGGCCGATGCAGCGCTTCGTAGCTGTTCCCATGGACCTTCTCGAAGAACGGAATGACCGTCAGGTCATAGTCCTGATCGGTGTTCATCCAGGCGTAAGTGAAAGCGACGTACAGGTGATCACGGCCTATGCGCACTACGTCGGCCGGGGCGGCGAGCTGTATGTGGGCCAGCGTGTCCCGGGTGGTGGAATTGCCATCGGCGGCACGGGCTGCTTCGATTGCATCCACTGCCGTTCGCACCGCTCGGTCGCTGATCGTATGGATGTGCATATTGAAGCCGGCGAGATGCATGCGCCTGACATACTCGAGGATGACCTCGGGCTTGTGCTGCAGCTGGCCGCTGGAGATTGCGCATTGGGCCGGGTGGTAGTGGTGCGCTTTCATGAATGCGTCGACGTCGGCGGCGGCCGCATACTCGCCGGGGTGCGCGCGCACGTCGGCGCATGCCTGCGAAGCGGTATCGACATAGCCGGCGACGCTCGCGTGCCCGCTCGTGTCCACGGAGAAGATGGGTTGCAGAAACGGCCGTAACGCTGCTGCATTGGGCAAGGTGGGCGGCATCGCGAAAGGGTTGCCCTCGAGAACGCCATCCGCAAACAGCTTGATGACATCGGCATGGATCAGAGGATTCTCAGCGTACTTCGCCCGCACCTTCCTGGCCTGGTCGACGATCGAGTCGTAATCGATGTCGCCCCGGGGTGTCAGCGTGCGCGAAGGATCATAGAACTGTGCCAGAGTGACCCGGACGGTCAGCTTGCCGCTCGAGGAAAGCTCATCGTATATGGGCAGACCGTCCCGCGATGCCATGGCATCCAGAATCGCCGTAATGCCAACACTGTTCAGTCGCTGCGGGATGCGCTCGGGGACCTTCGAGACCGCCGCGAGGTCAGAATACAACATGCTGTGGGTGTCAATCAGGTAGCGCGCGTCCTCGTTCACGGCGCCGTTCGGCTCGCCGACACCGTCAACGCCTACGAACGGTTTGTACGCGGCAAATTCCCCAGCGAGCGTCGCTTTCGACAGCGAGATGGTCTCGCCCCGGGCATTTTTTGCCTGTGACAGCGCCAGGCTGTTGAACGCACCATGATGGCCGTCATTGCCCAGCAACTGGATCCGAACCTTGGTGGAGGCCGCATCGAGGGCCGCACGCAGTGTTGGATGGCGGGCGTCGGGTTGATTGCCGGCCGTATAGTTCCATTGATGCACGACCAGTCGGCTGCCCGGCGGGGGCGCATAGTGGGCGAGACACCCCGCCACGAACGTCGTCAGCTCTGCGAGCGTGAGCGCACGACTGTTGAGATCGCACACGTCCAGATCCACGATGTCGAGCGGATGCACGTGCGCGTCAACGAGGCCCGGTAGCACCATGCGGCCCGCGAGTTCCTCCACACGGGTCTTGGGGCCGATCCAGCCCTTCGCCTCGGCGGTGGTGCCGACGAACACCACTCTGCCGTCCCGGACCGCGAGTGCGGCCGCGACGGAGCCCGCCGCGTCGACCGTGTAGATCCTGCCGTCTTCGAGAACGAGGTCGGCGGGCGCCGGACGACTCGTCGGGCCTTGCGCCATAGTGAGCGGAATGCCCGCCACAAAAGCAACAAGACCAGCGAGCACGAGGCTGGCGTTAGGGCACGGCATGAGATCCCCTGATTCCGCGAGCTGGTTACCGACCAAGCCGCAATCGATAATCGATCCACGCTTTTCGTGTTGCCACGGACTGTATGCCAGCCGTCCCGAGCCCGTCAAACGGCTCGCCCGGTGTGCACTCGCGGATCCGCGGACAGCGCCGCCAACAGTTCGTTCGACAGCGAACGCCGAGCAGTAGAATCGCGCACAACCCCGGATCAAGGTGCGCGGCCACTGCCTGAAGCGATGGACGATCGGTACGAGCTGACACGCTTTGTTGCGGCACAGGAGCCGCTATTCGACCGGGTGCGTGCCGAGCTCACCGCCGGCCGCAAGGAAAGCCACTGGATGTGGTTCCTGTTTCCGCAACTGCGGGGTCTCGGCTCGAGCGCTGCGGCACGCCGCTACGCGCTCGCCTGCATCGAGGAGGCGCGCGCCTACCTCGCCCATCCGCTCCTGGGGGCGCGCCTGCGCGAGTGCACGCGCCTGGTGAACCGGATCGAGGGTCGTACGATCGAGGAGATCTTCGGCCACCCGGATCACCTGAAATTCCGCTCGTGCATGACGCTGTTCGCATGCGCCGCCGGCGAGGCGGGCGATGGCCCGCTGTTCCGCGAGGCGCTGCGCAAGTACTTCGCGGGTGAGGACGATCCCCTCACCCGCAAGCTCCTCAGTTCGGCTTGCGGAACTTCAGGATGAACTGATCCGTGTGTCCGCGCATGGCCGGATCGAATACCTTGGCCGTGTGCGGATCGCTGCTGTTTCTGAGGATGTCGCTCGAGGCCTCGAGCCTGAACCCGGCGGACCTGACTTCCTTCTTCACCGCCTGCGGATCGATGCGATGCAGGGTCGAGGTGTCGCGAAAACCTGAACCGGCTTCTGCGACGTGGTCGAGCACGATGTACACGCCACCGGGCTTCAGAGCCTTGAACACCGCCTTGTCGATGTCGGCGACCCGGATGTCGGGCACGTTGTGGAAGTCGTGATAGTTCTGGGACGTCCAGACCAGGTCGACGCCCTGCGGCAGCTCGAGCTGCCCGACTTTCTGCACGCTCACCGTCACGTTGCTGTAGTGACTGTCGGATGTGATCGGCTGCAGGCGCGCCGCCGGATCGGGTTGATCGGCGGGCGCATCGGGGCGGCGTGGCGGCACCACCGCATAGACCTTGCCGTTGGGACCGACCACGGCGCTGAGCAGGCGCGTGAAGTATCCGCCGCCCGGGATCAGCTCGACCACGCGATCGCCGGGCTTGACGCCCGCGAACGCGAGCGTCAGGGCGGGATGGCGATCCGCGTCGCGCTTGGTGTCAGCTTCCGGCCGCGCCGGATCGGCGCCTGCCGCGTTGATGAACGCCGGCATGTCGTGCGCGCGCGGGCGCTGTCCGGCCTGCACGGTGGTGACGGCCAGGGCCGCAGCCAGTGCCAACGTTGCCACAGCGGTCGTCCGTCCCATGACTGCTCCTCCTTCCGTCCCAGGCACACTGTATCAGGGCAGGAATCGCATCACTATCGAGAGGCCTGGCCGCGCGCGGCAACAGCATGCCGCAGCTCGAGCTGCCAGGTCTCGCCGATGAGATCGTGTCCGAAGCTGCGATGGGGTTCCCACGCCGTTCGCGTGAATCCCGCCTGCTGGTACAGGTGGCGCGCCGCCACGAGGTTTTCCTGCGTCCACAGGAGGATTCGCTCATAGCCGGCCGCGCGCGCGAAGCGCACACACTCCCTCACCAGCGTCCGACCCAGCCCGAGGCCGCGCGCCTCGGGCTCCACCAGCAGCAGGCGCAGTTTCGCGCTGCCGCCCTCGCCGGCAACCAGGAAAATGCACCCCAGGCGCCGGCCGGCCGCATTTTCCGCGATCCAGCAGCGCTCGCGTGCCGGATCGAGCTTGCGGATGAATTCGGCGGTGATACCGGCCACCAGGGCTTCGAACTCCTCGTTCCAACCGTACTCGCGGAAGTACAGCAGGCCGTGGCGCTCGACCACCCAGCCCATGTCGCCGGGGCGGTGCCTGCGCAGCGACAGCGGGCCCTGGGGCGAAGCGGCGCCGAGCGCGCGGCGGATGGTGCTCATGGCGCCCAGGAGCGCCCGGCGCTCCGGCTGCTCCAGCTCGGCGAGCATCGCGCGCACCTGCTGCTCGGAGCGGCGCTCGAGCGGCGCAAACACCCGCGTGCCGGCAGGGGTAAGGCGCAGGTGCTGGCGCCGTGCGTCGGCGGCCGAGTCAGTGCGTGCCAGCAGGCCCTTCGCTGCAAAGCGTTTGAGGATGCGGCTCAGGTACCCGCGGTCGAGCCCCAGCTCATCCGCCAGCTGCGCCGCCATGACGCCCGGACGATGCGCGATCTCGTACATCACCCGCACTTGGGTGAGCGAGTACGGACTGTCGAGCAGCCCCCGCGCCAGCACGCCGATGCGGCGCGTGTAGTCGCGATTGAAGGCGCGGACCTCGGCGATCTGGGCTCTGGAGACAGCCATCACGGCACCGGCGGGGGAACCCAGACTCACTGTCGCGGATGTAGTTGACTAAGTCAACTATCTACCCTGCGGTGCCGGTCGGCGTCGAGCAACGCGCCCGGCTAGAGCGGCGCGGCCTGCCCCGCCGGCGGGCTCGCGATCTTCCTGGTGAACACTACCTGCTGGGCGCGCGGCTGGTTCTCCATCACGCAGCCGTGGTCGCGGGCGAAGCCGAAGGCGGCCACACGCGCGCCGTCGTCGGGCTCACCCGGCGGAAACAGCACTGCGTACACGCTGTAGGGCAGCGCGGTGCGCTGCCCTACCGAGAGACTCCTGAGACGCTCGCTCAGGTGGGCGAGGATCGTGATGGGCACGCGGGCTCCTGCGAGGATCGACCGGATAGCCGCTATGCTTGCGCCTGAGGGCGCGACTTGGCAAGGAGAGGCGTATGGATCCCGCTCAGCGCAGCAAGGCCCGCACCCGAGCAAGGAAGCTGCGATGGCACGATCACGCCTGGGTGAGCCGCACGCGCAGGTGCTCCTTCACCCCCGGCCACTCCTCCGCCACGATGGAAAAGCGCGCCGAGTCGCGCGCCGTGAGATCGGCGGCCAGCCGGTGCGCGCGCAGCACGCCCTCGAACTGCGCGCCGATGCGGGTGAGCGCCGCGCGCGAGCGCTCGTTGCGCACGTCGGTGTGAAAGCACACGCGCCTGACGCCCCACTCGTCGAAGGCGTGCGTCAGCATGAGGAGCTTGGCCTCGGTGTTGGCGGCGGTGCGCATCGCGGCGGCGGCGAGCCAGGTGTAGCCGATCTCGCAGCCATCCGGGCCCGAACGCCCGGCACCCGGATGCCCGGAGGGCCATGGCCAACGTTCGATGTCAAAGAAACGGCTCGAGCCGATCACGGCGCCATCGGCGATCCGCACCGTGGCGAAGGGCAGCGCCGTGCCCGCCTCACGTGCCGCCAGCGCGCTCTCGACGTAACGCGTCATCTGCGCCGTTCCCTGCGGGACCGCACTCCACTGGTAAAGCGCGAGGTCGCGCCCCGCCGCGGCCACGAGGCCCGCGATGTGGGCGCGCGCGAGCGGCTCGAGCCGCACATGCCTGCCGTGCAACAGCGGCTGGGTCGCGGCGGCGGGCACCGCGCCTAGCCGGCGGCGCTCTCCGACTCTTCGCCGACGCTCGCCTCCTCCGCATCCGGCAGACCACCGCCGACGTCCATGAAGCTGCGACGCTCGGTGCCTTCCATCTTGCGGCGGCGCGAGGCATGGGCTGCGAAGCCCGTACCGGCGGGGATCAGCCGGCCGACGATGACATTCTCCTTGAGGCCGCGCAGATCGTCCTTCAGTCCCCGCACCGCGGCTTCGGTCAGCACGCGGGTGGTCTCCTGGAAGGAGGCCGCGGAGATGAACGACTCGGTCGCGAGTGAGGCCTTGGTGATGCCGAGCAGCACCGGCTGCAGCCGGGCCGTCTTCTTGCCGTCGTGGTGCGCGCGATCGTTGATGTCCAGCGCGCGCGAGCGGTCGAGCTGCTCGCCGCGCAGCAGCGCCGTCTCGCCGGCCTCCTGCACCTCGGTCTTGCGCAGCATCTGACGGATGATCACCTCGATGTGCTTGTCGTTGATCTTCACACCCTGCAGGCGGTAGACGTCCTGGATCTCGCGCACCAGGTAGTTGGCGAGTGCCTCGACGCCCTGCAGGCGCAGGATGTCATGCGGGTTCGGCTCGCCGTCGGCGATGACTTCGCCGCGCTCCACGGTCTCGCCCTCGAAGACATTCAGCTGGCGCCACTTCGGAATCAGCTCCTCGTACTTCTCGCCGTCGTCGGAAGTGATGATCAGGCGCCGCTTGCCCTTGGTCTCCTTGCCGAAGCTCACCGTGCCGGATTTCTCAGCGAGGATCGCCGGGTCCTTCGGCTTGCGCGCCTCGAACAGGTCGGCCACGCGCGGCAAGCCGCCCGTGATGTCGCGGGTCTTGGAAGACTCCTGCGGGATGCGCGCGATGACATCGCCCACCGACACGCGCGAGCCGTCCTCGAGACTGACGAGCGCGCCCGGAGGCAGCGTGTAGACCGCCGGGATCTCGGTGTTGGCGAAGGTCACTTCCTTGCCCTTGTTGCTCAGCAGCTTGATGGTGGCACGCAGGTCCTTGCCGCCGCGCTGCTTGGTATCGAGCACCACCGTGCTGGAGAGGCCGGTGACCTCATCCACCTGGGAGGTGACCGTCATGCCATCGACGAAGTCCTGGAACTTCACCAGGCCGGCAACCTCGGTGACCACCGGGTGAGTGTGCGGATCCCAGGTCGCGACCACCTGGCCGGCCGCCACGGTCGCGCCTTCCTTCGCGCTGATGATGGCGCCGTAGGGGATCTTGTAGCGTTCGCGCTCGCGGCCGAAGTCATCGACCACGCCGATCTCGCCCGAGCGCGACACCGCCACCAGGTGCCCCTTCTCGTGCTGCACCGTCTTGATGTGGTGGAAGCGCAGCACGCCCTTGTTGCGCACCTCGACGCTGCTGGCCGCGGCCGCCCGCGAGGCGGCGCCACCGATGTGGAAGGTACGCATGGTGAGCTGCGTGCCGGGTTCGCCGATCGACTGCGCGGCGATGACGCCTACCGCCTCGCCGATCGAGATCGGCCGGCCGCGCGCCAGGTCACGCCCGTAGCAGTGCGAGCACACCCCGTAGCGCGTCTCGCAGGTGATCGGGGAGCGCACCTTGATCTGGTCCACGCCCTCGGTCTCGAGCAGGCGCACCAGCTTTTCATCCAGCAGCATGCCGTTCTCGATCAACACGTCCTTGCCACCGGGCCTGACGATTTCCTCCGCCATCACCCGGCCGAGCACGCGCTCACCGAGCGCCTCCACGACGTCGCCCCCCTCGACCAACGGGCTCATCGCAAGTCCGTTGGAGGTGCCGCAATCGGTCTCGGTGACCACCAGGTCCTGCGCCACGTCAACCAGGCGGCGGGTGAGGTAGCCGGAGTTCGCGGTCTTCAGCGCCGTGTCGGCGAGTCCCTTGCGGGCGCCGTGCGTGGAGATGAAGTACTGCAGTACGTTCAGGCCCTCGCGGAAGTTCGCCGTGATCGGCGTCTCGATGATCGAGCCGTCGGGCTTGGCCATCAGGCCGCGCATGCCGGCCAGCTGGCGGATCTGCGCCGCGGAGCCGCGCGCGCCCGAGTCGGCCATCATGAAGATCGAGTTGAAGGACTTCTGCTTGTGGCGCACACCCTTGAGGTCGGTGGCCTCCTCGGAGCCCAGCTTCTCCATCATGGCCTTCGCCACCTGGTCGTTGGCCCGCGACCAGATGTCGACCACCTTGTTATAGCGCTCGCCGTTGGTGACCAGACCGGAGGCGTACTGGTCCTGTATCTCCTTCACTTCGTCGTCGGCGGCAGTGACGATGCGGGTCTTCTGCTCCGGAATGACGATGTCGTCGATCCCGAAGGAGATCCCGGCGCGCGTCGCGTAGTGGAAGCCGGTGTACATGAGCTGGTCGGCGAACACCACCGTCTCCTTGAGACCCAGCGCACGGTAACAGGCGTTGATGGTCGCGGAGATCGCCTTCTTGGTCATGTCCTGATTGATGAGATCGAAGGGCAGGCCACGCGGGAGGATCTCGAACAGCAGCGCCCGCCCCACGGTGGTGTCGACGACGCGCACCCGCTCGGTGAGCTGCTGCGCGCCCTCGGTACGCAGATGCTCGCGCAGACGCACCCGCACCTTGGCCCCCAGCTCCACGCCACGGCTTTCGTAGGCCCGATGCACTTCCTGCCCATCGGCGAACAGCATGCCTTCGCCTTTCGCGCCGATGCGCTCGCGCGTCATGTAGTACAGCCCGAGCACCACGTCCTGTGAGGGCACGATGATCGGGTCGCCATTGGCGGGCGACAGGATGTTGTTGGATGACATCATGAGCGCGCGCGCCTCGAGCTGCGCTTCCAGAGACAGTGGCACGTGCACCGCCATCTGGTCGCCGTCGAAGTCGGCGTTGAAGGCGGTGCACACCAGCGGGTGCAGCTGGATCGCCTTGCCCTCGACCAGCAGCGGCTCGAACGCCTGGATGCCGAGCCGATGCAGTGTCGGGGCGCGGTTCAGCAGCACCGGATGCTCGCGGATCACCTCTTCGAGGATGTCCCACACCTCGGCTCCCTCGCGCTCCACCAGGCGCTTGGCGGCCTTGATGGTCGAGGCTTCGCCGCGCAGCTGCAGTTTCTGGAAGATGAACGGCTTGAAGAGCTCGAGCGCCATCTTCTTCGGCAGGCCGCACTGGTGCAGGCGCAGCTGCGGGCCGACCACGATGACCGAGCGGCCCGAGTAGTCGACGCGCTTGCCGAGCAGGTTCTGGCGGAAGCGCCCCTGCTTGCCCTTGATCATGTCGGCGAGCGACTTGAGCGGGCGCTTGTTGGTACCGGTGATGGCGCGGCCGCGGCGGCCGTTGTCCAGCAGCGCGTCCACCGCCTCCTGCAGCATGCGCTTTTCATTGCGCACGATGATGTCGGGCGCGTTCAGCTCCAGGAGCCGGCGCAGGCGGTTGTTGCGGTTGATGACACGGCGGTACAGGTCGTTCAGGTCCGAGGTCGCAAAGCGCCCGCCATCGAGCGGCACCAGCGGCCGCAGATCCGGCGGCAGCACCGGCAGCACTGTCATGACCATCCACTCGGGCTTGTTGCCCGACTCGACGAACGACTCGATCAGCTTCAAGCGCTTGGACAGGCGCTTGAGTTTGGTCTCCGACGAGGTGCCGGCCATCTCCTCGCGCACCTTGACGGTCTCGGCCGCCAGGTCGATGGTGTGCAGCAGCTCGTGCACGGCCTCCGCCCCCATGCGGGCGTCGAACTCATCGCCGTGCTCCTCGATCGCCTCGAGGTACATCTCATCGGTCAGCAGCTGCCCACGCTGCATCGGGGTCATACCCGGATCGATGACCACGAAGGCCTCGAAGTACAGCACCCGCTCGATCTCGCGCAGGGTCATGTCGAGCATGAGTCCGATGCGCGAGGGGAGCGACTTCAGGAACCAGATGTGCGCAGTGGGGCTGGCGAGCTCGATGTGGCCCATGCGCTCGCGGCGCACTTTCGACTGCGTCACCTCGACGCCGCATTTCTCGCACACCACGCCGCGGTGCTTGAGGCGCTTGTACTTGCCGCACAGGCACTCGTAGTCCTTCACGGGACCAAAGATCTTGGCGCAGAACAGGCCGTCGCGCTCGGGCTTGAAGGTGCGGTAGTTGATGGTCTCGGGCTTCTTCACCTCCCCGTACGACCATGCGCGGATCATCTCCGGCGACGCCAGCCCGATCTTGATCGAATCGAAGTGTTCGACCGGCGCGTGCTGCCTGAACAGTTTCAGTAGATCTTTCATGAGTTAGTCCTGCTCCAGTTCCATGTTGATGCCGAGCGAGCGGATCTCCTTCACCAGCACGTTGAAGGACTCGGGCATGCCCGCATCCATCTGGTGGTTGCCATCGACGATGTTCTTGTACATCTTGGTGCGGCCGTTCACGTCATCCGACTTCACGGTCAGCATCTCCTGCAGGGTGTACGCCGCCCCGTAGGCCTCGAGCGCCCAGACTTCCATTTCTCCGAAGCGCTGGCCACCGAACTGGGCCTTGCCGCCGAGCGGCTGCTGCGTGACCAGGCTGTACGGGCCGGTGGAGCGCGCGTGCATCTTGTCATCGACCAGGTGGTTCAGCTTCAGCATGTACATGTACCCGACCGTCACCTGGCGCTCGAAGCGCTCGCCGGTACGGCCGTCGTACAGGTAGGTCTGGCCGTTCAGGGGCAGCTCGGCGAGCTGCAGCATGCGCTTGATCTCCGCCTCGCTCGCGCCGTCGAACACCGGCGTCGCCATCGGCACGCCGTTGGTGAGGTTTCGGGCGAGCTGGGCGAGATCCACATCGTTCAGGCTGTCGATGTCTTCGCGCTGGCCGCCGGTCTCGTTGTAGATCTGCTTCACGAACGAGCGCAGCTCGGCCACCGCCGCCTGCGCTTCGAGCATGCGGCCGATCTTGAGTCCCACACCCTTCGCCGCCCAGCCAAGGTGCGTCTCCAGCACCTGGCCGACGTTCATGCGCGAGGGGACGCCGAGGGGATTCAGCACCACGTCGACCGGCGTGCCGTCCTCGAGGTAGGGCATGTCCTCGACCGGCACGATGGTGGAGATCACGCCCTTGTTGCCGTGGCGGCCGGCCA
>DATGVL010000007.1:0-26722 GCA_035300445.1 Steroidobacteraceae bacterium
TGCAGAGACAGCGCGGCTCGGATCTGACCCTGTTCTCGCCGCGCGCTTCGGCCATGGGGCATCACATCGGCAACGAAGCGATCTCGAGCGCCTGGACGCGCGCGAACAACGATCTCATCAGGCGCGTAGTCGATCTGTTCCCTGAGAATTTTGTCGGTGTGTGCCAGCTGCCGCAGTCCCCGGCAGTGCCCATCGCCAACTCCATTGCCGAGCTCGAGCGCTGCGTACGCGAGCTGAATTTCATCGGCTGCAACCTGAATCCGGATCCTTCGGGCGGACACTGGACATCCCCACCGCTCACGGACCGGCACTGGTACCCGTTCTACGAGAAGATGGTCGAGCTCGATGTGCCGGCCATGATCCACGTCTCCGCCTCGTGCAATGCGAATTTCCACGCGACCGGCGCTCATTACATCAACGCCGACACCACCGCGTTCATGCAATTCATCGAGGGAGATCTGTTCCGGGATTTCCCGACACTGCGCTTCATCATTCCGCATGGCGGCGGGGCGGTTCCCTACCACTGGGGCCGCTACCGGGGACTCGCGGACATGCTCAAGCGCCCACCTCTGGAGGAACACGTGATGAAGAACGTGTTCTTCGACACGTGCGTGTATCACCAGCCGGGCATCGATCTTCTCGTGCGTGTGATCGACATCGGCAACATCCTCTTCGGGTCCGAGATGGTGGGCGCCGTTCGCGGCATAGACCCGCTGACCGGGCATTACTTCGATGACACCAGGCGCTACATCGACGCACTTTCCATACCCGCCGCCGGGAAAGCGCGCATCTTCGAAACGAACGCCCGCCGGGTCTTCCCGCGGCTGAACGCCCTGCTCGAGGCGCGGGGACTGTGAGTCAAGAGGAGACCATCCGCCCCGGCGATCGGGCCTGGCCCTCGGGTTCGGCCTCCGGCCCCTTTACGATGGATGGGGACTGGCTGCCGTTTCATCCCGCGCCCCATCGCCCGCGGTTCGTACCGCCACCAGGGTCCGTGGACGCGCACTGTCACGTGTTTGGACCCGGAGCGCAGTTTCCCTATGCCCCCGAGCGCCGCTACACACCCTGTGACGCGCCGAAGACGAAACTGTGGGGTCTGAGGGACTACCTGGGGTTTGAGCGCAATGTCATCGTGCAAGCCACCTGTCATGGCGCCGACAATCGTGCCCTGGTCGATGCGCTGCAGAGCTCTTGCGGACGGGCGCGCGGGGTTGCAACCGTGGCGGACGGCGTCACCGATCGCGAGCTTGCGGCGCTCGATGCGGCCGGGGTCCGTGGCTCGCGATTCAACTTCGTCAAGCGGCTGGTCGATACGACTCCGCGCGAGGTGCTGCTGCAAATCGCCCGACGTGTCGCGCCGTTGGGGTGGCACGTCGTCATTTACTTCGAGGCCGCGGAACTGCCTGAGCTCTATGCTTTCATCGCCTCCCTGCCCACCACGGTGGTCGTGGACCACATGGGTCGCCCGGACGTGACGAGACCCGTCGACGGGCCTGAGTTCGAGCTGTTCGTCAAGCTGATGCGCGAGCATCCCGACATCTGGTCCAAAGTGAGCTGCCCGGACCGGCTGTCGCGCAGCGGTGCTCCGGAATATGACGACGTCGTGCCCTTCGCCAGGCGCATCGTCGAGAGCTTCCCGGATCGGGTACTGTGGGGAACGGATTGGCCCCACCCGAATATGAAGTCACACATGCCCGACGATGGCGCGCTGGTCGATTTCATCCCGAAGGTTGCGACCACGGCAGCGCTGCAGCGGCAGCTGCTGGTTGACAACCCGATGCGCCTTTACTGGAGTCGCTGAAGGAGGGAGTTAGAGTAATGGCTCGCATCACCGCTGGCGTCACGACCTCGCATGTCCCGGCGATTGGCGCGGCGCTCGACAACGGCAAGGCAGGGGATGCCTATTGGGCGCCGATGTTTGCCGGCTACGACTTCTCCAAACGCTGGATCGCGCAACAGAAGCCCGACGTCGTATTCCTGGTCTACAACGATCACGCCACGGCTTTCAGTCTCGACATCGTGCCGACGTTTGCCATCGGGTGCGCGGAGCAGTTCGCTCCGGCAGACGAGGGCTGGGGCCCGAGGCCCGTGCCGGTGGTGCAGGGACATTCCGAGTTGGCATGTCATATCGCGCAGTCGGTGATCCAGCAGGATTTTGACCTCACGATCGTCAACCGCATGGATGTCGATCACGGCCTGACGGTGCCGCTGTCGTTGCTGTTCGGACAGGTGTCCGCCTGGCCGGTCCGCGTCATTCCTTTTCCGGTCAACGTGGTGCTTTATCCGCCTCCCTCGGGGCGCCGCTGCTATGAGCTCGGCAAGGCGATTCGCCGCGCGGTCGATTCGTTCGACTCTGACCTCAACGTGCAGATCTGGGGCACCGGGGGAATGAGTCACCAGCTGCAGGGACCCCGGGCGGGTCTCATCAACCAGGCCTGGGACCAGCGGTTCATCGAGCGCCTGATCGACGCACCGGACGCCCTCTCGCGGATGCCGCACATCGAATACGTGCGCGAGGCGGGATCGGAAGGCATTGAGCTCGTGATGTGGCTCATCATGCGCGGCGCGCTGAGCGAGAAAGTCCGTACCGTACACCGCTTCTACCATGTGCCCGCCTCGAACACGGCGGTGGGTCATCTCATCCTGGAGGACCTGGCATGAAGATCGCTCTCGCCGGCGCGGGCGCTTTTGGCGCAAAACACCTGGACGCGATCAAGGCCATTGGCAACGCTGAGGTGGTCTCGCTCGTGGGCACGAACCTCGAGCCCACGCGCGCGGTGGCGAAGAAGTACGGCATCGGGCATGTCACGACGGATCTGTCCGAGGCGCTGGGCCGGCCCGGCGTGGAAGCGGTGATCCTGGCGACCCCGACGCCCCTTCACGCCGAGCAGGCCATCGCCTGCCTGAAAGCCGGCAAGCACGTGCAGGTCGAAATACCGCTCGCCGACCGCTGGTCCGACGCGCAGGCCGTTGCCGATCTTCAGAAAGTGACCGGCCTCACCTGCATGGTCGGACATACGCGGCGCTTCAATCCCTCACACCAGTGGATCCACGGGAAGATCGCGCAAGGCGAGATCGCGATCCAGCAAATGGACGTGCAGACCTATTTCTTCAGGCGCACGAACATCAATGCACTCGGTCAGCCGCGCTCATGGACCGACCACCTGCTCTGGCATCACGCGGCCCATACGGTCGACCTGTTCGCCTACCAGACCGGTTCGCCCGTGAAAATCGCGCACGCGGTCCAGGGCCCGGTGCACCCGACGCTGGGAATCGCCATGGACCTGTCCATCCAGCTCAAGAGCGCCAGCGGCGCGATCTGTACCCTGTCCCTGTCCTTCAACAACGACGGTCCGCTCGGGACATTCTTTCGCTACATCTGCGACCACGGCACGTACATCGCGCGCTACGACGACCTGATCGACGGCAGGGAGCAAAAAATCGACGTGTCGCAGGTGGACGTATCCATGAACGGGATCGAGCTGCAGGATCGGGAGTTCCTGCGGGCGATCGAGGAGCGTCGCGAGCCCAACGCCAGTGTCGAGCAGGTCCTGCCCTGCTATCGGACGCTGGCCGAACTCGAGCGGCAGCTCAACGCGCAGGACTAACGGCCGCCGGACCCGCGTGCCATGAGGCGATGTCGCAGATGAGCGGGTCAGATGAAGGAGCGAACGGGGTCCTTGCCGTCCCAGTTGATGCTCGCGCGGTAGAAGCGCCCGAACACCTCCTCGAACGCGCCCCCGAGCTCGATGAGCTCGGTGTAGCCGGGCAGCACGGCGGTGGTGTCCATGTACCCCACCCGGCCGCCGCTCGGGACCGCCGCGAGAAAGGCGAGCTCGTAGCCGTCACGCTGGTAGCGCGCAACGGCCGCATCGAAGCTCCACGTCGCCACGCCCCAGTGGTGAAAACCATGGCCGCGCCGCTCGATCATCTCGCCGTAGACGGAGGGCGCGTCGTTGTTCGGCTGGATGAGCTCGATGTTCATGTGCCCGGCAAAGCCCATGGCGAGCGCGACATCCGCCCGCGAAGGCTGCCCGCGGTAGACCGGGTCCACGCCAGTGAAATGCTCGAGGACGAACCACGGACCGACCTTCAGCTTCGAGGACCACTGCGTCATCGCCGCACGCAGATCGGCCACGACGTAGGCCATCTGGATGACGCCGTCGTCCGGCTGGCCGAACCCTACCTGACCCATAGCGCCTCCCCCTGTCCCGCGCGTGCCCGGATCCCCGTGCCCCGGGACGCAGCTTACTCCTGAGCCAACATGCGCTACGAACAACGTCTCATCTGGGTGCTCGGCATCACCTTCGGCTTCCTGTTCTTCGATCGCAACGCGGCCAGCTTCCTGATGCCCTTCATCGCCAGGGATCTGAGCTTCACCAACCAACAGGTGGGTCTCATCGCCTCGGCGCTCTCCTTCACCTGGGCGGTCTCGGCATTCCTCGGCGGTGCGCTGTCGGACCGTACCGGCCGGCGCAAGGCCGTGCTGCTTGCGAGCGCGATTGCCTTCTCGCTGTGCTCGGTGCTCTCCGGCCTCGCGGGCTCGTTCCTCGCGCTGTTCGCGGCGCGCTTCCTCATGGGACTCGTCGAGGGACCGTTCATGCCCGTGTGCCAGTCGCTGCTCGCCGGCGAGTCGGACGACTCCCGGCGCGGACACAATATGGGGGTGATGCAGAACTTCGGCAGCAACCTTCTCGGTTCGTTCGTCGCACCGCTCGTGCTGGTGCCGCTCGCGGCGCACTGGAACTGGCGCGCGGCGTTCTTTCTCGCCGGGGTCCCGGGGCTGGTGATGGCGGTGCTGATCGCCCGCTACGTGCACGAGCCGCAGAAGAAGTCGCAGCCGGCGGCCGGGAGCGCGGGCGGTGCGTCCGCCATGAGCGCCTTCGCCATGCTCGGCCATCGCAACATGCTCCTGTGTGTACTCATGAGCATCTTCATGGTCGCCTGGATGGTGCTCGGGTGGGCCTTCCTGCCGCTCTTCTACGTCAAGGTGCGCCAGTTATCGTCGGGGCAGATGAGCGTGCTCATGAGCCTGCTCGGACTCTCGGCGGCGTTCTTCAGCTTCGTCGTTCCGGGGCTCTCCGACCGTCTCGGCCGGCGCCCGGTGGTGGCGGGCTGCAGCCTGCTCGGCCTGCTGGTGCCGCTCGCGGCGCTCTACTGGCACGGCTCGCTGTACGTGCTCGGGGCGCTGATTTTCATCGGCTGGGCGGCGAGCGGGGTGCTGCCGCTGTTCATGGGCACCATCCCGTCCGAGACCATTCCGGCGCGCTACGTCGCCACCTCGATGGGACTCACCGTAGGCGTCGGCGAGGTGCTCGGCGGTGTCAGCGGGCCCGCGCTCGCCGGGACCGCCGCCGATCACTACGGCCTCACGGCACCGCTTTTCATGCAGGGAGGCTGCGCAATCGTGGGTGCGCTGCTCGCACTGGCTCTGAAGGAGACCGCGCCGCGGCGCGTTGCGGCGCTCGCGGCACGCTCACGGCTCGCGAGCTGATGGGTGCCCGAGCCGTGCGCAAGATGAGCGTCACCGTTCGCGAGGCGTTGTTCGCGCAGCTGCGCGACTTCGGCCTCACCACTGTCTTCGGCAATCCGGGGTCGACGGAGCTGCCGATGTTCCGCGACTTCCCGGCCGATTTCCGCTACGTGCTGGGACTTCAGGAGTCGGTGGTGGTCGCCATGGCGGACGGGTTCGCGCAGGCGCGCGGCAGCGCTGCGTTCGTGAACCTGCACTCGGCCATCGGCGTCGGACACGCCCTCGGGAGCCTGTTCACGGCGTATCGCAACCAGACGCCACTCGTCATCACGGCCGGACAGCAGGCGCGCTCGATCCTGCCGTTCGAGCCGTTCCTGTACTCGGAACAGGCGACCAACCTGCCGCGGCCGTACGTCAAGTGGAGCTGCGAGCCCGCGCGCGCCGAGGACGTGCCGGCGGCAGTGGCCCGCGCCTTCCATGCGGCCATGCAGCCTCCCCGCGGCCCGACCTTCGTGTCGGTGCCGGTCGATGACTGGGACCGCTCGTGCACCGCGCCGCCGCGCCGCGAGGTGAGCAGCACGATGGCCGGCGACCCCGCGATGCTGGCGCGCGCGGCCGCGATGCTCAGTGCCGCGCGCCGCCCGGTGCTCGTCGTCGGCGCCTCGGTCGCCCGGGATGGGGCCTGGCGGGAAGTCATCGCTCTCGCCGAGCGGCACCAGGCGGCCGTGTGGGTGAGTCCCCTCTCGTCCCGCAACAGTTTTCCCGAGCAGCACCCCCTGTTCGCAGGCTTTCTGCCCGCGGACCGCGCGCAGATGGTCGCCCGCCTCGAGGGGTGCGATCTGATCCTGGTGCTCGGCGCTCCGGTCTTCATGTACCACGTCGAGGGACACGGTCCGCACATCCCGAAGGACGCCTCACTCGTGCAGCTGACCGACGATCCGGCCGCCGCGGCGCGTGCGGCGGTCGGACTTTCCATCGTCACGGACCTCAGGCTCGGCATCCGCGCGCTGCTCGCGGTCGAGGCGCCCGCCCGGCCGCCACCCGCAATACCCGCGCGCGCACCTCGCGTGCCGCCCGAGCGCCTGACCGACCGGTATCTGCTGCAGCAGATCGCGGCCGTGAGACCTCCCGGCAGCATCGTCGTGGAGGAGGCGCCGAGCAGCCGCGCGGCGATGCACGACCACCTGCCGATGCTCGAGCCCGATTCCTTCTACACGTGTGCGAGCGGCGGACTCGGCCATGGCCTGCCGGCGGCCGTCGGCGTCGCCCTCGCTCGCTCCGACCGCAGGGTGATCGCGCTGCTGGGCGACGGGTCGGCCATGTATTCCATCCAGGGACTGTGGAGTGCGGCAGAGCTCGCGCTGCCCGTTGCCTTCGTGATCGTCAACAACCGCAGCTATCGCGCGCTCAATGAATTCGCACCGCACTTCGGGCTCGCCGCGCTGCAGGGCACGCTGCTGCCGCACCTGGATTTCTGTGCCCTGGCACGCGCCCAGGGCGTCGAAGCCGTGCGGGTCAGCCGCTGCACCGAGCTCGATGGGGCGCTGCGCATGGCGTTCGCGGCCACGCGCCCGGTTCTGATCGAGGTGTGCCTCGAGGAGTAGCCTTCAGTCGGCCATGCCGAGCGTCCAGCCCCCATCGATCGTGATCTGCTGGCCGGTGAGATACGCCGAGGCGGGAGAGGCGAGGAACAGCGCGAGCCCCTTGATGTCCTCCGGAAAGCCGACGCGGTGCATCGGCAGGACCCTGGCCATGGCGCGCTGCACCTCCGGGTTCTTCGCATGTCCGCCGCCGATGTTGGTCACAAAGAACCCCGGTGCAATCGCGTTCACCGTGATATTGAAGGCCGCCAGCTCGAGCGCGACGCAGCGCATCAGGTGCGCCGCACCGGCCTTCGCCGCCATGTAGGCCGAGCCGATGGCCGGCTCGCATTGATAGCCCGCAACCGAGGTCGTCACGATCAGCCTCCCCGAGCGCTGCGGCTTCATGAGGCGGGCCGCGGTCCGCAGCGTTGCGAATACGCCGGTGAGATTGACGTCGATGACCCGGCTCCAGCGCTCGTCCGTGTAGGTCTCGAGTGCTCCCTGCGGGTCTCGCGCGCGCTGCGAGCCGGACCAGCCGGTCACGAAACCCGGCCCCGAGTCGATGCCGGCGTTGGCGAACACGATGTCGAGGCGGCCGTGGGCTGCGACGGCCGCATCGAAGGCGCGCTCGAGCGCGGCGTGATCAGAAACATCGACCACCTCCCCGCGCACCGCGTAACCGAGCGCCGTGAGGCGAGCGGTCTCGGCGGCGATGCGGCCGGCGTCCATATCGAGCAGCGTGACGCGTGCCCCGCTCTCGGCGAGGGCTTCCGCGATCGCAAGGCCGAGGCCACTGCCTGCGCCGGTCACGATCGCGCCTTGGCCTGCGATGTTGAATAGCTCTGCGCACTTCACACGCGTTCTCCTACTGGAGATGGCCCGAGGCTCCGGCGACGTCCACCACGATCTTCATCCCCTGCTGGCGGCGCAGACGCTCGAGTCCCTGCTCGATCACGCCGTCAAAGGGAATGGTCTCGACCCAGCCCTCGAGCGGGTAGCTGCCGCGGGCCATCTCGGCGATGACCGCCGGAAAGGCGTTCACGGAGAGCGCCACACCGGTGAGGTGCACTTCCGGCATCAGGAGGTCGAAGGGCGGGATGACGACCGGCTCGTGGTGAATGGCGACGACCACCGCGGTCCCATCGACCCGGGTGCCGTGCAGCATCGCCGCAAAGGCCTGGGGCGCCCCCGCCGCGTCGATCGAGGCATCCGCGCCGCGGCCACCGGTGAGATCGCGGATCGCCGCCACCACATCGCACGCCGTCGGATCGAGTACCTCCCGAGCGCCGAGGCCGGCGAGCGCTGCGCGCCGCGTGGCAGAGGGATCCACGAGGATCACCCCGACTCCCCGCCGCCGCAGCGTCAGGAAGGCGCCGACACCGATCGGGCCCGCGCCGTGGATGGCGACCACCTGTCCCGCACTGACCGCGCATCGATTCACCGTGTGCCATGCGATCGCGAGCGGCTCGATCAGCGCGCCCTGCAGGGCCGTGACGCCCGGCGGTAGCGGGTGTGCCATCCGTCGCTTCACCACCGTGTACTCGGCCAGGCCGCCGGCACGGTTGTATCCCTGGATCGCGAGCGTGGGACAGTGGTTGTACTGACCGCTCGCGCAGTGCAGGCACCGCCCGCAGGTCTCCACCGGCTCGACCGCGACAAGATCCCCGCGGTCGAGGTCGCCGATACCCTCCCCGAGCGCTACGACTTCCCCGCACAGCTCGTGACCCATGATCACGGGGTTCTGCACACCGGTGAGCGGATGGGGTGTGCTGCGCGTGGTTATCGGGCCGTCGTAGTACTCGAGCAGGTCGCTGCCGCAGATCCCGTTGTACCGAACGCGCAGCTTCACCTCGCCCGGCCCGGGCTGCGGCTCCGGTACCGACGTGAGTCGCAAGTCCTGGCGACCGTAGTAAAGCGCTGCGCGCATCGCCGTCGTCCCGCCCTCAGCCCTCTGGCACGCGTCCGCCGGAGAGCATCATGTTGGCGTAATCCGCCTGCGACATGCCGGCCATCTGCGCGGCGACGTACTGGAAGCTCCTGCCGTCGGTCGCGAACAGCTTGGCGAGGAAATAGATGTTACCGCCGAGTGAGATCATGCGGTTGTAGTCGCGGTCGAGCACCCCGCGCTTCTGATCCTCGCTCATGGGCCAGGCGTCGAGGTACGCCCGCTCGTCCGCCTTGAAGCGCTGGCGGTTCTCGGGCTTCATCAGCGACATGCAGAACATGTTGAGGTGATAGCCGCGGCGGGCCTGGTCGGTGTCGAAGACCGTGGTTCCGGGGATGTCGGCATAGGGCTTGGTCAATGACATATGGCGCTCCGAATTTCATCTCGAGCGGTTGCGGGCACTCGCCGCCGGCGCGTCGGGGCCCGAGACCCAATCGAGCACGTCGCGCAGGTCGCTCAGTATGCCGTGCGGCCGGCGCGGGAGGGCCTGCCGCGCCCACTCCTCGCGGCGCGTCGTCCCCGTGGTCACCGCCAGTGCCGTCGCACCGCCGCGACGCGCCATCAGGATCTCGACGAGCGGGTCATCCCCGACCACCGCCAGGTCCCGCATCGGCACACCGAGTCTGCGCGCGACGAAGCGCAGCGCACGGACCGAGGGCTTCCCGGTCAGGGTCATGGGCGCACGCGTGAGGCGGCGGATGGCAGCCGTGATCGCAAAGGAATAGCCGATCGTGCGCCCCTGCTGGGTGGCGAAGAACGGGACGTCGGAGGCCACGTAGAGCTCAGCGCCGCCCCAGATGGCGCGACAGGCGGTCTCGATGTCCTTCATTGCGCACTCCGGATGCCACCCGACGAAGACGCTCCCGACCTCCGTGGCACCGGCTTCTCCGGTGTACACCGTCTCGATGCCGGCTGCGCGCAGCGCATACCCGACACCGGCGGTCCCGAGAACCAGCGCGCGCCGGATACCGCGCCGCTGCATGTGATCCGCCGCGATGCTCGAGGGCGTGAACATCTGCCCGTCATCGACCGGCAGCCCGACGTCGCGCAGCTTCGCGGCCTGCTCCGCAGGCGGGTAGGCACTGCCGTTGGTGAGGAGCGCGAAGGGCACGTGCCGCTCTTTGAGCGTGCTCAGGACTTCGATCGCTCCCGGCAACACCGCGTAGTCACCGAGCGAGCGGCTGCTGAGCAGCAGCGTGCCGTCGACATCGAACACGACGCCCCGCACCCGCGTCCGGTCGCTGTCGGCGGCAGTGCCGCGCCGCATGACGGAGCTCACGGCGAGGGCACTCCGCAGCTCGCGCCGCCGCGCAGCTCGAGCCTGAAGTCCGCCTTCACCACGCTCAGCTCAGCGACGTCGCGCAGCCTGAGGACCCTGCGCAGCAGGTCCATGACCGGCCTGGACTCCGGATCGTAGTGGAGCCGCGCCGGCCCGGCCGAGCGCATCGCGTCCACCTGGGTGGCGGGCATGGTGGCCCGCAGGAGAAGTTCCTCGTCCGACAGTTCGGGCCCGAGCCGCGCGCGCAGCTCTGACAGTGGCGCCATCGCCGGCTCGGTCCGCAGCTCGCGGGTGCGTGGCTGCGATTCGATGCGCTCCATCACCTCGGCCGCGATCGGGATGTTAGGTCGTCCGAAGCGCCCGAGCGCATAGCGGATCGCCTCGTCGGGAATGACCGCGTAGCGCTCGCGCCCGGTCACGTTGAGAACCGCCTGCGTCAGGAGTATCTGCGAAAACGGCGTCATGACGATCGGCCATCCGAGCTCCTCGCGCACGCGGGCGATCTCCTCGATGACCGCTCCTTCCAGATGCGCGAGGCGGCGCTCGGCGAGCTGCCGGCGCATCGTCCCGATCATGCCCCCCGGCAGCTGATGGCGCAGGTAGGCGGCATCGAAGGGAAGTGGCGCGCCTGCGGGCAAGCCTTCCGCCGCCGCGATGCGCGTGAAGAAGCCGCTCACCTCGGTGAGGGCCTGGGTGTCGACGGACACGGTGTGGCCGAGTGCGCGCAGGTTCTGCACCACGCGCAGGGAGGGCGGATTGGAGATCCCGTCCGCCGTCGCCCCCGATGCGCACTGCAGGGCGCTCACCCCGTAGTCCACCGCGTCCATGTACACCAGCTCCCCGAGCCCGATCGTGCAATGGGAGTGCAGCTCGAGGGGCTTCGCGCCGATCGCGGCCTTGACCGCCGGAATCAGCGTGGCGGCGCGCCGCGGTGACAAGAGTCCCCCCGGATCCTTGATGTAGATCGCGTCCACCTCGGGGCAGGCGGCGAGTTTGCGCGCCGCTTCGGCGTAGTGCCGGTCGTCGTGCACGGGACTCAGCGTGAAGACGAGCGCCGCGATGACGAATTCGCCACCCACGCGCTTGACCATCCGGGCGCAGGCGACGTTGGACTCGGCATCGTTCATCGGATCGGCGAGGCAGAAGCGCCGTATGCCGTTGCGCGCGAGCACTTCGAACGCGAGCGCCATGAACTCGGGGCTCGCCGTTTCCCAGGAGATGAAGCGAAATCCCGTCGACATGAACTGCAGCGGGGTGCGGGGCGTGGCCGCCGCCATGAGGCGGATGCGCTCCCACGGGTCCTCGCGCTTGTAGCGCACGGCGACGCCCATGTGGGTCGAGGTCGTGAAATCGATCGCCTTGAAGCCCACGCGATCCATCACCGGGGCGATCGTCAGGGTCTTCGCGGTATCGATGCCGACAGCCCCCCACAGGCTCTGATTGCCATCGCGGAGCGAGGTGTCGACGAGAGCGATCTCAGCCACCCGGCGCTCCCGGCGCGATCCGCAGCAGCACCTGCCCGTATTCGACCACCGCGCCATCCTCGACCAGAACCTCGACGACTGTGCCGGAAACCTCCGCCCGCACGGCGTTCATGAGCTTCATCACTTCGATGATGCCGACTGTGGTGTCCTCTTCTACCTTCGATCCGACCTCGATGTAGGGCGGCGCCCCGGGCCTGGGGGCACGGTAGAAGATCCCGACGAACGGCGCGGTGACCTCCAACACCGAAGCGTCGGAGGCGGATGCGGCTGACGCCGGGGCCGGTGAGGCAGCGGGCGCACTCGCGGTTGCCTCCTCGCGCCTCAGCGCAGCGCCGCGCTTCAGCGTGAGCTTGAAACCCGCGTGCTCGAGGTGCAGCTCATCGAACTGCGACTCCTCCAGGAGGCGAGTGATTTCCGCGACATCCTCGGCGGTCAGGGGCACCGGCGCGTTCCAAAGATGGACATGACGTGCATCAGCGGATCTTCCTCGCGCCTGGCGATCGGGGCGGCGTCCCGGGTCGACCAGACGGTCTCCGGGCGGCTCTGCAGCAGCAGGATTGCGCCGCTGTGCCGCTCGATCGCCCACTCGATGTCCTGCGCGCAGCCGTAGTGACGCTCGACCTGGCGTGCGAGGGTACCGAGCTGCTGCAGCTGGGTGTCGCTCAGACAGGGCGCGCGCCGACGCTCCTCGCTGACCGCGACGGCCTCGACGCCGCCGCCGGCAGCCGGCTCGTGCTGGATCAGCTTGTCGGAGATCTCGCGCACGGATATCTCCCCGGTAATCTTGCCGAGCACCCAGCGATCCGGGGTCACCTCCCCGCCCACCACGGCCGAACCCAGGCCCCAGGCGGCCTCGATCGTTATGACCGAGCGGTCGCCGGTCGTGGGACTGCGGGTGAACATCACACCGGCCGTCCCGGCATCCACCATGTTCTGGACCACGACGGCCATCGCGACGCGTTGCTCGGGAAAGCCGTGCTTCAAGCGATAGCTGATCGAGGGCACCGAGTACAGGCTCGCCCAGCAGCTGCGCACGCGCCCGAGCATCTGCGCCGCGCCTCTGACCCACAGATACGTGTCCTGCAGACCCGCAAAACTCGCGTCCGCCGCGTCCTCGGTGGTGGCCGATGAGCGCACCGCCACGGGCTGCTCGGGGTGAGCGAGCACGAGCCTCGCGTGGGCGGCGGCCAGCTCCCCGAGCACCTCAGCCGGCAGCTCTGAGTCTTCCATCCGGCGGCGCAGGGCTCGGGAGCAGGCCGTGATGGCCTCGAGGTCGTCGCACTTCAGGGCCGCGACCGCGGCGCGCACCGGCGCCTCGCGCTCGAGCGAGGCGAGGAAGCGCTCGAAGGCGGGAGTTGTGACCACATATCCCGGCGGCACGGCGAGCCCGGCCCGCTGCAGCTCACCGAGACTCCCGCCCTTGCCGCCGACCTGCTCCCGGTCGCCGAGCCCGACCTCATCGAACCAGGCGATGTGCCTGCCGGCGCTCATGAGGCTCGCTACTCGAGGATGGTGACCACGCCGCGGCCGCCGTCGACGCGGATGCGCTGACCGTCCTTGATGCGCGAGGTTGCGGTCCCGGTGCCCACGACCGCCGGAAGTCCGAACTCGCGCGCCACGATGGCGGCGTGGCTCATCGAGCCGCCGATGTCGGACACGGCGCCCGCGATCTTCTGGAAGATCGGCGCCCAGGTCGGGTTGGTGATCTGGCAAACGAGGATGTCGCCCTGGCGCACGCGCGCGATCTCCTCCACCGACTTCACGACGCATGCCGGACCCTCGACGACGCCGCTCGAGGCGGCGAACCCGCGCAGCTCGCGGGTGTCCGCATCGCTGCCGGCGCGCAGCCAGGAATCCAGGCTCTCGCGCGTGATGCCCCAGAGCATGACGATCGCCGGATCGTCGATCACGTCGGGAACTGGACCGAGCGCGGGCGGGGTGCTGTGCTTGGCCCACTGCGCGATCGCCGCACGCCGCTCGCTCACGATCTGCGGCCAGTGCTGCGGACCGCGGGGCGGCGAGCCGTTCGACCAGGCGGTCATGAGGTCGATGATCGCGGCCTCGAGCTCGTAGTGCGTGAGCTGGAACACGTCCTCTTCGCGCGCGAAAAACCCGTGCGCCGCGAGCAGCGATCCGAACTCACGGATCTTGTTGAAGAACAGGTTCGTATACCAGTGCTCGCAGTAGAACTTGTGCCCCTCGACGTAGGGGAATACGCGATGGGCGAGGGCGATCATCTGATCGTAGGCCTCGCGCTCCGGCTCCGAGCCGAGCAGCTCCCGATAATCCTGGATCAGCTGCCGGCGCTGCGCCTGCAGCTCCTCGACCGGCCGCTTGAGGGACTCACCCGCCTTGACCCGGGCAATGTAGCCGGCCAGGCCTGCGAAGGGCATGGACAGGTCATCGTTCCAGGAGCGGTGGTAGTGGTAGAAGCCGTCCCCGACGTTGATGTTGAACCAGGGGTCGCGCGAGGTCGCGAGCTCCTCGAGCCACGCCCGCCCGGGGGCTCCCCGCGTGCCGAGCGCCGCCATGGTCGCCTGCGCGGTGCGTCCCTCCTGGAACTCGGCGTCGACGCCGAGCTCGACTGCCCGACGGGCCAGGCGCCGCAATTCCTCATCGGGACGGAAGATCTCTGCGTCCATGCCCGCCACCATGCGCGCGACGGTCTGGTCACTGATCTCAGGGAACGCCTTCTTGCAGAAGGCGAAGAAGGTCATATACGCCCCGTAGCCGAGCAGCAGAAACTCGAAGTGGTGATGCCACATCCGGAAGTAGCCCTCGAGGGTCTTCTGGTAGGTCTCGAGGAGAAGATGGTTGGAGGCAATTCCGCGCCCGGCGTGTACGTTCGCGAGCGGCTCGAATTCGGGCAGCTCGAGCTTCGGAAGCGCCTGGGCTTCGCCTATCAGCGCCAGCATCTTCTCGCGCCACTGCGCGTACAGGCGCTCCCAGTTGCCGTAGTAGTAGAAGGCGCGCTGCTGGAACTCGCCGGTGCGGCGGGCGATCTCGGCGGGGTCCGTCACGGCGTTGCCGCCGATGTACACGCGCCCGTTGATGATCCGGTAGTCGATCCCGAGCGTGGTGGGTATGCAGTGCACGCGTGTGGTGGAGGAGCCGAGCGCACAGTACGCCGCCTCCGCGGTCACCATGTCGAAGGCGGACATCGGCTCCGGAAAATGCATCGAGTTGTAGAACCAGAAGCGCTCATCGTCCGCCGCCGTGAACTGCATGTAGTAGGGATAGGCGGCCTGCGCCCGCTCGGTACCTGCAACCACCTTGAGCGAGCTCGGCGCCGGGAAGGCGCCCGATCGGGTGTGTGTGCTCATGACACGACAAGAGTACGCCGAGACGGCCGTGCCGGCGAGGAGCGGGAGACGGCAGGCCTGAAGAGTGCAACAACGCCCGCGCGGGCGGGTTTCCTGTTTACAATTTGACCCATGCAGCCCGGCGATCTTCTGTGGACCCCGGGGCCGGAGCGGATCCGCCGTGCCAACGTGACGGCATTCGCCGACTGGCTCGCCCGTGAGCGTGGCGAGTCCTTTGCGGACTACGGCGCACTGTGGCGCTGGTCGGTCGAGGACCTGGAAGGCTTCTGGCAGGCGCTGTGGGATTACTTCCGTATCGAATCCTCGGCGCCGCACACGCGGGTACTGGGCCGTCGCAGTATGCCGGGTGCCGAATGGTTCCCGGGCGCCCGCCTCAACTACGCACAGCATGTGCTGCGGCGCGAGGCTGCGGGCGGTGATGCGCTGCTTCATGTGAGCGAGACGCGACCACTCGCCGCGCTGACATGGGAGGTGCTCGGCAACCGCGTCCGCACGCTGGCCACGCAGCTGCGCGCGCTCGGCGTCGAGCCCGGAGATCGGGTCGTCGCGTGGATGCCCAACATCCCCGAGACCATGATCGCGATGCTGGCGACCACCGCCGTCGGGGCGATCTGGGCGTGCTGCTCGCCGGACTTCGGCGAGCGCGGCACCCTCGATCGCCTCGTGCAGCTCTCTCCGAAGCTGCTCTTCGCCATCGACGGGTACCGCTACGGCGGTAACTCCTTCGACCGCCGGAGCGAGCTGCGCCGCATTGCCTCGAGCCTGACGTCCCTCGAGCATCTCGTCTACCTGCCCTACCTGGACCCCGACGACAGCGCGTTGCCGCTGCCGTCCGCTGTGCACTGGCGGACGCTCCTGGATCGGCCCGCGGTCGCCGCGGCGCAGTTCGAGTACGCGCAGGTGCCCTTCGATCATCCGCTGTGGACGTTGTTCTCATCAGGCACCACGGGGCTGCCCAAGCCGATCGTCCATGGTCACGGCGGCATTCTGCTCGAGACCCTGAAGAACGGGACGTTCCACTTCGACCTGCACCCCGGTGAGCGCGTGTTCTACTACACCACCACCGGCTGGATGCTGTGGAACTTCCTGGTCGGCACACCGCTCACCGGCGCCGTGCCGGTCCTCTATGACGGCCACCCGGCCTACCCGACCCCGGATGTGCTGTGGAAGATGGCGCAAGAGGCGGGCGTGGTGACCTTCGGCGCGAGCCCCACGTACGTCGAGCAGCTCAGCCGCTCAGGGATCGTGCCGCGCGAGCGCTACCCGCTCGCCGCGCTTCGCACGATCAATCTGGCCGGTTCCCCGGCAAGCCCTGAATGCATGGGTTGGTTCTACCGGAACGTGAAGCAGGATCTGTGGGTCGCGAACGGCAGCGGGGGCACGGATTGCTGTACGGGGTTCGTCGGCGGCGTACCAACACTGCCGGTACGCGCAGGTGAGATCCAGGCCCCCTCGCTCGGGGTCTCAGTCAAGGCCTACAACGCGCGCGGCGAGAGCGTCGTCGACGAGGTCGGCGAGCTCGTCATCACCGAGCCCATGCCATCGATGCCGGTGCGCTTATGGAACGATCCGGGCGACCGCCGTTACCTCGAGACCTATTTCCAGGAGTTTCCCGGCGTCTGGCGCCACGGGGACTTCTTCAGGATCAATGCGCGCGGCGGCAGCTTCGTACTGGGACGCTCGGACGCAACGCTCAACCGCTATGGCGTGCGGATCGGCACGGCGGAGATTTACCGCACGCTCGGCCTGCTCCCCGAAGTGCAGGATGCGCTCATCGTCAACCTTGACCTGCCGGGCGGCGGCTTCTTCATGCCGCTGTTCGTGAAGCTGGCGGCGGGAGTCGAGCTCGGTCCGGACCTCGAGGTGAAGATCCGCGACACGCTGCGCCGCGACTACACGCCGCGCCACGTACCGGACAAGATCTACCAGGCTCCGGGCATCCCCTACACCCTCACCGGCAAGAAGATGGAAGTGCCGGTGCGCCGGATCCTGATGGGCGTGCCCGCCGAGAAGGCTGCCAACCGCAGCGCGGTATCCGATCCGGCCGCGCTGGACTTCTTCATCGCCTATGCCCGGCGGCAACAGGACTATCGCCTCTGAGGCGCCCACGGCGGTTCTGCTGCCTGGCCTGCTGTGCGATCGTGCGGTCTGGGCCGGGCAGCTCGAGGCGCTCAGCCCGCGCGTGCACTGCATCGTGCCCGACTACGGCGAGCTCGACTCGCTCCCCGCCATGGCACATGCGGTGCTCGCTCAGGCGCCGTCGCGCTTCGTGCTCGTTGCGCACTCGATGGGGGGGCGGGTTGCACTGGAGATCATGCGCACCGGCGCCGCGCGCGTAAGCGCGCTCGCGCTGCTCGACACCGGGTACCAGGCGCGCGCCCCCGGACCCGAAGCAACCCGCGAGGCGCGCGCTCGGCAGGCGTTGCTCGAGATCGCCTCATCGGACGGCCTGCGGGCCATGGGCCGCGTGTGGGTGCGCGACATGGTGGCGCCGGCCCGGCTCGCCGATACGGCGCTGATCGAGTCAATCCTGGCGATGGTCGAGCGCTGCACTGTGCGCAAGTTCGCCGCGCAGCTGCGCGCGTTGCTCGGCCGCCCGGATGCGACCGATGTGCTGACGGCGGTCCGCTGTCCGACACTGTTGTTGTGCGGGCGTGAGGACACCTGGAGCCCGCTCGCGCGCCACGAAGCCATGGCGCGCCTGATCCGCCATTCACAGCTGGCCGTGGTCGAGGAATGCGGCCACATGTCGCCCCTGGAGCGACCCGCCGAGGTGTCTGCCCGGCTGTCGCAATGGCTCGCCGAGCTCCCTTGACCGGCAGACCGGGCAAATGGTATGCAACGCTTACAACAGGGGGTTGAGTGGCCAGCACAGCGCTGTATGAGGAGCAATCCCGCCGTCAGGCGACGGCCTGGGTCGCGGCGGCGGCCGTCCTCTTCGGTGCGCATGCGGCCGCAGCAGGCACGGTGGACGCCAAGGCGTTGCTGTCGGCCGCGGACAATCGCAACGAGTGGCTGACCCACGGCCGTACCTATGACGAGCAGCGTTTCTCGCCGCTCGAGCAGATCAACACCGGTAACGTGAAGAGCCTGGGTCTCGCCTGGTTCGCGGACCTGGATACAGCGCGCGGCCAGGAAGCGACCCCGCTGGTCATCGACGGCACGGTCTACATCACGACCGCCTGGTCCAAAGTGAAGGCGTATGACGCGCTCACGGGCAGGCAGCGCTGGGAATACGATCCCAAGGTGCCGGGCGAAGCGGGCATCCTGACTTGCTGCGACGTCGTCAACCGGGGCCTCGCCGCCTGGGGGCGGCGCCTCTACCTCGGGACCCTCGATGGCCGGCTGATCGCGCTCGACCGTGACACCGGAAAGCTGCTCTGGTCGAAGCTGACCGTGGACCGCTCCAAGCCGTATGCAATCACCGGCGCACCGCGCGTGATCGACGGCAGGGTGATCATCGGCAACGCCGGCGCGGAGATGGGCGTGCGGGGATATGTCGCCGCGTACGACAGCGACGACGGCAACGAGCTGTGGCGCTTCTATACCGTTCCGGACCGGCCGGGCGCCAACGCAGCGCCGCATCTGAAGCGCGCCGAGGCAACCTGGAGGGGCGAATGGTGGACGCTCGGTGGCGGCGGGACCGTGTGGGACTCGATGGCGTACGACCCCAAGCTCGACCTGCTTTATGTGGGTGCGGGCAACGGAAGCCCCTGGAACCAGCACTACCGCTCGCCCGGCGGCGGCGACAATCTCTACATCGACTCAATCATCGCGCTGAAGCCCGGGAGCGGCGAATACGTCTGGCACTACCAGACCACACCGGGCGACACCTGGGACTTCGACGCCGCCCAGCACATGATCCTCGCGGACCTCCAGATCGGCGGCCGGGTGCGCCGGGTGCTGATGCAGGCCGCGAAGAACGGCTTTTTTTATGTGCTCGACCGCGCAACCGGACAGCTGATCTCCGCTGCCAGCTATGTGGCGGTCAACTGGGCCAAGGGTATCGATGTCCACAGCGGACGACCGATCGAGAATCCGGACGCGCGGATCGACAAGACGGGCAAGCCTTTCGTGGTCGTGCCCGGACCGGGCGGCGCGCACAGCTGGCAGCCCACGGCCTATGATCCGAAAACCGGGCTCGTCTATATCCCGGCGCAGGAAGCCGGCTTTCCGTATATCCCCGAGGCGAACTGGAAGCCCACGGCGCAGGGCTTCAATACGGGTATCGATTTTGCGGCAGCCGCGATGCCCGCCGATCCCAAGGTTCGTGCCGGCGCGATGGCGGCAACCAAGGGAGCACTCATCGCCTGGGACCCCGTTGCACAGCAGGAGCGCTGGCGCGTGGCCTTCAAGGGACCGTGGAACGGTGGCGTGCTGGCGACGGGCGGCGGGCTCGTGTTTCAGGGCAACGCGGCCGGGGAGTTCGTGGCCTACGATGCCGTGAATGGCGCGAAGCTCTGGTCGAGCAGCGTGCAAACCGGCATCACCGCGGCCCCCGTCACCTACTCGATCAAGGGCGAGCAGTACGTGGCGGTGTTGGCGGGCTGGGGCGGTGTATGGGCGCTGGCCCCGGGCATTCTCTCCGAGGTTGCGGGACCGGTCCGCAATGTGTCTCGACTGCTCGTCTTTCGGTTGGGAGCGAGCGCACAGCTCCCACCCGAGTCTCCCGTCCCGCGGCCCCCGCTCGACCCACCCGCGACAACCGGCACGCCTGAGCAGATCGCCGCAGGCGCGCAACAGTACGCACGCTTCTGCGGCGGCTGCCATGGCGACGCCGCCTACGGCAGCACGGTGCTGCCGGACCTGCGCCGCAGCGCGCTGATCGCGGACAGCAAGGCCTGGGCGAGCGTGGTGCACGAGGGAGCCCGGCGGAATCAGGGCATGGTCAGCTTCGCGAGCGTCCTCAACCTCAAGCAGATCGAGGCGATCCGTCACTACGTCATCCAGCGCGCCAACGAGGACAAGGCGCTGGGGCTCAGGTAAGACGCGCCGGGTCCTGGAAGGCGGGATCCCGTTTTGCTGCAACTGCTCTGGCGCATTGACCAGGACAGCCTCTACACCCGGCGCCCCAGCCCAAGGAACTGCTGCCAAAACCGTGGCTTATATGAGCGACGCCACTCCGCCCCGACCGGTCACCCTGCGGCATTCATTGACAATTGGGATCCCGACATGAACACTTCCCGCGCTCTCTTCGGGTTCGACCAATGAACAGCCACCAGACCCGAGCGATCGTACGCATCCGCGAAATGATCCTGCGCGGCGAACTCGCCGCTGGAGCGCGCGTTGCGGAGGCGCCGCTCGCGCAGCTGCTGGGCATGTCGCGCACACCGGTGCGCCAGGCGCTGCCGGTGCTCGCGCAGGAGGGCCTGCTCGCCGAGCACGAGACCCGCGGCTACGTCGTGCGCGGGTTCAGCAGCGCCGATATTCTCGACGCCGTCGACCTGCGCGGCGTTCTCGAGGGTCTCGCTGCGCGCCGCGTCGCGGAGCGCGGCGCCTCGCGGACTCTGCTGCAGGCGTTGCGCGTCTGCCTGGCCGACGGCGATCAGATCCTCGCCGAAGGCCACGTCGCCGACAAAGCCGAAGCGCTGTACGTCGACATGAACGTCCGCTTCCACCAGCTCATCGTGCTCGAGTGCCGCAGTGCCATCATCCAGCAGGCTCTGGAGCGCAACGCGCGCATTCCGTTCGCGGGTCCGCAGGCGCTCGCCGTCGACAAGACGAGCCTGCAGCGGATGCACGAGACGCTCGCTTACGCGCATCGGCAGCATCACTGCATCGTGTCCGCCCTGGAGCAGGGTGAGGGCTCACGCGTGGAAGCGCTGATGCGTGAGCACACGAACCCGGTCAAGGAGAATCTCAATATTGCGGCGATCGGCGGGGAGGACCGCGAGGCGCTACCGCGTCTCGCGCTCGTCAGGTGAGGGCATGAACCGGACGGAACGTCAGCGCCGGCCGGTACGAAGGGGGCTGGGTTTTGCCAGGGGGAAATACCAACATGAATATCTCTTTTGCGAAATGGGGTCGTGTCGTCCGCCAGGCGTTCTGGTGCGCGGCTGCCGTGCTGATCTGCGGCGAGGCAGTGGCGCAGGAGCTGCAAGAGGTGATTGTGACCGCGCAGCGGCGCGAGGAGAAGCTGCAGGACGTGCCGATCGCGGTGACTGCGTTCAACAACCAGACGCTGGTCAGCCGCGACATGAACGACATCCATTCTCTGGCCAACCTGACGCCAAGCGTCAATCTCGATTCCGGATCACCCTTCTCCGGCGACCGCTCGGTGCTCTCGGCCTCCATCCGCGGCATCGGACAGGATGATTTCGCATTCAACCTGAATCCGGGCGTGGGCGTGTATCTGGACGGGGTATTTCTCGCCCGCACCATCGGCGCGAACCTCAATCTGCTCGACATCGATCGCGTCGAGATCCTCAAGGGCCCGCAGGGAACGCTGTTCGGGGCCAACACCATCGGTGGCGCCATTAACGTGGTGACCCATACGCCCGGCAGCACGCCGAGCTTCGTCGCCACCGTCACCGGGGGGCGATACAACCGGCGCGACCTCGGCTTCACCGCCGACATCCCGATCACGGACACGCTGCTGAGCTCGATCACCGTCGCCTCTCAGAACCAGACAGGCTGGGCGAGGACCATTCCCTATCCGACCACCTCACCCTGGGGTGCCACATCCTTCGTCGTGGATCCGGACACCGCGTTCCCGAAGGCCGGCTACCAGACCTCCGACACCTGGGGCGGTACGGGCGTGACGAGCATCCGCACAAAGATGATGTGGCACGCCTCCGACAAGCTCGACTGGACCTTCGCCGGTGACTGGTCACACGAGGATCAGACGGCCCTGCCGTACACGATCCTCAACGTCTATAGCGGCAACCTGAATGCCTCAACGTTCTCCACCATGTGGAACCTGTGCATCAGCAACAATGCGGCGACGCTACCCCTCGCCATCTTTGCCAACGGCGGGCCGCCGCCTCCCCCAATCGTCCCCCCCGGCAGCCCCCCGGCGCAAGCCAATGCCTTGTTTACCGGCGTGTGCAGCCAGCTGCGGGCGCACGTTCCGGGGCTGTCGGTCGGCGGCGCACCGCTCGTCGGTGCCGGGTACGTTGGCGGACCACCGGGTCCTTATAACGCGGGGAACGTCGCGGCCGGGCTCCCCTACCTCGGCTCGAATCAGCCGCGGATCTGGTTCAATCTCGCGGCCACGCAAACCGGCAACATCGACACCACCTATTCGACCGGTCCGGACTTTGCGCGCAATGACGTGTTCGGTGGCTCGGCCACCGGCGTCTACCATATCGACGAGCGCCTCGACCTCAAGTCCATCACCGGCTACCGGCAGATCAAGTGGAACATCGGCACCGATCTCGACGGCACGCCGGAGACGTTCCAGGAAGTCACCGATGCGCAGCATCAGTGGCAGCTGTCGCAGGAGTTCCAGCTGCTCGGCAAGGCTCTGGACAACAACCTGAACTATGTCGGTGGGCTCTATTACTTCAAGGAAGCCGGTTACGTGCACGACTACGTACCGTTCGAGAGCATCTTGTACGTCTATGACGTGGCGAACGACGTCACGAACGAGGACTACGCGGCGTTCATCAACCTCGACTATCGGTTGACAAAATGGGGCTTCAGCGCCGGCGGGCGATACACCCATGTCAAGACCGACTTCCTCGGGGGCCAGAGCGATCTCAACTCCTTCCCGCTCGGGTCAACCCTGTGGCCGATCGCCACCGGCACCCCGTACCAGCGGTACTTCCCCGCAATCCCGGACAGCCAGAGCTGGGACATCTTCGATCCCAAGCTCGGCATTCAGTACCACTTCAGCCCCGACGTGATGGCCTACACAAGCTGGGCCAAGGGCTTCAAGCAGGGTGGCTGGACGACGCGCCTCTCGGCCGTGATTACCGACCCGTCGTTCGCGCGCTTTAGCCCGGAGTACTCGGAGACCTACGAGCTCGGACTCAAGTCTGAAATGTTCAACCACCACTTGCTCGCCAACGCGGCGGTCTACTACACCAACTACGACGGCATCCAGCTCAACATCCAGCAGGGCATCTCGCCCGTCTACACGAATGCCGGCAACGCCAAGATCAAAGGCGCGGAGCTCGAACTGCAGTGGGCGGTCGGCGGCGGCCTGCAGATCAACGTTTCGGGCGACTACATCGATGCCTACTACACGTACGTGAACCCGCACGCCAACATTCCGCAGTCCCTGCTACCGGATGGCTCGAATGTCTGTCCGGCGACGGCGATTGTTCCCAACCCGCCACCGCCACATCCGATCTGTTCCGTACAGCCCCCGGGCGTGACGCAGCTGGACGCGAAGCTCCCGAAGACGCCGAAGTACAAGGGATCCATCTGGCCGAGTTACGACTACAGGTTGCCGAGCGAGGCCACGCTGCGCCTGCTTGCGGCGTTCACCTACACCTCGGAGATCTGGAACGACTCGCTGAACACTCCGGAGTTGAAACGCCCCACTTCCCGTCAGGTGGACGCTTCATTCCACTACCTCTCGCCGGGAGGGAAGTATGACTTGGCGTTCGGCGGCACGAACCTTAGCGATGACCGCTATTGCACCGCGGGCTCGCCCAACGCGGGAGCGGGCGAGGTCGGCTGCTACTACAACCCGCCACGAATGTGGTATGTGTCGCTCCGAGCCGCATTCGGGCGCTGAAGCAGGAGCAGCGCCGGCGCTTGTGCCGGTGGAGCAATCAGGAGGGATGAACATGGCTACGACTGCCCAGAAGGCTACGTCCGCTGCCCGCAAGGCTGCGGCGACGGCTGAGAAGGCTGCGTCGACTGTCCACAAAGGCATGACCGCGCCGCCGTCAACCGCCTACAAGATCGTCGATGTGCCCGAGCTGTACCGGGATGTGATCCAGCGGCACGCGGTGCCGGGAACCTTCGTCGGTCCCTCGGAGAAGGAGAGTCCCTGGGTGCCGTTCGGAGCGAACGCGGCGATCCGTCACTTCGCGTTCGACGTGCGCCACAACATCTTCAGCAACATCCTGTGGATCAAGTCCAAGGGTGTGGTCGGCACGCACAAGCATCGCGGCACCGTGGTCATGGTGTGCCTCGAGGGCAGCGTGCGCTATCTCGAGTACGACTGGGTGGCACACCCCGGGGATTTCATCTACGAGACGCCGGGACTGACGCATACGCTGGTGACCGACGATCCAAAGGGCGTGAAACTCTTCGGCTGGCTGCAGGGGCCGATCGAGTTCTACGACGAGCGTGGCAATTTCGTCGAGACGGTCGACGTGTGGTGGTTCATGAACCACTACGAGACCTACTGCCGCGAGCACGGCATCCCGCTCAACAAGCAGCTGTATCTGTAAGCCTCGGCCATGGCCAGGATCGTAGGCGGCATCGGCTCGTCGCATACGCCGACGATCGGTTTCGCGCTGGACGCGAACAAGCAGACCGACCCGGTCTGGGCGCCGATATTCGCAGGCTTTCAGCCGGTGCAGAGGTGGCTGCAGGAGAAGCGGCCGGACGTCCTGTTCTTCATCTACAACGATCACGTCACGTCGTTCTTCTTTGACCATTACTCGCACTTCGCGCTCGGCGTGGGGGAGGAGTATGCGGTGGCCGATGAGGGCGGCGGACCGCGCAATCTGCCGCCGGTCAAGGGCCACCCCGCCCTCGCCCGCCATATCGCCACGGCACTCACCGCCGACGAGTTCGATCTTGCGTACTTCCAGGGGAAGCCCCTCGACCATGGCTGCTTCTCGCCGCTGTCGATGCTGTGGCCGCATGACGGGCGATGGCCCGGCGCGATCGTCCCGCTGCAGGTCGGCGTGCTCGAGTTCCCCATCCCCACGGCGCGGCGCTGCTTCAGGCTCGGCAGGTCTCTGCGCCGGGCGATCGAGAGCTACCCTGAGGATCTCAAGGTGGCCATCGTCGCCACCGGAGGCCTCGCTCACCAGGTGCACGGCGAGCGGGCCGGATTCAACAACACGCCCTGGGACATGGAGTTCCTCGACCTGCTCGAGAGGCAACCCGAGCGGCTGAGCGAGCTGACGATCGCACAGTACGCCGAGCGCGGCGGGCTGGAAGGCGCGGAGGTGATCATGTGGCTGATCATGCGCGGCGCCCTGTCCGCGAGGGTGAAGAAGCTGCACAGCGCCTACTACCTGCCGTCGATGACCCCGATTGTCACGGTGATCTACGAAGACGACTCCCCGGTGGCCGCGACCGAGACGGACGCCGAGTTCCGGGAGCGCATCGCGCGCGAGCTGGCCGGAGTGGAACGGCTGCCGGGCACCTACCCGTTCACGCTGGATCGCAGCGTGAAAACCTACCACCTCAGTCACTTCCTCCACCGGCTGATCGAGCCGCAGTACCGGCGGCGCTTCCTCGCCGATCCGGAGCCGATGTTCGAGGAGGCGGGGCTGACGGCAGAAGAGCGCGATCTCGTGCGGCGGCGCGACTGGCGCGGGCTGATCCACTACGGCGTTATCTTCTTTCTTCTGGAGAAGCTGGCCGCCGTGCTGGGCATCACCAACCTGCACGTCTATGCCGCGATGCGCGGTCAGACGCTCGAGGACTTCCAGAAGACGCGCAACGCCCAGGTGCTCTACTCCGTCGCCGGCCAGGGTCCGCAGCTCAAACAGTGAATGCCAGTGGGGAATTGCAGCGATGAGTGGCCAGAGTCTGGAGAGTTTGCTCAAAGGAGCGGGTAACACGGTCGAGCTGCTGCGCAACTCGCAGATCGGCGCCTACGTCTATCCCGTCGTTCCGATCGAGTTCAGCAACTGGCGCAGCGAGCAGGCCGGCTGGCAGAAGACCGCGGTGCTCTTCGATCAGTCGCACCACATGGCGGAGCTGACGGTCTCGGGACCCGACGCAGTGAAACTGCTGTCGCATCTCACGATCAACAGCTTTGCCAGCTTCACGCCGAACAAGGCGAAGCAGATGGTGCCGTGCAGTTACGACGGCTACGTGATCGGCGACGGCATCCTCTTCCATCTCGACAAGGATGAGCTGCTGTTCGTCGGACGGACCCCTACCGTGAACTGGATACAGTTTCACGCGGAGACCGGCGGCTACAAGGTCCAGGTCATCCGCGACGACCGCTCGCCGTCCCACCCGCGCGGCAAGCCGGTGTTCCGCCGGCACTACCGCTATCAGATCCAGGGACCGAACGCCGCCCGGGTGCTCGAGAAGCTCAACGGCGGCCCGCTGCCGGACGTGAAGTTCTTCCACCTGGATGCAATCAACATCAGGGGGCGCAGGGTGCGCTGCCTGCGGCACGGCATGGCCGGGGCTCCGGGACTGGAGGTTTGGGGTCCGTACGCGGAGGCCGATGAGATCCGCGAGGCCATCCTGGAGGCCGGCAGGGACTTTGGCCTGGTGCAGGTCGGCGCGCGCGCCTACTCCAGCAATACGCTCGAGTCCGGCTGGATTCCCTCGCCGCTGCCCGCGGTGTACACCGGCGAGCGAATGAAGAAGTATCGCGAGTGGCTGCCGGCGAACGGCTATGAAGGCACGGCATCCATTGGCGGCAGCTTCGTGTCCAGCAACATCGAGGACTACTACCTCACGCCGTACGCGCTGGGCTACGGGCCGTTCATCAAGTTCGACCACGACTTCATCGGACGGGAGGCACTCGAGAAAAAAG
>DATGVL010000008.1:0-55363 GCA_035300445.1 Steroidobacteraceae bacterium
AGGTGTACGCCGCCGGCCCGCCCGCGATGATCGAAGCGATGCGCACACACTTTCCGCGGCACGGATTGTCCGCGGAGCGCCTGTACTTCGACTCGTTCGACTACGCTCCGGATGCCAGGCCGCTGGCGGCGGCGCCTTAGACCAAACGCCAGCCCGATCAGCCTGTCACCGCCGGAGGCTTTGTCGGTCGGCGCCGCTGCCGGCGTCGCCGCAGGATCCGGCAAGGCCGCCGCCCGCCCGTAGCCCGTCCAGGCGCCCGCGACCATGAGGCACAGTTTTCGTTTCGATTGCGCAACTGCGATTGTAGCCACAGCCTGCTACTCTTACGAAGCATGAGGGGGGCGTCGCAGTGACCCACGCGGCCATCACCGGCTGGGGCAAGTGCCTGCCGCCGGCGGTGCTCAGCAATCACGATCTCTCGAGCCTCCTCGACACCAGCGACGAATGGATCGTCAGCCGCACGGGCATCCACGAGCGGCGCATTTCCCACGTCGGCCTGGAAGAGCTCGCGTACGTAGCGGCGGCGCGCGCGCTCGCCGCTGCGGCAATTCCCGGCAGCAGCATCGAGCTCATCGTGTTTGGCACCTGCAGCCACGAGGACCAGGTGCCGAACATGGCCTCAGGGATCCAGGTGCGCATCGGCGCGCAGGCCGCGGCGGCCTTCGACATCAACACCGCCTGCACCAGTTTTCTCTACGGACTGTCCGCCGCCACCGCGCTGATCCGCACGCAGGTGGTGCGCAACGCCGTGGTGATCGGCGCGGAGCTCATCTCACCCTTCATGGACTGGAGCGACCGCGATGTCGCGGTGCTGTTCGGCGACGGCGCTGCGGCGGTGGTGCTCGAGGCCAGCGATCAGGAGGAGGGAGTGCTCGCCGAGAAGCTCGGCTGCTACGGCGAGGCACGCGAGAGCCTGCGCGTGCAGGGTATGGGCGGGCGCTATGCGAACCGCGGCGTGCTCTACGGCATCACGCGCTGGCAGTTCGAGGGTCAGGAGATCTTCAAGCGCGCCGTGCAGGGCATGAGCAGCGCCTGTGAGGACACGCTCACGCGGCTGAACTTCGGGCCGCAGGACGTGGACCTGGTGGTGCCCCACCAGGCGAACCTGCGCATCATCGAGGCGGTCGCCAGGCGCACGCGCGTGCCGCTCGAGCGGGTGTACGTGAACATCCAGCGCTACGGCAACATGTCGGCGGCCACCGTGCCGGTCGCGCTGTGCGAGGCGCTGGAAGAGGAGCGCGTGCGACCGGGGGCGCTGCTGCTGATGCCCGGGTTCGGCGGTGGCCTGAGTTACTGCGCCCACCTCGTGCGCTGGGGCAGCCGTACGACCCCTTTGCAATCAAGCGCCGTCGAGTTGCCGCCGAACGAGCGTCCGGCGCTGCAGATCATCCGCGAGTGCCTGGAACGCAAGACGCGGCCGTCGGCGGCCGCTCCCACCGCGCCGTTCGCCTGACACACTGTTGCCGCCGAGCCACGGCTCATGCGCAGCCGGCCCGTGTCCGGGGCGCTCAGCGTTTCGCGGCCTGGGCTGCTTTCTTCTTTCTCTTCGCCGGATCCTTGGGGCGCGACTTGCCGAACGAGCCCTGGTAGATCTTGCCGCGGCGGGTTCTTGGATCGCCTTTTCCCATGAGGAACTACTCCGATGCGCTCGATGCGCTCTTCACATAATGGAAAGGCCGGTCGCCGACGCCTTCGCAGGCACGCACGACCGGCCTCGGCAGCCTGGACGCCTTACCAGCGCTTGGGTGCGCCGCCGCGGTTGCCGCCGCCTCCGCCGGTGCGCTCCTGGGCTTCATTCACCCGCAGTGGGCGCCCGCCGAGCTCCTTGCCGTTGAGACTCTGGATGGCGCGCGACGCATCGGCGCGTGACATCTCGACGAACCCGAAGCCGCGCGGCCGGCCGGTGTCGCGATCGGTGATGATGCTCACCGACTCGACGGTGCCGTGCTGCGCGAACAGCTCGCGGATCTCGGCGTCAGTGGCGGAAAATGGCAGGTTGCCAACATAGATCTTCGTCATGCAATCAAACTCCTGAAAGAAATGTACTAGCAGGAGCGCAGGCCGGAGATCGGTTGGGTCGTCGGCGCACGCACTGCCACCTGGTCGAGAACGATTCGGCTTTTCACACTCGGAAGCCAACTCGCAAACGAGGCGGGCGGCAGGCGGCAGGAAAGGGAAAGGTCACGAACCGGCGCGGACGATACCCCATGCGCCGGGCGCGGCACAAGTGAGCGTCTCGTATTTGCCACACGCGCGCTGTCCGGCGTTGCCGCGGGCTGACGCACGCGATCCAGAGCCACGAACAGCAGCGCCACGCCGAGTCCGGCGGCGACCGCCCGGAACGGCCGGTTGAATATGAACATGCGCCTCACTGTAGCGGCGGGCGGCATTTTCAAAAACCATCCAATCAAGAATTCATTGTTCCGAAATGCCTTACAATCCGGGCGTGGATCAGCTGGTCTGCATGCGCAGCTTCGTGCGGGTCGCCGACCTGCACTCCTTCACCCGCGCCGCGGATGCACTCGGAGTCTCGCGCGCGGTGGTGAGCACGCACGTGGCCGAGCTCGAACGGCACCTGCGTTGCCAGCTGTTCCACCGCACCACGCGCCGGGTGGGCCTGACCAGCGACGGCGCGGAGTATCTGGCGCGCTGCCAGCGGATCCTGGCCGAGCTCGAGGCCGCCGACGAGGCCTTGAGGGGCGCGCGTCTGTCGGTGCAGGGGCGGCTGCGCGTGGACGTGCCGGTGGTGTTCGGCCGCGCGCTGCTGCTCCCGGCGCTGCCGAAATTCACGGCACGCTACCCCGACCTGCAGCTGGAGGTGCAGTTCAACGACCGGGTCATCGATCTGATCGCCGAGGAGGTCGACCTGGTGGTGCGTGTCGGGGCGGTGCGCGAGCCGCACCTGGTGGCGCGCCGCGTGGTGACGACGCGCCTGCTCACCTGCGCCGCGCCCGAGTACCTGCGCGCGCACGGTGGCATCGCTACGCCCGAGGAGCTGCGCCGTCACAAGCTGGTCGGCCATCTCGCGGCCGGCAGCCGCCGCGCGCACAAGTGGCTGTTCCAGCGCGGCACGGCACGCAAGCAGCTCTCCCTGCCCTTCAACGTCGCCTTCAACTCAGTCGAGGCGCAGATCATGGCCGCCATCCGCGGCGCCGGCGTCGTGCAGACCATGGACCTGGTCGTGGCCGAGGCGCTCGCCACCGGCAGGCTCGAAGTGGTGCTGCGGGACTGGTCGGCGCCCGGGGCGCCCATATCGGTGGTGTGCCGCAGCGCGCTGCGCGACTCGCCCAAGATCCGGGTGTTCGCCGACTTTGCCACCGAGCTGCTGTTGCAGTACCGGCGGCGCGTGGACGCGCTGCTGGAGTCAGCGCCGTCGTAGCACCGCCGCTCGCCGTCCAGCCTCAGCGCACGGTGCGCTCGGTCAGCTGCTCCAGTGCCCGCAGCTGCAGCACGGTGGAGTCCGAGGCCGGCAGCAGCCGGTTGGCCTTGGCGATGAACGCCGGGACCTGTGCCACCGGGAGCGGCGGACTGATCAGATACCCCTGAGCGAAGTCGCAACCCAGCCGGCGCAGCAGGTTCCAGGCGGCCGGCTCCTCCACTCCTTCGGCGACCACCTTCAGCCCCAGGCTGTGGCCGAGCTCGATGGTCGAGGTGACGATGGTGACCGCGCCGCCGGTTGCCTGAGAAATGAAGGAGCGATCGATTTTCAGCTCATCGACCGGCAGCACACTCAGCTGCGACAGCGAGGAGTGCCCGGTGCCGAAATCGTCGATCGAGAAACGCACGCCGGCGATGCGCAGCAGTTGCATGTTGCGCACCGCGACCTGTGGATCACGCATCACGGCGCTTTCGGTGATCTCCAGCATCAGGGAGGTCGAGTCCACCCGATGCTGGCGCAGCAACTGCAGGATCGCGTCGCACAGATCGGGATCCAGAATGTCGGGCGCCGAGAGGTTCACCGCCAGGTCCAGCTCGAGTCCCGTGCGGCGCCACTCGCCCATCTGCCGCACCGCCGCGGCGAGTACCCAGTTGGTGAGCCGGCGCGAGCCGCCGGTGCTCTCCGCCAGCGGCACGAATTCCGACGGTGGCACCGGACCGAGCTGCGGATGAGTCCAGCGCACCAGGGCCTCGAGACTCTTGACCGAGCGGGTCGCCATCGCGACCTTCGGCTGATACACCAGCGTGAGACGGTCCTGATCGATGGCGCTGAACAGATCGGTGATCAGTGTGAGCCGGCGGCGATGCTGCTCGTCCTGTCCGGGACGGTACATCGCCACCCGCGCGCGCGCCTCGTCGGCATCCTCCAGAGCCACCTGCACGCGCTGCAGCAGCTCATCCGCACTGCGGCCATGAGCGGGAAACAGACATACACCGCACGCCAGGCGCAGATCCAGAGCCACGCCCGACAGATGAAAGCCGCTGCGCATCACGGCGACCAGCTGTTCGGCGAACAGCAGCGAGCGCTCGGCAGAGCAGTCCGGCGCGATCACCAGCAGTTGAGTCTCACCGAGACGTGCGACCGTGTCGGCGGCGGCCACGTTGTGCTTCAGCCGCCGCGACGCCTCCCGCAGCACCTCGTCTCCCATCTGGTGTCCGAGCGAGGTGTTGATGTCGCGCAGGTTGCGCAGCTCGATGAGCACCAGCGCCGCGCCCGACTGGCCTGGCGAGCCGCTCACCAGGTTCTCGAGCTCGCGGATGACCAGCGCCCGGTTGGGCAGTTGCGTCAGCGGGTCGTGGTAGGCGTGGTAGGTGATGTCCGCTTCGCGTGCCGCGATGTTGTTCTGCATGGCGTTGAAGGTGGCCGCGAGCCGGCGAAACTCGTCTCCGCCGGAGACGCTCACCGCGGTTTCGTATTGCCCTTGCTCGATGCGTCGCGCGGCGCGCACCAGCTCGCCGATCGGGCGGGTGGCGCTGCGCCCCAGCACCGCGCCGATCACCGCGGCGAGCGCCAGCGCGATGGTGTCGATCAGCAGCATGGCGTCGCGCAGGTCGCGATAGGGAGCGAGCACGTCCTGCAAGGGCTTCAGCAGAATGAGGTCGACCGCATCTCCGCGCGTGTCGAGGCGCCGCGCGAAGCTCAGATAGTCCGTATCCCTGATGCGCGTGATGTGCGGCAGCTCGCTCGGCGCCGGCAATGCGTCTGCGGGGCTCGCGGCGGAGGGTCGCTCTGCGCCGGGCAGCGTCGCGGCGACCCGCACGGCCCCGTCTGACCCGTGGGTGACAATCGCGACCTGCGACCCGACCAGGTCGCGGATTTTCTGCGCCAGCGCATCATCGGCCACGAACCCCATGGCGACCCAGGCGATCGTCTCCGGGGTGCGCACCGGCGCCAGGAAGAACTGATACGAATGCGCGCCAAAGACCCGGAAATGCGGCTGGTCGCGCACACTGGAAGCATCCCCGATCAGACTCGCGAGCGATCCGGCGGCCTCGGTGGCGGCCGGCGCCGTCGACGTGAGCACCCGGCCGTGCGTGTCGAGCAGCAGCACCATATCGGCGCCGATGCGCTGCGCGTTGTTGCGGGCCGCTGACAGGATGGTGGGCGCATCGCCGGTCGCGACGGCCTCCCGAAAGCCGAAGTCCGCCGCCAGCACGGCCACGCCGTTGGCGAGCTGGCCGGCGCGAAAGCCGATGAGCTGCTCGGCCAGCGAGCCACCGGAACGCAGCTGCTCGGCGGCGCGGGCTTCCACGGTGCGCCGGGTGCTCGCCAGCACTGCGGCCAGCGTCACAGTTTGGGTGACGATCACCAGGCCGATGATCAGCACGAGAAGCCGTTTGCGGAAACTACCCATTAAATCGGCTCGAATATGTCGTGCATCGTAAGAGCTATCCGGTGCCTACGGCGAGGACTCGAGTGCGGGAATGAGACCTTCGACACGACCGCATCGCATCTCATGCGCCACCCGGGGGGTTGGCGGCGCCCTGGCGCTGCTGGCCCTCACCGGGGCCGAACCGCTGTGGGCCGCGACACTCGTCATCAGCGTGCAGACCCCCGACGGTCGTGCGCTCTCGGGCGCCGTGGTTACCGCGCGACCCCTCGATACCCCGCCCCGACGGCCGGCGCCGGTGCACGCCGTCATGGATCAGGTGAGTCGCGCCTTCGCTCCGGATCTGCTGGTCATCGCGGTCGGCTCCACGGTGGCGTTCCCGAACAGCGATTCCGTGAGTCACCAGATCTACTCGTTCTCCGCCGCCAAGCGCTTCCAGCTGCCCCTGTACCGCGGCAAGCCGTACCCGCCGGTGCAGTTCGATCAGACCGGAGTGATCACTCTGGGCTGCAACATCCACGACGACATGCTCGCGTATCTGCTGGTCACCGATGCGCCGTACTTCGGCCGCACGGATGCCCGGGGCGCCTGGTCGGTAGACGTTCCGCGCGGCCGCTACCAGGTCAGCATCTGGCACCCGCGACTGCGCGAGAGTGACACGGACCTGCAGCGTGAGCTCACGGTCGGCGACGCCGACCGCGCCGACCTCCAGCTGCATCTGCTGAAGTCGCTGCAGCCCGCCCCGATCAACGACCGTCCGCATTCGTGGGACTACTGATGCCTACCCTGTCGCGCGGCGCCTCGATGATCACTCTCCTGGCCATGGCCGTGACCGGCCGGGCCGCCGACTGGGAGTTGAGCCTGGACACGCGGGCCGTGACCTCGGATGCCGGGCGGTCCTTCATGGACGGCGGCCTCGGCACCACCCGCTTCGACCGCAACGACTCCGGGATGCAGCTCGGCCGCCTGCGGCTCGCGCTGAGCAGCCCGCTCGGGGAGCTGTGGAGCGCGCACCTCGACGCCTCCGTGTGGGATGACAAGGACCGCAGCCCCGTGGGCGTGACGGAAGCGTACCTGCAGTTCCGTCCCTATCCGCGCGCGGGCTATCGATTTCGCCTCAAAGCCGGCGCGTTCTATGCGCCGATCTCGCTCGAGAACCGCGCCGCCGGCTGGGAGTCCCCCTACACCCTGTCGTACTCGGCCATCAACACCTGGCTCGGCGTCGAAACGCGCACCATCGGGCTCGAGGGGCAGCTCGACTGGCTCGGCACGCGCACCGGCCACGTCTTCGACCTCGGATTGACCGGCGGGGTATTCGGCTGGAACGAGGGGACGGGTGTGGTGCTCGCCGGCAACGGCTTCATGCTGCACGACCGGCAGACGCCGGTGTTCGGCCGCGTGGGTCCCCCGGGCGTTGGCGTACTGCCGTTCCAGCAATTCGACGGGCGTGCCGGCGTGTATGCGGGCGTCGAGGGGCGCTGGCTCGATCGCGTGGTGCTGCGCTTTCTGCGCTACGACAACCGCGCCGATGCGACCAGCATGGACACCGTCTCCGGCGCCATCGCCTGGAACACGCGCTTCAACAGCGCCGGACTGCGCATCGAGAGCGGCACGGGCTGGACCGGGATCGTCCAGTGGCTTCAGGGCGAGACCTACATCGAGCCCGCGCCCGGACTGGATTTCGCCTGGCCGTTCCGGGCGCAGTTCGCGCTGCTGTCAAAGCGCTTCGGCCGCCAGACACTCAGCGCGCGCTATGACCGCTTCGAAGTCGACAGCAACGTCCCCGATGGCGATGGCCGGCAGACCGGGCACGCCTGGACCGCGGCCTGGATGTTCGACGCCGATGCGCACTGGCGCCTGGCGCTCGAGTGGCTGCAGGTGCGCAGCTACTCCTACTTGCGCACAGAATTCGGTGGTCCACCGCTCGCGACCGAGACGCAGCTGCAGCTCGCCGTGCGCTACGCGTTCGGCTCAGGGGTGCGCTGAGGAGCTCCGCCGGCCTGGCCGCTAGCGGTAGCGCGCCAGCACCTTCTCCAGGGCCTGCGCCCCCGGCGACAACACCTCGAAGGCCAAGCTGTTGAGCGGGGTGTCGGGCGTGGCATTCAGCTGGTGGAACTCGTTCTGTGAGCGTTCCACGTACAGCAGTCCCGTCAGGTACTCGCCGGCCTTCATGCGCTCATGGATCTGCGCGGCAGCCAGGGTGCGGTTGGTCGGGTCGTAGGCGCCATCGAGCTTGCGCAGCACGATGCGGCTGCCGTCGTGCATGACGAGCGGCAGGGTCTCGCCTTCCTGGTAGGTAGCGGTGATCTCGCGCTCCAGCGGCGCGAAATCCGCGTGCACCGCGGGCTCGTAGTGCTCGCGCGTGTAGGCGTAGCTCTTGGTCGAGCCCTCGTGGTCATTGAAAGTCACGCACGGCGAGAGTACGTCGATGAGGGCGAAGCCCTGGTGGCTGAGCCCCGCCTGGATGAGCGGCACCAGCTGCTGCTTGTCGCCCGAGAAGCTGCGCGCCACGAACGACGCCCCGAGCGTCATCGCCAGCAGCACCGGATCGATCGGCGGCTGGAAGTTGGTTTCGCCCTTCTTGGCCGTGCTGCCGACGTCCGCGGAGGCGGAAAACTGCCCCTTGGTGAGCCCATAGACGCCGTTGTTCTCGATGATGTACAGCATGTTGAGATTGCGGCGGATCGCGTGGCAGAACTGCCCGAGACCTATGGAAAGGGTATCGCCGTCGCCGGAAACGCCGATGTACTGCAGGTTGCGGTTGGCGGCGTTCGCGCCCATGGCGATCGAGGGCATGCGGCCGTGCACGGAATTGAAGCCGTGGCCGCCGCTCACGAAGTAGGCGGTGGTCTTGGAGGAGCAGCCTATCCCTGACAGCTTCACCATGTTCTGCGGCTCGATCGCCAGAGCCCAGCTCGCCTCGACGATCGCGGCAGTGATCGAGTCATGCCCGCAGCCCGCGCACAGCGTCGACAGCGCCCCCTCGTAGTCGCGGCGCGTGAAGCCGAGCGCGTTCTTCGGCAGCGAGGGGTGCGCGACCTTGGGTTTGGCAATGAAAGTCATGTCGGCCTCCGGCCTGCCACGCCCTTGGGTTGCAGCTGCTGGCGCGGTCGCAATTCCGCCAGCACCCCCTCGACGATGAACGACGAGGAGATCGGCAGCCCGTTGTAGTGCAGGAGCGAGCGCAGCTTGGATTTATCCACGGCGGTCTCGAGCGTCAGCAGCGCGCGGAACTGCGCGTCACGGTTCTGCTCCACGACGAACAGCAGCTCGTGCGCGGCCAGGAAACGCTCGACGTCCTCGCTGAAGGGGAAGGAGCGCACCCGCATGTAATCCACCCCCACGCCGTGGCCCTTCAACACCTCGATGGCCTCGCGAACCGCGCCGTCGCAGCTGCCGAGGGATACGAGAGCTGCCGGCGCGCCGGCGGTGGCGTCGATCAGCGCGCGCGGCACCAGCTTTTTCGCCGTCGCCCATTTCTTCAGCAGGCGGTCGAGCACCAGCTGGTAGTCGGCTGCGTCCTCGGTGTAGGCGCCGTACTGCGTATGCCCCGAGCCGCGCGCGAAGTACGCGGCCTTCGCATGCACGCCGGGCAGGGTCCGGGCGGTGATGCCGTCGCCGTCCTTGTCGATGAAGCGATAGAACTTCTCGAGCTTCAGGATCTCGTCCCGCCCCAGCACCTTGCCGCGATCGGGACGGTAGTTGTCGTCCCACTTCAGGTCGCGGCACATCCAGTCGTTCATGCCGATGTCCAGGTCCGACAGCACCAGCACGGGGGTCTGCAGGCGCTCGGCGAGATCGAAGGCCTGCACCGCCATGTAGAAGCATTCCTCCGGGTTCGCCGGATACAGGCACACGTGGCGGGTATCGCCGTGGGATGCGTACGCGCATTCCATCACGTCGCCCTGCTGGGTGCGGGTCGGCATGCCGGTGGAGGGACCGACACGCTGGATGTCGAAAATCACCGCCGGCACTTCCGCGTAGTACGCCAGTCCCAGGAACTCGTTCATGAGCGAGATGCCGGGGCCCGAGGTCGCGGTGAAAGCGCGGGCGCCGTTCCACATCGCGCCGATCACCATGCCGATGGCGGCCAGCTCGTCCTCGGCCTGGATGAAGGCGAAGTTCCTGCGCCCGCTGTCGCGGTCGACGCGCATGCGGTCGCCGAACATCTTGAACGCATCCATCAGCGAGGTGGACGGCGTGATCGGGTACCACGCAGCCACGGTGGCCCCGGCGAACAGGCACCCCAGCGCCGCGGCGGTGTTGCCGTCGATCATGATGTGGCCGGCGGTCCCGCTCATCGGCTCGACGCGCAGCGGCAGCGGACAAGGAAAGGTGGCGCGCGCGCAGTCGTAGCCGAGCTGAATGGCCTTCATGTTGCTGTCGACCAGCTGCGGCTTCTTGGCGTAGGTCTCGGCCAGCAGTTCGCGGATGCGGGCCAGATCCAGATCGAGCAGCGCCGCCAGCACCCCCGCGTAGCAGATGTTCTTCATCAGGATACGGGTGCGCACGCCGTTGAAGTTCTCGTTGCACAGCCGCGCCAGCGGCACCCCGAGCACCGTGATGTCCTCGCGCTTCAGCAGCGCGGGGCGCGGCCAGGTGGAGTCGTACAGCAGGTAGCCCCCGGGCGCGACCTCCTTCACGTCGCGCGCATAGGTCTCGGCGTTCATGGCGACCATGATGTCGACCTGGCCGGAGCGGGCCACGTGGCCGTCGCGGGTGATGCGGATCTCGTACCAGGTGGGCAGTCCCTGGATATTGGACGGGAAGTAGTTCTTGCCCATCACCGGAATGCCGCTGCGGAAGATCGACTTCATCAGCAATGTGTTGGCGCTCGCCGAACCGGTGCCGTTCACCGTGCCGATCTTGATGGTGAAGTCGTTGACGCGGGTACTCATGGCTGCGGACATAGTGGCTTCTAGGCAATCTTGGGTTTGCGCGCCTCGAGGATCCGCGCTTCGTCCACGGCCAGCGGCCAGTGCAGCTCGGACTTCTGCATGTCCCACGCCGCGGTCGGGCAGCGCTCGGCGCACAGCCCGCAGTGCACGCACAGATCCTCGTCCTTCACCATCACGCGGCCGGTCTGCGGCAGGCCCGCGGACACGTACAGCGGCTGGGCGAGGTTCTGCGCGGGTGCCTTGAGGCGCGTGCGCAGCTCCCCTTCCTCACCGTTGTGGGTGATGGTGAGGCAGTCCACCGGGCAGATGTCGAGGCACGCGTCACATTCTATGCACAGCTTGGCGGTAAACACGGTCTGGATGTCGCAGTTGAGGCAGCGCTGCACTTCCTGCTCCACCTGTTCCGCCGTGAAGCCGAGCTCGACTTCGATGTTGAGCTTCTTGAAGCGCTCCTTGAGCGACACGTGCGGCATCAGCCGCCGCTCGACCGGCGAGTAGTCGTTCGCGTACGACCACTCGTGCATGCCCATCTTGCGGCTCTGCAGGTTCATGCCGGGAGCCAGACGCTCGCTCACCGCCTCTGCGTGGCAGTGCCGGTGAATCGAGATCGCGGCCTGATGGCCCTGCTCGACCGCCCAGATGATGTTCTTGGGTCCAAAGGCGGCATCGCCGCCGAAGAACACCCCGGGGCGCGTCGATTGAAAGGTCGTCTTGTCCACCACCGGCACGTCCCATTTGTCGAACTCGATGCCCAGATCGCGCTCGATCCACGGGAAGGCGTTCTCCTGGCCGATGGCGAGGATCACATCGTCCGCGGGCAGGAACTCCTCACCGGTGCTGCGCTCGGCGGTGATGCGCCCGTGCGCGTCGAGCTCGTACTCCATCTTGTCGAACCGCATTCCGGTCAATTTGCCGTTCTCGAGCACGAACGAGCGCGGGGCACGGTTGATGATGATCCCGACGCTCTCCTCTTCGGCATCCTCGAGCTCCCAGTCCGAAGCCTTGAAGAAACCGCGCGGCTTGCGCGCCATGACTTTCACGCTCTCGGCCCCGAGCCGCAGGCTGGTGCGGCAGCAGTCCATGGCCGTGTTGCCCACGCCGATGATGAGCACGCGCCTGCCGATCCTGTCGATGTGACCGAAGGCCACCGATTCCAGCCAGGCGATGCCGATGTGGATGTTGGCCGCCGCCGCCTCGCGCCCCGGGATGCTCAGCTCCTTGCCCTTCGGCGCGCCGGACCCCACGAACACCGCATCGAAGCCGCCGGCGGTGAGGAGCTGGCGCAGACTCCCCACCGGGGAATTGAGCCTGAGCTCCACTCCCATCCCCGTGATCATCGCGATCTCCTCGTTCAGCACCGTGTGCGGCAGGCGGAACGAGGGAATGTTGGTGCGCATCAGCCCGCCGGGCTCGCCATACTGCTCGAAGATCGTCACCTGGTAGCCGAGTGGCATGAGGTCGTTGGCCACGGTGAGGGAGGCGCAACCGGCGCCGATGCAGGCGATGCGCTTGCCGTTCTTCACCTTGGGAATCTTCGGCAGCAGGCTCGCGACCTCGTCGCGGTGGTCGGCGGCGACGCGCTTCAGGCGGCAGATCGCCACCGGCTTCTGAGCCTCGATGCGCCCGCGCCGGCAGGCCGGCTCGCAGGGCCGGTCGCACACGCGCCCGAGGATCCCGGGAAACACATTGGAGTCCCGGTTCACCATGTAGGCATCGGTGAAACGGCCCTGCGCGATCAGGCGGATGTATTCAGGAACATCGGTGTGGGCCGGGCAGGCCCACTGGCAATCCACAACTCGATGGTAGTAGTCCGGATGGGAGGTATCGGTGGGTTCCATTCACTGCTCAGGCCTGGGGGGACCTAAGCCCTCGTGCACAAAAACAGGACGTGAGTATAGGGGCGCGGCGCGGATTGTCATCGTCACAAAAGACCGTATCCAGAGCACATATTGCGCTGCAACAATCCGGGCGTCCAGCCGTCATTGCCTATACTGCGTCCCGATCCCATGTCCGACCTCATTCCCACCGAGATCCGCCTGCGCCGCACCTCGCGGATGCTCGAAGTGAGCTTCGCCGACGGCAGCCGCTTCGAGTTGCCGTTCGAGTACCTGCGGGTGCACTCCCCATCCGCCGAAGTGAAGGGGCACGGACCCGGGCAGGAGGTACTGGTGCTCGGCAAGGAGAACGTCGCCATCACGGCGGTGGAGCCGGTGGGGCAGTACGCCGTGAAGCTCGTCTTCGACGACGGGCACGACACCGGGCTGTACACCTGGAAGTACCTGCACGAGCTCGGCCGCGAGCGCGCGGCGAAGTGGGCGCGCTACCTCGAGCGCAAGGCGCGGGCGCGGCCGAACCCTTGAGTGCGCGCCTCGAGCGCACTCCGTGCACCCAAAAAAACGGGCCGGACAGTGATGCCCGGCCCGCTTGGTGCACAAGACCCCCTCAACGGCCGGGATTCTGCGCATCGCCGCCGCAAAAATGCAACCACGATCGCACCGCCGGCACTCGGTGCCCGATCGACTAGAATGCGTCTCATCCGATTGCCATCGCGCACCATGACCGACGAGCGCTCCACCGACTTCGGCTTTCAACGCGTGCCGCCCGAGGACAAGGCGCGCCGGGTGCGCGGGGTGTTCGACTCGGTCGCCGACCACTACGACCTGATGAATGATCTGATGTCCGCGGGCGCGCATCGGATCTGGAAGCGCTTCACGCTGGCGCTGGCGAATCTGCGCGCCGGTCAGCGCGCGCTCGACGTCGCCGGCGGGAGCGGCGACCTCGCGGCCGGACTCGCCCGCCAGGTGGGCGAGCGCGGGCTGGTGGTGCTCACCGACATCAACGCCGCCATGCTCCGGCGCGGCCGCGACCGCTTGATCAATGCGGGCTGCGTCGGCAACGTCGAGTACGTGCAGGCCGATGCCCAGAGTCTGCCGTTCCCCGACGGCAGCTTCGACTGCATCACCATCGGCTTCGGCCTGCGCAATGTCACCGACAAGAGCGCGGCGCTCACCGCCATGCGCCGCGCCCTCAAGCCCGGCGGGCAGCTGCTGGTGCTCGAGTTCTCGCACCCCAAGGTACCGGGCCTGCAGCCGCTCTTCGACGCCTACTCGTTTCGCGTTCTGCCGCTGCTCGGCAAGCTGGTGGCGCGCGACGCGGCGGGCTACCGCTATCTCGCCGAGTCGATCCGCGTGCACCCGGACCCCGAGTCTCTGCTGAAGATGATGCAGGAGGCGGGACTGGAAGGCTGCCGCTACCACAGTCTCTCCGGCGGCATCGTCGCCGTTCACCGCGGTTACAGGTACTAGCGCGCAACGCGCCCATCAAGACCAGCGATGCTCAGCGCGACCCTCGACAACCTGCTGAACCGCGGCCTGCCGCGCTCGCCGCGCGCGCGGCAGCTGTGCGCGGAGCTCGAAGGCAGGAGTGTCGCGATCGAGATTCGCGAGATCACGCGTCTGCGGGTGGCATCGACGGGTCAAACGCTCAGCGTGATGCGCGACGACGCGCCTGCGGACGCGACGCTTACGGGCGGACCCGTGAGCCTGCTGGCGCTCGCCGGCGAGTCGGCCGACGCCGTGCTGCAGGGCGAGGTCGCGATCAGCGGCGATGCGGAGCTGGCACAGAAGTTCCGCGAGCTCGCCAGGCTCCTGCGCCCCGACCTCGAGGAGGAGCTGTCGCTGCTGCTCGGGGATGTGCCGGCCCATCAGCTCGGGCGCCTGGCGCGCCTTACGCTGCGCTGGAGCCGCAGGGCCGCCGCCACCACGCTGACGAACCTGGCCGAGTACCTGGGGCACGAACGCGCCGATCTCGTGCCGCGCAACGAGGGCGAGCAGTTCCTGCGCGGTGTCGACGCGGTGCGCGAGGGTGTCGATCGCTTAGGCGCGCGCATCGCGCTGCTCAGCGCGCGGCGCGGCGCACCGTGACCGCTCTCCGATGCCCGTGAAGCTGCGGGTGCTGCTGCGGCTGATCGAGATCCAGCGGGTACTGCTGCGGCACCGCCTCGATGACTACGTGCGCGCCACTCATCTATATCGGCCGCTGCGCTTCCTGTTCTTTCTCTCCCCCGGGGTGTGGTCCGAGCGGTTGCGGGTGGTGAGCCGCGCCGAGCGCCTGCGGCTCGCGCTCGAGGAGCTCGGGCCCATTTTCGTGAAGTTCGGCCAGGCGGTTTCCACGCGCCGCGACCTGCTGCCGGCGGATATCGCCGACGAGCTGGCCAAGCTGCAGGATCGCGTGCCGCCGTTTCCGGGCGCCATCGCCCGCGAGTCGATCGAGCGCGCCTACGGTCGGGCGCTGTCGCAGGTGTTCAGCGCCTTCGATGAGACCCCGCTCGCCGCCGCCTCCATCGCGCAGGTGCACGCCGCGCGCCTGCCCGACGGCGCGGAGGTCGTGGTCAAGGTGCTGCGGCCGGACATGCGCGCGGTGATCGAGCGGGATCTGGAGGTGTTACATGCGCTCGCGGATCTCGCGCACCGCTACTGGGCGGAGGGCCGGCGGCTGCGGCCGCGCGAGCTGGTCGCGGAATACCAGAAGACCATTCTCGATGAGCTCGACCTGATGCGCGAGGCCGCCAACGCCTCGCAGCTGAAGCGCAACTTCGCCGCTTCCGAGCTGCTGTACGTGCCGGAGGTGCACTGGGATTACTGCCGCACCGACGTCATGGTCATGGAGCGCATCCACGGCGTGCCGATCAGCGACCGGGCGCGGCTCAAGGCCGCCGGCACCAACATTGCGCAGCTCGCGGAGAACGGCGTGCGCATCTTTTTCACGCAGGTGTTCCGCCACAATTTCTTCCATGCCGACATGCACCCCGGCAACATCTTCGTGCTGGTCGATGACCCGCAGCGGCCGCGGTATGCGGCCGTGGATTTCGGCATCGTCGGCACACTCGATCCCGGCGATCAGCACTACCTCGCGGAAAACTTCCTGGCGGTGTTCGATCGTGACTATCGGCGCGTCGCCGAGCTGCATCTGCAGTCCGGCTGGGTGCCGCCGGATACGCGCGTCGATGAGATGGAGTCCGCGGTGCGCACCGTGTGCGAACCGATCTTCGACCGCCCGCTCAAGGACATCTCCTTCGGGCGCATCCTGCTGCGCCTGTTCGAGATCTCGCGGCGCTTCAACATGCAGATCCAGCCGCAGCTCATGCTGCTGCAGAAGACCCTGCTGAACGTGGAGGGCCTGGGACGCGAGCTGTACCCGGAGCTCGATATCTGGAGCACCGCGAGCCCGATCCTGCGCGAGTGGATGCGTGAGCGCACCAGCGTGCGCGCCCTGGTGCACGAGCTGCGCACCCGGGTACCGGAGCTCATCGCGGCCGCACGCGGCCTGCCCGCCCTGCTGCAGCGCCTGGCGCAGCGCCAACCCGGCGTGGCGCGTACCCAGACCCCAGGGGCGCAGCTCAGCGAGCTGCTCGAAGAGCTGCGTGCGGCCCGCAGACGCGACACCATCACCCTCGGCGTGGCCTATCTCGGCGGCGGCCTCTACTGGCTGGCGGTGAGCCGCGGCCGGGAGTGGCCCGGCTGGGCGCTGCTGGCTGCCGGTATCGGGATCCTCGCCTACGGGCTGGGGCGCAAAGCCTGAGTGCAAGGCTCGCTCACCGAAGGCTCGATCCGCCTCGGGCTGTTCAAGTTCTCGCTGCCGATCCTGTTCGCCAACATACTGCAGTCTCTCAACGGCTCGGTGAACTCCATCTGGGTCGGCCGCTACCTCGGTGAGGCGGCACTCACAGCCACCTCCAACGCCAACACGGTCATGTTCCTGCTGATCGGCGCGGCCTTCGGCGTGGCGCTGGCGGCGACCATCCTCATCGGCCAGTGCATCGGCGCGAACAATCTGGCCGAGGCCAAGCGCGTGGTCGGCACCAGTGCGACCTTTTTCGCCGGCGTCTCGGTGGCGATGGCGCTCGCGGGACTGGTGCTGTGCCGGCCGCTGCTCATCGCCATGGGCACGCCGGCGGACTCGCTGCCGCTCGCGGTGGCCTACATGCGGGTGATCTTCCTCGCGCTGCCGTGGCTCTACATGTACGCCTTCGTGATGGCGGTGTTGCGCGGCGCCGGGGACTCGAAGACGCCGTTCTACTTCATGCTGCTGTCGGTCGGGATCGACATTGCGCTGAACCCGGTGTTCATCTTCGGCCTGCGACCGATTCCGCGGCTGGGTATCGCGGGCTCGGCGCTCGCGACCTTCGTCGCCCAGGCCGTGAGTCTCATCGCGCTCATCCGCCATCTGTATCGCCGCCATCACATCCTGTGCCTGCACCACGGTGAGCTCGCGCTGCTGAAGGTGGACTGGTCGGTGGTCGCAACGCTGGTTAAAAAAGGCGTGCCGATGAGCGCCCAGATGCTGGTGCTGTCCTTGAGCGGGGTGCTCATGATCACGCTGGTGAACCGCTTCGGCGTGGACACGGCCGCGGCGTTCGGCGCCGCGCTGCAGATCTGGAACTACATCCAGATGCCGGCGTTCGCGGTCGGCATGGGCATGTCGGCCATGACGGCGCAGAACGTGGGCGCCGGCAAATGGGAGCGGGTCCCGCGCATCGCGCGGGTGGGCGTGCTGTACAGCGTGCTGCTGACCGGCTCGATCGTGCTGCTCATCGAGCTGCTCGATCGCGCGGTGTTCGGACTGTTCCTGCCGGCGGGTTCCGCCGCGCTGGGCATCGCGACCCACATGAACCGCATCGTCACCGGCTCGTTCATCTTCTTCGGAATCTCCGTGGCGCTGTTCGGTGTGGTGCGCGCCACCGGAGCGGTGATGGCGCCGCTCGTCATCCTCACCGTCTCGCTGCTGGTGGTGCGCTTCCCGCTCGCGCAGGTGCTGCTCGAGCGCTACCACGCGGATGCCGTGTGGTGGAGCTTCCCGGTGTCCTCGGTGCTTGCCGCGATACTCGCCGCGCTGTACTACCGCTACGGCGGCTGGCGCCACGCGCACATGCTGAGCACCGTGACGCCCTAGGCGCCGCCGAGCCGGTGGGCGCAGAATCCATCCTGCCCCGCGTCCTGCCAGGAGTGATCCGTATGAAAACCCGCACGCTCGGCCCCAAGGGTCCCAAGGTCTCGGCACTCGGTCTGGGCTGCATGGGCATGAGCGAGTTCTACGGCGCGCACGATGATGCCGAGTCGCTCGCCACGCTGAATCGCGCACTCGAGCTGGGGGTCACGTTCTGGGACACCGCGGACGCTTACGGGCCCTATACCAACGAGGTACTCGTCGGCCGTGCCCTGCAGGGCGGGCGCGAGCGGGTGTTCCTCGCCACCAAGTTCGGCTTCCTGCGTGATACCAGCAATCCCACCGCGCGCGCCATCGACGGCAGCCCCAAGCACGTGCGCGAAGCGTGCGAGGCGAGCCTGAAGCGCCTCAAGGTCGCGCACATCGACCTGTACTACCTGCACCGCGTGGACCGCAGCGTGCCGATCGAGGATACCGTGGGCGCGATGGCGCAACTGGTGCATACCGGCAAGGTGCGCTACCTCGGGCTCTCGGAGGTCACCCCGCAGACGCTCGAGCGCGCGCAGCGCGTGCATCCGATCACCGCGCTGCAGAGCGAGTACTCGCTGTGGACGCGCGATCCCGAGGACGGGGTCCTGGAGAGCTGCGAGCGCCTCGGCATCGGTTTCGTGCCCTACAGCCCTCTCGGACGCGGCTTCCTCACCGGCGCCATCAAGAGCCCGGACGATTTCGCGCCCGATGACTATCGCCGCAGCACCCCGCGCTTTCAGGGCGAGAACTTCGGCCGCAATCTGGCACTCGTCGATAAGGTGCGGGAGCTGGCGCGCGAGAAGGACTGCACGCCGGCGCAGCTGGCGCTTGCGTGGGTACTGGCGCAGGGAGAACACATCGTGCCGATTCCCGGCACGCGGCGGAGTCGCAACCTCGAGGAAAACGTCGGCGCGCTCGAGGTGCAACTCGACGCCGAGGACCTCGCCGTCATCGAGGCGGTGTTTCCGGCCGGTGCCACCGCCGGCGAGCGTTACCCGGAAACGATGATGCGCCTGAGCCGCGGCTGAGTCGCGGGCGCGCCGCGGGTGCGCCGCGCGCCCCGGCCCTCAGGCGCTCGCGGGGGGAGTGCGCGGCTCGATCCACAGCGCGTGCGCCTTGCCGCACAACTCGCCCTCGCCGTCGAAGATGGCCGTGCCCGCCTCGTGCTTGCGGCCGCTCGAGGCGATCGGCCAGGCCACCACGGTGCAGGATTCGCCGATGTGGACGCGGCGGTCCACGTGCGCCGTGAGCTCCGCGAGCAGCATCATGCGGTCATCGGCGGCGACGGCGTAGTAACCGGGACAATCGAGCGCCGCGGACATGAACTCCGGACGCACCTTGCCATCACCCTGGTCGAGCGATGCATCGGGAACCCAGGGCGCCGCGACCAGTGCGCGCTCAGGGATGGGGCCGGCGAAAATGCGCAGGCCGTCCCCGCGTACCCGCCGGGTGCCGCACACGAAGCAGCTCGGGAAGCGGTGGTGGCGAAAGCCCGCGTAGCGACGCGAGGCTTCCACCGCCTCGAGATACTGCGGGGCGAGCCTGACGTCGAGCTCCAGCCGCGCGGGGCGCGCCTCGCCGATCGCCTCTTCGCCCTGCACGATCTGCAGGGCGCCGTCCGCAAGTTCCCTGACGGCGAGCTCGGTGTCCAGCGGTGGCGGTTTCAGCAGACGCACCGCCAGCGTGCGGGACACGAGCGTCGCCACCAGCCCGGCGAAATAGCCACCGTTCGAAGAGGTCGCGGGCCCGCAGAAACGCGCGGCGATGGTCAGGGTCTTCATACGTCTGATCGCAACATCTGCAGCCACCGGGTCGGATCCTCGCCCCGCTCGAGCACCTCCACCAGCGCCGAGCCGATCACCACCCCGTCGACGTGCCCCCGCAGCCGCTTGACCTGCTCGCGGCTGCGGATGCCGAAACCGGCGCACACCGGAAGCGGGCAGCTCGCGCGCACGCGATCCAGATAGCTGACCAGCTCCTCGGGCACCGCGACCTGGTTGCCGGTCGTCCCGGTCATGGTGACGGCGTACACGAAGCCCTGGCTGCCCGCGCACAGCTGCGCGAGGCGCTGCGGCTCGGTAACCGGAGTCACCATCTGCACCAGCGCGAGCTGCTCGGTATCCAGCGCCGCGCGCAGCTCGCTGCTCTCATCGAGCGGCAGATCGGGCACGATGAACCCCGCCACGCCGGCGCGCGCCGCCCGTTGGGCGAGCCGCTCGACGCCGAAGGCCAACAGGGGGTTCAGGTAGCTCATCAGCAGCAGTGGCGCGCGCACCCCGCGGATCTGCTCCAGCTCGGCGAGGATCCATTTGAGATTCACGCCCTGCGCCAGCGCCGCGAGGCTGGCACGCTGAATCGTGACTCCGTCCGCCATCGGATCGGTGAATGGCACGCCGATCTCGACCACCTCGGCCGCGGCCGCCAGCGCCCGCACGTGCGCGCGAAATTTCTCGCGCTGCGGGTAACCCGCCGTGAGGTACGCGAGCAGCGCCGGCTCGCCCCCCGCGGCGGCGCTGCGGATCGCCTCGGTGATGCGCGCGCGCGGGCTCATGAGGGCTCTCGCCCGAGGAGCGTGTGCAGCAGAGTGGACATGTCCTTGTCGCCGCGGCCGGAGAGACACACGAGCATCGAGCGCCCCGGGTTCGCTCGTGCCCAGCGCTCGGCGCCCACGAGGGCGTGCGCGCTCTCGAGCGCCGGCAGGATCCCTTCGCATTCACTCAGGGCGCGCACCCCGGCGAGTGCCTCCTCGTCGCCGGCGGTCTGGTAGTGAACGCGTCCGAGGGCCGACAGCAGCGCGTGCTCCGGACCGACACCGGGATAGTCGAGCCCCGCGGACACCGAATGCGTCTCGCGGATCTGGCCGTCCTCGTTCTGCAGCAGCATGGAGTACGCACCGTGCAGCACGCCGGGCCGCCCGAAGGCGAGCGTCGCGGCGTTGTCACCCAGGCCCGCGCCGCGCCCGCCCGGCTCGACGCCGATGATCTGCACCGTGGCATCCGGGATGAAGGCGTGGAAGGTGCCCATGGAATTGGAACCGCCGCCGACACAGGCGATGACCGCATCCGGCAGAGCACCGGTTGCGGCGAGCATCTGCGCGCGCGCCTCGCGGCCGATCACGGACTGCAGCTCGCGCACCAGATAGGGGTAGGGATGCGGGCCCACGACCGAGCCGAGCAGATAATAGGTATCGCGCGGATCGGACACCCAGGCGCGCAGTGCCTCGTCGATGGCGGCGCGCAACGTTCGATCGCCGCTGGTCACCGGCACGACCTCGGCGCCCAACAGGCGCATGCGCCCCACGTTGGGGGCCTGGCGCTCCATGTCGATCGACCCCATGTAGACCGTGCACGGCAGCCCCAGCCGCGCGCACGCTGCGGCGCTTGCGACGCCGTGTTGTCCGGCGCCGGTCTCGGCAACGACGCGCTTGGCGCCGAGCCGCTTCGCGAGCAGCGCCTGGCCGATCGCGTTGTTGATCTTGTGCGCACCGGTGTGTGCCAGGTCCTCGCGCTTGAGCCACAGCTTCGCGCCCCAGCGCGCCGACAAGCGCGCGGCGAAGGTGAGCGCCGTGGGGCGGCCGACCCAGCTGGTGAGCTGCTCGGTGAACTGCGCCTGAAAGTCGCGCTCATGCAGGTGCTCGCGCACACCCCGCTCGAGGCGCTCGAGCGCCGGAATCAGCGTTTCCGGAACGTAACGACCGCCGAACGGGCCGAAGCGGCCGCGTGCGTCCGGGAGCCTGCCGGCGATCAGCTCGGCGAGCAGGCGGGCGGCATCAGGCAGTGCGGCGGGTGTACTCATGCGCGATCCTCGCTGTCCATCGCCGCCGGCGCCTGCGATCCGGCGCGCGCAGCCGATGCAAAGCTCACAATCTCGGCCGGACTCTTCACTCCCGGCCGCAGCTCGACACCGCTCGACACGTCGACCCCGAAGGGCTGCACGGCGGCGATGGCGGCGGCCACGTTGCCGGTGTTGAGGCCGCCCGCGAGTACCAGCTGTGTACAGCGCGCGAGACGGCGGGCGGCGTTCCAGTCGCCCGCGACGCCGGTGCCGCTCACGGGTCCCTCAAACAGGATCCGCTCCGGCAGGGTTGCGGGCACATCTTCCCCGTCACGCACCACCGGCAACAGATCCAGGCCGGCCGGCAGCTGCAGCCGAGCGAGATCAGACAGGTCGGTCTGCAACAGGTCCGGCCTGAACACCTTCAGGATCTCGTCCACCGCGGCCTGGGCCGGATGCCGGGTCACCGCCACGCAGCGCACCCGCCCGCGCGCGGCCTGCGCCAGGCGCGCCGCGTGCTGCGGCGTCAGCTGCCGCGATGACTCGGCGAACACGAACCCGATCGCATCCACGCGCGCCGCCAGCGCCGCGCTCACCGCCTCGGGGGTGGTCATGCCGCAGATCTTGATCCACATCTAAGTGGCCCTGGCCTCAGCCGCCGCTCGTCCCGCGGCGAGCACCGCCCCGGCGAGCGCCTGCGGATCCTGCGCCTGCATCAGCGCGCTGCCGACGAGCGCCAGCTGGTAGCCGGCCGCGACAACCTGGCGCGCATCCGCGGCCGTCGCCACGCCACTCTCCGCGACCCGCAGCGCGCGCGCGGGCAGGAGCGGGGCGAGCTCCTGCAGGCGCTGCGGCAGCACCTGCAGCGTCGCGAGATCCCGGCAATTCACGCCCGCCAGCAACGCGTTCGCGCCGTCGTGCGCCTCGGTCAGCTCGCACACCCGCTCGATGTCGCGCGCGTCGAAGGCTTCCAGCAGCACGAACAGCCCGAGCGAACCGGCGCAATCGAGCAGCGCATCGATGGCGCTGCGCGACAACATGCGCACGATGACCAGCACCCCGCCTGCACCGAGGGCGCGCGCCTCGAGCACCTGGTAGGGATCCACCAGGAAGTCCTTGCGCAGGGCGGGCACCGCGTGCGGCGCCAGCGCCCGCGTCGCGCTCGCCAGATGCTCGAGTGAGCCATCGAAGCGGCTCGGCTCGGTGAGTACCGAGATCGCGGCGGCCCCGGCGCGCGCGTACGCCGTGACGCGTGCCGCCAGGTCCTCGCCTTGCCGACCCAGCCGCCCCGCCGCCGGTGAGCGCAGTTTCACTTCCGCGATGAGGTCGAATCCGGAACGGTCGAGGCGCAGGCGCGGCGGCGCGGGGCTCTGCCGGGCGTCGGCCTCCAGCGCCGCTTCCGAGCGGGACTGCTTCGCCGCCCGCACCCGCTCGCGGCTGGCGTCGGCCATTTCATCAAGAAATGCGACGCTCACGTGTTGCGCTCCGGGTCCGGCCGCCGTGCTCTGAGGGCCTCGAGCAAGCGGCGCGCGGCGCCGGAGTCGATGGCGGCGGCTGCGCGTGCGAGGCCCTCGCGGGGCGCGCGCGTCTCGCCGGCAAGCTCGAGCGCCAGCGCAGTACCCAACAGCAGACAATCGCGATGCGCGCCGCGATCCTCACCGTACAGCACCGCCTCGAGCGCGCGCGCGTTGTGCGCGGCGTCGCCTCCGGCCAGATCACTCACCGTGCAGGGGGCGAGTCCGTACTGCGCCGGCGTGCGCACCTGCATCTCGACGCGCCCGGGGCGCACGTCGAACAGCGTGAACGGGCCGATGGGCGTGGGCTCATCCCACCCGAGCGCGCCGTGCACGACGAAGCTGCGTTCCATGGGCAGACCCTGGAACGTGTCGGCGATGAGCCGCGCGACCTCCAGACTGAACGCGCCCACCAGATGGAACGGGGGCTGCGCGGGATTGACCAGGGGTCCCAGGATGTTGAACACGGTGCGCACGCCCAGAGCTGCGCGAATCGGGGCGATCGCTTTGGTGGCCGGATGGTAGTGAGGCGCGAACAGGAACGTGAAACCGGTAGCTTCGAGACACGCCACCGCGGCCTGCGCATCCGGCGCAATCTCGAGCCCGAGGGCTTCCAGCACGTCCGCGCTGCCGCAGCGGCTCGAGACCGAGCGGTTGCCGTGCTTGACGACCGGCACACCGCAGGCGGCGGTCAGGAGCGCCGTGCCGGTGGAGATGTTGAGGCTTCCGGAGGCATCACCGCCGGTGCCGACGATGTCGATAGCGCGCAGCTGCGCGGGCAGGTCGGGCCGGCGCGCCAGGCGCCGCATCGCCTGGGCGAAGCCGCGCACTTCATCGGCCACCAGGCCCTTGGTCGAGAGCGCCGCGAGCATCGCCCCCGCCATCGCGGGCGGCAGCTGCGGGTCCGTCAGGTGAGCGAGCAGCTCCTCGGCCTGCGCCTGCGACAGGTCGCGGCGCTCGAACAGCTGCTGCAGGAGCTCACGCGGATGGGCCATGGCCTGCTCCGGGCGTGGCCTGCTCAGCGCGCTCGCCCACGGTGTACCTGAGGAAATTGCCCAGCAGCCGTGGACCATCGGGCGTCAGGATGCTCTCGGGATGAAACTGAACACCCTCCACCACCAGGGAACGGTGGCGCACCGCCATGATCTCCGCTTCGGCGGTCTGGGCACTCACCTCGAGCTCCACTGGCAGCGTCGCGGGAGCGGCGATCAACGAATGGTAGCGCCCCACCTCGCACGGCTGCGGCAGACCCTCGAACAGCGTGCGCTGATCGTGACGGATGAGCGAGGTCTTGCCGTGCATGAGCCGATCGGCCCGCACCACCTTGCCCCCGAACACCTCCACGATCGCCTGGTGTCCGAGGCATACCCCGAGCACCGGGATGCGCCCGGCGAACGTGCGGATCATGTCCATGGATACGCCCGCGTCGTAGGGTGTCCCGGGACCGGGCGAGATGCACAGGTGCGAGGGCGCGAGCGCCTGCGCCGCTTCAGGGCTCAAGGCGTCGTTGCGGTAGACGCTCACCTCAGCGCCCAGGACCAGGAACGCCTGCACCAGGTTGTAGGTGAAGGAGTCGTAGTTGTCGATCAGCAGCAGGCGCGGCTTCACAACCCCTCCCCGGCGAGCTCCAGTGCGCGCACCAGGGCCGCGCTCTTGGCCAACACCTCCTCGTGCTCGGTTTCCGGCACGCTGTCGGCGACGATACCGGCGCCGGCCTGGTAGCTGTACTCATCGCCCCTGAAGACCAGGGTGCGGATGGTGATGGCGTGGTCCATGTCGCCGTGGGCGCCGAAGTAGCCCACCGTGCCGCCATACAGGCCGCGACTCACCGGCTCGAGCTCATCGATGATCTGCATGGCGCGCACCTTGGGCGCACCCACCAGTGTGCCGGCCGGAAAGGCCGCGGCGAACAGATCGAAGGCGTCGCGCTGCGGGGCGAGCTCCCCGTGCACGCCACTCACCATGTGCATTACGTGACTGTAGCGCTCGATGGAGCGATATGGCTCCACGCGCACGCTGCCGGCGTGGGCCACGCGCCCGAGGTCATTGCGCGCCAGGTCCACCAGCATCACGTGCTCGGCGTTCTCCTTGGGATCGGCGAGCAGCTGCGCTTCGCGCGCGCGGTCGGTGGCGGCATCGGGGGAGCGCGGCCGGGTGCCGGCGATGGGCCGCAGCTGCGCGCGCCGCCCGTTGAGCTTTGCCAGTGCTTCGGGAGAGGAGCCCACCACCGCCACCTCCCCGAGCGCGCAGTAGTACATGTAGGGGGAGGGATTGATCAGCCGCAGCGCGCGATACGCCTGGAAGGGATCGAGCTCGTGGCGGCCCGAGAAGCGGCTCGCCAGCACCAGCTGGTAGACATCACCTGCAGCGATGTACTCCTGGGTGCGCCGCACGCCGGCCATGTACTCGGCGCGTGCGTAGGCCGTGGTCGGCGGGGCGTAGCGGCCGGGCCGCCGGCCGTTGGGCAACGCGCCGCGCAGCGCGCGTACCACTTCCTGACGCAGCGAACGGCGCTCCTGTTCCGAGCCGGCATGAAGCAGGGCGATGCCGCGCGTCAGATGATCGAACACCAGCACCGAGCGCGGCGCCACGTAGTGCAGTGCCGGCACGCCGCCGGCGCCCGCCGCGCGCGCCGGCAGGCGCTCGAAATAGCGCACCACGTCGTAGGCTGCATAGCCGACCAACCCCCCGGCGAGCGGTACGCCGGCAATGTCCGGCGCGGGCTTGGGCGCCAGGCGCAGCGCGGTGCGCAGCGCCGCGAGGAGCTCGGCGCCGTCGGCGGGCGCTGGCCGGCGCTCGGTCCCGATCGTGAGCCCGCCGCCGTCGAGCCGCACCTCCAGCGCATCGCCGAAACCGATGAACGAGTAACGCGCGAGCCGCTCGCCGCCCTCGACGCTCTCGAGCAGAAAGCGCGGCTCGAACGCGGCGAGCTTCATGAACGCCGACACCGGCGTGTCCAGATCACCGGTTATGTCGAAGAGTGATTGCAACGCTGCAGGGCTCCAAATGCGCACCGGACAACAAAAAACCCATCCCGGGGTCATCCGGAGATGGGTTTTCTGGTGCCGTAGGAAATCTTTGAGTCGCGAGAAACAGCCAGCCGTCAGCCCACTCCGTTATGCGGGGCGCCACCACCAAAGACGCGAAGCGCTGACGGGCTGATGCGACATGGGCCCGAGTATCACCGTCGGGCAGTTGGGACGTCAAGCCACTGCGTGTAGCAGAACTACTTCCGGCACACCGCTTCGACGTTATTGCCGTCGGGATCGAGCAGGAACGCGGCGTAATAGGTCGGGCTGTAGTCCTTGCGCACGCCCGGTGGCCCGTTGTCGCGGCCGCGCGCCTTGAGCCCTTCACGGTAAAACGCATCGACCGCCGCGCGGTTGCCCGCGGTAAAGGCGAGATGCACCAGGGAATGCGCCAGTTTGGCGTCGGCGTCGAGCCACAGGGTGTAGGTCCCCTTGGCACCGAATGCCGCGCTCGACTCGTCCTGGGCGGTGGCTTCGTAACCCAAAGGACCCAGGGCGGCGGTGTAGAAGAACACGCTGGCGTCCAGATCCTTCACCTTCAGCCCGATGTGGTCGAACATGACAGACTCCTTGCCCTTGCGTCAGGTGCGATGCTACCGCCCGCAGGTGCGCCGTCACAACCGGTGCCGGTGCACGCACGCTTTCCGCTAGAATGCGCGCCCGGGCTGTTCGGGCGCGCGGGGGTTGGTGTGCAGGTGAGTTTCAGGGAGTTGCTCGACAGCTGGCGCGAGCAGGCGGCCGCGCCGCGCACCGCCAAGGTCTACGCCGTGCGGCTGCCGGTGGATGATGCCGCGCGTCTGGCGGCGCTCGCGCAGATGTTTCCCGGGCGCGCGCCTGAGCAGCTCATCACCGAGCTGCTGGGCGTGGCGCTCAAGGAAATCGCGGCCGCGATGCCCTACGTCGCCGGCAAGCGGGTGATCGCCACCGACGAGCAGGGTGATCCGGTCTACGAAGACGCCGGCCCCACGCCGCGCTTCATGGAGCTCGCGCGCAAGCATCGCCGCGAGCTCGAACCGCGCACGGGTCCCGCGACGCGCGCGAAGCCGGCGCGCAAGGCCGCAAAGCCAGGGCGGCGCCGCATCTGAGGTCCCCGATGCCCTCCTTCGATACCGTCTCCGAGCTCAACGCCCACGAGATCGCCAACGCGGTCGACCAGGCGAACCGCGAGCTGTCGCAGCGCTTCGACTTCAAGGACACCGGCGCGCGCTTCGAGTTGCAGGAGTTCACGGTCACGCTGCACGCGCAGGTGGACTTTCAGCTGAAGCAGATGCTGGAGATCCTGAAGCTGCGGCTCTCCAAGCGCGGCGTCGACCTGGTGTGCCTCGAGGTGAAGGAGCCGCAGACGAGCCTCTCGGCCGCGCACCAGGAGGTGCTGCTGAAGCACGGTATCGATCAGGACGCCGGCAGGAAGATCATGCGCCTCGTCAAGGACTCCAAGCTCAAGGTGCAGGCGAGCCTGCAGGGCGACAAGGTGCGCATCAGCGGCAAGCAGCGTGATGAGCTGCAGGCGGCGATCGCGCTGCTGCGCGGCGCGAAGCTCGACGTGCCGCTGCAGTTCAATAACTTCCGGGACTGACGCGCGCGATCGCCCGGCACAGCCCCTCGGTGGCGTCGATGACGCTCGGCCCCAGGCGGCTCAGTGCCTGGTCCTCGAACACCACCAGCCGCCCGCTGCGCACCGCCGCCAGAGTCGCGAACCGCTTCCAGTCGGCGAGCCACGCCGCGCCTTCCCCGGGCGGCGCGGCCGCGATGATGATGTCCGGATCGCGGCCGATGACCGCCTCGGTATCCACCAGCGGTCCGGCTTCCGGCAAGTCGGCAAACACGTTGCGCGCGCCGCAGAGCGCGAGCGCATCGCTCATGAGGTGCTGACCGCCGACGGTGTAGACGGGGCGATTCCACACCTGCAGCAGCACGGTCGGCGCTTTGCCGGCGCCGCGCGCGCCGTAGGTGCTGCTCAGCGCGGCGAGGCGCGCCTCGATGTCGCGCGCGGCGCGCTCGGCCAGCGCGCCGGTGCCGGCGAGCGCACCCAGGCGCCGCACCGAGCCCGGCAGGTCGGCCAGTCGCACCACCTGCTGCTGGTAGAGCGGGATGTTGAGTCGTGCGATTTTCTCGCGCTGCGCCGGATTGCCGCCCGCCGGCCACGCCACCACCACGTCCGGCCGCAGCGCCACGAGCCGCTCCATGTCGACCGCGGCCACATCCCCGATGCGCATCAGGCGCCGTGCCGCCGGGGGCTCGTCGGAATACTCGACCGTCGCGATCACCTGCCCGCCGGCGCCCGCGGCGAACAGCATCTCGGTGGCGCCCGGCGTCAGGCTGACGATGCGCAGCGGGGGATCGCGAACCGTGACCTCGCGACCCAAATCATCCGAGACGGTGTGCGCCGCAGACGCGGGCCCGCCGGCAGCGAGCCCGAGACACAAGGTCAGCGCCTGGAAAGCCAACGATCTGATTGCAGTGGACAAAGGTCCATCAGTGTAAGCCGGGACGCCCGGTAGCGGCGACGGAGCGAGCCCGGCGCGGCGGGCCGCTCTCCTATCATCCCGAGGGCGCGGATAGTCGGCGCACGCATCCGGGAGCTGTCCATGAAAGGGTCTGCCACCGCACTCATCGTGGGAACTCTCGCCACCGCGCTCGCCGCCGAGCCAGCGCTATTCCGCGCCAACGCGCGCCACGACGGCAACTACGACGCCGCGGGGGTGCCGGTGCTGCACGGCGTGAAATGGAAATTCCGCGCCGCGGCCCCCATCGTCTCCACGCCGGCGGTGAGCGGCGGCACGGTCTACTTCGGCAGCAGCGACACCCAGGTCTATGCCCTCGATGAGCGCTCGGGAGCGTTGCGCTGGAAATTCGCCACGCACGGGCGGGTCAGTGCCTCGCCCGCGGTCGCCGCGGGGCGCGTGTATGTCGGCAGCTTCGACGGCAGCTTCTATGCGCTGGATGCCGGCACCGGCACGCTCGCCTGGAAGTTCACGACCGAGGGCGAGCGCCGCTTCAGTGCCAGGCACCTGCACGGTGCCGAGCCGGCCGCGGAAGTGATGCCCGACCCGTTCGACGTGTTCCTGTCCTCCCCGGCGATCGCCGGCGGCCTCATCTACTTCGGCAGCGGGGATGGCAACGTGTATGCGCTCGATGCGGCAAGCGGCGCGTTGCGCTGGAAGTTCCACACCGGCAACGTCGTGCACGCCTCGCCCGCCGTCGCCGCCGGTACCCTCTACGTGGGCAGCTGGGACAGCTACTTCTATGCCCTGGACGCCGCCACCGGCAAGCAGCGCTGGCGATTCAAGACCGGCGAGGATCCCGCGATCCACAACCAGGAGGGCATCCAGTCCTCGGCCGTGGTGGCGGACGGGATGGTGTACTTCGGCTGCCGCGACTCGAACCTGTATGCGCTAGATGCCGCGAGCGGGGCGCAGCGCTGGTCGTTCTCCAACAAGGGATCGTGGGTGGTCAGCTCACCGGCGGTGCGGGACGGCAGGCTGTACTTCGCAACCTCCGACAGCGGCCTGGTGCACGCGCTCGATGCCAGGAGCGGCCGCGAGATATTTTCCCTGGACTTCAAGCACTGGCCGTTCTTCTCCTCGCCGACGCTCGCCGGGGATTATCTGTACATCGGCTCGCACCAGGGCAAGCTCCTGGCGATCAACCTGAAGACGCGCCAGCTCGCGTGGAGCTTCGCGACCGAGGACGCGCAAAAGAATGGCCCGACCTATACCAAGGCCGACGGCACGCCGAACTACCGCGCGGCGGCCGGCGACTCCTTCTACGACCAGATGGTCATCGGCCTCGACCGCATGATGAGCGTAGGTGCCGTGCTGTCGACGCCCGTGATCGATGGCGACACGCTCTTCTTCGGCAGCTGGGACGGGCAGCTGTACGCGATCAGCTGAGCGTGCCGAATGGCTTCAGGCCGCCACCGCCTTGCCAACGGTCTCCCCGCCCACGCTCTCCAGCACCCGCGCCACCGCATGCACCGTGGCGGCGATGCGCACCGCGCTCTGCACCGCCTCCCGCGAAACGCCGTGCTGGCGCAGTTGCCGTTCGTGCGAGGCGACGCAGGTTCCGCAGCCGTTGATCGCCGATACCGCGAGGGCCAGCAGCTCGAAGTCCGCCTTGGCGATGCCGGGGCTGCCGATGACGTTCATGCGCAGGCGCGCCGGAAGCTTCGCGTACTCCGGATCCTCCACCAGGTGCAGGAAGCGGTAGTAGACGTTGTTCATGGCCATGACGGCGGCGGCGGCGTGCGCCGCGCTCACGTGCGCGGCGTCCAGATGTCTCGCGGCGAGGGCCTGGAGTCGCAGGCTGAAGGCGGCGTTGCGCGATGCGCTGGCGGCGGCCAGCGCCACCGCCCAGATCTGCCGCTCCGTGAGGCCGGGAGCACCCGAGGGCGTGAGTACCGTGCCGAGGTTCAGTTGCAGATCGCGCGCGTAGCCCGGCAGCGCCTCGCGAATGCCTTCCAGAGTGTTCACCTCAGGCCGCCTTGAGCGTGTCTTCGCCCTTCTGCCAGTTGCAGGGGCACAGCTCATCGGTCTGCAGGGCGTCCAGCACGCGCAGCACTTCCTCGGGGCTGCGGCCCACGTTGAGGTCGGTGACGTAGACGAAGCGGATCACGCCGTGCGGATCCACGATGAAGGTCGCACGCTGCGCCACGCCCGCCTCCGGATCGAGAATTCCCAGTGCCCCGGCGAGCTCGCGCTTGACGTCCGCGAGCATCGGGAAGGGGAGGTTCCTGAGCTCCTCCTTCTCGCGCCGCCAGGCGAGGTGCACGTACTCACTGTCGATGCTGGCGCCCAGCAGCTGCGCATCGCGCGCGCGGAATTCCTTCTCGAGCTTGCCGAAGGCGGCGATCTCGGTGGGGCACACGAAGGTGAAGTCCTTGGGCCAGAAGAACAACACCCGCCACTTGCCGGGGAAGCTGTCCTGGGTGAAGGGCTGGAACGCGTGGGTGACGTCGTTGGACACCACGCCCGTGAGTGAAAACTGCGGAAAACGCCGACCGACACCTGACATGCGCAAAACTCCTTGACTGGGATCCGGGCTGAGGCCCGTAGCCGAACGCGGGCATGATGCCGGCGGAGCTGCTATAATTCCAATCGATTGAATTTATCTTCTTGATAGATTCTGTATATCTCTATCGGGCCATGGAGCTGAAACTCAAGGACCTGCGCTACCTGGTGGCCGTGGCCGACAACCGGCACTTCGGCCGCGCCGCGGCGCGCTGCTTCGTCAGCCAGCCGACGCTGTCGGCGCAGCTGAAGAAGCTCGAGCAGGCGCTCGGGGTGCAGCTCATCGAGCGGGCGCCCAACAACGTCTCCCTCACCGCTGCCGGGGAAGAGATCGTGGCGCGCGCCCGGCGCATCCTCGAGGCGAGCGACGAGCTCGTCACGCTGGCGCGCAGCCAGCGCGATCCGCTCGCCGGGAAGCTGCGGGTGGCGCTCTTGCCGACTATCGGTCCGTACCTGCTGCCGCGCGTCGCGCCCGCGATCCGCAAGGGCCTGCCGCGCCTGCAGTTGCGCCTGTACGAGTACCAGACCGCGCCGATGCTCGAGAAGCTGCACGGCGGTGAGCTCGATGTGGGCATTCTCGCCCTGCCGGTGGAGCTGGCCGGGCTCGAGACGCGCGAGCTGTACCGCGAGCCGTTCATGGTGGCGCTGCCGGAGCGCCATCGGCTCGCGGCACACGACACGGTGCGCGTGGCGGACCTCAAGGGCGAGACGCTGCTGCTGCTGGAGGAGGGTCACTGCCTGCGCGACCAGGCGCTGGAGGTCTGCAGCCGCGTCGGGGTACGCGACTCGCAGGACTTTCGCGCCACGAGCCTCGAGACCCTGCGGCAGATGGTGGCGACCGGTGCCGGCGTGACGCTGCTGCCAGAGCTCGCCGGCCGCGGCGCCTATCGCAATGCCCGCGGCGTGGTGCTGCGTCCATTCGCCAAACCCGCGCCGCAGCGACGGATCGGCGCGGTGTGGCGCAAGAGCACGGCGCGGCGGGCGGCGATCGATGCGCTCGCGAAGCTGATCGCGGAGCACGCGCTGTGAGTGCGCGGCCGCCGCAACCCGTCGCCTTCAGCGCGCGCGACGCGCGAGCGCTGGCTGGCCTCCTGAGCGAGGCGGCAGCGGCGCGGGGCGCCGTGGTCGTGAACGGCGCCACCGGCTTTCCGCGCGAGTTCTACCTGAAATTCGCGGCCTACTGCGCGCAGCGCGGCTATCACGCTCTGGTTTACGACTACCGCGGCATGGGGGCGTCCGCCCACGCGCCGCTCAGCGCCGAGCCGGCGCGCATGAGCGACTGGGGTCTGCTCGACATGCCCGCGGCGCTCGCCTGGCTGGCGGAGCACTTCCCGCAGCTGCCGCTGGTCACGGTGGGACACAGCGTCGGCGGCCAGCTCATCGGCTGCATGCACAACCAGGCTCGCGCCCGGGCGCACGTCATGCTCGCCGCTTCGACCGGTTACTGGCGCCGGCAACGCGTGCCGTTCCGCTACCTGGCGCTGCTGTTCTGGAAGCTCTATGGCCCCCTGATGTTGCGGCGCGTGGGCTACGTGCCGCACGGCGCGCTGTGGACGGGAGACTCCCTGCCGCGCGGGGTGTTCCTGCAATGGCGCCAATGGTGCCTCACCCCCGCCCGGTTCGGTCCCGATCTCGATGAGGCGATGCGCGACAGCCAGTTCGCGGCGGTGCGGGCGCCGCTGCTGGCGTGGGGATTCAGCGACGATCCCATTGCCACCCCGGCAGCGGTCGAGGCGCTGTTAGCTTCCTACCCGCAGGCGCAGATCGAGCGGCGCTGGACCACGCCCGCAGAGGCCGGTGTGCGCGCCATCGGCCATCACGGCTTCTTCTCCGAGCGTCACCGCGACTCGCTGTGGCGCGGCGCGCTCGACTGGATCGACGCGCGCTGCAGCTGAGGCGCCGGCAGCGCCTCCAGGTCCGGGAGCGGCGTGCGGCGCGCGCGGCGCGCGAGCGCAATCGCGCCGAGCACGACGCACCCGCCCGCAAGCTGCCACGGCGTGAGCCGTTCCTTCAGCAGCAGCCACGCGTAAACGGTCGCGGCGATCGATTGCAGGTACAGTCCCACGGAGCTGAACGTGGCGGGCAGGTGCGCCAGTGCATACGCCACCAGGCCCTGGCCGAGCACCTGCGCCGACAGCGCGCAACCTGCGAGCAGCAGCCAGCCGTGCGGCGTGTCGGGGAGGAACTTCTGCGTGAGCGCCAGCGGCAGCAGCAGCAGGGTGAACACCAGCGTGCTGTTGAACATGACGATGCCGGCGCCGTACCGGGTACGCAGGCGCGCTACCGCGAGAATGTAGAAGCCGTAGAAACCCGCCGTCCCCAGTCCCAGCAGGTCGCCCGCCAGGGCGGGCGGCCCGTGCGCGAATTTCGTGCTCACGATCAACAGCAACCCGACCGAGGCGAGCGCCAGCGCCAGCAGGAAGCTCGGCCGTGGGCGCTCACCCCACAGAGCCCAGGCTCCGAGCGTCACCACCATGGGTGCGCAGTTCGCTTCCAGTGTCGAGGCGGCGACCGAAGTGAGCAGGAGCGAGGCGTGCCACAAGGCAAGATCGCCGGCGAAGAACACTCCGGCCCAGAAAAACATCGGCTCGCGCCAGCCGCGTGCCACGGCCGTCGCGCCGGGCTGCGTCGCGGCGGCGCGGGGGCGGCGTTCCAGCAGCGCCCACAGGGACAGCAGCGGCAGGGCCAACGCGCCGCGCCAGAACCCCGTCGCCGTCGGTCCGGTTTCCGACAGTCTCACGAAAATGCCGGAGCTGCCGATCGCCAGCGCACCGGCAAACAGCGCAATCAGTGCGGGAACTTCGGACGCGTCGTGGCGGGCTTGCATGGGATGTTGGCGGACTGCGCATCATAGTCGGTGGTGCCCGGACCCGTCTGGCATAATTGTTTCGCGTGATTTCCCCCGACTCACCGCTCGATCACGTCACGCCCTACGACCGCTTCGCGTGGGGCGATGAGCAGATCGAGCTGTGGCTCGCGAGCGGGGAGCACCAGCGCGAGCTGTCCGCCTACTTCGGCGCCGCCGAGTATCAGGCGCTCGCGGCGCTGGCGCGCCGTGCGCGGCGCGCGCCACTCGCCGACGCTGCGCTGCGGGTGCTGGTGGTGCCGGGCATCATGGGCTCGCAGCTGGGGCTGCTGCGCCGAGCGCCGCTGCCGCATGACATCGTGTGGCTCGATCCCATCGACATCCAGCTGGGGCGCCTGGCGGCGCTGCGCTTTCCGGGACCGGCACCCATCGTGCCGCTCGGCGTGGTGCTGTTTTCCTACCTGCGGCTGAAGTTATATCTGCGCGCGCACGGCCTGGCCGCCGAGTTTCACGACTATGACTGGCGGCTGCCGGTCACACAGCTCGGCGGCGCGCTGGCGGGGCGCGTGCGCGCGGCCGGCAGCCGCGTGGCAATCGTGGCGCACAGCATGGGGGGACTCGTCGCGCGTGCGGCGCTCGCACTCGCGGGCACCGGCAACGTCGAGCGGCTGGTGCTGCTGGGGACGCCTCATTGCGGCTCGTTCGCCGCCGTGCAGGCTGTGCGCGGCACCTACGCCGTGGTACGCAAGGTGGCACGGCTCGCGGCCAAGGCATCCGCCGAGAGCCTCGCGGCGGAGATCTTCAGCACCTTTCCGAGCCTGTATGACCTCATCCCCGTCGGCGCCGGCCCCACCGATCTGTTGGATGCCCGCGCCTGGCCGCCGACGGGTCCGCAGCCGCGCACGGCACTGCTGCAGGCGGCGCGCGCAGCGCGAGGGCGCCTGGCGGCGCCGGATGAGCGGTTCATCAACATCGTCGGGGTGGGTCAGGAGACCGTCACCGCGGTCGCGCGGCGCCACGACGACTTCGTCTACACGCTCACGCGCCACGGCGACGGCACCGTGCCCGCGGCGAGCGCCGTGCTCGCGGGCGTGCGCAGCGCCTACGCGCGCGTGGCGCACAGCGATCTGACACGCGATCCGGTCGTGGCCGCGGCCGTGGTGGATGTGCTGCGGCGGGGTGCGACGGCGCGCCTGCCCGGCAAGTGGCTCAGCGGCAGCCGCGCCTGCACCCAGGTGAGCGATCGGCAACTGCGCCGCAGCCACGCCCGGAAAGTGGACTGGGCCGCGCTCACCCCCGAGGAGCGGCGCGTGTTCCTGCAGAACCTGAACGAGCCGCCGCAATTCAAACTGCGTGTGCCGGGGGCGGCACGCGGTGCGCGGCGCAGAGGCGGTTGACCCACGGACCTTGACCTGGATCTCGGCCACGTTCAGCCCGCGGCCGTGGTCAGGTGTGCACGGGAACGCGATCGGCGGTGTTTGTCTGCGCGTCGCGGCGCCACGACACGTTGCCGGTAGTCTCACTCCTTGTTCTCATAGCGCCGCGTCCGGCAACAGGGAGTGCAGCTCATGAAGACTACCTTCGCGGCAGCAGGAGCGCTGGCGGTGTTGGTGGCCTGCGGTGGCGGCGGCTCGGGCAGTTCCATGTCCCAGGCCGGCATGCAGCCGGTGGTCACTATGGGAACGATCACGGCCTTCGGCAGCGTGTTCGTCAACGGGGTGCGCTATGACGTCTCCGCCGCCAGCTTGACCAAGAATGACAACCCGGTTGCGCAGTCCGCACTCGCGGTCGGCGAGGTCGCTCTGGTACACGGTCGCGAGGATGCTCAGAGCGGCCAGGGCGCGGCCGATAGCGTCGACGTGGAGGACCGCGTCGTTGGGCCGATTGCGACCATTGATACGGCGGGGAGTCAACTCACCGTGCTCGGTCAGACGATCAGCGTCACCGCCAGCACTTCCTTCGGCCCGGGCATCACGCCGGCGGATCTCACCGGCCTGAAGATGGGTGACAGCGTTGAAGTGAGCGGTCTTCCGGGTAGCGGCGGGCTCATCATGGCCACGCGCATCGGACGGGCCGAGAGCAATGAACCGCTGCAGGTGATGGGCATGGCCGGCACGGTGGACACTGCCGCTCATACCCTCATGATCAACGCCCTGATGGTCGATTACTCCACTGCGAACCTGAGCGGGTTTTCATCCGGCCAGCCGGCGGCCGGCGATCTGGTGATTGCGCGCGGCACGGTCTTTGATGCCACCGCCGTGAAGCTGACCGCGACCAGGCTGCGAAAGGCGGAAACCGATCGCGACGAGCAGGCAGAGGGTGGCATGGTGGAGGAGGAGGGCCTGATCACGCGCTTTGCGTCGGCGACGGATTTCGACGTCGCGGGCGCCAAGGTGACGACCACCTCGTCCACCGTGTTCAAGAATGGCACGGCCGCGGATCTGGCGCTCAATGTTCGCGTGGAGGTGCGCGGCACGCTGGATGCGAACAAGGTGTTGACGGCAGATGTGGTCGAGATCGAGCACATCGCGGTGATCGCTCTGGCGGCGACCGTGTCGGGCGTCGACACGACGATGAGTACGCTGACGGTACTCGGCGTGACGATCAGCGTCGATAGCAACACCCGCTTTGAGGATGAGAGCAGCGCGCAGATGCAGATGTTTGCCTTGAAGGACGTCGCCGTCGGCGACACGGTGCTGGTGCGCGGCTACGAGAAGCCGGCGGGTAGTGGCATGGTCCTGGCGACCCGGCTGGTGCGGCTGCCGCCGCTCCCGTCGATGGCCGTCGCGGTCCGCGGGCCGTTCACGGCGAGCACGGCAACGCAATTCAAGATACTCGGCATCATGATCGATGCCACCAATGCCACTTTCCGCAAGGGAGGGGACCTGAGCTTGACCGCTGCTGAGTTCTTCACCCAGGCGGTGGGGCAGGTCGTGGACGTACTCGGCACTGCGACCGGCGGCACCGTGACGGCCAGCAAGGCGTTCATCGATCCTCAAGAGGATCGCTAGCGCCAGTTCGATCGATAGATTGGCGAAAGCGCAGCCGGCGCAACTTTCGCGGGTTGCGCCGGCTGTGGCTCGAATCCGCTACACGAACGCCTGGGCGATCGCTTCGCGCTGGCGCGCATCGGGCAGCCGGCCGCGGCCACCGGCGAGGTTGTCTTTCAGGTGCGCGAGCTTGCCGGTGGCGGGAATGATGCAGGTGACCGCGGGATGTGCGGCGATGTACTTGAGCGCCAGCTGCCCCCAGCTCGTGGCGTCCAGGTCTCCCGCCCACGCGGGCAGGGGCTTGGCGCGCACCGCCTGGAACAACGCGCCGTCCTCGAACGGGCGATTGACCAGCACCGCGACGCCGCGCTCCGCCGCCAGCGGCAGCAGGCGCGTCTCCGCAGCGCGCGTCAGCGGTGAATAGTTGAACTGCACGAAGTCGAGCTTCTCGCGCGCCAGCACCCGCGCCAGCTCGACGTGCGCGCTGACCGTGTAGTGCGTGACACCGATGTAACGCACGCGCCCGGACTCCTTCCACTCACGCAGCGTCTTCAGATGCGTGTCGAGATCCAGCAGGTTGTGAACCTGGATGAGATCGAGCCGCGCGCTCTTCAACATCTGCGCCGAGTGCGTCATCTGCTCGATCCCGGAGCGCGCACCGCGCGTCCACACCTTGGTGGCGAGGAACGCCCGCTGGTGCATGTCCGGCATCAGCAGCTCACCCAGCACGCGCTCGGCGGTTGAGTACATCGGCGAGGTGTCGATCAGACGCGCGCCGGAGGCGAAGAACCCCTCCAGCACTTCCTTGAGCGGTGCGCGCTCGGCAGCGGACTCGCCGACTTCGAAGGTCCGCGAGGTGCCCAAACCGATGACGGGAAGGTCTTCGCCGCTCGAGGGGATTTTGCGCACGATCGGGGCATCGCCCGGGTTCGCAGCGCCCGCCCGCGAAGACAGGGCGGCGGCCGCCAGCGTGTTGACTCCTCCCGCAAGCAGCTCACGTCGGTTCATGACTTCCTCCGCCGGCATGCAGGGGATGTTCGCACGCGCCGGCGGCACGTGTCTTGCGCGGCAGGGGTGACTAAATGAGCGCGGCGTCGGTCTCGACTACGCTCATCCCGCCGCCCTCGACCACGCGCGCGAGCGCCGCCGCGCCCGGCAACACCTGCGCGGCGTAAAAGCGCGCGGTGCGGATCTTGGCCGCATAGAACTCGCGTTCGGGGCCGTCCGGCTTTGCCGCGGCGATCGCCGCCGACTTCGCCAGCAGCCAGCCGCAGGTCACGTAGCCGCACAACTTCAGGTACGGCACCGACACCGCCATGCCGGCGTCGGCACGGGAGGCCAGCGTCCTGAGCAGCGCCTGGGTGGCGCCTTTCAGCGCCGCAACCGCCTCCAGCGCCGCCTTGCGGGTGGCATCGACCGAGGCGTCGGTCGCGGTGATCGCCTGCAGCTCCCGCTCCATGTCCCCGATCAGTGCGCCCATCGCGGCGCCGCGATCGCGGCCGAGCTTGCGGCCGATGAGATCGTTCGACTGGATGCCGGTGGTGCCTTCGTAGATGGTCGTGATGCGCACGTCCCGCAGGTACTGCGCGGCGCCGGTCTCCTCGATGAAGCCCATGCCGCCGTGCACCTGCACGCCGAGGCTGGCGACCTCGTTGCCGATTTCCGTGCACCAGCCCTTCACGATCGGCGTGAGGAGCTCGCCGCGGCTCTGGGCGGCGTGACGTAGCTTCTCGTCCCCGCCGTAGGTCGCCAGGTCAAACTGCCAGGCGCCATAGAGAGTGAGGGCACGCGAGGCCTCGGTCTGCGACTTCATCATGAGCAGCATGCGCTTCACGTCCGGGTGGTTGATGATCGGCGCCGGACCTGCCCCGGCCGCCACCGGCGGCTTGCCCTGCACGCGCGTGCGCGCCCACTGCGTCGCGCGCTGCAAGGCGCGCTCGCCGACGGCGTAGCCCTCGCTCCCCACCGCCAGCCGCGCGCTGTTCATCATGACGAACATGTACTCGAGGCCGCGGCCGGGTTCGCCTACGAGATCGCCGACCGCGCCGTTGCGCTCGCCAAAAGCGAGCACGCACGTCGGGCTCGCATGGATGCCGAGCTTGCGCTCGATCGACAGGCAGCGCACGTCGTTGCGCGCACCGAGGGAGCCGTCGGCGTTCACCAGCACCTTCGGCACGATGAACAGCGAGATGCCCTTCACCCCGGGAGGCGCGCCTTCGATGCGCCCGAGCACCATGTGCAGGGTGTTGGCGGTGAGATCGTGATCGCCCCAGGTGATGAAGATCTTCTGTCCGAACAGCCGGTAGTGATCGCCATCCGCGACGGCGCGCGTGCGCACCTGCCCCAGATCCGAGCCCGCCTGCGCCTCGGTGAGCACCATGGTGCCGGTCCACTCGCCGCTGACCATCCGGGGCAGGTACCGCTGCTTCTGTGCGGCCGAGCCGCACAGCTCGAGCGCGTGCACGGCACCGTGCGTCAGCATCGGACCTAACTTGAAGGCGAGGCAGGCAGAGCCCCAGAATTCCCCCACCGCGCTCACCAGCACGCGCGGCACGCGCTGGCCGCCGAACTGCGGCTCAGCGCCCAGGCCCGGCCAGCCGCCCGCCGCGAAAGCCTGGTAGGCCTCGCGAAACCCCGGTGCCGTGACCACGCCGTCCGCGGTCCAGCGCGCCCCGTGGGTGTCCCCCGGGCGGTTCAGGGGATCGAGCACGGTCTCGGCAAAGCGCGCCGCCTCCTCGAGCACCGAGCGCGCCAGCTCGTCCGAATAGTCGGCGAGCAGCGCAGATGCACTCAGGCTGCCCGCGCCCAGCAGCTCCTCGAGCACGAAGCGCATTTCACGCAATGGCGCACGGTACATCGTGCATTCCTCCGCCCGTCGTCAGACCCCCGCCCCGGACTCGTGCGCCCGCGGGTGAGCCGCGGGTGCGCGCACCGGAGCGGGGAGCGAGAGAGCCGGCACGATGTTCGCAGCCAGGAAATCCACGAACTGCTGCGCACGCGGATCGGACTCGAGCGCCGTGGGATACAAGGCATACAAGGCCGCCGCCGCCGGCACCGCCCACTCGGACAGCACCAGCTTCAGCCGCCCGGTGGCGAGTCCCTGGCGGCACAGGAACTCCGGCAGCAAACCAATGCCGAGTCCCGCGGCAGTGGCTGCGTGCAGCACCGCCGGGTCGTCGACCGCGAGTTTTGGCGTCAAGGGCACTTCGGCGCGCTGCGCGCCGCGCTCGAGCAGCAGGCGAAATTCCGGCAGCTCGGCGGCATCCGGCGTGAGCAGATCGTGGCTGCGCAGATCATCGGGGCGCGCGGGCATGCCGCGCTGCTGCAGATACGCGGGTGTCGCGCACAGCAGCGCGGGAGGCGCGCCCAGCAGGCGTTGCGTGACGCTGTCGTCCGCGGGCGGACGGGTGCGGATCGCGACGTCCCAGGCACCCGCGGCCAGCTGCTGCGCATCGAGCGCCACTTCCAGCGGCACGTGCGCGAACGCCTCGAGAAACCGCGGCACCAGTGGCGCGAGCAGCACGCGCCCGTAGGTGGGATCGGCAACCACGCGCAGCGGCCTTGTCTCGGGTGACTGGAGCTTTGCGATCGCGCTGCGCGCGGCGTCGGTTTCCTCGCCGACGCGCCTGGCGTGCGGGTACAGCAGACGCCCCGCGGAAGTGAGCGAAATGCGCCGCGTGGTGCGCTCGAGCACGCGCACGCCGAGGGTCTTTTCCAGGTCGGCCACGGCGCGGCTCACCGCGGCCTTCGGGACCGCCAGCGCCCGCGCGGCGGCCGAGAACCCATTGAGGTCCACCACCTTGGCCAGCATCGCCAATTGCGCCGGGGTCCAGATCAGGTTCATGGTAGCTTCAATCCCCGTTTGAGGATTTGGTATTGTTTCACCTGGGAAGCAGGCACGCCAGTACCTGGCGAACGAGTACCTGTCGCCGCAACCGGACGGGTGAGCAGAACAGGCCCGGCCTGTAAGCTGCGTCGGCCGTTCGGCGATGGGCGCACGGCTCCGGCTCGCCAGTCATACGAAAGGAAACACGCATGAAAATCTCGATGCACGCGCTCTCGGTGGAGGTGTTCGCGAACATCCTGGGCAATCTTTCGCGGATCCTGGAGAAGGGACTCGCCCACGCCACGCAGCGCAAGTTCGACCCGGGCGTGCTGCTCGCCGCGCGGCTGGCGCCGGACATGTTGCCGCTGACGCGCCAGGTGCAGATCGCCTGCGACATCGCGAAGAATTCGGTCGCCCGTCTCGCCGCCCAGGAGCCGCCGCGCTTCGAGGACAACGAGACCTCCATCGAGCAGCTGCGCACCCGGATCGCGCGCGCCATCGACTATCTGAAGAGCGTGCCGGCGAGCGCGCTCGAAGGAGCGGAGACACGCGACATCAAGCTGCCCACCGGCGAGCGCACCCTGGAGTTCAAGGGACTCGCTTATCTGCAGCACTGGGCGATTCCCAACGTGTTCTTCCACGTCACGACCGCGTACGCCATCCTGCGTCACAACGGCGTGGAGCTCGGCAAGCGCGACTTCCTCGGCTCCTGAGGCGCTGCAATCAAGGGCAAGTTATGACCGAGCGTCAACTGCGACCAATATGACAAATGGCGACGGCTACGTATAAGCCGTCGCCGTTTTGCGAACAGAACGCGAAGGAAATCACGGCACCCGCGGCGCCGGGCTGCCACGCTTGCTCGAGAAAGGCGCGCTCCGAGCGTGCCCGTGCTCAGTCGCGCCGAGGAAAAGCTCCCTTGTCACAGAAAGCCACGGCACGCCCGCCCGCGAATTCACCGCCTTTCGCGGTCGTGCCCGCGGCACCGGCCGGGCCCGCCACGCTACCGTCACTGGGTCAGCAGTTACGCGACGTGTTACCGCCGCGGCGCCTGCACTCGGTTTCCCTGTACGACCGCGACGCGAACGTGCTGTGGTTGAGCGAAGGTGCGCTCGGACCCGATGAGCACAGCGTGGTCACCGAGGCTCTCGATACCCTCGCCGCCGACCCCTCGATGCCCTGCCATGAGGTGAGTTTCGAGGATGGCCGGCACGCGCTGTTTCTGGCGGTACGCACGCCGAACGGCGCTCTCCTGGGCATCGCCATGATCCTCGCCGACTGCAAGTCGGCGGGGGACGACACCGTAGAGCGCGTGACCGCCGCTCCGGTGCGTACCATCATGCAGCGCCTCGCGGTGCTCCTGAAGCCCTCTCGCAGGTCGGGCGACACCGCCAGGATACCGGTGCTCGAGCTCGCCGACGATTCGGTCACGGTGGCGGCGCCCCCCGCGCCTCGCACCGGCACACCTGCAGCCGCGCCGCCCATAGCGGCCAGGGCCATCTCGCCCGAGCAGGTGAACGACATGCTCGAGCTGGAGCTCGTGCCCGAACAGGCGGCCCTGCCCACCCGTGGGGCACGCCTGAGCGGCTCCGCGCCCGCCGCCCACAGTGAATCCTCCTCGCGCCTGCCAAGGCTCGAGCTCAATGACCACGCGCCGGCCGCGGCGCCCAAGCCGCCTCGGGCGGCACGCCAGCCCGCAGCGCCCGCCATGCCGGCCCCGCCGGCGGCGCTCGCGGTGGCGACGGCTCCGGTGAGCGATGCAAACCTGATACTCGAAGTGCTGCCGTTCGCGAAGCTGCGCGCGGGCGGGCAAACGCGCCGCTTTCAGATCGTGGCACACACCTCGCCGCGGGAGGCGCAGCGCGACCCTGCCGCACTGGACGTGCTGATCCTGCAGCGGCTGCTGGGGTGGCTCGCCGCGCATCGCGCGGCGTGGAACTCGCAGCCCACCAGCTTCACCTTCAACCTTTCGATCGCGACGCTCGAGGACGAGCGCTTCGTGCAGAAGATCGCCGCGGCGCTCGATGCCCATGCCATCGCCGCCGCGACGCTCGGCTTCGAGATCGCGGAGGCCGTGTGCACGCAGCGTCGTGCGCAGGTCGAGCGCTTCCTCACCCAGTGCGAGAAGCTCGGTGCCTGGGTGGCGATCGAGGACTTCTCGTTCGATTCCCAGGTGCTGCCGCTGCTGCGCTCCAAGGCCGTGCGGCTGGTGAAGATCGACCCGAAGCTCACCTCGTCCGCGCTCAAGGACAAGCTCTCCCAGGCGCTCGTGGTCGCCACCGTGCAGGCGGCGAAGGTGATGGGGATCCACTGCGCCGCCAAGCGAGTCGAGTCGCAGGCGGCGCTGCAATGGCTGACTGCCATCGGCTGCGACTTCGCGCAGGGTGCGGCGCTCGCACCGGCGCAGCCTCTGGAGGCGCTCGCCAACGCGCCCGATCCGACGAGCCGCGTCGCCGCCCTGCGCTCGACGTAGCAAAGCCTTAATAATCAACGAGTTGAGGACCGCGCCCAGCGGGTGGCCGAGGGTCGTCGGCACCTACCTGAGGCTGCGACGAAGCGAGGCGGCCGCGCGGTCGCTGGGGACGCCGGCAAGCTGCCGGATGCCCTAAGCTTCATGGCGCCTGCGCACGCTCGAGGCGGCGCGCAGCCGCAATGATGAAAATGCCTACGCTCGAGCAATTCCGCACCAACCGCAGCGTGCTGTTCTGGAGCCTGCACGCCGCCGGCTGGGCCGCGTACGGCATCACGCAGTACTTCGGCGCGCTGCTGTACGAGAAGCCCTCGAGCTACGCGCGCGCCATCGCCGCGGCCGCGGTGGCGGGCTTCGTGCTGTCGATGCCCATGCGCTACATCTACCGCCGGCTGTGGGGCCGCCCGCCGCGCATCATGATCATCGGCGTGCTCGCGACCTGCTACGTGACCGCGCTCGCGCTGCGTAGCGTCATCAACCTGTCGTACAAGGCGTTCGTCGAGCCCGACTGGCAGCCACAGACCCTGTTCGAGCTGTTGGGGGGAACACTCTCGACCACCTACCTGCTGCTGTGCTGGAGCGTGCTGTACTTCGGCATCAAATTCTACGAGTCGCAGCGCAAGCAGGAGCAGGCGATGCTCAAGGCGGTGGCGCTGGCCCAGGAGGCGCAGCTCAAAATGCTGCGCTACCAGCTCAACCCGCACTTCCTGTTCAACACGCTGAACGCCATCTCCACCCTCATCCTCGACAACCAGAACCGCAAGGCGAACCACGCCGTGACGCGCCTGTCGGAGTTCCTGCGCTACACCCTCGACCAGGACCCGATGAAGAAGGTCACCCTGCGCCAGGAAATCGAGGCGCTGGATCTGTACCTGGGCACCGAGCGGCTGCGCTTCGGCGAGCGGCTGCGGCTCGAGTACGCGATCGAGGAGCCGGCGCTCAACGCCCTGGTGCCGAGCCTGCTGCTGCAGCCGTTGCTGGAAAACTCGCTGAAGTACGCGGTGTCCGCGCGCGAGCAGGGGGGGCTGGTGCGCATCGAGGGGCGCACCCGCGAGGGGCTGCTCGAGCTGTCGGTCATCGATGACGGCCCGGGTCTGCGCGAGGGCGCCGCCGGCCCCGGTGAGCGACGCGGTGTGGGCCTGCGCAACACCCGCGAGCGCCTGGCGGTGCTGTACGGGGAGAACTGCCGCTTCGCGATACTGAACTCCCGGCCGGGCCTGCGGGTGGATATGGCGCTGCCGCTCGAGACTGCCGGCGCGGGCGCTGAGGCGCCGGCGCAGCCGCAAGCGCTGCCGCCGGGCATTCCGCGCGGGGCGCACGCATGAAGGTCCGCACCATCATCGTGGATGACGAGGGACTGTCACGGCGCGGGGTCGAGCTGCGCCTGCGCACGGCGCCCGATTTCGAGATTCTCGCGCAGTGCGCCAGCGGCCGCGAGGCACTCGCGGCCATCCAGCAGTACAAGCCAGACCTGGTGTTCCTGGACATCCAGATGCCCGGAATGTCGGGATTTGAAGTGCTGGCGCACCTGCCGCAGGAGTCTCTGCCGGTGGTGGTGTTCGTTACCGCTTACGACCAGTACGCCATACGGGCGTTCGAGGCGCGTGCGGTCGACTACCTGCTCAAGCCGATAGACGATGCGCGCTTCGCCGCGACGCTCACGCGGGTGCGCGAGCACGTGCGCGCCCGGACCGCCGCTGATCAACGCGACCGACTGCTGCAGATCATCGCCGAGATCACCGGCTGCGGGGAGCTGGCGCTCGATGAGTTACTCGAACGCGGCCGCGAGGCGATCGACGGGCGGCACGTCGAGGTGCTGCCGATCCGGCAGGGACGCGAGACGGTGCGCGTGCCCGTGGCATCGATCGAGTGGATCGACGCCGCCGGGGACTACATGTGCATCCACGCCGCCGGCGACACCCACATCCTGCGCGGCACGATGAAGGAGCTCGAGGAGATCCTGGATCCGAAGCTCTTCCAGCGCGTGCACCGCTCGACTATCGTCAACCTGCGCCTGGTGAGGAGCCTTCGTGCCCACATGAACGGCGAGTACTTCCTCACCCTCGAGGGCGGCCACGAGCTCAAGCTCTCGCGCAGCTACCGGGACAAGATCGAGTATTTCCTCAGCGGCTCCGCGAGCTGAAGAGCTGTGACGCAGTTCGCACTGCCGCGGGCTCACCGCGATAAATGAGACCTGCGTCACGAACCGGAAGGGGGCGCTCCCGATCTGTGAGCCATCGCGAGGCCGGCCCGCCCACTCGTTGCTTAGATGCGTGCGTATGGAAGCCGCGCCCCGCCCCTCGCCAGAGCTGCTCATGGACCTGCCCCTCGAGGAGCCCCTGGATGGCCCCGCCGTGCCCAGGGGGGAGCCCCCGACGCTAGCGTCCGCGGCACCGGTACCTGCCCCGGCCTCGGCGGCGACGCAGCCCAAGGACCCGGAACAGACGGACCTGCATTTCATGGACCCCGAGCTGTTCCTGGCACCCGATGACCCCTCGGGGGCCCGCCCGATGGCCCCCCCGGCGGCGCCACCCCTTGAGCAACCGGGCACTGAACTCGAGCTGCAGGACCCGATCGTGGACGAGCTGCTGATCTCCCCGATCCCGCCGCCACCTCCGGCGCCGCGTGCCGCTGCAGCCCCACCGGTGATCCTGACCGGGACACGGCCGGCAGCGGCTGCGCCGCCAGAGGCGGGATCCGTCCGCGGTGCGCCCAGGCCCGCCTCGAACGACGCGCAGGCGGGTACCTCGACGCGCGTGCCGATCGCGAAGACCGCCGCCCTGTCTGCGGCGGCCGCGAAGCTCGCCGCGGCGAGCGCGGCCCATCAGCACAGATCCGTCGTGCCGGCCGCGCGTCCTGCTCCGCCCGGCACTGCGGCCGCGCCACCCAAACCCGCGCCTGCCGTGCAGGCACCCCGGGTCGCGGCACCGAGCCTGGCCAGTTGGGCAAGCGCCCGGGCCGCCGCCACGCCGCGGCCCGCCCCGGCCCCGGTGGCACCGCCAGCCGCAGCACCGGCCGCAGCATCCGCCATACCCTCCAGGAGCGCGACCCTCAGAGCCGTCGCGCCGGCTCCGGCACCGCCCGCCCCCGTGCAGCCCGCGGCGGCACCGACAGCGGCGGCCGCAGTGCCTGCGCCCATGGATCGGGACTTCATCGCCCGCAACCAGGTGATCGAGCGCTATCTGTCGGGACGGCTGCCGCTCAAGGGCGCCACCGATTTCGAGCGTTTCTGTCACCAGCATCCCGAGCTCCTGGACGAGATCGGTCTCACCGACAGAGTGCACGCAGGGGTGCGGCTGCTCGAGGCGAGTGGCAAGCCCGAGCCGTGGCAGGAGGCGGCGCGGCCGGTGTGGCAGAGACCGCAGCTGATCCCCGGGCTCGCAGCCGCGGTGCTGGTCCTCGGCGCGGCACTCGCCATCGTCGCCGGCGGCAGCTCCGCCAAGAGTCATCGGATCACCGCTCTGCAGAAGCAGGCGTTCGAACGGGCCCTCGATCCGGCGACCAGCACGCGCGAGATTCGCCTCCTGCCGAGCCGCTCGGGGGCATCCAACACGCCCGCGATCTCCATCGGCGGCGGCAGCACGCAGCTGGCGGACTTCAAGATCGACGAGTCACGCTCGCCGTATCACTCGTTCCGCGTGACCATCGATCGCATCGACCAGGGACGCGTCGGCGTGATCACGAACCTGGCGAAAGACTCCAACGGTCATCTGCGCATCGCGCTGAACAGCTCTGCGCTGGGTCCGGGCAACTACCAGCTGACGATCGAAGGGCTCAACTGGCACGGCGATCCGGAGCCGGACTCCTGGATCACGATCGGAGTGCAGCGCTAGAGGTAGAGTCGGGACTTGCAGCTCAGCCTCCGCCTGCGGCGCACGCTCCCATCCGGAAATCCCCTACGACGGAACGCGGTTTTCAGCGAGGCGGAAATCGGGCCTTCACCGTCGTGGCGGGCATTTGGCAGCCGGTATCCTGTCCTGGAAGTCGTATCCGCAAACGACGACCAGGCAGGACCCGATCATGGACCACGCGGTGGCGCCCCCAGCACGCTTGAGTGCCCAAGATGCGTTGCGCGCTCGGAACGGAGAACTCGCAAGCCATCTGCGAGCAGCCGCAATGGAAGGCGACGAGCTGCGTCTCACGTGCGCCTTGTCAGAGCTGCTGCGTTTCAAGCGGCTAACGTCTGAACGGAAAATCGCGCTGCACGCGCTCACGCAACTCATCGACTCGTTGCGGTGCGTCGCAATGACCGACGAACTGACCGGTGTGTACAACCGGCGCGGCTTCCTCCAGGTCGGCGCGCGCTTGCTCGATGTTGCGAGGCGGGATCTGCGATCCGCCTATCTCGTCTACTTCGATCTGAACAATCTGAAGCAGGTCAATGACACCGCGGGTCACGCCGCCGGAGACGTCCTGATCCGGGCCACGGGCAATTTTCTGCGCGAGCTGTTTCCAAGCCATGGGGTCTACGAGGTTCTGGGAAGGCTGGGCGGCGATGAGTTTGCGGCTCTGACGACGGACATGAACTGCCCTTCGCGCAGCGAAATCGTGCTGCGCGCCCGCATGCCTCGAGCTCGATTTTCCGAGCTTCCTCCCCTGTCGCTGAGCGTGGGACTCTCGTATTTCAATCCGCTGCTTCCGATAGGCATCAACGAGCTGCTGGAGACCGCCGAGCAAGCCATGTACCAGCACAAGCGGGTAACCCCAAATCGCATCGTGCGGGCTGACCCCTATCCGGGGCTGGCCCGATGTTATCCGGCCAAGGCGGCGGACGGGGTAAGGTCTGAGAGTTAGTCGCGCTCACCCCCCGGGCTCGTGCTCGACGACGTCGCTCGGTAGCGGCGGCGCGCTGGGCGGCGGCTCGCGAACGCGAGTCGCCTGCTCGAACGCGTACGCGTAGCCGATCAGCCTCGACTCGCTGAAGGGCGGCCCTGAGAAGGTTACGCCGTACGGGGCGGGCTCGGCGTTAAAGCCTGCCGGGAACGGAGTCGGCGGCGTCAACGGCAGCGGCGGCACCGCGGGATTTGCAATGAAACCACCGGGAACCACGATGCTCGGATAACCGGCGCGCGCCGCGATAGCAGCCCCGCGGTTCGCAGGAAACAGGACCGCATCGTACGTCTGGTACATCACATCGAGACCTTTCGTCCGCGCCAGGTCGAGATCCCTCGCCCGGTCCGCGTGATACCGAGCGGTGTCGCTGCTGCCAGCGCCGGTGTCCAGGGCCTGGGCGGCCAACAGGATATCCTGCCCGTACTTCAGCCCGACCTTTTCGCCCCCGGCGACGAATGCGTTGTTGAACGCGATGACGTCGGCGAGGCTACTGACCACGGTCTGACCATCCACGGCGATCCCCGGACCAAAATCCGCCAGGTACGCGTTCAAGTCGCGCTTGAAGCCGTACGCCAGCACTGTCGAGCAGGTGGCCGGGAACGGGGGGTTAGCCACGCACGTGCCGACGTTGTTCAGCTCCTGCGCGTCCGGTATGTCCGCCGGGTCATCGACGACCGCGCCCTGAGCGCGCAGCACCGCAATCGCGTCGTTCATCACCTTCTGAATCTCGGCGCTGACCACGTTCTGGCCCGAGGCGTTGGTCCAGTACCGCAGGTGAGGTACCGCGATCCGGGCGCCTTTCAGCGCGTCCTTCTTGAGGAACGGCGTGTAGTCCTTGAGGCACTTGCCTGGCGTCAGGCACGCGATCGTGGCGGGATCGCCTGGGTCGTACCCGGCCAGAACGCTCAGCAGCTTTGCCGCGTCGGTCACGGTGCGCGCTATCGGGCCCGCGGTGTCCTGGTCGGCGGTGATCGGCACGATCCCCGTCCGGCTGACGAGCCCGACGGTAGGTTTGATGCCGACCAGCAGGTTTGCACTCGACGGGCTGAGGATCGAGCCGGAGGTCTCCGTACCGACCCCGACCGCCGCAAGATTGGCGCTGACGGCGATGCCGGGGCCAGAGCTCGATCCACCGGTGTCGAGCGCCGGACGCCCGTCGTCCCTTCGGGTCAACCGGATGCCGTCATTGATTACATCCGGGCGCGGGTCGGGGCGCGGATCGAACGGGTTGAACCCATAGCCGACGCGGGCGATGTCGCCGCCCTCTTCAAACAGCTCGAACCGGAGCTGAGAGCTGTAGCCGCTCGGGTTTGCGAGCGCGAAGAAGTTCGCGAACTCGGTCAGTGTCCCCTTGCCGAGGATGATTGCGCCGGCGCCCTGCAGTTTCTTCGCGATGAACGCGTCTTTCGAGGGAATGGATTCGCCGAGGGCTATGGAGCCCGCTGTCGTCGGCATGCCGGCCGTGGCAATGTTGTCCTTCAGGATGACCGGCACGCCGTACAACGGCAACGACTCGTGACTGACGCCGTCGTTGTCGGACTTGCGCATCAACTCGCGCGCCGCGTCGGCGGCGTGCGGATTGAGGTACATGTAGCCATTCAGGTGCGGCCCCGCCCGGTCGAACGCCGCGATGCGCGCCTGATACATCTTGACGAGCTGCTCTGGCGTCAAGAGTCCGGAGCGATAGGCCTGCTGGATGTCGGCGATCGTCGTCTCAACGAGCTCGAACCTCTGCTGCTCACGAGCTTCGAAACGGTTATCGCCGTGGGCACTCGCCGCAAGCGCCAGCGAAATCACCGGCAGCATGCGCGTCATGTAACAAGACAGACGGTTCATACGGGCACTCCGGCTCACTCATCAAAAAACGCCGGGCATGGATTGAACGCCAGAGTATTGTGAAAATTCTCGTAGATGTATTTCGGCTGGCCATTCGCGGCGGGGTAGAAAACCGCCTGAATGGGCCCGTACTCTGCCGTGGAGGTTCCTCCAAAGTTTTGCTGCGTTCCGGCGATATTCGGACCGCCCAGCTGCCAGAAGCACCGGCCCGCATCGTGCCGCGTGGTGTAGATCGGGTAGAAGGCTGCTCCCACGGGCGGATTCACGCAGCCGGTCCCGGGGCTTGGATCCGCGGGATTGGACAGGTGCCGTTGGCACGGCGGATTCGTCGCGCCCTCGATACGCGGCAAGTCCGCCTCGAAGGCGATGCGACTGTAATTCTGCTTGCCCCCTTCCCCCCCGAAGAACAGGGGGCTCGAGAACATCACCGGCTGCGCATGGTAGAGCGCGTCGCGATCCGGGTTCGTGAACGAGCCGGGCCAAGTGTCATTGCGGTACGGGACGCCGTCGAAATCCGCGTCAGAAGCGAAGCAGCCCCCGATCGGAACAAATCCAAAGAGAGCCGCCGTTGCGGCACTGACGCAGCGATTGTCATCGAGTCCCGGCGGATCATTCGGGGCGGTGGAAGTGCACACGCCATTGCTATCCACCGAGCTGCAGTACTCGAAGTGCCCGATCTCATCCGAGAAGGAGACGTTGTACGTATGCGCCGCCCCCGGCACGCGGGTGTGCTCGCTCGAGGTGGCGTACGCGGGATGATAATCGTGCGGCAGATTGTGGGTGGCGAAAGCGCAGTCTGTGCCGTTGGGGTCCCATTTCACCTGCGCAAACCCATTGGCGGCGCTCGCCACCATGTAACCACTCTGGCCGGTGGTGAGATCCCGGACAATGACCTCAAACCCCTGCACCGTATCGCGAAGCGTCACGATCAGCTCGTCACCGGGATTCATGAAGAGAGTATTGGCATTGGTCGATACAAACGGGCCGAGCGGGCTCGGTGAGCCGGTCGGGAATGGGGTCCCATCCCTCTGGATGAAGGCAAAATTGACGTATGGGGTGCCGACCGCGCCCAGGCAGGCCGGGTTGTTGTTCCGACCCGTGTTCGCGTTATCCTGAAACGTGTCGATGTTCAGCGCCGCGGTCCATTGCGTCGGGCTGTTGCCAAAGAACCAGGCCGGTGGGTAGAACTGCATCTCCATGAATGCCGTGCCGGGGTGCCGGCCGATGTAGTCGGCCCGGGTCGGGTCTGGGCTGTCATAGATGTTGCTGTCGCTATCGGGCTTGCACGGAATGTTCGGCCCGGCGCTGGGTGATCCCCCCGGATTGGGATCGCCTTGATCGTCGCATATCGCCATCCCGAACCAGAACGCCGGGTGCAGCTGAAAGTTCCAGGTCCCTCCATTGCCATGCTGCCTGGGCAGTAGCGGCGGGTCCTTCGGGAGTTTCAGTCTATAGACACTCGAGTTACCAGAGCCGGGCGCGTCGGAGTAAAACAGCAGGGCAGGCTCGTCATGGCCCACGTAATAACCTTCCGCGGCGCCAGGATTCTCGAGTTGCTCAGCACACAGGATTCCACCTGGTTCGCCGCACTGAAACAATTCCGGATGTGGAGGCGAAGCCTGCGCGAGAGGATTGCTCAACAGCAGGAGTCCCGCGGACAGCAGAGTCCGCCACGACCATATCTGAGTACCCATGAACGGAATCTCCCTTCCTTGGGCTTAGACGTTGTTGGTGTTCCGCAGGACCGAGGCGGATTGTGCGCTCGTGTCTTGAGTTTGCAACTAGCAATGCGGCGGTGGGAACGCCGGATTGGAGTTAGGGTACGGCCCAAGCTTGTGCTTGCTCTAGGCCCGCAGCGTGGTGAGCGGCGGCTGATTCACGACGCTGCGCGTGGCGAGCCAGCCACCGGCCGCCACCAGCAGCGCACCGCCCACGACTCCCTCCACCCACGGCATGAGCTCGAACGCGTACCGCAGGTCGAGCCACTGCGTGGTGAGGAAATAGGCGCCGACGGATGCGCCCACCGCCGCGAGCAGTCCGGACAGGCTGCCGAGCGTTGCGAACTCCGCGAGCACCCCCTGCACCACGGTGCCGCGGCTCGCCCCCAGGGTGCGCAACATGGCGCTCTCGTAACGGCGCTCGTCGCGGCTGGACTGCACCGCCGCCAACAGCACCGTCAGTCCCGCGAACAGCGTGAACACGAACACGCTCTGCACCGCGAGCGCTGCCTTGTCGAGCACCCCACGCACCTGCGTGAGCAGCTCGTCGATATCGAATATCGAGACGCTGGGAAAGCGCCGCGCCAGCTGCGCGAGCGAACGGGCGCTGCCGGGGGTGAAATAGGCGCTGGTCATGTAGGTACCCGCGGCGCCTTCCAGCACGCCGGGCGGAAACACGATGAAGAAATTCGGCTGAAAGGTGTCCCACTTCACTTTGCGGATGCTCGCGACCGTGACCTCGAGCGCCTCGCCGGCGATATCGAACGAGAGGCGATCACCGACCTGCACGCCGAGGGATTCCTGGAATTCGGTGGCCAGGGACACCAGCGGTTTGCCGAAATCGGCCGCCGTCCACCAGCGGCCTGCGATGATACGGTTGTCCGCTCCCAGCTCGGACGCCCAGGTGAGGTTCTGCTCGCGGGTCGCGAAGGTGTCCTCGCCGTTGCGCGCCGCGCGCAGGCTCTCGACGGCGTAGCCATTGATGCGGGTCAGGCGTCCGCGGATCATCGGCAGCACGCGGGTGGTGCGCGCGCCCTGCGCCTGCAGAGCGAGCACGAAATCCGCGCGCACCGCCGGCGGAATGTTGATGAAGAAGTAGTTGGGAAGATTCGGCGGCAGCGTGCGTTGCCAGTCGCCGTTCACATCGTCACGCAGGATCCCCAGCAGCAGCAGCACCATGATGCCGGTGCCGAAGGCCACCAGCTGCACGACGCTCTCGGTGCGGCGCCGGCTCAAGTTCGCGACTCCGAAGCGCCACGCGACGCCGACGCGACCGCGCAGGCGGCCGGCAAGATACACCAGCAGCACCCCGGCGAGCGTCAGCACCAGCACGAAGGCCGCGAGCGCAGCGGTGAAGTACGCGAACAGCTTCGCGTCCGGCACCACCCAGTAGATGAGCAGCAGCACCACGGCTATCGCCGGACCGAACGCCAGCAGCACGAGCGGCGGCGGCGGGCCGACGTCGCGGCGCAGTACCCGCAGCGCCGGCACGCGCGACAGCTGCAGCAGCGGCGGCAGTGCGAACCCCGCCAATACCGCGATCGCGGTCACGAAGCCCATGGCGAGCGGGGTGAGACTCGCCGCCGGCAGATCGGTGACCGCCAGCAGCCCGCGGATGGTGCGCAGCAGCCACTCCTGGGCGAGGAACCCGAGCGCCGCGCCGGCCACGGCCGCGAGCAGCGCGAGCGCCAGCAGCTGCAGCAGCGACAGTGCGAGCGTAAAGGCACGCGTCGCGCCGAGGGTCTTGAGGAGGGCCACGGTATCCAGGTGTCGGTGCACGTAGCGGCGCGCTGCCATCGCCACCGCGATCGCGCACAGCAGCACGCTCACCAGGCTCGCAAGGCTCAGGAAGCGCCCGGCGCGCTCTACAGCGTTGCGGATCTGCGGGCTCGCTTCGGTGATGTCGCGCAGGCGCTCACCCGGACCCTTGTGGGTGATGAGCCAGGCCTTGAAGGCGTCGATACGCGTGCGCTCGCCGGCGAACAGCGCGCCGTAGCTCACGCGGCTGCCGGGCTGGATCAGGTGCGTGGCCGGCAGGTCTGCCGCGTTCATGATGAGGTTCGGCGCCAGCTCGGCAAAGGTGCCGCCCTGATCGGGCCGGGCGATCAGCACCCGGGTCACGCGCAGGCTCGCCGCTCCGATCGAGAGTTGCGAGCCCACGTGCCCGCCGACCGCCGCGAGCAGCTTCGAGTCCGGCCACGCCTCGCCCGCAGCGGGAATGCCTGTTGCGGGCGAGCCTCTCGCGAAGGGTTCGCCCGCGACCAACACGCGGCCGCGCAACGGATAGCCCGCGCTCACCGCCGCCACGTTGGTGAGCTGGCTCGCCTCGCCATTGAACACCACCGAGAGCAGATTGGTGCTGCGCGCGGAGCGCAGCCCGCGGCGCGCGGCTTCTGCGAAGTACGCCTCGGCGAGCGGTTGCGGTGAACCGAGGCGGATGTCCGCCGCCAGCACCGCGCTCGCCTGCAGGGCAACCGCGGCGCTGATGCGGCTGACCAGAAAGCCGACGCCGGTGAGGGCGGAGACCGCCACGGTGAGCGCGAGCAGCAGCACGCCCAGCTCGCCCGAGCGCCACTCGCGCGCCAGCGTACGCAGCGCGAGCCGCAGCGCTTTCACAGCACCCGCCCCGCTTCCATCTGCACCATGCGAGCGCAGCGTGCGGCGAGCTCGCGATCGTGCGTGACCAGGACCAGCGTCGTGTGGGCGTTGGCATTGAGCTCGAACAGCAGCTCGCCGACCCGCGCGCCCGTGACGGTGTCGAGGTTGCCGGTCGGCTCGTCCGCGAACAGCACCGCCGGCTGGGTCACGAACGCCCGGGCAAGCGCCACGCGTTGCTGCTCCCCGCCGGAGAGCTGCCGCGGATAGTGGCCGGTGCGCTCCCTGAGGCCGACGCGGCTCAGAGTCTCTGCGGCAGCACGCCGTGCATCGCCCCGTCCCGCCAGCTCCAGCGGCAACATCACGTTCTCGAGCGCGGTGAGCGCGGGGATCAGGTGGAAGGACTGAAACACGAACCCGACGCGCTGCGCCCGCAGCCGCGCCCGGCCATCCTCATCGAGCTGCGTCAGATCATGCCCCTCGAGCAGCACGCGCCCGCGGGTCGGCACATCGAGTCCCGCCAGCAGCGCCAGCAGCGTCGATTTACCCGCGCCCGAGGGTCCGGTCACGGCGACCGACTCGCCCGCCAGGATATCGAGCGACACCCCATCGACAATGGTCAGCGAACCTTCCGGACTGCTAACCTGCTTGCAGAGGTTTTCTGCCTGGAGGACGCGGTTGCGGATCATCGGCGCCTGGGCGCTGGGCTTGGGGTTGGTGTTCATCGCGCTCCAGAACGCGGTGGCCTCCGACCACACGATCCTTGTGCTGGGCGACAGCCTGAGCGCCGCACTCGGAATCCGGCCGGAGCAGGGTTGGGTTGCGCTGCTCGCGCAGCGACTTCAGACACAAGGGTACGGGTACCAGATCGTCAACGCCAGCGTGAGCGGCGAGACCACCAGCGGCGGCCTGGAGCGCCTGCCGCGGGCGCTGCAGCTGCACCAGCCGGAAACCGTCATCCTGGAGCTGGGCGCCAACGACGGGCTGCGCGGGCTGCCGGTGAGCGAGACCCGTGAGAATCTGGCGCGCATGGTGCGCCTGGCGCAGTCGGCCGGTGCCCGGGTGCTGCTGGTCGGCATGCGCATTCCACCCAACTACGGGCCGCGCTACACGGAACAGTTCGCGCGCGTGTTCCCGGAGCTGGCAAACCAATATCATCTGCCACTGGTGCCGTTCCTGCTGGAGAAGGTGGCCCTCGATCCAACTCGCATGCAACAGGACGGCATGCACCCCAACGCCCGGGGCGAGCCACCGGTTCTCGATACACTCTGGCCGTACCTGAAGCCACTCCTCAAGAAGAATCCTCAAAGCGGGGGACGTTGATG
>DATGVL010000009.1:0-16246 GCA_035300445.1 Steroidobacteraceae bacterium
CGCACCGTACCCGGCTTTTTCATCACGCCGCGCCGCGGCCAATAAAACCCGGCATTGTGCGCAACCGGCACGATGAGCCTGCCGGTCTCGATGGCGAGCAACGTGCCGCTCACGCCGTAGCGGCGCGACTCACCGGCGGCCATGCGCGTGCCCTCCGGAAAGATGATGATCCAGTCGCCCTCGTCGAGGCGCTGCTTGCCCTGCTCGATGACCTGAGCCACCGCGGAATGCCCGGCCTTGCGATCGATGGCAATGGCGTGCATCTGGCGGAGCGCGAGCCCCACCACTGGAATCCACAGCAGCTCGCGCTTGAGCACCCAGACCTGGCGTGGGAATACCACCATCATGGCCATCGTTTCCCACGACGAGGAGTGTTTCCACAGGGCCAGGTGGCAGCCCGCGGGAAGCGCAGCGCCCTCGATCCGGTAGTCGAGCCCGCAGCTCCACTTCAGCACCCACAGTACGCTGGCGCCGTAAGCGCGCGCGACCGCGAAGCGCCGCGGGAAGGGCAGGAACGCGCAGATGATCACGAACGGGATGGCGTAGAGAAACGTCCACAGGGGCAGGAAGCCGGTGAAGAACAGCGAGCCGAGGAGCTGCACCACCGGCCCGCGCACGCGGCCGCCGGCGGCGGCACTTGGACTCGCGTGGCTCAACCGGGCAGTCGCGACAGGTCCGCGACCCCGGCGAACAACCCCTGCAGCTGGGCGAGGAGACTCAGGCGATTCGCGCGCAGCTGCGGATTCTCATCCATGACCAGCACCTGATCGAAGAACGCATCCACCGCCGGGCGCAGCTGCGCCAGCTGCCCCAGGGCGCCGGCGTACTCGCGCCGCGCCGTGGCGGTGGCCACCGCATCGCGCAGCGCGCGCATGGAATCGAACAGCCGCACCTCCGCGCTCTCGCGCAGGCGCAGCACGTCGACCTCGGGCGGCGGAGTCTCGTTGGCCTTGCGCAGAATGTTGGCGATGCGCTTGTTGGCGGCGGTGAGGCTGGCGGATTCGGGCAGCTCGAGGAAGGTGCTGAGCGCCTTGAGGCGCGCATCGAAGTCCAGCGGCGAGGCGGGCCGCGCCGCCAGCACCGCATCGAACATCTCGGCGGTCACCACGGCCTGGCCCGGCAGAGGCGGCTCGCCCGCGTTGTCCAGGTAGTAGGCGCGCAGCCGCTCCATGAGGAAGTCGTAGATCTCGCCCGCGGTCGAGCCCGTCGATGTGGCCGCAGCGCCCGCGGGCCTGCGCTCCGGCGCGGCCTCGGTGGGCTGGGCGGACTGGGTTGCCGGAGCGGCTGCCCTGGCTGGGGTGGCCATGGCGCGCAGGCGCGCGATGTCGGCACGCACACCGGCGAGTGCCTGATCGATGTAGCGCCCGAGATCCAGGTCGAGCCCCTTCTCGATCAGCATGCGTTGCACGCCCAGCGCCGCGCGCCGCAGCCCGAACGGATCCTTGGTTCCCGTCGGCTTCTCCCCGATCGCGAAGATGCCGGCGAGGGTGTCGAGCTTGTCGGCGATGGCGAGTGCGAGGCCCGCGCGCGTGCCGGGCAGCTGATCGCCGGCCGCCCGCGGCAGGTAGTGCTCGCGAATCGCCGCGGCCACCTCGTGCGGCTCACCGTCCGCCCGCGCGTAGTAGGTACCCATGATGCCCTGCAGCTCGGGAAACTCGCCCACCATGGCGGTGAGCAGATCGCACTTGCACAGCTGCGCTGCGCGCACGGCGTGCTCGCGTGAGCCGCCCGCCGCGAGGGCGATCTCAGCGGCGAGCGCGCCCACGCGGCGTGTCTTGTCGCCCAGGGATCCGAGCTTCGCCTGGAAGGTCACCGCATCGAGCCCCGCGCAGCGCGCGGCGAGCGGCCGCCTGCGGTCCTGCTCCCAGAAAAAGGCGGCATCCGCGAGGCGCGCCCGCACCACCCGCTCGTTGCCGGCGCGCACCGTGGCCGGCTCGCGGCTCTGGATGTTGCTCACGGCGATGAAGGCGGGCAGCAGCCCGCCCCGGGCATCCTCCACCGGGAAGCAGCGCTGGTGGTGCTCGAGAGTGGAAATGAGCACTTCGCGCGGCAGCGGCAGGAAGCGCTCCTCGAAGCGCCCGGTGAGCGCCACCGGCCACTCCACCAGCGCGGTCACTTCCTGCAGCAGCGCCTCGCTGATCAGCGCACGGCCCTGCGCCTCGGCCGCCGCCGCCGTGACCTGCGCACGGATGCGCTCGCGCCGCCCCGCGAAGTCGGCCAGCACGTGCCCGCGCTCGCGCAGCGTGCGCTCGTAGGATCCGGGGCTCGCGATGCGGATCGGCCTGGGGGCGTGGAAACGATGGCCACGGGTGAGATGGCCCGCGGGAGTGTCGAGGAGCGTGGCGGGCACCACCTCCCGGCCATACAACATCACCACCCAGTGCACCGGGCGCACGAAGAGGGCGTTGCCGGCGCCCCAGTGCATGCGGCGCGCGATCGGCAGCGCATCGAGCGCGGCCCGCACGAGCCCCGGCAGCAGCACCACCGCGCGCTCGCCCGCCTTGGTACCCAGGAAGAACAGGAACGTCCCCTTGCCCTCATCCAGGCGCTGCAGCGCCTCGAGGCTCGTGCCGCAACTCTCGGCGAACCCCAGCGCGGCCCGCGTCGGCTGGCCTGCCGCATCGAACGCCGCGCTCAGCGGCGGTCCGCGGCGCTTCAAGTGCTGCTCGGGCTGCTGCGCGGCGAGGCGCTTCACCCACACGGCGAGGCGCCGCGGTGTGGCAAAGCCGACGAGCTCCCCGTGCGCCAGGTCCGCCCTGGCGAGCCCCGCGGACAGTGCGGTGACGAGCGCCTGCTGCAGGGCGTGGAGCGAGCGGGGCGGCAGCTCCTCGGTGCCGATCTCGAGGAGGAAGTCGCGCCGCTCGGCCTTCATGCCGGCGCTCCGGCCGCGGCCGCCGGTTGCGCTCTCAGCAGCGGGAAACCGAGCGCCGCGCGGCTGTCGAGATACGCCTTGGCCACCGCGCTCGCGAGCGTGCGCACGCGCAGGATGTAGCGCTGGCGCTCGGTCACTGAAATGGCGCGCCGCGCATCCAGCAGGTTGAAGGTGTGCGAGGCCTTGAGCACCTGCTCGTACGCGGGCAGCGCCAGTCCCGCCGCGAGCAGCCCCTGGCAGGCGCGCTCGTGATCCTCGAAGTGCGCGAGCAGGCGCGGCACGTCGGCGTGCTCGAAGTTGTAGGCGGACTGCTCGACCTCGTTCTGATGGAACACGTCCCCATAGGTCACGCGCCCGTCGGGTCCCTCGCTCCACAGGATGTCGTAGATGCTCTCGACCCCCTGCAGATACATCGCGAGCCGCTCGAGTCCGTAGGTGATCTCCCCGGTCACCGGGCGGCAGTCGAGACCGCCGACCTGTTGGAAGTAAGTGAACTGGGTGATCTCCATGCCGTTCAGCCACACCTCCCACCCCAGGCCCCAGGCCCCGAGCGTGGGCGACTCCCAGTTGTCCTCGACCAGGCGCACGTCGTGCACCAGCGGATCCAGCCCGAGGGCGGCGAGGCTCCCCAGGTACAGATCCAGGATCGGCAGCGGCGAGGGCTTGATCACCACCTGGTACTGGTAGTAGTGCTGCAGGCGGAAGGGATTCTCGCCGTAGCGCCCGTCGGTCGGCCGGCGCGAGGGCTGCACGTACGCGGCGCGCCACGGCTCAGGTCCCACGGCACGCAGGAACGTCGCGGTGTGAAACGTGCCGGCGCCGACTTCCATGTCGTAAGGCTGCAGGATGAGGCACCCGGCTTCCGACCAGTAGTGCTGCAGGGTGAAGATCAGCTCCTGGAAGGTGCGCGGCGCGCGGCCGATTTTCATGGAGGGACTTTCCGACCCCAAAGAGCGCGCGAGTATACGGCGCGCAAAAGCGCGCGTGCGCCGTCTGCCGCCGTGTGAAATCCGCGCCGCCGCTGCCCGCCGCACGTGAATGGTGCAATAATCCCTGCGCCCCGCACCAACATGGTGCAAACAGCGCTCACTTTGCTTGCTAACTGCTTGATTCGCTATGGCGCCGGCCTTGGCACGGACCCTGCACTACCAAGGCACTCCGCCAGCCTCGCACACAAGCCCAATGGATCCCGGCGGCGAGCTCTACCCCTTTCCCGGAGGCGATATGACACCCAGTGATGTACTGAAACTCATAAAAGAAAAACAGGCGAAATTCGCGGACCTGCGCTTCACGGACACGCGCGGCAAGGAGCAGCACGTGAGCATCCCGGCGCGGCTGGTCGATGAGGACCTGTTCCGCGACGGCAAGATGTTCGACGGCTCCTCCATCGCCGGATGGAAGGGCATCAACGAGTCGGACATGATCCTGATGCCCGACCCCAACACCGCGGTGATCGATCCGTTCTTCGAGGAGCCCACCGTCGATCTGCGCTGCGATGTGATCGAGCCGACGACCATGCAGGGCTACGAGCGCGACCCGCGCTCGCTCGCCAAGCGCGCCGAAGCCTATCTGAAGTCGACCGGCATCGCCGACTACGCACTGTTCGGACCGGAGAACGAGTTCTTCATTTTCGACAGCGTGCGCTTCGGCAACGAGATGCGCGGCAGCTTCTACTCCATCGACTCGGTGCAGGGCGCGTGGAACTCGGGGACCGAATACCAGGACGGCAACAAGGGTCACCGCCCCGGCATCAAGGGCGGCTACTTCCCGGTGCCGCCGGTGGACGCCTACCAGGACATCCGCTCGGCCATGTGTCTGGCGTGCGAGGAGCTCGGGATGAAGGTGGAAGTGCACCACCACGAAGTCGCCACCGCCGGGCAGTCGGAGATCGGCATCGGCGCGGGCACCCTGGTACAGAAGGCCGACCAGGTGCAGCTGCTGAAATACGCGGTGCAGAACGTGGCGCACGGCTACGGCAAGACCGCAACCTTCATGCCCAAGCCCCTGGTGGGCGACAACGGCAGCGGCATGCACGTGCACCAGTCGCTGCAGAAGGAGGGCAAGGCGCTGTTCGCCGGCGACAAGTACGGCGGACTGTCGGATCTGGCGCTCTACTACATCGGCGGCATCATCAAGCACGCCAGGGCGCTGAACGCCTTCACCAACGCCGGTACCAACAGCTACAAGCGCCTGGTGCCCGGCTTCGAGGCGCCGGTGCTGCTCGCGTACTCGGCGCGCAACCGCTCCGCCTCGATCCGCATTCCGTGGGTGTCCAGCCCCAAGGCGCGGCGCATCGAAGTGCGCTTCCCGGACTCCAGCGCCAACCCGTACTTCGCCTTCACGGCGATGATGATGGCGGGGCTGGATGGCATCCAGAACAAGATCCATCCCGGGGACCCGGCCGACAAGGATCTCTACGATCTGGAGCCCGAGGAAGCGAAGCACATTCCAACCGTGTGCCACTCGCTCGACATGGCGCTCGAGTACCTCGACAAGGACCGTGAGTTCCTCACCCGCGGGGGGGTGTTCACCAACGACGTCATCGACGCGTACGCCAGCCTCAAGCTCCAGGAGATCACCAAGTTCCGCATGTCGACGCACCCGATAGAGCTGGAGCTGTACTACAGCTGCTGAGGCCATCATGAGGCGACAGCATTCCTCGCTCGCGAGCGTCACGACCGGATGTGACGGGCGTGCCGGCGCGAAGGGGAAAGGGGCGCGGGTAGCGGCGTTCACCGGGCGTCGCTACCCGCTTTTGTCGCCGGCCCCGCCGCAGGCTATGCTGGGGTGTCATGCGCAGGCACCTCTTTACCTTAACGTCGCTCGTGTGCTCGCTGGCACTCGCCGCCACGGTGTACAAGTGGGTCGACGAGAACGGGATCGTTCACTACAGCGACCAGCCGCACCCGAACGCGCAGAAAGTGGGCGTGCAGCCGGCGCAGACCTACAAGGCGGGCGATATACCCGCTGCGCCCGGCGGACCGATCGCGCCGCCCGCCGCCGCCGCGCCGCCACCGTACCTGGGCTGTGCGATCGCGCAGCCAACCAACGACCAGACCTTCACCAGCGTCGACTCGCTCAGCATCATCGTGCGCACCGATCCGGCGCTACGGCCCGGAGACCAGATCTTCCTCATACTCGACGGGCAGCCGCTCAACGGCGGGGCGGCTACGGGGAGCCAGTTCACCCTCACCCCGGTGGATCGCGGCTCGCACACCCTGCAGGCGGTGGTGCGCGACAACGACGGCGGGGTCAGGTGCCAGACCCCGGGCGTGACCTACAACGTGCAGCAGCCTTCGCTTCTGAGCCCGGCCAACCCCCTGCATCACTGAGCCGCGCACCCGCGGTGGCCAGGGCGCGCGGTGCGGCTGGTGCGCGCCATGGCGGTTGAGCGTGCCAGCCCCTCGGCCCTTGCGCACTTCGATCCGGCAGACCTGCTCGATGCCTTGTCCACGGGCATCCTCATGCTCGATGCGCAGCTGTGTCCGGTGTACGCCAACGTCGCCGCGCAGGACCTGCTCGCGTTCAGCCTCAACACGGCGCGGGGCCGTCCGTTCACCGATTTTCTGCACGACGCGGAAGGCTTGTGCCGCATCCTCAAGCGCGCGCTCGAGACCGGCGAGGGCATCGCCGACCGTGAGCTCGCGGTGCGGCCCGCGGGCGCGCCGCGCGAAGTGCGCACGCTCGATGTCACCATCACCCCGCTCAGCGGCCTCACCGGCGCTCATCTGCTGCTCGAGCTCGCCGACACCACGCAGCGCCAGCGCATCACGCGCGAGAACGACCTGCTCGCGCGCCTCGACGGCAGCCGGCTGATGGTGCAGCAGCTCGCCCACGAGATCAAAAACCCGCTCGGCGGGCTGCGCGGCGCGGCGCAGCTGCTGGAGCGCGAGCTGCCGGCGGCGGCACTCAAGGAATACACCCGGGTCATCATCGCGGAAGCCGACCGCCTCACGGCGCTGGTCGACTCCATGGCGGGCCCGAGCCGCACGCCGAGCAAGAGCGAGCTCAACGTTCACGAGATCTGCGAGCACGTCTATCACCTGCTGCGCGCCGAAGCCCCGGGCGGCATCGTGATCGAGCGCGACTACGACCCGAGCCTGCCGAACGCCATGCTCGATCGTCACCAGCTGATCCAGGCGCTGCTGAATGTCGCGCGCAACGCCCTGCAGGCGCAGGGCGATCTGGGGCGCATCGTGCTGCGCACCCGCGCGCGCTCCAACGTCAGCATCGGCTCGGCGCTGCACCGCCTGGTGGCGAGCGTGCAGGTCGAGGACTCAGGTCCTGGCGTGCCGGCGCACCTGCGCTCCTCGATTTTCTATCCGCTGGTGAGCGGGCGCGCCAACGGCACGGGCCTCGGGCTGGCGGTCGCCCAGGACCTGGTGACACGCAACGGCGGCATCATCGAATTCGAGAGCGAACTGGGGCGCACGGTGTTCACCCTGCTGCTGCCCCTGGGAGAGGACACATGAGCGGCAGTGCACTGCGGGTCTGGCTGGTCGATGACGACGCATCCATACGGTGGGTGCTCGAGCGCGCGCTGCGCAGCGACGGCATGGCGCCGCGGGCGTTCGAGGCGGCGGAACCGGCGCTGGATGCTCTGCGGCGCGAATCCCCGGACGTGCTGATCACCGACATCCGCATGCCGGGCGCCTCGGGGCTGGAGCTGCTGCGCCGCATCCGCGACGCGCGCCCAGCGCTGCCGGTCATCGTCATGACGGCGCACTCGGATCTGGGCAACGCGGTGTCGGCCTACGAGGGCGGTGCGTTCGAGTACCTGCCCAAACCCTTCGACATCGACCAGGCGGTGGCCCTGGTGCGGCGCGCCGCCAGCGCCCGCCAGACGCCCGGGAGTGAGCTCGCCGACTCGCCGCGCATGCCGGAGCTGCTGGGACGGGCGCCGGCGATGCAACAGGTGTTTCGCGCCATCGGACGCCTGGCGCGCTCGAGCGTCACCGTGCTCATCACCGGGGAGTCCGGTACCGGCAAGGAGCTCGTCGCCCGCGCGCTGCACGAGCACAGCCCGCGCGCCACCCGACCCTTCATCGCGCTCAACACCGCGGCGATTCCGGCCGACCTGCTCGAGTCGGAACTGTTCGGGCACGAGCGCGGCGCGTTCACCGGGGCGGACACGCAACGCCGCGGGCGCTTCGAGCAGGCCGACGGCGGCACGCTGTTCCTGGACGAGATCAGCGACATGTCGCTGCCGCTGCAGACCCGGCTGCTGCGGGTGCTCGCCGAAGGTGAGTTCTACCGCGTCGGGGGCCAGACCCCGATCCGCGTCGACGTGCGCGTCATTGCGGCGAGCCACCAGAACCTGCAGGAGCGGGTGACGCGCGGCCTGTTCCGGGACGACCTGTATCACCGCCTGAACGTCATTCGCATCGAGCTGCCGCCGCTGCGCGCCCGCGCCGAGGACATCCCGGACCTGCTGGCCTATTACCTGGTGGTGAGCGCCCGCGAGCTGGGCGTGGACGCGAAGTCCCTCGCCCCCGACACCCTCGCCCGGCTCGCCGCCTACGACTGGCCCGGCAACGTGCGCGAGCTCGTGAACCTGTGCCGGCGGCTGTCGGTGCTGGCCCCGGGGAGCGAAGTGCACCTCGCCGACCTGCCCCCGGAGCTCGCCGCCGTGCCCGCGGCGGGCGCGCCGGCGGACTGGGCCATGGCACTCGAGCGCTGGGCTGAGCGGCACGCACTCGCGGGCCAGGCACCGCTGCTGGATACCGCGCAGCCACAGTTCGAGCGCGTGCTCATCCGGGCGGCGCTCAAGCGCACGCAGGGCCATCGCCAGGAGGCTGCGCGGCTGCTCGGGTGGGGGCGCAACACCCTCACCCGCAAGCTCAAGGACCTTGGCATGAGCGGCGCCGACACGGGCGAAGAATAGTCGCCGGCAGCGGAACCCGGTAAGGTTCGCGGCCAGCCGTTTCGGGAGTGATCGGATGGCGGGCTGGCGTGCGCTCTGGCACCTCGAGTTCCTGGGCACCCCGCTCGGCGCCTGGACGCTCGCCCTCGCCACCTTCCTGGTCACGTTCACGGTTCTGCCCCTGGTCACGGGCTTCATCAGCGCGCGCCGCCGCCGGCTGATCAGTCATGGGCCGACGGGGGTCCATTTCGCCATCGACCTCACGGCGTTGCTCATCGAGCGCACCAGCCGCGTGTTCCTGTGGGCGGTGGCGGTGTGGCTGGGCTCGCGCCATCTCACGCTCGCACCGCGCCTCGAGCGCTGGCTGACGATCGCGCTGGTGCTGCTGTTCTGGATGCAGGCGGCGCTGTGGGCGATGACGGCCGTGCGCTACGCCATCGACGTGCGCCGCCAGCGCTCGAGCGGGCCGGACACACTGCTCAAGAGCTCGATGGCGGTGATCCTGTTTGCGGCCGGGATCGTGATCTGGGGCCTGGCGCTGCTGCTGGCGCTCGGCAATCTCGGCGTGAAGATCGAGCCGCTGCTGGCGGGGCTCGGGATCGGTGGCATCGCACTCGCGCTCGCGGTGCAGACCGTGCTGGCGGACCTGCTCGCCTCGCTCTCCATCGCCCTCGACAAGCCCTTCGGGCTCGGTGACTTCCTGGGCGTGGATGCCGCCCAGGGCACCGTCGAGCACATCGGCGTGAAGAGCACGCGCCTGCGCAGCCTCTCGGGCGAGCAGATCATCATCTCCAACGTCGACCTGCTCAAGGCACGCGTGCGCAACTACGGCCGCATGATCGAGCGCCGCACGGTGTTTCAGCTCGCGGTGGATTACGACACGCCGGTGGCGACGCTCGCGGCGGTGCCGCGCGCGGTGCGCGAGATCATCGAGGCGACGCCCGACACGCGCTTCGAGCGCTGTCACCTGCTCAGCTGCGGGGAGCGCGCGCTGCAGTTCGAGATCGTCTACGTGCTCGCCAACCCCGCCTTCGAGCACTACGCCGACGCCCAGCAGCGCATCAATCTGCGCATCCTCGAGCGCTTCCGCGCCATGGAAGTGAATTTCGCGGCGTCGGTCCCGAGCGGCGTGCGCCTCTACGGCCCACCGACCCCGGCGCCGGAGACCGGCGGCCAGCAGCGGCTGCTGTAGCGTGCGCGGGAGCCCTCAGCCCGAGAGCGCGCAGTCCTGCGTGTCGCTGCCGGTGCGCAGCGTGCCGATGAGCTCGGTCACGTTGCCGAAGCCCTGTCCGCGCAGGTACCGGGCGATGCCCGCATTGATGGTCTTGCAGACCAGCGGGTCGTAGAACAGCGCCGTACCGATGCCGACCGCGGAGGCACCGGCGATGATGAACTCCAGCGCATCGTTTCCGGTGGTGATGCCGCCCTGCCCGATGATGGGGATCCCGTGGGGGCGCGCGACCTCGTACACCTGATGCACCTTGAGCAGCGCGATCGGCTTGATCGCAGGGCCCGAGAGCCCGCCCTGCACGTTGCCGATCACCGGGCGGCGCGATTGCACGTCGATGGCCATACCCATGATGGTGTTGATCACCGACAGGGCATCCGTGCCTGCCTCGATGCAGCGGCGCGCGTTCTCGCGGATGTCGGTCTGGTTGGGCGAGAGCTTGGTGATGAGGGGCTTTTTCGTCACGCGGCGGCAGGCGGCCACCACCTGCGCCGACATCTCGGGGTAGTTGCCGAACGCGGCGCCGCCTTCCTTTACGTTCGGGCAGGAGATGTTGATCTCGATGGCATCGATCGGGGACTCATCGAACCGGCGCGTGACCGCGACGTACTCCTCGATCGTCGAGCCGGACACGTTGGCGATGAAGCGCGTTTCACTGAAATCCAGCTGCGGCAGGATGCCGCGCACCACCTGCTCGACCCCCGGGTTCTGCAGGCCGATCGCGTTCAGCATGCCCGCCGGGGTCTCGTACACCCGATGCGGCGGATTGCCGAGGCGCGGCTCAGCGGTCGTGCCCTTGAGAACCACGGCGCCTGCGTCGCAGTTGGAGAACCCCTCGATGCGGGTGTACTCCTCGCCGAAGCCGACGCAGCCCGACAGCAGCACGATCGGGGAGGCGAAATCCAGGCCGCAGAATCTCAGGCCCAGGAGGGTCGCGGCATCGGGCACTGCCGCGCCGCGCTCCGCGCCCGCGGCTGCGCCTGCGCCTGGTTCGAGCGTCGCCATGGCGCGCATTATCGCATACGCTGCAACTCACGCCCGGCCAAAGCCATGTTCCACGTCGTGCTGTTTCAACCCGAAATCCCGCCCAATACCGGTAACGTCATCCGCCTGTGCGCCAACAGCGGCACGACGCTCCACCTGGTGAAGCCGCTCGGGTTCGAGCTCACCAGGAAAGCGGTGCGCCGCGCCGGCCTCGATTACGAGGAGCTCGCGCAGGTGCGCGTGCACGCAAGCCTGCCCGCCTGCCTCGAGGCCATGCAGGATGTGCGCCTCTTCAGCATCGAAACCGGCGGCAGCCGCTCCTACAGCGAAGCGCAATTCAAGCCGAACGACGCGCTGATCTTCGGCCCCGAGACCCGTGGCCTGCCCGCGCGGGTGCTCGAGCAGGTGCCGCGCGAGCGGCAACTCGCCATCCCGATGCGCGCCGGCAATCGCAGCCTCAATCTCTCCAACGCCGTGGCGCTGGTGGTCTACGAGGCGTGGCGGCAGAATGGCTTCACCGGCGCGAGCGCATCGCAGTAAAGGAGTATCGCCGTGGCTGACAGCGTGCTGCTCGTGGACTACGAGAACATCGGCAAGTTGGACCTGGGAGCCATTCCCGCCGGCGTGCGGGTGCCGTTCTTCTTCGGTGCCTCGCAGAGATCCGTCCCCACCGAGTTTCTCAAGGCTGCACTGAAGCTCGGAGAGCGATTCGTGCCGATCGATATCGAGGGGCAGGGGAAGAATGCCCTGGACTTCCACATCGCCTTCTACCTGGGCGAATACCTGGCACGCTCACCGGAGACTCCCTGCGTGATCCTGTCCAAGGACAAGGGCTTCGACCCGCTGATCAAACACCTCGTCAGGCGGGGCTTTGCCGTGCGGCGTGCCAACTCCATCGCCGAGGCGCTCGGCTCGCGCGCACTGCCAGCTGCCGCGCCGCGCGGTGCGGGCGCTGCGCGCCCGGCCGCCGCCCGCGTGGCCGCACACGGCGATGGTGGGGCGCTGCTCGCGGAGGCCCGGCAACTGCTCGCGGGAACGCAGAAGATCCGCCGCCCGCGCAAGCGCAAGGGCCTCATCGCCGTGCTGCACTCGCACTTTTCCAAGAAAGTCCCCGAGAGCGAGCTGCTGCGCTTGGTGGACAAGCTGATCGCCCGGGGCGAGCTCAGCGAGTCGAATGGCGCGATCACCTATCACTTCTGAGAGGTCGTGGGTGCCACAGCGGGCAACCGAAGCCTGAGCCGTCTGTTTCTTGACAGCGAGTAGCCGAGGAGTAATCTACGCGGCCCTTCCGCCGTCGCGTGGGCGGATGTCGCAACCGGAGACGTCGATGGCCGCAGGGCCGCTGCATCGACCATGTTGGTGTAATCCGAACTAAAGCGCTTCGGCCGCCGGCTCGAAGCGTTTGCTTCGAGCCAGCGGCTGTGTCGTGCCATCGACACGAGCCCCTGGCGAAGGTTTCCCAGGGGCTTTTTGTTGTCCGCGTACGGCAATGAACACAGTCGACATCGAGTTAGAGGACCAGGCGGAGATTGAACGCGAGGCCGGGCAGCGGCTGCGAGGACGTCTGCCCTTACGACTGACTCTGCGGGGCGATCTCTCAGACATCGGAAACGTGCTGCTTGCGCTGCGTGCTCTCGGCGGCTTCGATTCCGGTCCCATGCACTACCCCATCTACCGCCTCCTACGCGCGGCCGCACGCCGACCGCTCGATGAATTGTTCGACGATCTGGCTCAGCACGCGGGTCTTGCTGCTCATCGTCTCGGAGAGGGGTCACTGTTGCTTGATGGTCCCGGTGTCCTTGTGAGCGCACGGGGGCGCCGCAAACCCAATTACAGCTCCATGACGTTCGCCATTTGGGCCGACAGCCTGGTGTCGCTGGAGTCCATCCGCGATCGGCTGCTCGGCGTCGTGGGCAATCAGCGCCTGAGGGAAGAGACGTTCACCATCGACTGGCACTTCGCGGCGGGGGAGTTGGGACTGACGAGCGCCGAGTTCGAAGAGCTGGCCGATCCGGCGCCGCCGGACGAAGCCTACCCGACGCTGGGCGAGCCGATCGACCGGTTCATAGAGCGATATCTCGCGGCGCCCGAAACGGTTCTCATACTTCAGGGGCCACCCGGGACCGGGAAGACGCGGTTCGTGCGCGCGGCTCTGGCAGCAATTTCCCGGCGCAAGGGTGACAGCGCCAAAGTGCTTTACACAGCCGACACGCGTGCGCTTGAGAGCGACGAAATCTTCGTCGAGTTCGTCACCGGGAGTCATGACGCTTTCGTGATCGAAGACGCGGATCACATACTCGACTCCCGGGCGAACGGCAATTTACACCTGCACCGGTTTCTTGCGATCGCCGACGGTGTCGTCCGCGCGCAGGGACGCAAGATCCTGTTCACTACGAACCTGCCCAACGTGGGTGACATTGACGACGCGCTGCTGCGTCCGGGGCGCTGCTTCGCCAACGTCCGCTTCCGCGCGCTCGAGCGAGCGGAAGTAGAGCGCCTGCTTGTCAGGCTTTGCGGTTCGGACCCGGTCCTGCTGGGGCGCGCAATCGCCGCGGCACTGCCGGACGAGACCAGATCCGCCACGCTCGCGTCCATTTACCGGGCGGAAGGCGCCGTGCGCGCTGCAGCAACTGCAGTGGGTCGGGCGACAAAGCTCGCCGGTGTGGCGGCGAATTGAATTCGATCATTGGTCGGCCTTGTGCGCAGGCTGCGCCGATGCAGAAGCCGGATCGCTCCGGTCGGGCGGACCGCGCCGGTCGAGCGGACTGCGCACGCCGTTGGCTCCCTTCGCCATGACGTGGGTGTAAATCATGGTGGTCTTCAGGTCGCTGTGGCCGAGGAGCTTCTGGACCGTGCGGACGTCGTAGCCGTCCTCGAGTAGATGCGTCGCGAAACAATGTCTCAACGAATGGCAGCTCGCCGGCTGGGTGAGGCCCGCCTTGTGCACGGCTGACTGCACCGCCCGCTGGATGATCTTCTCGTGGAGATGATGCCGCACCTGCAACCCCGTATAGGGGTCGCGGCCGAGCCTCGCGGAGGGAAACAGGTACTGCCAGCCCCATTGCGTACCGGCCCGCGGATACTTTCGTGCGAGCGCCGTGGGCAGCGTGACGCCGGGTCGCTGCCGGCGCCGCTCTTCTTCGTACCACGACCGCAAGCGCGCCAGATGTGCGCGCAAAGCAATGTCGAGCGAGGCGGGCAACATCGTGACGCGGTCCCTGCCGCCCTTGGCCTCGCGCACGATGAGCTCACCGCGCTCGAGCGCGATGTCCTTGACCCGCAGTCGCAGCGCCTCCATCAGACGCAGGCCGCTGCCGTAGAGCAGGCTCGCGACCAGCCATGGAGCGCCCTGCAGCTGCGCCAGCAATGCGTGCGCGTCGGTGCGACTCAACACCACGGGCAGCCGCATCGGGCGGGTCGCACGGGTGACGTTGGCGAGCCACGGCAGCTCGATCTCGAGCACGTGCCGGTAGAGAAACAGCAGTGCCTGAAGCGCCTGATTCTGCGTGGCGGCGCTAACCTTGCGGCGCACGGCAAGGAAGGTTAAGAATTGCTCGACCTCGGGCGCGCCGAGCTCGCGTGGGTGCTTTCGGCCGTGAAAAGCGATATACCGCCGCAACCATTGCAGGTAGGCCTGCTCCGTGCGCAGGGAGAGGTGACGGGTACGCATCTTCTCCCGTGTGACTGCGAACAAACCCGGCTGACTGGCCACGAACGCGTTCCCCGAGGTGAGCCGGCACTCCGGCTGCGCGCGCTCATCAAAGCAGCCCGCGGCAGAGGCGGGGAGAGTCTATTTCTGGCGCGTTTGGGGTGTTTCATCACCCCACTTCGGTCCCACATTTCCAATCTCACCAGGTGGCGGCGCCACAGAATGCTTTCCAAGGGATTTCAATGCGATCGACGCTGTCTGTCGTCTAATTGGAGTTAGAGGGACTGTTTGGGGAAACCCTGAAGCAGGCGCCTCCACTTCGCTTGACCTCGAAGACCCTTCGTTGCCGCGGCGCGTAGGCAAGGCCATCCGCTTCCTCGACTCAACTCAGTGCCAACTCCGGCGGGAGGCTCTGCGGTGGCGCGCCGCTACGGAAGCGGTAGGATCGGCCTCGGCAGCTTCGGTGAGCGCCCTTCGTTGGGCGCTGGAGCTGCGCGCGTGCGCGCGGTGGGGCAGTGCCAAGTGACTTGGGTGGCTTCGTTTGGCGGTGACGGCAGTCCCTCTAACCACTGCTTGGAGCGGACCGTGATGCACCTGTGGTGGTGCGCCGCGAGCGCAGGAAGAAAGTATGCGCTCGCGTCGCACTGGACACGCTTCTGGGCGGCCGCTCAAGCGCGGAGTTAGAGGGCATATGTTGGGCTGGCGTGACCTGACGCGTAAGCAGCGAGTCGGCGCCGTCTTCTTGCTCGTGATTTTCATCATGGCGTCACCGTTCCTTGTTTTTGTCGCTCCAACTTCATCGGGCGACCGCATGTGGTACGCCGGTTTAATGTCCATGTACCTTGGCGTCATCCTCGACCCGCAATGGTATCGGCTGCAGCACGGCACACTCGCAAGCTTTGCGGCCATGCCCCCAGTGTGCCGCATACTCAGCTGGGTTGGACTGGCGCTCGCAGGCACAGGGTTCGTGATGCAGCATTGGCTTGGTGGGAACGCTTGACGTGATGCCCTCTAACAATCGTTGGAGGGGGCCGTGATGCGCTTGAGGCTTGGCGCCTCGGGCGCTGGGAAATTGTGCGCCCTCGGCGCCATCGGGCGTGGCCGTGCGGCCCCTCAACTTCACCGTTAGAGTCCGCGAGCGGACCGAAGATTTGAAGGGACGGAAGATCGAGAGGATAGTGTTCCGAATGAAATCCGGAACCGAGCAAAGAATCGGAAGGCTCCCTTCGTTCGAAGACACCGCGTGCGCGCGCGGGCAGTTTCCGTGCTCGTGTGTGACCCCGGCGCATGTGGCTGCGATTTTGTCGCTGCCGTGCCCTGGGTTTGAGGTCGTCGCGAGACGGGTCGCGCTGTGCTCTTCGGTTTGGGCTCAGGAGTCCGCGCGCGTACAGCAGCTTCGATGAAGGCGTCCTCTAACAATCGTTGGAGGGGTCCGTGAGGCGCTTGCGGCTTGGCGCCGCGGGCGCGGGAAGACAGTGTGCGCCCGCGGCGCTAATCCGGCGTGGTCGTCCGGCCCCTCAACTTCACCGTTAGAAGTCACGAGCAAGAATTAAGCGTCGCGAAGAATCGGGAATGCCTTCGCTTGGCTCTGCATTGAACGAACGATAGCCCGGTTGTCTTGCAGGCGTCTTCGTTGGGCGCATCAGTCGT
>DATGVL010000010.1:0-76319 GCA_035300445.1 Steroidobacteraceae bacterium
TGTGACGGCTGCACTGTTGCCGGCGTCGGCTTTCAAGCGTGATGGCGACGATGCAAGCCAGCGCGTTAGCCATCATCACCATGCGCCGCGAAGTCGCGGCCCGCTACGCACGCATGACCCGCCTGTGGCTCGCGGCGCACAATGCCTACCGTCGCCTGCACGCCGCCCCGGTCAAGAATCTCACCGCATTGCGCGATGCCGCCCAGCGGCTCGAGCAACTCGACCGCGGACGCGCTGCGCTGCGCTCGGATCTGAAGGCACTCGCGGACTGAAGACCTCTCAGCGCTCAGCGCCGGCCGCCGCCCAATATCCGAGCCGGCAGCAGGATCAGCGCCCGCAGCAGCGCAAACACCCCCTCGACCGTGATGCCCACCAGCCTGAAGGGCAGACTCAGCAGCCACACCAGCGGGTACAGCAGCAGCGCCAGCAGCGCGAGCGGCCAGCACAGCACGAGCAGCAGCAGCCACAGGAGAAATCCGATCATTGACGATCCTTTTGCGGCGCGCCTACAGTCGCTGCGGGTCATTGTATGTTGAACGCACACTTCCAGCCGCCCCCCGCGCTGCATCCGCGCGACCGTGTGGCGGTCATCGCCCCGGCGAGCGCTTTCGACCGCCCCTCGTTCGAGGCGGGCCTGGCCCTCATCGCCGAGCGCTACCGCGCCGCCTACGGCCCGGGAGTATTCGAGCGGCACCGCTACCTGGCAGGCGATGACGCACGGCGTCTGGGCGAGCTCACCGCCGCGCTGGGCGATCCTGACGTGCGGGCGGTGTTCTGCGCCCGCGGCGGCTATGGCGCGATGCGTCTGCTCGCGCGGCTGGCGGCCGCCAGCCCCCCCAGCCCGCCGAAGCTGCTGGTCGGCTTCTCCGATATCACGGCGCTGCACCTGTGGCTGCAGACCCTCGGCCGGATCAGCGTTCATGGACCGGTCCTCACCCAGCTGGGACGCCTGCCCCCCGCGACCTGCGAGCGGCTGTTTTCCGTGCTGGAATCCACCTCCCCGGCACCGCCGTTGAAGGGCACGCTGACCTGCGTCGGCGGGTTGGCCGAAGGGCCCCTGCTGGGCGGGAACCTGTCGGTCATCACGCGACTCCTCGGCACGCCGTTCATGCCGGGGCTCGATGGCGCCATCCTGCTGCTCGAGGACCAGGGCGAGCGCCCCTACCGCCTCGACCGCATGTGGACGCACCTGCAGCTCGCCGGAGTATTCGACCGTGTACGCGGCATCGTGCTCGGCTCGTTCACGGGCTGCGAGGAAAAGGACGCGCCTTACAGCAGCACCGAAGTGCTGCGCGAGCTGGCGCGCGCGACCGGCCTGCCCTGCGCCGCCGGCTTTCCCATCGGCCACGGTGAGCTGAACGAGCCCGTGCCGCTCGGTGTGCGCGTGCGCCTCGACGCCGACGCTCCCAGCCTCAGCTTCCTGGAGGCGGCGGTCGCGCCCTAGAGGCGTCAGGAGTTGGCGCCGCTGTCCGTGACGATGTGGCCGTCCTTCACCGGGATTCGCTTCCCGGGATCACGGTCCATGTGCACGCGATGCTCCTTGCCGTCGAGCCGGTACAGCACCTCGTAGCCGTCCGGCACCTCGCTGCGATCGTATACGGTGGTGCACTGTTGCTCGGTGCTGGTGTAGGTGTCTCCCTGCTGCACCTTCTGCTCAATCTTGTTGCCGGCATAGCCGCCGGCCGCCGCTCCGGCTACCGTGGCCAGGGCCTTGCCGCTGCCGCCCCCAATCTCGTGCCCCAGCAGGCCCCCCACCACGGCACCGACACCCGTGCCGAGCAGGCGATCACGATCCTTCGCCGGCTTGGTCCGGGTTACCTGCACGTCGCGGCATTCCTGCCGGGGAGTCCTGACGGTCTTGTGCTGGGCCGTGACGCTGAGCACCTCGGCGCCGCGCGAGGCGCTGACGACGCGATAGCCGGCGACCGCGCCGGCGGCCGTCACGACGATGGCACCGATCACAAACCCGGTTACGGTTGACTTGTTCATACTCGCACTTCCTCCGTGAGTACTGCCGCAGCGCATGGTAGGCGAAAATGCCCCTGTCGCCAGCTCGCGACGCTAGCGCGACCCTTGGGGCAAAGCCGCCCTGACACGGCTAGTCGAGGCGCCGGACCTGCAGCGCCGAGAACGCCCCGCTCGCGTCGCGCTCGATGTCGAACTCGATCGGGCGGCAGCAGACTTCGCAATCCTCCACGTAGCCGGGCTCATCCGTGGTCAGATCGACGCGCGTCTCCAGGCGCTCGCCGCAATACGGGCAGCGCACCGCCACGAACTGCTCGGGCGCCACGCGCGAAGGTCCGCGGCCCGGCTCCCAGACCGGCTCCAGGCCATAGAGCCGATCGATGCTGTGCGCGTCGAGGCGCGTGATCCGCCTGTGCAGGCGCTCGAGTTCGGTTGCCTTGCGTCGCTTCATCGGGTCTTGGCTCGCTCCATCATTGCGCCGGGGCGTGGCGAACTGCGATGCTGCACTCAACCGCCAAGCGAGGATTACGACCCTATGCCGATCGTCCGTGCCGGCGGAGTGCTGCTGTGCGCCGCCGCCGCCACGACTCTGGCCGGCTGCGCAGGGAGCAGACTGTCGCCGGATGCGCCGGCGGGCGTCAACCTGGCAGGCGCCTGGAAGCTCAATCGCTCCGCCAGCGACGACCCGCAGAGAGTGCTGGACCGGATGCGCGCCGAGGCCTTCAAGCGCATCGGTCGACGGGTGACGGCCGGACCGCGCCCGGACGGGCGCGGCGGCGGCACGCGCACCCAACCCGAGGATCAGCCGCTCGAGGAAGAGCCCGCCCCGGTGCGCGCCGCCCACGGCGTTGCTCGGCCCGATCCGCTGCTGCGATCGCCCATGGCTCATGTTCTGCTCACGAGCCTCGCGCGCGGCGATTTGCTCACTGTACGACAGGGGCCCGGACAGTTCGCCCTCGACTACGGCACCTCGCAGCGCAGCTTCACCCCCGGCGCGCACAGTGTCGTGTCGGCGGAGAGCGGGGTGGCGGACCAGACCTCCGGCTGGAAGGGCCGGGAGTACGTCATCAACGTGCGGGGCCAGCTGGGTCCGGATGTGACCGAGCGTTACGGCCTGTCGGCGGACGGCAGGCACCTGGTGGCGAAGTTGCACATCGCGACCGAGGAGCTGTCCGCCGTGGATCTCACCCGCGTGTACGACCCGAGCAATGAAACCGCGCCCCGGCAACTGCCCACCAACGACTGAGCTGCCGCGCCGCATGCGCAGTACCCCCGGGCGCGAGCTCGGCCACGCTCTGCGCGCCGCGGCCGGCTGCGTGTTGCTGCTGGCGGGCGCCGCCACCGTGCGCGCCCAGCAGCCCGCCGCCGCCGCAGCCGCGGGTGCGCCGGGCGCCGAGACGGAAATCGTGGTCGAGGGACGGCACGAGGGCCCACGGATGTGGAGAGTGCGCAAGGGCGATCACACGCTGTGGATCCTGGGCACGATCTCCCCGCTGCCAAAGAAAATGGTGTGGCAGCCCGATGCGGTGCAGGAGGTCCTGCGGTACACGCAGGAGGTGGTCCCCGCCTGGCCCACCTACGGCATCGGCGCGAACCCCTTGACGGCGCTGCGCGTATATATCGAGTGGCGGCGCCTGCAGAAGCCCCCGGATCACATGCCCCTGCGCCAGGCCCTGCCGCCGCCGCTGTATGCGCGCGTGGCCGCGCTCGAGGCGCGCTTCGACCCAAACGACAGCAAGCTCGAGCAGATGCGTCCGATGCTCGCCGCGCGCCAGCTCCTCACGCGGGTATTCGACGCTTCGGGCCTGGCACAGCAGAACGAGGTGCAGCAGTCAGTCCTCAGGCTCGCCCGGGAGCAGGGCGTGCGCGTGCACCAGGACCGCCTGAAGATCGACGATCCGGTCAACGTGCTGAAGGATGTCGAAGCGACGCCCCTGTCGGGCGAGATCGCGTGCCTCGACGCCGTGGTGACGCTGCTGGAGACGGACCTCGGTCCCATGCAGGCCCGGGCGCGCGCCTGGGCCCTCGGAGACGTCGACACCCTGCGCCGGCTGCCGCACGCCGACGACCGTACCGCCTGCGTCGCGGCGGTCTCCACCTCCGAGCGGGTGCGCAACCTCATCACGCGCGCGCAGGATGACTGGCTGATCGCGGTGCAGGACAGTCTCGCGCGCAATCGCGGCACGCTCGCCGTGCAATCGATGGATCGGCTGCTGGGCGAGAACGGCGCGCTCGCCGCACTCAAGTCGAAGGGCTATCTCGTCGAGGGGCCGTGAGCGCGCGACGCCCTCAGCTCCTGAGCGCGCAGCTCCAGGCGATCGCCAGTGAGGCGAGCGCAGCGGCGCCGCTCAGCCATTGCGGCACACGGTCCAACTGCAGCTGAAAACGCGGCACGGCGGCGGTGGCACCCAGGAGCGAGCCGACCGCGAACCCCGCCAGGTGCGCGACCAGGTCCGTGCCTTCTCCGGCGGACCCGGTCCAGCCCAGAAGAATAACGCCGGCGATGAGCGGGCCCCAGCGTCGCGCCCAGCGCTGTGGCAACTGGAAACGCTCGCGCCACGAGTAAGCCGACATCGCCCCCAGGGCCGCAAACACCGCCGTCGAGGCGCCAACCGCCTGGTGCTGCGGCGGACCCAACAGGCCCTCGAGCAGGTTCGCCACCGCGGCTCCCGTGACGGTGAGGAGCCACGCCGTACCCGCGCCCATCTGCCGGGCCGCGAGGTAGCCGAACCACACCCCGGCGCACAGGTTCGCGGCCAGGTGCGGACCATCCAGGTGCAGCGTGAGCGCGGTCCACGCGCGCCACCACTGACCGGCCTGTACGCGCTGGGCATCGAGCACGCCCAGATCAAAGGCATCGAGCCGCACGAGCCCGCTCGAAAGCGCCGCGGCCACCCCGATCAACACCGCGACGTACAGCACGCAGCCGACCCAGGCGTGCGGGTACACGCGCGGCGGGGGTGGTGGCGGGGGCGGCGCACGGTTCTCGGCTTCGTATTGCAGCAGGTGCCGGATCGCATCAGGCGCGTCCGGGCCCGCGACCTGCAGCAGGAATTCACTGTCCGCGTGGGTCACGAAGGCGGCCACCTCCACCGCGGTCAGCACCAGCAACCGCTCGTCGCAGTCGCGCCGGCGCGGCGATCGGAACACGGTGGTCAGTTCTTCCAGATCAGGCCTGCTGAGTGCGCAGCCGCAGCGCGGCGAGAGCTCGGCGCACCACATCCCCGAGCAGCTCGTAGAGCGCGGCGCTGGAGCGCGCCAGCGCGGCCGGAGCGGGCAGGTAGCGCAGCAGCCCCGTCTCGCGGGGCGCCCACACACCCGCGGGTGCCGGCACCACGGTGAGCCCCGCGCTCGCAAACTCGTGCGACGCGCGCCACTCGTGGGCGCTGTCCGTCACCAGCAGGATCCGCGACACGCCCGCGGCCTTGAGCAGCCGCGCGGAGAACTGTGCGTTCTGAAAGGTATCGCGCGAGTGATCCTCGACCCAGCGCACCTGGATGCCGAAGCCCCGCGCCAGCGAGGCGCGCATGGCGAGTGCCTCCTCGGCGGTGCCGGAGACCAGCACCGGCAGCGCGGTGTGATGCGCGAGGAACGCCGCGTAGGTGACCCGCTCGAGGAGCACGGAACCGGGAGCGGGCTCCCCGCCATACTCGGGCGCGGCGATGCGCTCCTCACCACCGCCGAGAATGACGATCGCCTGCGCCTGAGAGGCTCGGGTCAGATCGAGCGCCGGCTCGCGCTCGGCGGCCCGCGCCAGCGCATCCGCCACCAGCGGCGTCGCCAGCAGCCACAGCGACGCGAGGCCCGTGCCGAGCAGCAGCCAGCCGGCCCTGGCTGCGCCCGCCGAGACGCGCGATCGCAGCAGCCAGGCCCCGGCTGCCGCGACCAGCAGCGGGCCCCCGGGCGGCAGCAGCAGCGTATGCAACAGTGACTTCAGGGTGATGAACATGAGGCGGGGCGCGTGGCTCTGACCTTACAGGCGGATCTTCTGCCACGCGCGGGAGCGCCAGCGCAGCAACAGCGTGCTCCCCAGCACCATGACATAGATGAGGACCGCAACCCAGCCGCCGACCGCGCCCCAGCCGAATTGCGGCAGGAAGTGTACCCAGCCCTGTCCGGGCGCAAACGTGAAGGCGTGCGCCAGCGGCACGAACAGCAGCAGCGACACCGAGAGCACCAGCACCGCCGGGACCCTGACATCGCCCGCGCCGCGCAGGCACATGCTGCTGCCCATGTTCAGGCCGTCGAAGAACTGGTAGCCGGCCGCCAGCCACAGCAGCCGCATGCCGAGCGCGACCGCGGTCGCCGCCTCGGCATCGTGCGAGCCGGTGAAAAACGGCAGCACCCACGGACCGCCGAGCGCAATCAGCACCCCGATGCCGCCCATGTAGAGCGCGGCGAGCAGGATCACGCGGTTGCCCACCCGCAGCGCCCAGCCGCGCGCCCCCGCGCCGATGGATTGCCCGACCAGCGTCGTGCCCGCAGAAGCGATGCCGAACCCGGGCATGTAGGCGAGTGAGGTCAGAATCACCACCATCTGCGTGGCGGCACCGCCCGCCGTGCCGAGCCGCGTCTGCATCATCTGAAAGGTGGCGAACCCGAGCAGGTCCGCAGCCGGTGACAGTCCCATCGGAACCCCGAGGCGCAGCTGCTGCAGCAGTGTGCCGCCGTGCGGCCGCCACGTCAGGTGCGAGCCGTAGCGGCGCCGGTAATGCGCGCGCAGAAAAATCGCCACCGCGAACAGCAGGCCGGTCAGCTGCGCGACGTTCGTGGCCCAGGCGGAACCGGCGATGCCCCAGCCGAGGCGGAAGATGAACAGCTGGTTCAAGAGCGCATTCGTGACCGTGGTCACGACGGTGATCAGCAGCGTGACGCGCGGCCGCCCGATGCCGTTGAAGAATCCGAACATGGCCCACCCCGCGGCTCCGACGCAGGCGCCGCCGACACGCGGAAACCAGAACGCGGAGGCGAGCTGCTCGACCTGCGGATCGAACCCGAACGGCGCGAGAATCAGGTGGCGCGCGGCGCCCACCAGCACGAACAGCGGCGCCGCGCAGGCCATCGCCCACAACGCGGTCCATACCGCCTGGCCCGCGCGCCGGTAGCGGCGCGCACCGAAATTCTGCGCCACCAGCGTCTGCACCGCGGTGCCCGCGCCGCCCAGCACCAGCACCGCGACGATCACCAGCCACTGCACCGCGCCGACCGCCGCGAGTGCCTTGGTGGAAATGCGCCCCATGAACCACATGTCGGTGAGATTGAGGACGATCTGCACCGCGCTGTTCGCCATCAGCGGCAGGGCGAGCGCCAGCACCGCACGCTGATCCACGTGCGCGCGACCGGCCGCATCGAGGCGCTGCGCCGGCAACTGCTCCGCGCGGCTCAAGGAATCCATGGCAACATCCTGCGTAATCGGTCATTCTCGCACACTGCTCCGCTGGAGAAATGACACCATGGCAACACGCAGCCACAGCGCCGCCGCGCGCACGCGCAGCGGCGCCGCACGCCGGGCGCGCCGCGGGCGGCTCGCACCCGGCAGGCAGGCGCGCGGGCTCGACGCGGCGGAAGTTGCCATCGCGATCGACAGTCCGGCGGTCGCGCCGCTCGCGGCATTGGTGCGCGAGGCGGGCGGTGCTCCCATCGGCGCATACCGCGAGCCGCTCGGAGGCCGCGCCCTGTTGCTGGCGAGCCTGCCGCTGAGTGCGCTGCAGCCCACGCCCTTTCAGCGCGACCTCTCACCCACGCACGCCAAGCGTCTGGCCGCCAAGATCGACGAGACGGCCGCGTTTCTCGATCCGCTGATCGTGGTGCGCGGCGAGGACGGGCGGCTGTGGACACCCAATGGCCGCCATCGCCTCGCCGCGGGCAAGGTGCTGGGGCTGAAACAGATCACGGCGCTGATCTCGCCCGACGAATCCCTTGCCTACCGGATACTCGCGCTCAACACCGAGAAGGCTCACAACCTCAAGGACCGCAGCCTGGAAGTGATCCGCATGGCGCGCAACCTCGCCAAGCGCCGCGGGCGCGAACGCGAGGACGCTTTCGCTGCGGAGTTCGAGGCGGCGGAACTGCTGACGCTCGGCATCGTGTATGAGAAGTCGCCGCGCTTTGCGGGCGGCGCTTACAGCGCGTTCCTGAAGAAGATCGACCGCTTCAGCGAGCGCACGCTCGCGGTGAGCCTGCGGCAGCGCGAGGATCACGCCGCGCGCCTCACTGAAATCGACGCCCGCGTCAAGGGGATCATCGCCACCCTGCAGGCGCGCGGCTTCAAGTCCCCATACCTGCGCAACTACGTCGTCGCCCGCATCAACCCGGTGCGCTTCCACAAGGCCAAGAAGGGCGACACGCAGCCGCCGATGCCGCTCGCCCAGGCGCTCACGCGCATGGCAGCCAGCGCCCGCAATTTCAACCTCGGCTCGGTATCGAACTCCGATCTCGCCTGGGTGGCGGTGGGCGCGGGTGGCGGGGATCAGGGCAGCGGCTGAAGCTCGCCCTCGTCCTGGTAGGTGAGTCCGTAGCCGTAAGGAAACAGCGGCGGCTCGCCGGAATCCACGGCCGGCACGCGCGCGGCACGCGGCCAGGAGAACGGCAGCTTGCCGCGAAAGTCGTAGCGCACCGAGCCGTCGGGCGCGCGGAACAGCACATCGGCGACGCCCTCGCCCTCGGGTCCCGGGAGCCAGGCGGCCACGAAGCTGTCGGCGGCGTTGAGCTCGGCGTTCACCCATAGCGGACGGCCGGAGAGCAGCACGGCCACCACCGGCACCTGCGCGGCGCGCAGGCGGCGCAGCAGCGCCAGGTCGCGCTTGTCGCCCGGACTGTATTCGAGCGTGGGCACATCGCCCGCCCCTTCCGCGTACGGGTTCTCGCCGAACACCACGATCGCGACGTCGGGACGGGTGTGGAACTCGCCCGCCTCGCTCAACCGCGCCGTGCCGCCCGCGGCCGTGACGCAGCGCGCGATGCCCGCGTAGATCGATTGCGCGTGCGGAAAGTCCTGGTTGGGCTCGGTGCCCTGCCAGGTGATCGTCCAGCCGCCGCTTTGCTTGGCGATGTTATCGGCCCCATCACCCGCCACCAGCACCTGCGCGTGCGGGGACAGGGGCAGGAGGTGCTGGTGGTTCTTCAGCAGCACCAGCGATTCGCGCACCGCCTGGCGCGCCACCGCACGATGCGCCGGCGCGCCCAGCAGCTCGAAGCGGCCGGCGAACGGCCGCGACGACGGACGTCCCTCGCGATCCAGGTGCGCGCGCAGCTTGACGCGCAGCACGCGGCGCACCGCATCGTCGAGCCGTGCGGGGGAGATCTCCCCGGACCTCACTTGCGCCAGCGTGTGGGCATGTAGCGCGCGCCAGCCGTCGGGCGCCATGAACACGTCGAGTCCGGCATTGAGCGCCGCGGCGCAGCTGTCGGGGGTGCATCCCGGCAGCTGCGCATGGCCGTTCCAGTCCCCGAGCACCAGGCCATCGAAGCCCATGCGGCCCTTCAGCACATCGGTGAGGAGTGCGCGGTAGCCGTGCATCCTCACGCCGTGCCAGCTGGAGTAGGACGCCATGACGGTCTGTGCGCCGGCGCCGAGAGCGGCCTGGTAGCCGGCGGCGTCGACGTCGCGCAGCTCGCTCTCGCTGGCGCCGTTGTCACCCTGGTCCACACCGCCGGTGCCGCCGTCACCGAGAAAGTGCTTCGCCGTCGCAATCACGTGCGCGGCATCGAGAAACTGGGGGGTTCCCGGCGTGCCCTGCAGGCCGCGCACCATGGCGGCGACGTAGCGGCGCACCAGCGCGGGATTCTGCGAGTAGCTCTCGTAGGTGCGTCCCCAGCGCTCATCACGCGCCACCGCGACCGTGGGGGAAAACGCCCAATCGAGCCCGGTGACCCGCACCTCGAGCGCGGTGATCTCGCCGATGCGGCGGATGAGGTGCGGGTCGCGCGTCGCTCCGAGGGCGATGTTGTGCGGAAAAATCGTGGCTCCGGGGATGTTGTTGTGCCCATGCACCGCATCCGCCCCCCACAGGGCGGGGATCCCGGGGGACCCGGGCGCGGCGAGCGAAGCGTCATAGAACCGGTCGGCGAGGCTGAGCCACTCACCGGGTGGAGCGAGCTTATCGCCGTGGGGCGAGGAATTGCCGCCGTTCAGAATGGACCCGAGGGGATAGTGACGCAGGTCATCGGGACTGATGCTGTCGATATCGGCCTGGATGAGCTGACCGACCTTCTGCCCGGGCGTCATGCGCCCGAGCAGAAGGTCGATGCGCCTCTCGAGGCTCGGAGCGCGCGGCGGCACCGGCTGCAGCTTCGGCCAGCGCTGCGGGTGCACCCGCGCCGCGCCGGCGGGGCCGGGCTCGGCGCCGGGCGCGGGCTGAAGCGCGCACAGCGCCCAGGCGCACGCGACGCAATAGCCCGGGATGCGGGCCGGTCTCTTTGTCATGGCCAACCATAGGATACACATTTGAGGTCGACCCCCATGCTGGAACCAGTGACTCAGGTCCGTATCCTCGAGGCGAGCGGGGCGCGCGCGCGGCGCGCCGACACCGCGGCCGCACCGGACGAGCTGCCCGACCTGCTGCTCATCGAGCGCGCACGCGCCAGGGAGGAACGTGCGATCGAGGCACTGATCCGGCGCTACAGCCGGCGCATGTTCCGCGTCGCCTGCAGCGTGCTGCTGGATGAGGATGCGGCGGAGTCGGCGGTGCAGGATGCGTATCGGGCCGCATTCGGCGATCTGAATCGTTACGCGCCCGCAGGAAAATTCTCCTGCTGGCTGACGCGCCTGGCGTACAGCCAGGCGCGCTCGCTGCGCGCCAGCGCTCGATCCGGGCCGCTCGTGCTGCCGCGGCAGGCCGCAGCGCCCGCGGGCGCTGGTGCCGATGAGGCGCAGGAGCGGCGCGAGCTCGAGCACGCGATCGGCGGCCTGCCGGAGGTGTTTCGCACCGTGTTCGTGCTGCGGGTGGTGGAAGGAATCAGCGGCATCGAAACCGCCGCTTCCCTCGGCGTGCACGACACCACCGTGCGCACTCGCATGTACCGCGCGCAGCGGCGGCTCGCGCCGGACGTGGCGCGCCGGGTGCGCGCCGCAAGCGGCTTTCTCGAGCTGGGCGCCGAGCGCCTCGAGCGCATCGTGCAGCGCGTACTGGCGCAGCTACCTCACGGCTCGATACTGACGATCAGCGCCTCGACTCCCTGAAAAGGCACGCGCTCGCCGACCGCTTTGCCCAGCAGCGACTGGGCCAGCGGCGCCACCCAGCTCAGAAGTCCATGGGCGGCGTCCGCTTCGTCCTCGCCGACCAGCCGGAACGTGTGAGTCGCGCCGGTATCGAGCTGTAGGCTCACACGCATGCCAAAACGCGCCCGGTCCGCGACCGCGGCCGGCCCGACCACGCGGGCACTGGCGCGGCGCGCGCCCCAGTAGCGCAGGTCGCGCTCCACGCGCGCGCGCCCCGCCGCATCACCGCTGTCGCGCGCCGCCTGGCGCTCCCCTTCCAGCTCGCGCACGCGCGCCGCGATCGCCGCAAGGCCGCGCGGCGTGACGAAGTTCGGATGAGTGCTCAGCGCGCGCTCCGGCAGCGCCGCCGAATCCCCGTCGGACTCGCGCACGAAGGCCCGGCTCATGCGGCCAGCCCCGTCAGGCGCGCGCTCTCCTGCCACAGACGTGCGGCGCACGCCTCGCTCTGCGCAGCGGCGCTCGGCGCCACGCGCCGGCAGCCGCGGTAGTAGCCGCCGGACTCACCGTCGAGCTCGGACGCGCTCGCCAGATACACGCTGCCACGCGCGCCTTGCTGCGGGGAGAGCATGAACAGCCGTCCGACACTCCACAGCAGTACGCGCAGCAACGCCGGGCTGCCGCGAAACAGCTGGCTCCTGACCACGCCCGGGTGCAGCGCGTTCACGGTGACCCCGGTTCCGGCGAGGCGCCGGGCCAGCTCGCGCGCGAACAGCACGTTGGCAAGCTTGGAGCGCTCGTAGGCGGTCCACCACCCTGAAGCCCCGGCGTTCATGAGATCACCGAAGTCGAGCGTGGCGCGCCGATGGGCCTCGGAGGCCACCACGATCACGCGCGCGGGCGCGGAAGCTTTCAGCTTGTCCAGCAGCAGGTTGGTCAGCAGGAACGGCGCCAGGTGATTGACCGCGAAGGTCAGGTCGTACCCTTCCGCGCTGCGCGCCCGTGCGGCGGCCATCACCGCGGCATTGTTGATCAGCACGTCGAGGCGCGGCAGGAGCGACTGCAGCTCCTGCGCCAGGCGCCGCACCTGTGCGAGCTGCGCAAAATCCGCCTGCACGAAGCGCACCTCGGGGTTGCCGGTGTCGCGGCTGATGTCCTCGGCCACGGCGCGAGCGCGGGCGAGGTCGCGGCCGTGGACCAGGACGGTCGCGCCGCTCGCGGCCAGTGCCCGCGCGGTCGCGCGCCCGATGCCGTGCGTGGCCCCGGTGACAATGCAAATCCTGCCGTTCATACTGTAAAAAGATGCCCTGGATGCAATGGTATATGAAAGGGATCACGCGTAGCGCACTGCCGGCGCTCGCCGTCTGGTCGATCGCGGCGCTGGCGGCCCCGGGCGCGCCGCCGGAGTTCACCCACCGCCGCGCCGATGACTGGATCAATTCCGCGCCCCTCACACTCGCCGGGCTCAAGGGCAAGGTGGTGCTGGTGGAGTTCTGGGCTTTCGAGTGCGTGAATTGCCTCAACTCACGAGCCTGGGTGGAATCCCTCGAGCGTGCCAAGGGCGCCGCCGGGCTGGTGATCGTGGGCGTGCACACCCCGGAGCTCGCGGCGGAGAGACTCCCCGAGGGCGTGCGCAAAGCGGTCGCGCGGCTGGGCATCCACAATCCGGTGATGATCGACGCGGACTCCTCCTACTGGAGCGCGATGCACACCCAGTACTGGCCGACCTTCTATCTCATCGGACGCGATGGACTGCTGTACGGCGCCGTACCCGGTGAAATGCGCGTGGGAGATGAGCGGGCGAAGAAAGTGGAAGGCGCCATCGATCAACTGCTCAGCGCGCCGGCGCAGTGAACAGTGTCGCCAGCGCGTTCCTGCTGACGTTCGCCGGCCTGTTCCCCATCGTCAATCCGCTCGAGGCCGCTCCTTTCTTTCTCGGTCTGACCGCTGGCCTGCCCGCTGCGGAGCGGCCGGTGCTGGCGCGCAAAGCGGCCATAAACGGCTTCGCCCTGCTGTTGGGATCCATGGCGCTCGGGCCCTGGCTGCTGGAGTTCTTCGGCATCGAGCTGCCGGTGGTGCGCATCGCCGGGGGACTGGTGGTCGCAGCTCTCGGCTGGAAACTCCTGACACAGGAGGCTTGGTCGGATCACGCCGGCTCTGCCGGCCTGCAGGGCGGACCGGGAAAGAAGGTCGGCAGCTTCTATCCGCTCACCATGCCGCTCACGGTCGGACCGGGCTCCATGTCGGTCGCGATCACCATCGGCAGCCGCAAGCCGGCGGGCCCTGCACGGCTGTCGCAGCTCGCCGAGCACGCAACCGGTGCGGTGCTCGGGGTGGTGGCGATCGCCATCACGATCTATCTGGCGTACCGCTTCGCCGCGAACATCGCACGCCTGCTGGGCGAGACCGGGCTCGAAGTGCTGGTGCGCCTGTCGGCGTTCATCCTCATGTGCATCGGGATCGAGATCGTCTGGACCGGCTATAGCGCGCTCATCGGCGCGCACTGAGGCGCCCGGTCGGTGTAGTGAGGGGTTTACAACAATGCAAATCGGTGTGGTGGCGGCGATAGCGCTCCTCGGTTTCATACTGGCTGCACCTGAGGTCAGCGCTTTTGACGCCGCAGCGGCGTTCGGAGCACGCCCCAGTGCCGCCGACGTCAGTCTTTCTCCGGATGGCAACAGTGTCGCCTACGTCGCACCTACTCAAGGGATGGGTTCGGTTCTGTATACGGTGCGCCTCGAGGAGGGCGCGAAACCCAAGATCGCACTCGTGGCCGGCGGCAAACCTGAGCGCCTGGCCGGATGCGATTGGGTGTCCAACGATCGTCTCGTGTGCACGGTCTACGGCATCCTGCAGGACCCGATGATCACCCTGGTACCGGTCAACCGGGTGGTCGCGGTCAATGCCGACGGCAGCAATCCCAAACTGCTGAGCACGTTAAACAACTTCTACACCCGCGGCTTGGCGCTGGGCGGAGGCAGCGTCATCGACTGGCTGCCCGATCGGGACGGTGCCGTCCTGATGAGCCGCCATTATCTGCCCGACGTCCATCTCGGCTCGAAAATCGGATCTTCAAAGGAGGGACTGGCTGTCGACCTGCTGGACACGCGAACGTTGCAGTCGCGGACGGTCGAGCCTCCGCTGTTCGGGGCAATGCGCTATGTCAGCGATGGGCAGGGCACGGTGCGCGTCATGGAGGTGAATGCCACACACGGTCCGGGCGGGCAGGATTCGGGTATCGTCCACTTTCGTTACCGGCGCGCAGACTCGCGCGACTGGCAGAACCTCAGCGATTACAACTTCGTCGATCACAGCGGGTTCCTGCCGTACGCCGTCGATCGTGAGCGCAACGTCGCGTTCGGGGTCAAGAAAATGGACGGCAGGATGGCCATTGTCGCGGTCGCGCTGGACGGATCCTTGCGCGAGGAGCTGATCTACTCGAGTGCGGATGTCGATGTGGAAGATCTGATCCCCATCGGGCGACGTCATCGCGTCGTCGGCGTCAGTTATGTGACCGATATCAGACGCGCGTTCTATTTTGACGCCGACATCAAGAAAATAGTCGATTCTCTCGAGCACGCGCTGCCGCAGCACCCGGGAGTGCGGATCCTCGACGCGAGTGCGGACGAGAGCAAGCTGCTCGTATTTGCCAGCCGCGACAACGATCCCGGCGCTTACTACCTGTACGACCGTCGGGCGCATCAGCTGCGGCCCCTGCTGGCAATGAGACAGGAGTTGGACGGTGCGACACTCGCCACCGTCAAGCCGATCAGCTATGCGGCGAAGGACGGCACCGAGGTGCCAGCGTACCTGACAATCCCGCCCGGCAAGGAAAATGCCAAGGGCCTGGCGGCCATCGTCATGCCTCATGGCGGCCCCGATGCACGCGATGAGTGGGGGTTCGACTGGCTGGCTCAGTTCTACGCGGCGCGCGGCTTTGTGGTGTTGCAACCCAACTTCCGCGGATCCGGGGGCTATGGTGACGCCTGGTACCAGCACAACGGCTTTCGTTCATGGCCCACGGCCATAGGCGACGTGCTGGACGCGGGGCGCTGGCTGCTCGCGCAAGGAATCGCCCAACCGGGCAAACTCGGGATCGTCGGCTGGTCGTACGGCGGCTATGCGGCTCTGCAGGCGGCGGTCACCGATCCCACGGTGTTCAAGGCCGTGGTCGCGATCGCACCCGTGACCGACCTCGAGGAGGCCAAAGAGGAGTGGCGCAACTGGAGCAATTACGCTCTGACGAGGGAATTCATCGGCGAAGGGCCGCAGGTGCGCGAAGGCTCCCCGGCACGCAACGCGCAGAGGATCAAGGTTCCGGTACTCCTGTTCCACGGAGCGCTCGATCGCAACGTCTCCATCAACGAGTCCCGCCACATGGCGAAGAGCCTGCAGAGTGCCGGTGTCCCGCACGAGCTCGTGACGTGGGACGATCTGGATCATCAGCTCGATGATTCGCGCGCCCGCGCGGACATGCTGCGCAAGAGCGAAGCGTTTCTGCAGCATGCTTTCGGCGAGTGAGCGGGAGACCCGCGGCTAGCGCTCGCCCAGCCCCGCGGCGCTGCGGGCGCTAGCGGGACAGCAGCGCCAGCACCGCCGCGCGCGCCGCGGGCGAATGCACCGGCAGCGCGAGCACGTCCCCGGGGCGCGCCCACTCGAGCGCGCAGTGCACCGCCTCGAGCTCGCTCATGCGCAGCGGCAGCGCGGACTGCGGCAGACCGGCGCGGCGCAGCGCGGCGTGGATCATGCGCGGGACCTCGCCCGGCTCGCGCCCGCGCAGGTGCGCCTCGTTCTCCTTGACGACGACCAGCGCCGGGTGAAATTCCGCGGCCGCGCGCGCCAGCTGCTCGATCTCGGCGTCCTGGCGGTTGCCGGCATGCCCGAGCAGCAGGCCGAGCCTGCCGGTGCCGCCACGCAGGTGCTCGGCGACCCCGAGCAGCCCCCGCAAGCCCGCCGCGTTGTGCGCATAGTCCACCAGCACCTGCACGCCGCCGCGCTCGAAGCGCATCAGGCGCCCGGGGTTGTCGGCGATGCTGCTGCCGAAACGCACGAACACCGCCGCGATGATCGCCGGCGGGATCCCTAAGGCCGCCGCCGCCAGCGCAGCTGCCGCGAGGTTGGCGATGTTGTAGGTGGCGCTGCCCTCGACCGCGAGCGGCATCGCCGCGACCGCGCCCAGGTCATGCTCGGCGCCCGCGTGCTGCAGGGCGAGCCGCCCGGCGCGCACGCCGCAGGTCGAGCCGCCGCACGCACGATGCGCGCGCAGCGCGTCGGCGTCGGCATCGAGGGCAAACCAGCCCAGGGTTGGAGCGCAGCCGAAGCGCGGCGCGAGTCCCGGGGCTTTCGCCACGAGCTGCGGATCGTCGGCGTTCAGCACCAGGAGCCCATCGAGCGTCACGACCCCTGCCACCGAGAGCTTCACGTCGGCGAGTCCGTCGAGGTCATCGATCCCATACTCGCCGAAGTGATCCGGGCTGACGTTGGTGACGAGTGCGACCTGCGCGTGCGATAGCGCGATGCCGCGGCGCAGGATGCCGCCGCGCGCGGTTTCCACGATCGCACAGCGGGCGCGGCGCTCGCGCACGACCTTGCGCGCGCCCAGCGGACCGGAGTAATCCCCGGCCACCTGCGCCTCGCCCCCGAGGAACACGCCGTCGGTACAGCAATAGGCGGCGGGCCAGCCATGGGCCTCGGCACAGGCGGCCAGCAATCGCACGGTGGTGGTCTTGCCGTTTGAGCCGGTCACGAGTGCGGTGGGGACATCGTGCAGCTCGCCCCACGGCACCGCGGCGATGCCCGGCAGGCGGCCGAGCTCGAAGTCGCGCCCGCCGGCGCCGTGGCCCAGGGTGAGGAGCTCTTCATCCAGCACCTGCGGCAGCGCACGCGTCGCGGCCGCATCGAGCAGCCTCATGAGATCCGGGCGCGCCTCGCGCGCGGCCAGACGCTCGAAGCGCTCGAAGGCGGCGGGCTCCTCCAGCACCGGAGCGATGAGCGCGTGCGCATCGGCCGCATCCTCCAGCGCCGCCGCGACCAGCGCCTCCCGAAGCCCGCTCCAGCGGCGCGGATCGCGCGCCAGCAGCGCCGCGCACAGCGCCCATTCGTTGACCTCGGTGGCGAGCAACAGTTGATCCCGGGGAGCGGCGAGCGCCAGCGATGCGCCGCGCACGTGGAGGCGCGAGACGACCCCCGGCATACGCCAGCCGAGGTGCGCGCGTGCGCGCGCCGCGCGCGCCCGCCAGTCCGCCAGCAGATCCTCATCGGGCGTGATGCCCTCGGTTTCGAGCTGCGCTCCGGGGCGGGCAAAGAACAGGTTGGCGCCCGTGAGACGCCGCGAACCGTGGAACGGCAGCACGGCCCCGGCGTTCAGTCTTCGGCCTCCGGTGCGACCCGCACGCCGCGCTCATCGCGGATCAGCCCCTCGAGGCTGAAGGCGGGTGCGGGCGCCTCGGACTTTGCTTCGGCGCTGAACACGGGCGCGGGCGGCGGCACAGGCTGCGGCGCGTGCTGGGGCGCAACCGCTCCCGCCGGCTTGAACTTGGTGATCTGCTTCCAGGAGCGCACCAGCGCGTCGGCGAACACGAGCAGCAGATCGCCCGGCTGCCCCATCTGGAGCGCCGCGGTGATCGCCTCCTGCTCATCGGCAATGACCGAGATCGCCTGCTCGCGCACCCCCGCGGCACGCAGCGCCGCCGCCATGATGCGCGGCACCTCCTCGGGCGCGCGCTCGCGCAGGTTGTCGTCGCGGCGGCAGATGTAGTGGTCGAAGCGGCCCGCGACCGCACGGGCGATGGCCTGCAGGTCCTCGTCACGCCGATCGCCCGGACCTGCGAGCACCACGATGCGCCTGCCGGTGACGTCGAGGCGCTGGGCGAGATCGGTCATTACCGCCACCGCGTGGGCGTTGTGCCCGTAGTCGAACAGCACCTTGAAGGGGTGCTCGTTGAACACGTTCATGCGCCCGGGAGCCTGGAAGAACGTCGAGTCGAAAGTGCGCAGGCCCTGGCGGATCGCATCCAGCTTGATGCCGAGCGAGAACGCCATCGCCGCGGCGAACATCGCGTTCTGCACGTTGTGCGTGGCGCGGCCCTCGAGAGTCGCGGGAATCAGGTGCGTCCACAGCAGCGGAATGTGGCTGTTGTGGTCGTAGAGGGTGATCATGTGCCCGTTCACGCCCGCCTCCAGCCCACAGGCGCGCCCGCCGGCGCGTATGTGCTCGCGCACCAGCATATGTTCAGGATTCAGGGTGACGTAGCAGATGTTCTTCGCTTCCGTGTAGCCGGACATCTTCAGCACCAGCGGGTCATCGGCATTGAGCACCGCGCAGTCGGTGGCGACCTCGACGACGATGCGCTTGACCTCGGCGAGCTGCTCGAGCGTGTCGATGCCCTTCAGTCCCAGGTGATCGGCCTGCACGTTGAGCACCGCCCCGACGTTCACCTCGTTCACGCCCATGCCGGCGCGCAGCAGGCCGCCGCGCGCGGTCTCGAGCACCGCGATGTCGATCTGCGGATCGGCGAGCACCATGCGCGCGGAAACCGGGCCGGTCATGTCGCCCGGCACCGTGCGCTGGCCGTCGATGTAGACGCCGTCGGTGGTGGTGAGTCCGGGGGTGAAACCGGCCATCTTGGTGAGATGCGCCAGCATGCGCGCAGTGGTGGTCTTGCCGTTGGTACCGGTGATCGCCGCGATCGGCACGCGCGCGGGCGCGCCCTGCGGGAACAGCATGTTGATCACCGGGGCCGCGACATCGCGCGCCGTGCCCTCGGAGGGCGCCACGTGCATGCGAAAACCCGGCGCGGCATTCACCTCGCAGATGCCGCCGCCGATCTTGCGATAGCTCTCGGTGATGTTCTTGGACAGGAAGTCGACTCCCCCCACGTCGAGCCCGATGGCGCGCACGGCGCGTTCGGCCATCTCGCGGTTGTCGGGATGAATCACGTCGGTGACGTCGGTGGCAGTACCGCCGGTTGAGAGGTTGGCGGTGGAGCGCAGATACACGATCCGGCCGTTTTCGGGCACCGACTCGGCCGTGAGTCCCGCGCGCGTGAGCATCTTGTGCGCCTGCGCATCGAGCTCGAGCCGGGTGAGCACTTTCTCGTGCCCTACCCCGCGGCGCGGATCCGAGTTCACGATCTCGATCAGCCGGGCGACATCGTGCTCGCCGTCGCCCACCACGTGCCCGGGCGTGCGCCGCGTGGCGGCCACCAGCTCACCGTTCACCACCAGCAGGCGATGATCGTCGCCCTCGAGGAAACTCTCGACGATCACCGAGCGCGAATGCTCGCGCGCCACGGTGTAGCCGTGCGCCACTTCCTCGTCCGAGGTCAGGCGGATGGAAATGCCGCGGCCGTGGTTGCCGTTGTAGGGCTTGGTGACGACCGGAAAGCCGAGGCGCCGCGCAGCCCGCACCGCCTGTGTTTCGCTCTGCACCAGCTCCTGCTGCGGCACCGGCAGGCCGAGGCCTGCGAGGATCTTGTTGGTCTCCTCCTTGTCGCTGGCGAGCTCGACCGAGATATGCGGGGTGCGGCCGGTGACGGTCGCCTGGATGCGCTGCTGGTACTTGCCGTGGCCGAGCTGCACCAGGGACTGATCGTTCAGGCGCAGCCACGGGATGCCGCGCGCTTCCGCGGCGCGCAACAGCGATGCGGTCGACGGCCCGAGCGCGCGGCGCTGCGCGAAGCGGATGAACTGATCGCGCGCCTCGGGCCAGTTCCAGCCCTCGGGCACGCTGCCGGCCGGGCGCAGCGCCTCGGGCAGCAGCCAGCACAACAGCCGCAGCCCGAGCTCCCCGGCCGCGACGCCCTCATCGCGCTGCGCGTATTCGTAGACCACCGTATACACCCCGGGGGCAGCCGCGCTGCGCGTCTTGCCGAAGGTGACCGCCTCGCCGGCGATGTTCTGCAGCTCGATCGCCACGTGCTCGAGCACGTGGCCGAGCCAGGTGCCCTCGCCCTCGCGCATGCGGCGGAAAAAGCCGCCAGGCTCGCGGTAGGAGCAGCCGTGCTCGGCAAGGCCCGGGAGCGCCTCACTCAGCGCATCGACGAACACGCTCCCCAGGCGAGCGGTGGGCCAGGCTTCCAGCGCCCCGAGCTCGAGCTCCAGGCGGATGACCGGGAAGCGCGCGTACAGCGAGGGACCGACGTAGACCGAACGATCGAGGATGCGCATGGTGTTGCTCAGGGGAATCGTAATTGTTCAAGGCAACTCGCCGCGCGTGATGGGCTTCCCTGGCAATCACTCCCTGGACTGGATGAGCGTACCTGGCGTGGCGATGCGGGTGTGCAGGTTGAAAGTCGCGCCCGCCGCCAGCAGGTGCAGCCGCAGGCCCAGCATGCAGGCCGGCTGTCCGTCCTCGACCGTGTCGATGGACGAATAGCTGACCTCCGAACCATCGACGATGGTCACGCCACCGCTCCCCTCGACCTCGACGGTGTCGTCGGGCCCGATGAAGGCCGCCGTATCCTCGTCGAGCCCGATACCGATCGCGAACGGGTTGTAAGCGAGCGCGGTGAGCAGGCGGCCCAGCCGGTCACGCTGGCGGAAATGCTGGTCGATGATGAAGCGGTTGGTGAGACCCAGACCCGGCGCGAGCCGCACGCTGCCGGCGATCATGGAGGAGCCCTCATCGCCCGAGGCGATCATGTGCTCGGAGAGGATGCTGGCGCCCGCGCTGGTGCCGCCGACGGTGACGCCCTGCGCGTTACGCAGGCGGATGAGCTTCGCGACCGCCGTGCCGCCGAGCAGCGTCGTGAGCCGCAGCTGGTTGCCCCCGGTGAAGAAGATGCCGCTGGCTGCCTCGATGCGCCTGAGGCGCCCCTGCTCCTGGCAGTCGCGGCGCGTATCGAAATCCATGACCGTCACGCGCGCCGCGCCGATGTCGCAGAACACCTGCTCGTAGCGCGCGCCGGTCTCGTGCACGCGGCTGGCGGTCGGGATGACGACGATGTCGGCCTCTGCGGCGCCCGAGACGCGCACGAAGCGCTCGAGGATCCGGCGGTCGTTCTCCTTGTTCTCCGCACCGCCGATCGGAACGATCCATCCACGCCTGTGGCCGTCGGGGACTCTGCTGGGCATCCGGGAGCGACTCCTTATTAATGTCCGGGTCACGAAGGTACCACGGCGGACGGGCGTCCCGGGAGGGCAGATCCGCGATACCGGTCACGCCGCCAGGGCGTCCGCGGGGGCGAAGATCGCCGCATGATGCACCTGCGCACTGCGTTTCTGGCGGCTACGCTGCTGTTCGGCACATACAACGCGTGGCAGCGCTGGGAAGGCCGCCCCGTTCACCCGCTGGACGGTCCGCTCGCGCCGGATGATCCGGTGCAAACTGATATTGAGCGTGCAGCCCCGGTGAGCCACGGCCGCTGGCTGCTGACACCCCGGGCCAGCTATGACATCACCGCGCGGATTCTCAGCCGCGAAGACTACCGCTTCGACCGGCTTGCGGATCTCGTCCCCGAGGATCTGGCCCTGGGCTGGGGGCCGATGTCCGACAACCACGTGCTGGCGGCGTTCGAGATCTCACAGGGGGCGCGCTTCTACAGCTGGCGCCCGCGCGGGCCGCTACCCATCGCCCGCGCGGACGTGATCGTCCACAGTGCCAACACCCACGTCATCCCGGCGGACGCGCGCATCCGCTCCGAGCTCGGGCGTCTGCGCGTGGGCCAGGTGGTACACCTCAGCGGTACGCTGGTCGATGCGGCACGCGATGACGGAGCGGGGCTGCGTACCTCTCTCACGCGCATGGACAGCGGTGCCGGAGCCTGCGAGGTGATGCTGGTCGAGACCGTCGAGGTCCGCTGAGGCGCCGGCGCGGATGAGCGCTCTCAGGCCCGGCTGCGCATGATGTGCGCGAGGGCTTGCAGGATCTGGCGCAACGCGCCGCGCGCCGCTTCATCGGCCAGGCGACCGCTCGAGTCGAACGGCGCATCCGTCTGGGCGAGGTAGAGCGCGGGGCCGGTGACGATGAGCGACTCAGTCGCGAACAGCACCTGGCGCAGCGCCGCCTGCGCGAGCCGCGTGCCCCAGCGTCCGGCGCTCGCGCCCACCACCGCCACCGGCTTGCCAGTCAGCGCCTCCCCCGATGACGGGCGCGAGAGCCAATCGATCGCATTCTTGAGCACTCCCGGAACGGAGTGGTTGTATTCGGGCGTGGCGATCAGGAGTCCCTGCGCCGCGCGTACCTGATCGCACAGCGCACGCACCGGCCCTGCGGTGAACGCGCTCGTCTCCAGATCCTCGTTGAATGGCGGCAGCTCGCCGAGTCCCCGGTAGACGCACAGCTCGATGTCCTCGGGTGCGCACTCGGCGGCGGCTTCAACGAGTCTGCGGTTGAGCGAGCCGCGCCGCACACTCCCGGCAATCGCCACAACCTGCCACCGGGCACGGGCGGTTACCACAGCAGCAGCAGCCCCGACAGCGCGAGCAGCGCGCCGGTCGAGCGCTCGAAGCGCACCCGGGCGCTGGTGTCGCGCAACAGGTCGGCAGCGAGGGAGCCGCCACCGGCCCAGAGCGCGAGGCAGCCGTAGGGGATGACGACGAACAGTACGATGAGCGTCGTCAGGGATACCGAGGCAGCGCCGGCCGCCGCCGTGATCGTCAACACCAGCAGCCATGACTTGGGGTTGAGGAACTGAAAGAGAAACATGCGCAGCAGCTGACGCGCGCTGCCGGTCGCGGAGCGCACCGGTGCATGCGACGCGGTGCCGCTGCCGCAGGTCAGCCGCACGCCGAGCCACATCACACAGCCCGCCCCGCAGATCGCGGTGGCCGCACGCAGCCAGGGATGCGCGGCGAACGCTCGCGCGAGTCCCGCGCGGCTCAGCAGCAGCATGGCAACGCCCCCCAGAACCACCCCGGTGGCGGGTGCGAGCACCGCGCGCAGGCCGTGCTCGAGTCCGATGCGCAGCATCAGCAGGTTGTTGGGTCCGGGTGTGACGGTGGCGGCAAGCAGCAGCACCACGATGGCACCCGGCAGTTGCGTCAGACTCATGCGCGCCACCGTAACAGCCGCCGCTGGTGCATACCGCGGCTACGTGGTCTAAATTAGTCACCATGGACAGGCTGCCGCTCAATGCGCTGCGCGCCTTCGCCCTGGTGCTGGAGCGCGGCGGCGTGCGGGCCGCCGCCCGTGAGCTCGAGATCTCGCACTCGGCGGTGAGCCGGCACCTGAAGGAGCTCGAGCGCTGGCTGGGAGTCACCCTGCTCGAGCAGCGCGACTCCGGCGGCCTGCGGGCGAGCGCGCAGGGCCAGCTGTTGGCCGAGGCAGCGCGCAGCGCCTTGCACGGCATGCAGCAGGCGGTCGAAGCCGTGCGCGAGCAGCGCTCTTCGTCCTCCGTGAGCGTGTCCACCACGCCCTCGTTTGCGGTGCGCTGGCTCCTGCCGCGCCTGCCGGCACTACAGCGCTCCTACCCGCGGCTCGAGGTATCGGTGCTCGTCGAGCAGCGACTGGAGGATCCCGGCTCGTTCTCCTCGGACCTGGCGATCCGTACCGGGCGGGGCCCCTGGCCGGCGCTGCTCGCCGAGCCGCTGATGGACGAGCGCCTCTACCCGCTGCTGAGCCCCGCACTATGGCGCCGTAGCGGACGTTTCACGGATCCTGCGCAGTTGTGTCGGATGCGCCTGCTGCACGATCGCGATCCGAGCTCCGGCTGGCAGTTGTGGCGGCAGAAGTACGGTCCGCCCGCACTGGACGTGCGGCGCGGGCCGCGCTTTGCGTCCTCCGATCTGTTGCTGCGGGCCGCCGCCCAGGGCCTGGGCGTCGCGCTCGCCCGTCATCGCCTGGCGCAGGAAGAGCTCGCCTCGGGCGCGCTCGTGCGCCCCTTCGAAACGCGCGCCGTACAGCTCGGCGCGGCGTATTGGATCGTCCGCCCCCCGGCAAGCGTGCCGCGTGAGGCGGTGAAGATGCTGCTGGCGTGGCTGCGGCGGGAAGCCGGGCGCCCGCTCAGCCCGGGCTGAGCGAGTCATGACCCTGCTTGCTGACCTCGTGCGCACCTCGCAGCGTGTGGGCACGACCGCCGCTCGCCTGAGCAAGGTGCGGGAGTTGGCTTCGTTCCTGCGGGCCCTGCCGCCCGATGAGATCGAGACTGCCGCGCACTATCTGTCGGGAGAGATCCCGCAGGGCCGGATCGGCATCGGCTATTCGACGCTGCAGGCCGCGGCGGCGAGCGGCGCTGCGAGTGCGGAGACGCTCTCGATTGCAGAGGTGGATCGCAGCCTCGCCCTGATCGCGACGATTCGCGGCGCGGGCTCTGCCGTGCGCCGCGCCGAGGCGCTGCGGGACCTGTTGCGCCGCGCGACCGCCCCTGAGCAGCAGTTCCTGGTGGATCTGTTGGTCGCAGAGCTGCGCCAGGGCGCGCTGGCCGGAAGTATGGTCGAGGCCATCGCCGCGGCCGCTGAGCTGCCGGTGGCGCAGGTGCGCCGCGCGGCGATGTACTCAAAGAGTCTGGGCGCGGTCGCGCGCGCGGCATTGCTCGAGGGAGCCGACGCCCTGGGCCGATTCCAGCTGCAGCTGTTCTCCCCGGTCGCCCCCATGCTCGCCCAGACCGCTGCCGACGTGGGCGAGGCGCTGAGAGAGCTGCGGGGCGAGGTGGCGTTCGAGTGGAAGATGGACGGGGCGCGCATACAGGTACACAAGGGGGGCGAGGAGGTGCGCATCTATACGCGTGCGCTGAACGATGTCACCGGTGCCTTGCCGGAAATCGTGGCCGTGGCGCGTACGCTCCCCGGCCAGGCGCTGGTGCTCGACGGCGAGGCGATCGCGTTCGATGCCTCGGGCCGGCCGCATCCATTCCAGATCACCATGCGTCGCTTCGGCCGCCGGCTCAAGGTCGAAGAAATGCGCGGCTCGCTGCCGATCAGGGCTTTTTTCTTCGACTGCCTGCGATTCGATGCGCTGAGCATCGCGGACCGCCCGGCACGCGAGCGCTTCCAGGCGCTCGCCGAGGCCGTGCCGGCGGCGTTGCAGATTCCGCGGCTCGTCACCTCCTCGGAAGCCGCGGCGAGCGCCTTCTATGAGGCCGCGCTCGCAGCCGGTCATGAGGGTCTCATGGCGAAGTCGCTCGATTCCCCTTACGAGGCCGGCAATCGGGGCGCGAGCTGGCTCAAGATCAAGCGTGCGCACACCCTCGATCTGGTGGTGTTGGCGGCGGAGTGGGGCCACGGCCGGCGCACCGGCAGGCTTTCCAACCTGCATCTCGGTGCCCGCGAGCCGGCCACCGGCGAGTACGTCATGCTCGGCAAGACGTTCAAGGGCCTCACCGATGCCATGCTGGAATGGCAGACGAAGGAGCTTCTGGCACGCGAGACTCACCGTGACCAGTGGACCGTGTACGTGCGACCGGAGCTGGTCGTGGAAATCGCCTTCAGCGACCTGCAGGCGAGCAGCCGCTATCCGGGCGGCCTGGCACTGCGGCTCGCGCGGGTAAAACGCTACCGTGACGACAAGCGCGTCGCGGACGCCGACACCATGGAGACGGTACGCAGCGTGTATGCGGTAACGCTGCCGGGCGCTCTGGCGGCCCCACCGCAGGCGAGCAAATGACGCGGCTCGTGCCACCCGCGTCTGATCAATCCGGGAATTCGGGCAGCGGAACTGCTCTCCAGCTCGAGCCCCACTGCGAGGGCGTCGGCCCCATGTCGAACTCGAGCAGCCCGCCGGCCTCGAGCTGCGCGTGCGTCACGACCGGGACGTCGAGCGGCTCGCCGTTCAGTCTCGCGGACTGAATGTAGACGTGGGTCGCGGAGTTGCGCGGCGCAGCTATGACAAAGCGCTTGCCGTTGGGCAGGTTGAGCGTGAATTTGCGGAACAGCGGGCTGCCGATCATGTAATTTCCCGACACGGGATTGACCGGATAAAACCCCATCGCCGTGAAGATGTACCACGCTGACATCTGGCCGCAGTCTTCGTTTCCCGCCACGCCGTCGGCTTGATTGCGGTAGTACTTGCCGGCGATCTCACGCACCCGGAACTGCGTTTTCCAGGGCTGCCCGCTGAAGTCGTAGAGATATCCGTAGTGGTGGCTGGGCTCGTTATCGTGGTGGTTGTGCCCGCCCTGGAAGTGCTCATCCAGCCGGGCGTTGAATTTTTCCGGCCCGCCCATCAGCGCCATCAGCCCTGCAATATCGTGGAACACGGAATAGGTGTAGACCCACTGATCGCCCTCGGTCCAGCCATCCTGCGGGCGCGCCCACGAGCCGTCGGCGTTTCGTCCCTGCATGAATCCCCGCGCCGGGTTGTAGAGATTGCGGTAGTTGCGCGATCGATTGATGAAGAACCGGAAATCCTTATCCCTGCCGAGCGCCTTGGCGACCTGTGCGACCGCGAAATCATCGTAGGCATCCTCGAGAGTTTCCGAGGCCGCCTCGGCCGTCTTGTCCACCGGAACGTAGCCGAGCTGCTTGTAATAGGTGAGGCCGGGGCGCGCCTCATAGGGGACCCCGGGCTGGCGGTCGTGCCAGTCGCGCGTCGTATCGCCCTCGGGCGGCGTCATGGCGTCCTTGTATACGGCGTCGTACGCCAGGCGGTAATCAAAGCCGTGAAAGCCCTTGTTGATCGCCTCGGCCACGACCGAATCCGCGTGCGTGGCAATCATGATGTTGGTGTAGGACGGATTCGGCCACTTCGGCATCCAGCCGCCCTGCTGGTAATCCTGCAGCAAGGCCCGCACCATGTCGTCGATGCGCTCGGGAGCGAGGATCGCCACCAGGGTGTTCTCGGCGCGGAACGTATCCCAAAGCGAGTAAGCCGTGTAGGAAACTCCATCGTGCACCCGGTCGTCGAAGGCGCTGTAGTAGCGGCCGTACTCCGAGAACAGCTTGGGGTACAGCAGCGCGTGGTAGAGCCCCGTGTACAGGATACGGCGCTCATCCTCGGACGCGCCCTCGATCGCCAGCATTGCGAGCTTCTGGTTCCAGATGCTCTTCAGCCGCGCACGGACGCGGTCGAAGCTCCATGAGGGAATTTCCGCGCGCAGATTCGCCCGCGCCTGCTCGATGCTGATAAATGAAGTGCCGACCGTCGCCTGCACAACCGGATCGGAGTGGGTATCGAAACTGACGTACGCGCCGACGTTCGGGTCTTCAGCCGTTGCGCCTCCCGGCTGCAGCGTCGCACCTGCGTACACGCCGTGCGCGACGAAGGCCTTGTTGAACCTGATGACAAAATATCCCTTGAAATTCGGCAGCCGCATGTTGGTCAGGTGGGCATCCATGCGGTCGGGGTTATAGCCGACGATCTCGCGCGCCGCAGGATCGATGCGCACGAACCCCATGACAGCGGTGCGAGTGGCTTCGACCACGACGCTCGCCCTGGAGTGCGCGGGGAACGTGAATCTCAGGAACCCACAGTGGTCGGTCGCGGTGATCTCGGCGCGGATCTGCCGTGAGGCTCCGGCATCCATGAGCACCGAATAGTAATCTGGCGAGGTGATCTCGTCGCTGCGTGAGAACGGCAGCCTGCGGCTTGCCACGGCGGTCTTGATGTCGTCGACTTCGGGGGTGAGCGTCACGTAACCGTAGTCGCCCATCCAGATGGCCGGTTGGTGGGTGCCGATGAACCCCGAGATCGTGTTGTCTTCAAACGCGTACGAGCTGACGCTGATGCGGTTCTCACGCGTCTGCGCCGTCCAGTTCGTCATCCCGAAAGGCGTGGTGACGAACGGCATCGTGCCGCCGTAGTCCGATCCGCCGCCGCCGGTGCCGATGTAGGTGTTGATCCAATCAACGGGACTGGCGCCATTCTCGGCAGGCTCGAGCGCATAGGCGCGAGCGACCGCGACGACTACCGCCGCAAGCACGAATACGCGTGCGATTGTTTGCAACACCGGTGGAGACCCTGTCGAGTAATCTACCACCGATCAGCGAACGGCAGGCAAATGCGAGCAACGTCTGCGCATTCCCACTGGACCGCGTGCCTAGCCCGTCCTTGTAACCCTGACTGGGATCTTCGGACTATTCCCGCGCGGCCGCCCTTGGCCGAGGATGCGTGTCGTTGCCGGCGAAACAGTCGCTGTCGGTGACGCTTCAGCCTTCAATGAGTCACATGGAGAGTTTCCAATGCTGTCAAACTTTTCACAATATTCCCCGCAAGGATTCATACCTCAGTTTCCTGGACTGCAGGGGGCGGGGTGGCCGCAGATGAGTCCGGGCCTGTTCGGACAGCCCGGCGCATACGCGGGCTTCGTGCCGTTCGCTCACGAGCCCGCACTGGCAGGCCTGTATCCGACTCCGTTCCTGCAGAATCCGTTCGTGCCGAGTCCGTTCGCACCAAGTCCGCTTGCGTACAACCCGCTGCCCGGCTCTTTTGCCGGCTTCGCGGGCGCACACCATCCGGCACAACAGATCGTCCTGGTGCTCGGACAGCTGGCGCAGCAGATCTCCGTGCAGACCGCCATGACACAGCAGATCAGCATCGCGCTCCAGCAACTCGTTCACCAGCTGGCTGTGCAAGGCCTGCCGAGTCATCAGGGCGCTGGCCTGGGTGCCTTCCAGAGCGCATACGGTCAGGGCGCATACGGTGGATTCACCCCCCAGGCCCAGGCATGGGGCGCCAATCGCGCGCAGACCATTCAATAGCACCCAAGCCGTGTGCCTCGGCGCGGCGCCGTGACGGGAGTGAGGCCCGCCGGAGCCCGCCGAGGCGCGACGAGACGCAGCGACCTGACCATCAGTATGGAGGACGGTTCGATGGCTCAAGAAAGAGAGGAGCGGCCCGGCGGCGCGGCGATCAAAAAGACGAGCGAGGCCGGCGATGACTCGGTGAGGAGAACCACGGGGACGCAAGGCCGGTCCGGGCCGCGAGAGCCGGGAAGCGGCGGACTGGAGGCATCACCCCCGGGCAGGCGGCGGGAGCGATTTCTCATCGGCACCCGTACTGCACCCGGTGGCCGGCCGTTCGCCCATCCCCAATTTTCCATGGACAGCGTCGTCGAGTACCTCGGTCATCAGGAGAACGTCGAAGTCGTGAAGCGCATCAAGCTCGGTGGTACACAGCCCTTCATGGCCGATGGCCGCAGCGTGAGCGAGGTGGTGGTGGCCAAGATCGAGGAGGACAAGGCGCAGCGACTGCGCACGGCGGCACCTCCGCATCTGATCATCGAACGCGACTCGGCGTTGGCCTGTGCCGACTACCTGTCGCTGCCTGCGCGGGTCGCGCCGATCGGGACGCTGCTGCCGCTGCGCTCCGTCGCCACCGAGGTTTCCATTCGCGTGATCGGCGAGCGCGATCAACCGCTCGCCAGGGCGACGGTCGTCATCGACGGAGGCGGCTTGCCGGCCCAGGCGCTCACCGACGAGACCGGAACCGCGCGCCTCACTTTCTTCGGAGGCACGGTGGAGGCAATCCAGACGCTGTTCATCAGGTCTGCCGCCAATCACTGGGATCGCCTCATATCCGCGCCGCGCCTGAGCTCGGCGACCAATACGGTCAAGCTGCGACCTCTGTCCGAATCCTACCCGAGCTTTCCGAGTGCGCGATTGCTCGGCTGGGGCCAGCGCCTGATGGGGGTCGATCCGATCGGTGGCCGCTTCACCGGCAGCGGGGTGAGAATCGGCATCATCGATTCGGGCTGCGACAATACACATCCGTTGTTGCGGCACGTCACGCGGGGCAAGGACTTCACCACCGGCGGTGCAGACACGAGCTGGGCCCACGACTTCGTGTCGCACGGCACGCATTGCGCCGGCATCATCAACGCATCGAGCACCGAGCAGGGCATCAGCGGCTGCGCGCCCGAGGCCGAGCTGCACGTGCTGAAGGTCATTCCGGAGGGTCGGGTCAGCGATCTGCTGGCGGCGCTGGATGAATGCATCGAGCGGGAGCTCGATCTCATCAACATCAGCGTCGTGAGTGAGGGATTCTCCGAGCTGCTGAGCCAGAAGCTGCAGGAGGCGCGCCGCAAAGGCATCGCCTGCATCGTGGCAGCGGGCAACTCCGGCGGCCCGCTCGCATTCCCGGCGACGCTGCCCGGAGTGCTGGCGGTCGCTGCAGTCGGCAAGCTCGGGGAATTCCCCGCTGACAGCTCTCACGTTCTGAGCGTGATTCCGCAATCGATCGGCAGTGACGGGGTCTTCGCGGCGAGCTTCAGCGCTGCGGGTCCGCAGGTGGCGGTGTCCGCACCCGGAGTGGCGGTCGTATCCACGGTTCCCGGCGGTGGCTACGCGGCCGCGGACGGCACCTCGGTCGCGGCGGCACACGTGACGGGACTGGCCGCCCTGGTGCTGGCCCATCATCCCCTGTTTCGCGACGGACCGTTCAGGGGGCGCTCCGAGCAGCGCGTGCACGCTCTGTTCGAGCTCATCCTGGCGAGCGCCGTAGCGCGTGTATCTGATCCGCGACGTGGTGGCGCGGGTGTGCCGGATCTCGCGCGCGTGCCGGCAGCCCAGAGCTTCACCATGGGACTTGCGGCCGCGGACGGCGTGGAGCGAGGTGCAATGCCCGCCTTCTGGCCGGTGTCGGTCCAGGGGTGGCCGACATGGCTGCCGGTGCCGCCGGCGGCGGCGGGATTCTTCTGATGTTCAGCTCGCTTCGAGCGTCGGATTCGCATCCGGCGCCGAGGCGGGCAACAACAGCGCGCGCGAGATGGCGCGGATCCGCGCGACCGCTTCGCCGCGCCGGTGTACCTGGAGTTTCTCGCACAGGTTGTGGACGTGGTTCTTGACCGTCGCAGCTTCGATTCCCAGCCGCCGGCCGATCTGCTTGTTCGTGAGCCCGCAATCGATCAGATGCGCGATCTGCAGCTCGCGCCGCGACAGCGGCATGGTGTCGGCGTGGCCGTTACCGACACCGACGGGGTCGTTGCCACCCTGCGACAGCACCGCCACGTGGCGATACAGCGACGCGGCAGCTCGTGGTGAGCACGGTAGCTCGTCGCACATCACCTGCTCGAGCACTCTGACCACATCGCTGCCTTCGGCGCTTTCGCGCACGTAGCCGGCCGTGCCCGCCGCGGCCAGCGCCAGAATCTCCTCGCCAGTCTCCTTGACGCCGAACGCCACGACCTTGGAGTGCGGCGCGGACGCAACGAGGGCCTTCACGAACTCAACGCTGTCCTGGCGCGCGGCATCGAAGAGGATCACATCCGGGTGCAGCTGCGCACTGCGATCCCCGGCACGCGGCACATCGACGGTGCTGACCACATCGACTCCACCGCGCTGCGCCAGGATCGAGTTCAAGCCCTCCCGCACGACTCGCACGTTGCTCACGACGAGAACGCGCAGCTTCATCGGCCGGCTTCCTGAGGCATCACGGCACCTGCAAAATGAGGAGGATCAAGGTATGACCGCGCAATTCGCCGGTCACTCCGCGAGAACGAGAAATTTTCTACCCGCCAGCAGACAGGCGCTGGCCGGGTGTCGGCGGCAGCGGACGGTCCCCTGACATCACACCAGATGTCGGACGCCCTCGACGAGCCGTTGGACCTCGTCCGCGGTCGTGTATACGGCGCAACCGGCGCGCACCAAGCCATCGCGCTCATGTCCCAACACCCGCACCACGGTGCTCGCGTAGAAGTCGCCGTGCGACACGAATATGCCGCGAGCCGCAAGGGCGGTGGCCACGTCGATCGCATCCCGTCCGGCGAGCGTGAAGGACAGCGTGGGCGTGCGGTGCCCGCCGGGCGGCAGACCGTAGAGCTCGACTCCGGGAATGGCGCGCAAGCCCTCCCACAGTCCCCGCAGCAGGTCCGCGCCGCGCTGCTGCAGACGTTGCGACACGCGCCCGAGCCGCTCGCGACGCGGCGCGTGAGCCTCCGAGAGGGAGGCGAGAAAGTCGACCGCCGCCGCGGCCCCCACGATGCCTTCGTGGTTCAGAGTCCCGGTCTCCAGGCGCCCCGGGGCCTGCGCGGGCGCGGGTTCGAGACGCGGTGCATCCAGTTTTTCCAGCAGTTCGCGTCGCCCCCACAGCACCCCGACATGGGGCCCGTAGAACTTGTAGGCGGAGCAGACGAAAAAGTCACAGTTCCAGGCCCGCACATCCGCCATGTGGTGGCTGGCGTAATGCACCCCGTCCACGAACGCGAGCGCACCCACCGCGTGCGCCTGTTTGACGAGCTGCGCGACGTCGTTGATGGTACCGAGCGCGTTGGAAGCCGCCCCTACCGCCAACAGGCGCGTCCCGGGAGTGAGCTTCCTCGCGAGGTCTTCTTCGTCCAGGCAGCCATCCTCGGGTCGCATCCTGATGGTGCGCACTTCCAGGCCGCGCTCCTTGGCCAGTGAGCGCCAGGTGTCGGAATTCGCGTGGTGGTCGAGCTCGGTCACGACCACCACATCCCCCGCCCGCCACTCGCGCCCGAGCGCACGGCCGAGATGCAGCGTGAGCGTGGTCATGTTGGCGCCGAACACGATCTCGTCCGCAGAACCCCCGACCCAGTCCGCCAACGCCCCGCGCGCCTCGAACAGTGCCTGGTCGGTTTCCTGGCTGCTGGGAAACGCCCAGTCGGTGTTCGCGTTGTGCTGCAGCAGGTACTCGGTCATGGCGTCGATCACCCGGCGCGGAACCTGCGTCCCGCCCGGACCATCGAAATAGGCCACCGGATGACCGTTATGCATGCGCGCGAGCGCCGGAAAGCGGCGGCGGATCTGTTCGACGCTGGCAAACTCCGGCATGGGGCGCTCCTGCAGGCATCGAGACGGGGCTCGGCGTGCACGGATACTATCTCCAAAGGGGAGGCCAACGCATGACCGACTGATTGGAACCGGCGGGACGCTCAGCTGACCCAAGCGCGGGGCGCGGGCGGGTGCGAGCCCCGCCGGCGCCCGGTGACGAACGTTACCAACGCAAGCCGCGTGAACGGAGGCACTGCCCAGCCTCCTCAGCCGCCGTGATGATCGAATTGAAACAGGTCGAACAGGTCGCCGATGGCCGGCATGTTGCGCGGCACATAGGCATTGTCCTGGTCCTGCACCGGATTGGGCAGGTTGTCACGACTGCGATCGCTCAACGTGCCGCCGAGCCGCCAGTTGCGTTCGATGAACTTCACGAACGAGGAATGCTCGTTGTACACGTGGCTGATGTGTCCGCCCGTCGAGAAGGGCGACACGGCGATCATCGGAATGCGCGGGCCGGTGCCGAAGAAATCAACCGGCTGGATGAACCCCGAGTCGTAGTACCCCCCGCCCTCGTCCACCGTGACGAAAATCGCGGTCGTGGCCCACAGTTCCCGGTTGCTCTGTGCGAGCTCGATGATGTTGTTCGCGAACGCCTCGAACAGGCTCCATTTGGAGGATGCCGGGTGTCCGTCCATGGTGCCGTCGGGCTTCACGTAGGAGACCGCCGGCAGCGTGCCGTTGGCCAGATCCGTGAACAGGTCGGTCACGTCCCGCATGTGATCGGCGACCCTGGAGGGGTAGTTCGACTGATACTCGAACGGGTTGCAGATGTTGCAGTAGCTGCCGGCTAACGGGCTGCTGGTGCCGTCGGCGTTGAATCCGCCGCCATAGTATTTCCACGGAATGTTGTTCGCGCTCAGCACATCGCCGATGCTGCGCTGTGCTGTCGGTGGTACCACCAGCCCGCCCTGCGGCAGGCCCTTGGGCGTGAAGGCCGGGTTGACGTTGACCGCCTGCCAGTATTCACCCGTGCCACACCTGGTCTGCAGGGTGTAGGGGAGCGATTTCAGATAGCTCGCGATCGCACCGATCCCCGGTTGGGTCGCATCCGAGCAATTGAACCACTGCGCGCGGTGGGTGTAGAGATTGAGCGTCCCGCTCTGCGGGTCGGGGTTATAGATGTTGACCGCCGCGGGCGTGGCCGGATGGCCATTGCCGTCGCTGAAGAACACCTGGTCGGCGAAGCCGAGCGGCTGGCTGTCCGGCCCCGTGCCGCCCATCACCGGCTGGTGATAGTTGTCGCTCATCGTGTACCGATCAGCGAGGGATTTGAAGAGCGGCGCATCCCCGTTGTGCATGTTGAAGAAAGCCATGGTCTGCCCGGTGTCGTGGGGCGTGCCGCCGGGCGGGGTGCTGTAGGTCGTGGTCACAGCCGATTGCAGGTCGTGCAGACAGCCCGTGGGATTGCTCCTGGAGACGTGTTCCTCATCGAGCGCGCAATCCATCTGTTGCACCATCTGGAAGTATTGATGGATGGTGTCGCCGGTGAAGGCATCAAAGGGCATCGCCGCGCCCGTCAGCTGGAATGGCCCGGGCGGCAGGGCATTGACATTGGTGATGCGCGTGTCGGGACCGAGTGTGAAGCTCAGCCCGGTGCCCCCCGTGCCGAACAGAAATTGATCCTGGGGCGGCATCCCGGGGTCGCCGCCCGCAAGGCTCAGGATCCCGACATAGGGCGAGAGCGCACCAACACCGTTCACGTCCGGCGGCGGCAGCGTGCCATAGAGCGTCTTGTGCGCACGGCCGGCGCTGCTGAAGAATTTGCCGCCATTGGGGGCGGATGTGATCTGGTACTGATGCGCCCGGGCAAAATGCCGTCCGGGGGTGCCGTCGGCATTGACGATGCCCTCGGACAGCAGGTTGAGTATTCCCTCCCCTGCGCTGGGTGCATAGGTCGCGAACAGGTGATCGAAACTGCGATTCTCGCCGACGATGATGATCACGTGCTTGATCGGCGTGGCGGTCCGGATCGCATCGACCGGTGTGTTGGGATCGGCCGCCTGCACGGATGCGGTCAAGGCAAAGACAGACAGCACTGCTGCGAAAGCGCTGGCGGCGATTCTCGTCCGCCACGCTGTGGTGAAGTGCGAATGCATAAATCCTCCCTGGTTGAAGTGAGTCCCGGGAGGAAAGCTATGCGCGCAAGATGACACGAGGGTCTCGGCTTTTCTTCCGCGGCGTGAATATTTTGTGACAGGGCGGTGCGAAACGCGGCCCGCGGATTCACGCGCTGCGCGCCGCCCTCGATCAGGCGAGCGTGCAAGGCGAAAAGCGACGCCTGCAACGCGACAGTGGCATACTCGATGGCCATTCCCGCGGCGGAGAAACGCCTTGGCGATGAGACCTCGCAGGCGAGATTCCCAGAGGGCGGGTACCGCCGGACAGCCGCAGCGCTCGACGCGCTACCGAAACCTCGTCAACCCCTTCGAGCCGGTGAGGATATTCTCGGACGACCAGGTCGAGAACATGCATCTGGCTGCGCTGGGAATCCTGGAGCGCCAGGGCATGCGGGTGTTGTCGCCCCGCGGGCGCGCGGTGCTCGCGGGGGCCGGCGCCGACGTGGACGACGCGAGCCAGATGGTGCGGCTCGACCGCGGCCTCGTCACCACGGCCCTGGCGACCGTTCCTGCCGAGGCCAATCTCATTGCACGCAATCCGGCGCGCACCTGCCGCGTGGGAGGGCCGCACGTCGTGTTTGCCCCGGTCGCGGGTCCGCCGAGCGTGAGCGATCTGCAGCGCGGCAAGCGCACCGGTACGATCGAGGATTTTCGCGACTTCGTGCGCCTGTCGCAGGCCTTCGACGTCATTCACGTGCTCGGCCAGATGGTCGAGCCGCAGGACAGCAGCGTGACCGAGCGTCACCTCGAGACGACCCTCGCGCAGCTCACGCTCGGGGACAAGGCGCCGTACTTCTACTGCCGGGGAGAGGCGCAGCTCGCCGACTGCTTCGCCATGTTGCGCATCGCCCAGGGGATCGACGAGGCGACGTTTCACAGCGAAGCGCACTGCTATTCGATCTGCAACACCAACTCGCCGCTGCAGCTGGACGTGCCAATGACCGACGGCATCATCGAGTTTGCGGCGCATGGGCAGTTGATGATCGTTACCCCGTTCACGCTCGCCGGCGCGATGGCGCCAATCACCATCGCCGGCGCCCTGACCCTGGCGCACGCGGAAGCCCTGTTCGGCATCACGCTGTCGCAGATCGTGCGCCCGGGTGCCCCGGTGATGTACGGCAGCTTCACGTCGAACGTCGACATGAAGTCCGGATCACCCGCATTCGGCACCCCCGAATACGCCAAGGCGGCTTTCGGCGCCGGGCAGCTGGCTCGACGCATCGGTGCGCCGTGGCGCTGCTCGAGCGCCACGGCATCCAACGCCCCCGACGCGCAGGCGGTATATGAGTCGCAGATGAGCCTGTGGGGAGCGCTGTTGGGCGGCTGCCATTTCATCCTGCACGCGGCCGGCTGGCTCGAAGGCGGTCTGACCGCCTCATTCGAGAAGTTCATCCTCGATGTTGAAATGCTGCAGATGTTCGCGGAGCTCTTTCAGCCGGTGCTCGCCTCTGCGGAGGAGATCGGCGTCGAGGCCGTTGCGGAGGTAGGACCCGGGGGCCATTTCTTCGCGGCCGCCCACACCATGCAGCGCTACCGTGACGCCTTCTACACGCCCCTGGTGTCGGACTGGCGCAACTACGGCGCCTGGTCGGATGATGGCGCGAAGACCGCGACCGAGCGCGCGAACTCGCGCTGGCGCGAGACTCTCGCGTCCTTTGAGCCGCCGGCCCTGGACCCGGCCGTGCACGAAGCGCTGACGGCGTTCGTCGAACGTCGCCGCCGGGAAGGCGGCGCCGCACCGGCTTCGTAGCCGATAGCCAGTCCGTTCCGCCGGCCGGATCGAGTACGTCCGCCTGCTCAAGGAACTGTTCTGGCGAATGACCAGAACAGTTTGCGAGCTGGCCACCTATGTGTAACGGGTGGATGTTGCCTCTCTTGCCCATGCTGGCCGTCACCAAATTGCCGCGGCATGACCCGGTTGAGGTGACCTATGGAAGTCCTGCTGATTGATATGGGCGCTCTCGCTATGTTCCTTGCATATATGGCGATTGTGTATTGGCACGGGGTATCACACGAAGCCCAACCACCAGGGCACCGGTCCATTGATGTCGCACGGGCCCCGCATCGCTCTGATCTACCCGGGCGGCGTCACTTGGAGTCGCTCCGCTAGCGCCTCGGCCGCGCCAGCGAGTCCCCCACGACCCAGGCGGCGCCGATCAGGGCGAGATTCAGGGCGTTCTCGGACCAGATCCAATGGCTGGAGGGATCGGCCAGGAGCATCGGCACGTGCACCAGCGGGGTGAAGGACGCGAACATGGCGGTCAGCAGGATCGCCGCCAGGCGGGCCTGCACGCCCGCCAGGATCGCAACGCCCGCCGCGATGTGGCCAACCCCGGTCGCATAAGCCCAGAACTCTTGCGTAGGCGGCAGCCATTTGGGGACCAGCGGGGCAGTCAAGTTCATGTAGACAAAATGCGCTCCGCCGAATAACAGCGCACAAACTCCGAACGCCAGTTGGCCCAGGCGCGTGAGGCGTGCGGCCAGGGCCGCATCCATCCTGGCGCTGGCGGCGTAGACGATCAGCCCGCCCGCCGTGATCGCGTGCTGCTCGCAGATCCCGCTGTAGGTGCCGAACTCGGCGTAATGGGCGAGCACCCCGCGGCCGTTCATCAGGATGACGACAATGAGCGCGTAATAGGCGGTGAGCGCCGCGGCGCCCCAGGCCGCGGTCCGACGCCACACGACAGCCGCGCCCGCGACGAGCATGAACGCAGCGGCGGCATAGGCCAGGGCGGTGCGGTCGGGAAAGGCCTTGGGCACAGGCTGCCCCGGGTCGAAGTCCCCCCACGCCAGGCAGACCACGCCCAACGCCATCACGCCCAGGCCGTAGACGCGCCAGCCGAAGCCCTGCGTTGTTTTTTCCGCGGTCATGACATTTCCACTTTCGTCGGACGGGGCCATTTTGCGGGTACACTCCTGGCAGCGCCACACCGCCGACTTGGACAGTCCCGGGCGGTGCATGATCTCGTTGGTCGCGCGACCCTCGGCGGTGGCCATTGCGGCGCGCCCGTTCGCTGCGAACGCAGCGTTCGCCGACTCAAGCTATCGCATGGTTAGAAGCGTCCCTGTCGGACGGCTCGATCGCGCTCGGTTTGCAACTGCGCAGGCGTCGGAGCAGTGTAAGTGTCTGGCCTTATCGATCAGTTCCCTCCGTCACTTGCATTCGATTTTTGAAAGGGTAGATCAATGAAATATCTGGTAATGCTGATTGCGGTGGGGCTGGTAGGCTGCAGTGTGTATTCGCCTGATGCGGGGCATGAAGTCGTATTGATCGAAAAGCCATGGATTTTTGGCCATGGCGGAGTTGATTCTGATCCGGTCAAGCCGGGACGAACGTTCGGAGCCATCACGACTGAGGGTGTCGATGTGTACATGCAACCTCAGAAGTTCGACACTGAGATGCACGACACGATGACCTCGGATGGCGTACCGATCAGTTTTCATGCCATCGTGGTGTTACAAGTCACGGATTCGGTGGTGTTGATCAAGAATTTCGGAGCCAACTGGTATCGGAACAATCTGGAAGAGCAGTTCAAGACGATGGTTAGACAGGCTGTGCGCAAGCGCGGCATGAATGAAACGGCGATCAGTACGACAGCCTTGGATGCTATCGATGCGGAGATCCGGGACGCCTTGAAGGCATTCATCAAGGAAAAGGGATTGCCGATCCAGCTCGTTACGATGACTGTAGGGCGAGCCAATCCGCCTGATGCCATCAAGAATCAGCGCATTGAAACGGCCACGCAGGAGCAAAGGATCCAGACCGAGCAGCAGACCAAGTTGGCAGAAGTTCAGCGCAAGTCGGCCGAAGAGGCGCGGGCGGCGGCAGACAATGCTTATCGCCAGGCTATCGGTTTATCACCTGAGCAGTATGTCCAGTTGAAGCGGATCGAGATGGAGAATCGGGTGTGCGCGGATGGTAAGTGCACGTTCATTGAGAATGCCGGAGCGGTGCCGACGTTTAGTGTGAAGTAGTGAAATCCGTTTGCGGTCAACAGGAAGACGGCCCGCAGGAAATCAGGCGACTTCGCACAGCGCCCATCCCAGCAACGCTCCGGCTGCCGCGCTCACCGATACCACCGCGGTGTGCCACACGAGCACATGCAGTGCCTGGAAGTTGGCGCAGTGCAACTCCAGCATCGTCACGCCGCACAGACCGGCCAGCGCGCCTCCGACCAGTCCGGCGGAGACAGAATTCACCGCAAAACCGCGCCGCATCAGCAGCCAACTCAGCAAGGCCGCGGGGATGGCAAGGAGCAGGCCGGTGACGAGACACGCAATACCGGCGGAGACGAAGTGCTCCGTGCGATAGTTGCGGAACAGCAGCGCAAACACGGCGAGCAGGGCCACGCTGGCAATCGTCAGGAGCGCGCCGGGACTTAGGCGATGGCGGCTGCCGGGGATCAGTTCAGCGACGAACTCTCTCCCCGCCACCCAGGCCAGGATACCCAGTGTCGTGAAGATCAGCAGGCGCTCCAACACAGTCAGTTTTTCAATTCCGTAGAATCCGGTTCGAGCGGCTCCCGCCACAGCCACGGCCGCGCAGATCAGTACCAGAGCACCGGTCAGCACCCACGTCGGCGGCAGTGGGCGCACCGGCTGCAAGGACGAATGGATCGAGTCGGCGACGCGCTCCAGCAACGCCGGCTCCACCTCGTGCGCTGTCCGGGATACCCTCTTCAGGACTTCGTCAACCTGTTCGTCTATCACGGCAGCCCCCCGCTCGGCCCTTTCTTGAGCCCTGGCGCGCTCATCTGTTCGCGCAGATTCCTGTATGCCCGGTGCACTTTCTGTTTCACCGACCCGACGCTTGAAGAAGTCGCGCGCGCGACCTCCTCCAGCGACATGCCCGCCACCTTCATCATCCGAATGACTTCACGTTGGCTCTCCGAGAGGGGTGCCAACAGCGCCTCCAGGTCATCAAGCTCGCCCTCTTCCCGCGGGAACGTCACCGCCACGTCGGGCGCTTCTTCCAGGCTGCGCTCGCGGGCGGTGGTCCGGCTGGCCCTGCGGAAGTGGTCGATGCGCACGCGCCGCGCGATCGCATAGAACCACGGCAGGACCGGCTCGCCCGGGCGATAGGTGTGCCGCACCCGGTGTATGCGCAGCCAGGTTTCCTGCAGCAGGTCATCCGCATCTGCACGGCTGGAAAATTGCGCCAGAAAAAACCGGTGCAGCTGCGGTCCGATGCGCTGGATGAGCGCCGTGGCGGCGGGGAAATCACCCGCCTGGTAGCGCGCCATCAGTGTGTCCAGATTGCTGCCGGGGTCCACGAGTATTCGCTGGCAAGGGCCGAAAAGTTACGGTGTCGCCTTCAATTCGGGGTTTGTTGATTTTCGGTCCCGCCGGTGCGTCGTACCGTAACTTTCCGCGAGCCCAAGGCGAATAACCCCCCGTCGAATACTGCGCATGTTTGAAAGATCCCCGAACCAGCCTGCTACAGGGTTCAAGACTACACCACATCCTGGAGCACGCCGCGGGGAGGGCGCCAGCCATTTGCGCAATGTTTCCCAATCAGGAGATCACGATGAGTACTCGAGGACCCAAGACGCTTTATCTGTATCGCGCCGCCAGCATGTTGGCGGCCACATTACTCGCGACCACCCTGGCGGTTGCCGGCGAGCCTGAACGTGGCGTGTTCGTGCTCACGAGCACCAACAACCCAGCGGGCAACGATGTCGTCGTGTTCAAGCTGGATACGGCGGGAACGCCCTCGCTCTCGCTGACGGGGATGTTGCCGGCGCAAGGCAAGGGCGGTGCGGGCGGCAACGCCGGAATTCTGCAGTTCAGGGCCGATTCCGGAGCCGTGGCCAACTACGGATCAAACAGCGTCAGTAAACTGGTACGCAGTGGCGATCTCTTCAGTGTCGCAGCAACGATCGGTCTGGCGCCTGGTTGCGTGCAGCCCGATTCCGTCGCGCTCACCCGGGACCGTCTGTTCGTGGTCGGCGCGAATTGTGCCGAGAGTCATGCGTGGCCCACGGGCGGCGTCGAGGGAGCCGTTGCGCTCACGGATCCTTCCGCTGCACAGATAGTCGTCGGCAAGAGCTGGGCTGCTGTGACACTCAAGTCAGGATCGGTCCTGCAGCTGCCTCTCCAGGATGGAGCACTCGGTGGGGCGAGCATGCCCGTAACACTCCCCAGCACGGCGAACAACACCCCGCTCGGGGCCGCCTTCTGGGGCGATATTCTGGGCTTCACTCCGGCCCACAGTCCGGACAGCTTTGCGCTCGTGGACAGGAACCGGGACGTTTTCCCGATCACCGGACCGACACCGCCGTTTCCTTCCAACGCCCCCTGCTGGGTGGCCAAAGGGCCGGGAAACATCTGGTACACCGCCAACTCTCCCGGTCATGCCATCTCCATATTCCTGACCGACGGAGCAGGCGGGGTGTTCTACAAATCGATACCCCTGCCGGGCGCACCGACCGACATCACGGTGTCCCGTGATGGCAAGTGGCTCGCCGTCATTTACAGTGCCGGCGGCAGCGGCTATGTTGCGGTGTATGCTATCGACGCCTACGGCGACCTCACACCTGCGGCGACGTCGAGCCCGGTCGGTGTCGCCGGCTTCAGCGGGGTAGCCATCAGCGAGTAACCCGGTCATTCATTTGGATCTAGTGAGTCTCGCCCGGCGGGCGTTGCCCGCCCGCCGGGCGGAGTAGTATCCCGCGCCAGGGCCTCAACGCGCCTGCCGACCATTGACCAGCAAATACCCTGCCAGCAGGATTCCACGGCCGCAATGACCGCCCCCACCACCAATGTGGAAAGTCCTAATACTGTGCGCGTAGACGCGCCGTTATAAGCTAAACCATGAGCGACCCAAGCCACCCCGGGCGCGGAATTCGCCCGACCGGAAGCGCCGCTGCAAGGCCTGCCGCGCAGGGACCGGCTGCGCGCCCCGGCGGTGTCGGCCCGGCCGCTCAGCCCTCCGATCCCGGTACCGCCGGGAAAGTCGTTCACGATGAGCGCGGCCACGCCGTATGGCAGTGGGTCAAGGAGACCAGCCGCATCGCCATCGAAAGTACTTCGCGGCTGCTGCGCAAACTCGAAGCGCCGGACCTCAAGATGGAAGACACCAAGGACGAGGAGTTGCGGATCATGTCGGATTCGAGCCCCGGTGGCGGTTACGATCCCTACAACCAGCCAATCAAAGCACCGAAGTCGAAGCCCAAATAAGAGTCTTGGCGCCAGCGGGCGATCGACCTGGCCGATAGCTGCTAGGTCCGTAAATAAGAGGCGCCGTTCACGTCCACGACCGCGCCCGTCATGCTCGCCGGCGCATCGAGCGTGCAGTACGTGACGACCTGCGCGACCTCGTCCGGGGTTGCGACCCTGCCCAGTGGCTGGTCGGCCAGGACTGCCTTGTCCTTCACCAGATCGGCCACTCTGTGTGTCGACACCCAACCAGGGGCGACGACGAAGACGTAGACGCCCTTCGGTGCCAGCGCTTTTGCCAGCGATTGGCTGAGCGCATTCAAACCGGCCTTGCTTGCGGCATAGCCGGGCGCCTCGGGCTCTCCCCGAAAAGCACCGCGGGACGAGACGTTGACGATCCTTCCGCCGCCCTGCTCTGCCATCCTGCGCGCGGCGCAATGAGAAAGGTGTGCCGGACCGGTCAGATTGATCGCCAGCGTGCGCTGCCACGCCACTGTCCAGTCGGCGTAATCCGTGGTCAGCGGCGGATGATGCGGATAGATGCCGGCGTTGTTCACCACGGCATCAACGCGCTGCAGCGCCGAAGCCTCCTGCCAGAGGCATTCGATCGAGGTCGGATTGCCGAGGTCGCCCTGGATGATGCTGTGGCCGCCCCCCTTCATGGCTTGCCGGGTCGCTTCCGCTGCCGCCCGGTCAGAGTGGTAGTGCAGCACGACCGTGACGCCACGCAGGGCCAGCGCCTTGCAGATAGCTGCGCCAATGCCGCCCGAAGCCCCGGTTACGAGTACGTGGGTCATGCTTCAAGACTCCGTCATGAATGGTGGGTCACGAGCTCGTCGCGAAGATTGTCCCGATTGCGCTGGATGTGACCCGTCATCGTATAGTCCCCGGCGTGTGGACTCGAGCGTCAGTATGCCGCCGACCCCGGCACTGAGCTATCGTCTGTCATGAGGTGATCGCATGGGTTCTGGTGGACAGAGCGTAGCGCCTGCACCGCACGATTCGCGGCCGCCGGTGGCCGTCGCTGCGAACGGCACCCGACCGAAGATTGCCGCGAGTCTGCCGTCACTGAGCCTGGCCGCGCTCGGCGTGGTATTTGGGGACATCGGGACCAGCCCGCTGTACACCCTGAAGACGGTGTTGAGCCTCGCGGGCGACAGATCCGATGCATTCACCGTGCTCGGGTCGCTGTCGCTGGTGATCTGGACGCTGATCATCATCACCTCGGTGAAGTACGTGGCGTTCGCCATGCGCATCGACAACGACGGCGAAGGTGGGATTCTCGCCCTGATGTCCCTGTTGAGCGTGAGACGCGGCCGTCGTCCCACCATCGTGGCGGTCGGTCTGTTCGGCGCCGCCCTGATCTACGGCGACGGTGCTATCACGCCGGCGATCTCGGTGCTCTCTGCACTCGAGGGCCTGAAGATGGTCGCGCCTTCGTTCAATGCCTACGTACTGCCGGCTGCCGTTGCGGTGCTGATCGGCTTGTTCGCACTGCAGCCCCAGGGCACCGCCAAGATCGGCAAAGCGTTCGGACCGATCATGGCGCTTTGGTTCGTGGTGATGGGCGCGCTCGGGGTCTGGGGTATTGCCCAGCACCCATCCGTACTGTGGGCGCTGGATCCGCGGCACGGCATCGAGTACCTGTTCGCCGGCGGCGTCACCAGCTTCCTGGTGCTCGGCGGGGTATTCCTGTGCGTTACCGGGGCCGAGGCACTCTACGCAGACATGGGCCATTTCGGCGCAACACCCATCCGCCTAACCTGGAGTGCCCTGGTCTTTCCGTGCCTCATGCTGAACTATGCGGGGCAGGGAGCGCTCGTGCTCGGCGGTGCGCCGACGGCGGACAACATCTTCTTCCGGCTGTGCCCGCCGGCGACGCTGCTGCCGATGGTGATTCTGGCCACCGTCGCCACCATCATCGCCAGCCAGTCCATTATCACCGGCGCATTCTCGATGACGCGTCAGGCCATCCAGCTGGGCTGGATGCCGCGGCTGCCGATCAAGCAGACTTCTCAAGAAGGTTACGGCCGGATTTACGTGGGTCCGGTGAACTGGCTGTTGATGCTCGTTACGCTCGCATTGACGGTGGGCTTCGGCAAATCCGACAATCTCGCCGCGGCGTACGGTATCGCCGTTTCGGCCACGATGCTGATGACCTCGGCGCTCCTGTTCATCGCCATGCGCGAGATCTGGCACTGGAGTCTTGCCGCGGCCGGTGCAGTGGCCGGCGTCTTTTTCGTGGTGGACGCGGGCTTCGTCGCGGCGAATCTCATGAAGATTGCTAACGGCGGATATGTGCCGCTGGTGCTGGCCGCTGTGGTGTATGGCGTGATGTGGGTGTGGCATCTGGGGTCGCAGTCCGTGTCGGCGCGCATCCAGGAGCGCCTGGTGCCGATCGGTGAGCTGTTGCGGCAACTCACCGAGCGACATATCCCGCGCGTACCGGGTACGGCGGTGTTTCTCACGCGCGCACAAAAGGACGCCCCACCGGTGCTCGTCTGGCACATCAAGCACAATCGCGCCCTGCACGAGCGCGTGTTCATACTCACTGCCGTGGTCGAATCGGTCCCGTGGATACGTCGCGGCGGCCGGCTGCAGGTGGAGGAAGTCGCGCCGGGAATGTGGCGCGCCACGGCCCGCTTCGGCTTCATGGAGCGGCCCGACATCCCGGCTTTGCTGCGGCAAGCCAATACACTCGGATGCAAGCTGAAGCTGGATGATGTCACCTACTATGTGGGCCATGAAACCGTGATCCCCCGCCACGACGGCAAGGGCTTGCCGCACCTGGTGGAAACCCTGTTCGCCTATCTACAGCGCAATTCCATGCACGTGAGTGATTACTTCCGATTGCCCGCGGACTCGGTGGTCGAGCTGGGACGGGAGATCGCAATCTGAGGCGCGGTGCCCTCATTGCGCACCATAGGTTGGGGGAGCGATAAGATGCATCGCGTGAACAGGTGCGTGGCGGTCCTGGGTCGCAGCACAGGAGCCGTACTCCTCTACGGCATGCTCGCGAATCCTGCCGCAGCGCAGCCCGCGCCCGTTACGGCGGTGCTGGACGCGCTCAGCTCCGTGCATCCCTTTGGCGAGGTCGCCATCTCGCCAAACGGAAAACGCGTGGTCTACGGCAACGTGGTCACGGGCAAGCGTGGCGGGGCCGAGGTCGAGGTGTCGGCACTCTGGATAGCCCATGCGAGCGACGGCTCCGGCGCGGCTCGCCTGACGGCTTGCCCAGGGTCAGTGTGCGACGAGCACAGTGCTGCCTGGTCGCCCGACGGGACGCGGGTCGCGTTCGTCACGACCGATGCCGCGGAGCAAACGCAGATCGCGGTCGCCACGGTCAGCGATCACAACGTGAAGATCATCACGAGCGCACATGGGCCGCTGGACACGCCCCGCTGGTCTTCCAACGGCAGTCGCATCGCCTTTCTCTACTCCGAGGGTGCCCCCAGGACGCCAGGACCCCTCAATCCGCTCGCACGCGATGCAGGCCTGCTCTCCTCCACCGTGTACGAGCAGCGGCTGGCGTTGATTCCCGCGCGCGGCGGGGAGGTGGCATTGCTCGGCCCGACGGATCTGAACATCTACGAATACGATTGGTCCCCCGACGATAAGCGTTTCGTGGTCACGGCCGCGCACGGCTCCGGGGATGACAACTGGTGGATCGCCGAGCTCGACCTGCTGGATGCGCAAAGTGGTGCGTTGACCACTCTCCTGAAACCGCACCTGCAGATCGCCTCGCCGCGCTGGTCGGGGGACGGCACGCGCATCGCCTACATCGGCGGCCTCATGAGCGATGAGGGCATCACCGGAGGTGACGTCTACGTGATGCCGGCCGCCGGCGGAGCGCCCGTCAACGTTACTCCAGGTCTGGCGCAGTCCGCACAGACGATTACCTGGAATGCTTCCGCAACGCGCATCGTGGCTACCGAGTTTGCCGCGGGCGACGAAGTGCTCGCCAGTATCGACGTGGACTCGAAGTCGCAGCGCGAGCTGTGGCGCGCCCCGCAGATGATCTGGGCGAATTGTCTGCTTGGCTTTACGCCAGGCGACGCGGGGTTATCGCTTTCAAAGAATGGGGCATTCTCGGCAGTCATTCGGCAATCGTACACCTCGCCACCTGAAGTGGAGACCGGGCCGCCGGGCAAGTGGAAGCCCATCACCAGGGCCAACGCCGGCGTAAAGCCGATCACCGGCAGGGCGACGAACGTGTTCTGGAAGAGCGACGGCTTCGGCGTTCAGGGAATGCTGATCGAGCCGCCGTCGGTCGTGCAGGGAAGACGCTACCCTCTGGTTGTCGAGGTGCACGGCGGCCCGGCGTACGCGCACTACCCACTCTTCCCGGCCCACCCGGATTCGTTTGATGCGCTCCTCGCGAGCCAGGGCTACTTCGTGTTCAAGCCCAATCCGCGCGGCAGCTACGGGCAGGGCGAGGCCTTCACACAGGCCAACGTCAAGGACTTCGGCTACGGCGACCTGCGCGACATTCTCAGCGGTGTGAACACCGCGCAGAAGGCGGCACCGATCGATCCTGAGCGGGTCGGGATCACCGGCTGGAGCTACGGCGGCTACATGACCATGTGGGCCCTGACGCAAACGGACCGCTTCAAAGCGGCGGTCGCCGGCGCAGGACTCTCGGATTGGCTCAGTTACTACGGCACGAACAACATCGACACGTGGATGATTCCCTACTTCGGCGCCTCGGTTTACGACGATCCGAAGGTGTACGAGCGCAGTTCACCGATGACGTTTATCAGGAACGTGCACGCCCCGACTCTGATCGTAGGCGGCGATCGCGATGCGGAGGTGCCGGTCACGCAGTCCTACGAATACTGGAACGCGCTGCGGCGGCTGGGCGTAAAGACCGAGTTCGTCGTTTACCCCGACGAGGGTCATTTTTTCTTCAAACGTGCCGATCAGGTCGACGTCGCTTCGCGCCTCCTCAATTGGTTCGATACTTACCTGTAAAGCGCGGGCCGTTCGAGCCCCCCATGTCCCACAACCCCGATAGCGAGCGCAACTTCGCCGTCCGCGCCGACCGGCGCGTCGAAAGACCGGAAGTGTGACCCACATCTCCATATCTGGTTCTCCAGCAGCCTGCCTCGTGGTGGTATCTTCTTACACACATCCCGGGAGCGCCGATGGTCGTGAGTGTGGAGGCAAGAGCAGAGACGATGACCGAGATCTGGCCGCAGTGGCAGAACGAGGTCATCAACGGGGTCTATCCCTTGCGCCGCTTTCTGAGCGGCTCAGACCACAGCGCGGTATTCCTTACTGAATGCAAGGCACAAGACGTTCCTACTGCCGCGATCAAGCTCATCCCGGCTGCGCGGGCACTGACAGAGGCTCAGCTCTCGCACTGGATGACGGCTGCCGGCCTCTCCCATCCCCACCTGATTCGGCTTCTCGACGCAGGTCAGTGCCAGCTCGGGGGTCAGCAATTTCTCTTCGTCGTAATGGAATATGCCGAACAGAATCTATCTCAGGTCCTTCCCCAGCGGGCCCTGACTGGCGAGGAAGTGCGGGAAATGCTCGGCCCCACTCTCGACGCCCTGGCTTTCCTTCACCGCAGAAACCTGGTGCAGGGCCGGCTGAAGCCGGCAAACTTTCTGGTGGTCAATGATCAACTGAAACTGGCGAGCGATACCATCCGTCCCGCCGGTGAACCCAGGGCAATCATCGCTAAGTCTTCCCTCTACGATCCTCCGGAAGCAAAAAACGGCATAACTTCCGCGGCCGGCGACATCTGGGGTCTCGGTATAACCATGGTTGAGGCTCTCACCCAAAGCCTTCCGTGGCCTGGTGAACAAGCCGAAACGGCCTCCCTGCCCACGACTCTTCCTCCGGCATTCGTGGACACCGTACAGCGATGCCTGAGTCACAACCCCGCCAGCCGTCCGACGGCCACCGATTTGCAAGCCCGGTTCAAAGGCGCGCCACAAGCTCCGGTGGCTTCGGTTCCTCAGGTTGTCGTTCACGAAGCGCCGGGCCGAGCCGCCCCTCCACAGGAGTCGCCCAAACAGCGCTGGCTCGTGCCGGCCATCATAGCGGTAGCAGTCCTCATACTATCGATCGCAGTTTGGGCTGGCTTGCGCCTGTTTCAGAGCCATCCCAAGTCGCAATCGGTTTCAAGTACTCCTCGGACTTCCCCTGCTCTTCAGACTTCTTCTGTTCTTCAAGCTTCTTCGCAACAAACTGCCGGCGCGCCGGCCGCGGCTTCGCAGATTCCCGCAACGCCTCCGTCAGTGCCTCCCAAGGTCTCCGCTCCTTCGGCCAGCGCGAAGTCAGTGGAGCGTAAGCCCACGCCCTCGCGCCCTGTTTCTCATCGGTCGGATCAACCCGCACAACCGTTGGCGGACGCCCCACCCGCCGTAGTCCATGAACAGATTCCCGCCGTTCCGCACGGCGCACGTCGGACGATTCACGGCCATATCAAGGTCGCGGTGCTCGTGAACGTCGATCGCTCGGGCAATGTCACCGACGCGATGCTGCAAAACCCGGGGCCAAGCTGGTATTTCGCCCGCCTGGCAAGGGACGCCGCCAGAAAATGGAAGTTCGCCCCAGCGGACGATCAAGACTCTCGACAGTGGCTGTTGAGGTTCGAATTCGCTCGCGGCGGCACCACCGGACACGCCACCGCCCCGCGGACCTAGTCCCGTCACGCCGCCCGCCGCTCCCGGCGGGTCGTCCTTACACCGAACTACTGAGGATAAGCCTTCGCAGGAGGTGCCTGTGGCACCGTGCCTGGTCTTCGGCGCAGTGGCAGCGACCGTCACTCGGGGAATAGGCCGTGGCCAGGGCCGCAATCTGTGCGATCGATGCCACTCAGGGTCCAGCCGTTTTCAGCTTCTCTTCCGCATAAAGCGATAGCTCGATCATGCGTTCGAGCAGCTGCTCCGGGGGAACACCGGTGAAGTTCTTCAGTACGAGCTCCTTCACATAGAGGCGTACGAGATAGCGGAGTTGCAGCGCGCGATTTTTCGTTGCGAATACGAAATCGCGATGCCCGTTGTTCACAATGATGAGATTGCGCTCGGCGTCGAACCGGGATCTCCATAGCTCCCCCGCCGCCCGCTCGAACGTGTAGCCCGGAAGGCCTCGCGCATTGACGATCGCGCTGCTCATCGTGGCCTCGAGGCTGGCGGCGATCGTGATCAATGCTTCCGCGGTGCAGGTGACGTCATGCTGGGTTACCGACACGTTTAGCCGCGCGAGACCGGGTGTTGCAGGTGCCAGGTACTCGACTTCCTGGTCGACCGTGCCGGCGAGTGAGCCGCCGCCTTCAGCGATCTCCCAGGAAAATTGCAGATCCTCCTCCACGCGCCGGCGGGAACGATCCCGTGGCAGCGCGCGAAAGCGCCGTCGCGCGTTGACAGGTGTTGTACTGGAGGCCGGTGAGATCACGACACTGAACAGTGGTCCCGCATAGTCGAAGAAGTGCCGCTGCATTCCGAGGTTGAAGGCTGGCTCCGTTACGCCGAGGTCACCCGGCTCCCTCTCTCCTGCCGTCGATCCGACTTGCGCGCCGCCGGGCCGCCGCAGCCCGCTCTCGTTGCGGGCGAGTGCCTGGATGTCGAACCAGTCGTACTCCTCGGGCGGCAGCGCGAGGAGCGCCTCACGAAACGCGCGCTGGATCGCACGCAGCGACTGTTGGCTCGCCTGTTCTTCCTGCGCCCGCTCCTGCGCCTCGATCAGCCCCTGCAGGTGCGCTTCGAGCGCTTGCATGGCCTCCAACAGGGCGGCGTAACGCTCGTCGTGAATGATGCCGGTGCGCGTGCCGGGCGTGAGACTCAGGAATGGCACATCGACCAGCCCCTGTAGATACCGGGACGACCATGGTGCGTGCTCGAGCCCGGGCAGTGTCGCAAGGTCCTCGATGACTCGGGTCCCGGCACGAGTGAGTGCGACCCGACAGCTGTCGGCGGGCTCGGCGAGATAGAGTTCCGCGTAGGCGTCGCCGAACGGCGTGCGGACCGCGGGGAGTTGATGCAGCAGTTGTCCCTCATACGCCCGCGGTTCGACCTCGTACTGCTTGCGCGCAACCTTGTCGACAACGGTCACGCGAACCCTAGCGCTGCGGATCCGATCGCGCAGCTCCGAGGCCAGATACCACTGGATCTTCTCGCCCGAAAGTGTACGGATTCCCTCCAGCAGCGGGTTGATGCGGAGTTCCGTGCCGCCCTCGGCGAACAAGACCCGTCGCGGGCTCACCGTGTAACCCGGGTCGCCCTTGCTCATCGTCATCTGGTAGGAGCGCTGGTCGCTGCCCGCGGAGATCATCGTAAGCTTGTCGCCGACCGTCCAGAAGGACAGCAGTCCGATCCCGAACTCGCCCTGTATGCCGTTTCCGGACCCTTCTGCCTTCAGTCGCCGCTTGACCGAATCACCGATGTGCGTCGCGACGTATTTGAAGTTCGGCCGACCCTCCTCATCGCGGGGCACGCCGTCGCCGTCATCTTTGATCGATAGATAGTGCTCGCCGTGCTCCCGACCGCGTGTGATCGTAACGGTCTGCGCGCGCGCGTCGATGCTGTTCTCGACGAACTCGGCGATAGCCTTCAGGGGGTTCCCCTGCGAGAGTGCGATGATACGGATCGCGTTCCAGTCATCGCCGATCCTGAGCTTGCCGCGGTCGGCGCCCCTCCCGTGCCGAGGGGCCTTCGGCTTCGATCGCCGTGCGGAGCTGTCACCGGGATCGGGAAGATCCATGGATGAGTCCTCTGTGACTAGAGCCGAATTCCCGCGGGTTCCGGCAACGAATCAAGCCAGGGATTGAACACGGCGACACGTGCCTTGAGGTAATCGCCGGTGTCGCGCGAGACGATCGTGAGGCCATGATACTGGCCGGTCGCGGCAATGATCAGGTCGGGCTGGGAAAACGTATGGCCCGCTTTGCGGCCCTCCTCGACCAGCAGTCTCCACTTAAACATGATGTCTTCGGTAATCGGCAACACACGCTGCTCGAACATCGGGCGCACTTTGCGGGCAAGCCAGTCGTTGAGCGCGGAGCGGCGAGCGACCTCGGGCAGCAATTCGATGCCGATGCGAATCTCGGCCAGCGTCACCGTACTGAGGTAGAGCGATTCGAGCGGCTGCGCCTCGATGAACGCCAGCACCTGCGGTTCTGGCCTCGGGCGCCGAATTTCCGACAAGATATTGGTATCGAGTAGCCATCCCGTCACGGCGTCACGTCGCGCACTGGCAGGGGGGTGCGCCTTGGCTCGATATCAATGTCACGATGCGGGGATGCCTGCACGGCCTCAATCAGCGCTTTTCCCGTGATGCTGCCCTTGAGGCGCCGGAAGTCCTCCGCGGCAATGACGACGACCTCGTCGCGTCCGTGCACCGTCACGTGCTGCGGCCCCTCGCTGCGAACCTTGCGGACGAGCTCGCTGAAGCGGGCCTTCGCGTCCTGAAGGAGCCAGTAGCCGGAGCGCGGCTTGGCAACACGCGGTTTTCGCGCTTTCGGTGCGGCGGACCTTTGTTTTGATAATCTAGTCATTCTGACTAGATTACCACAGGGCCGACCCCCTCTCAAGGCAAGCACGGCCCACCGTGGGTCGAATTTCCCTGTCGGCGCGGGCGCGGACCAGGAAGTGACGCGGGCGCGAGCCGATCTGCCCCGCTACCGCGCCTTGCGCAAGGACAGGTTGACCCGACAGGCACCGAGGGCCGGATGCCGCCCGTCCTTCAGCGGCTGCACACCGTGGAATCGGAGCCGGGCCGGGCCGCCCCAGACCACCACGTCTGCATGGGCCAGCGGGACCCGCCGCGGGCGGTCGGCCCGGCGGTGACCGCCGAACAGGAATACCGCGGGCAATCCGAGTGATATGGAGACGATCGGGGAGTCAAGGTCCCGTTCATCCTTGTCCTGATGAAGCGACAGCCGCGCACCGGGCTCGTATCGATTGATGAGGCACGCGTCGGGCCCAAACTCAGCAAAGCCGGCAGCCCCCGCGGCTTCAACCGCGAGTTCCCGGAACACCGGCGGCATCTCGGGCCAGCACGCGCCGCTCAGCGGGTCGAGTGCGTCGTAGCGATATCCGCTGCGGTCCGTGACCCAGCCAGCGGCCCCGCAGTTGGTCATGGCGACCGACATGCGGTAGCCGCCCGGCGTGGTCATGAAGCGAAAGGGACTGCGTTGAGCGACTTCCTCCAGTGCCGCAAGCAGGGCTGCGGCTCTTGGGCTCGCGAAGGCGCGCAGCAGCATGGCGCCCGGGCCGAGCGTTTCCCGGCGCGGCTGCGCGTACCCGTCCACAAACAGGTCGAGCGGCGTGTCAGGCTCTGCACCCATGGTTCCGTGCGCTCACCGGGCGTCGTGAAATATCATGCCCAGGGTGTGACGGTGTCCGGTGCGAACCCGGCTGACGCCGTGACGAAGATTCACGCGATACACTCCGCAGGTGCCTGCCACAGGGCGATGATGCACCGCGAAGACTACCGCGTCTCCCTGGCGAAGCGGCACGACTTCGGCCCGCGACTGCAGGCGGGGTCGTTGCTCCGTGATGAGGAACTCGCCCCCGCTGAAGTCCACACCCGGCTGCGACAGCAGCATCGCCACCTGCAGCGGAAAGACGCACTCTCCGTAGAGATCCTGGTGCAGGCAGTTGTAGTCACCGACCCCGTACTGAAGCAGCAGCGGGGTGGGACGGGTCTGGCCGGCCGCGCGGCAGCGGGCTACAAATTCTTCGTGCGCCATCGGGTAACGAGCCGCCACGCCCAGCCGCTCGTTCCAGCGATTGGCGAGCACCGCGAGCGGCGGGTAGAACTCAGCGCGCAGTGCGGCGACGCTTTGCGGCAGCGGGTAGGAGAAGTACCGGTACTCACCCCGCCCGAATCCGTGGCGGCTCATCACTACCCGGGCACGAAAAAGCGAGTCGTCCGCGTACCAGTGCGCGATGCGCTGACACTCGGAGCGGGTGAGGAGACTTTCGATCATGGCATTGCCATGAGCATCGAGATCCTGCGAAAGCCGGTGCCAATCAAGAGCCCTCACCCGGTCCGCAATGCCGGGCTGGCGGTCTTCAGGCGCCCCGCGCTGGCGAGAGACTCCCGCCTGCGCGGCCATCATCGGCCCGACTCGAGCGTGAGAAGCGCTCGCTTGCGCTCGATGCCCCAGCGATAGCCGGACAGCGCTCCGTCGTGGCGCACGGCGCGGTGACAAGGGATCAGCACCGCGAGGGGATTGGCGGCGCAGGCCTGCGCCACCGCCCGCACCGAGCGCGGTGCCCCGATGCGCCGCGCTATTTCCGCATAGCTCACGGTAGACCCCGCGCGAGTCGCCCGCAGTGCCCGCCAGACTCGTTGCTGAAAGGCTGTGCCGCGCACATCGAGCGGAAGATCGAGGCCGAGGCGTGGGTTCTCGATGACACGCGCGACGTGAGCGGCCAGTGACTCGGTGTCCGCATCACTGCCGAGCAGACGGACATGCGCGAAGCGCAGGCGCAGATCGCGCTCGAGAAGCGCTGGACTGTCGCCCAGGAGTATCGCGCACACTCCCTTCGCACTGCGGGCGACGAGAACGTAGCCGAGCGAGGACTGGACGATCGCAGCCCGCAGGGCCGCGTCCGCGCGCGAATTGCGATCGGGCCTGCAGCGCTTGCAGGGCCGAAAGCCCGCCCGTGCCGCTTCTTCCGCGGTGGCATGGAACTCGACGTTCTCGCGCCTGGCGGGACGCGCGGGGCAGGAGGGCCCGCAATACACGCCCGTGGTTTTCACAGAATAAAAGAACTCCCCGTCCGAGCGCTTGTCGCGCGTAGCGATCGCGGTCCACCGGGGGTCGGCGTTGCTCGCCGGCTGCGACTGTTGCATTGGCTCGGCCGAGGTCATCATCCGCACTCCTTTGAAGGGTTCAGGCCGTTATTGTTGTGTTTGGTGCCGGCGCGCGCAGCCCGATTCTTGCTGGCGCCCGAACCCGTCACCAGGCCTGCTGCCCGCTCAATGAGCCGCTTGCGCCGAGCCGGGCACCGTGGCCTGGTAGTGGTGAACATGCTCGGGGTGCGTAAGCAGGAAGCGGTCGTCCTCGGGGAAATAGCGCGAGCGCCCGTAGTCCGCCCCTGCGAATGCCTTGATGGCCTCGGTGTCGCTCCACCAGCTCAGGGTAACGATCTCGGAGCGCTCTGAATCCAGGTCGCGCACCGCCACGCTGGCGCCAAGGTTCCCCGGCGTGCGCAGGTAGGCGGCCAGGCCCGTCGCCTTCACGTATTGCACGTATTCATCCTTAAGGGCGCGTTTGATCTCAGCACGCCACTCTCTCAGCACTGCCATAGCATTCTCCCAGTCATGTGGTGACCCGGCGCTCGCGGCCGTCCGGTGTCTTGAGGATCAGCAGGACGCTGGCGAGCACCAGTGCCGATGCCAGAATCATTCGCATGGTCAGTGCCTCCCCGGCGACGAAGTACCCCAGGGCGACCGCCACCAGTGGATTCACATAGGCGTGGCTCGCGACCTGCGTCGCGGGCATGCGCGCGAGCAGCCAGACGTACGCGGTAAAGCCGAGCAGCGACCCCGCGACGATCAGATACGACAGTGCCAACCCCGCGCGCAGCGAGATGTGGGGAAACGAGTGCAGCTCGCCCGTGGCCCGCGACAGCGCCAGCAGCACCGCCCCACCCAGCATCATCTGCGCGCCGGCAGCCAGCGGCAGCGATTTCGGGCGTGGCATGGAGCGCGTCAAAACCGCCCCGAGTGACCAGGCCGTGCCACCAGCCAGGATCACCACGCACGGCAGCCCCGGGAACGGCTGGTCATTGCGGATCAGGAGCCACGCTACCCCGCAGAACCCGAGCACCACCGCCGCCAGCGTGCGCCAGCGAAACGGCTGCTGACGAAATACGAACACCTCCAGCGCGACCGTCGTGATGGGCAGGGTCGCTTCGATCACCGAAGTGATGCCGGAGGGCACGTACTGCTCAGCCCAGAAGAGCGCGCCGTAGGTCGCGACGAACATGCACAGCGCGATCGTCGCGATGCTGCGCCACTCTCTCGCTGAAGGACCGGGCTGCCCGCGCAGGCGCATGAATGCGTAGAGCAGCGCGCCGGCGATCAGAAAGCGTACGCCGCTACTGAAGAAAGGCGGGATTTCCAGCACCGCAATCCGGATGGCCAGGAACGTCGCACCCCACAGGATGTAGATGGCCGCGAAAGCCAGCAGCACGCGCACGTCGAGGCGCCGGCCGCGGCTTGCGGGTACGTCCGTGATAACCGTTGAATTATCCATAGACGGTTATGATAAACCTGGACAACCGAGAAGTAACCTGTAAACTCACATTCAGAGGTTATGAACTCATACTCAGAATCCCCCGCGGCGGCGCCGCTGTTCGACCTCAGCGGCGGACACCCGGCGCTCGATTTGGTCAATACACTGGACCATCGCTTTGGTGATGAAGGCCGCGTCGAATCGCTCGCCGGCTACGACGCTCTGCTCGGGTTCGCGCAGCAGACCGGGCTGCTCGACCCAGGGCAGGTGCGGCTGCTGACGAAGTCGGTCCAGCCGCAGGCTGCCGCGCGGGCCTTACGCTCGGTACGGGAACTGCGCGAAGCGCTGGCGGCTGCGTTTTACGGCAAAGTAGACAGCCGCCCTCCCCCGGCTGCCGATATCCGCACCCTCGAGCGCCATTTCCTCGCCTCGGAACAGCATCGGGAGCTGCGCTGGCAGGAAGGGGCGACGCGCAACGGACAACCGGCGATGGCATGGCAGTGGGGTCGCTTCGCAAAAGAAGCGGAGCTCCCGGTTTGGATCCTCGCGGAGCGCGCAGGGCAGCTCATGCTGTCGGATGCGATGCAGCGGGTGCGCGCCTGCGGGGCAGACACCTGTCGCTGGCTCTTTCTCGACACGAGCAAGAATCACACCCGTCGGTGGTGCAACATGAAGGTGTGCGGGAACCGCATGAAGGCGCGGCGGTTCCAGGCGCGTCGCGGAGCCGAGCGCTAATTGCTGGGGAGGATTGATCCGGAGGACGCGAGGGACCTCGCGCAGACCACGTTCCAGCATGTGCCGCAGGCACGTGGCGCAGATTTCGCGGCGGCGGTCGCGCGTGAGGGTAAACCCCACCGGCAGCAGAAAAGCGGCACGGATTGATCTCGCGTGCCCAGCCGTGCGACGGGTTGAGACGCTCAGGCTGCTTGTCTTCAAGAGCTTTCCATAATGTGTCAGAACCGCAAGCTTGGCAATTGGGAAGGTCGCGAACGCTGGGTTTTTCGGAAGAACCACCAACGCGCAGCAGCATCCTGCACTGACAGGAAATCGGCACGCAGGCCAGCGCTCGCGAGCACGCCGATTCGTCGAGGCGCACAGGTGTTTGCAACCTGCTCGCGCGCCAGGGGCCCAAACACGCTGTTATGACGACTCTGTCCAGACGACTCTGTGCTGGCGAACACCGCTCCTGGCGGAGATAGCCGCCGTGCGTGATTGACGGCCCGCTGCGCACCGCGTAGAAATTGGGGGTTCTTTTGGTGGGGATGGCAGGCGTTAGTTCGGCGCCCGGGGGGGCACCGTCCCGATGATCAAAGTAAAACAATTGAAGCTGCGCATCTTTGCGCAGTTCGTGATCATCATCGCACCGATCGCGCTGGTGCTCATCTATCAGGCGGTCTCCGACCTGCGACGCACCGCTGCGGTTGAGAGCGTCGTCGTACGCCACGGACTGTCGCGGGCGACGAAGGACGGCTTCGAGTCGTTCATGACCTATGCCGCGGACGCGGTGGACATGGGCAGCCTGGGACAGCGCGCTTATGACGCGCTTCGGCAATCGGTGGGCTCCGCCGCCGCCTTGCGCAGCAAGGATCCCCGCGCGGCGGCCGTCGCGACAAGTCTCGAGGCCCTGGCGGGCCAGATCTCGGTTGCCATGCCGCTCGAGCGGTTGCTGGCGCTTCAGCCCCGGATCCAGCAGGCGCGCGAGGCAGTTCGCGCGCTCGAGGCAGGTTACGACAAAGCAAGCACTGAGGCCATCTCGCAGGCAATCGACTCAGCACGGCGCCAGAGCAAGATCGTGGCGGCGGCGACCTTGTTCACGCTGCTGATTGCCGGCTGGTTCATCTACAGCATGATTACCGGCGTTACCGAACCGCTCAACGCCGCCGTGGATCTCGCCCAGCGCATTGCGGCAGGGGAGTTCGCCGTAGCTGCTGACCATCTGCCGAAACGCGATCTCGGGAACCTGCTCGCCTCGCTGCGGATGATGAGCGAGAAGTTGCGTAGCTCGCAACTGGAGATAGAGGAGGATCAGCGCAAACTGGAACAGCGTGTTGCCGAGCGCACCTCGGAGGTCGAGGCGCGCACGCGTGAGCTGATGCGTTCGGTGGCAGAACTGCAGGCGTTGAACGAGGTGGGCCAGGCGGTGAGCTCATCTCTCGATCTCGAGACGGTGCTGGCAACCGTCATCGCCCGCGCAGTGCGCCTGGCGGATGCGGATTCGGGGACGCTGTATCAGTTCGACGAGGCCGATGGAGTATTTGATCCGCGCGCAAATTTCGGCGTCAGCGACGAAATGATCGAGATACTACGCGGCTCGCGCATCGGCCTGGGGGACGGTCCGGTGGGAAACTGTGCGGTCAATCGCGTGCCAGTCCAGGTCTCGGACACCGAGTTGTCCAAGCAAAAAGTAAGCGCCATTTGGGTGCACGACGCCATCCGCGCGGTGGTAGCAGTACCGCTGTTGCGCGATGAGCACGTGACTGGCGCATTGGTGATCCGGCGCAAAGTGTCGGGCGAATTCTCACCCTCCATCGTGAAACTGCTGCAAACGCTGGCCTCGCAATCGGTAATGGCCATCGAGAATGCCCGGCTGTTCAAGGAAAGCCAGGCGAAAAGTGCGCAGCTGGCGGAGGTGAGCAAGCTGAAATCGCAGTTCCTGGCGAATATGTCACACGAGCTGCGCACGCCACTGAACGCGATCATCGGCTTGACCGAGATGTTGCACGAAGATGCGCGCGACCTGAAGCGCGCAGAGGAGCTCGAACCGCTGGAGCGCGTACTGCGTGCGGCGCATCATCTGCTGGAACTCATCAACGACATCCTCGACCTGTCGAAAATCGAAGCCGGCAGGATGGACATGCACGTCGAGACTTTCGCCATCGCGCCGCTGGTCGAGGAGGTCATGGCCACGATCAGCTCCGCGGCGGCGAAGAACGGCAACGAAATCATCGTCCACTGTCCGCAGGATATCGGCGAGATGCATGCCGACCAGACGCGAATCCGCCAGGCGCTGCTCAATCTCGTGAGCAACGCCAACAAGTTCACCGAGCATGGCAGCGTGACGGTCGAGGTGGCGCGAGTCACGAGCAAGGGCATCGAAGAGATCACGATGGCCGTCAGGGATACCGGCATCGGTATGTCGGCCGAGCAGGTGAGCCGGCTATTCCAGGAATTCGTGCAGGCCGATTCCTCGACCACGCGCAAGTATGGCGGCACCGGGCTCGGACTTGCGATCAGCCGCCGTTTCTGCCAGATGATGGGCGGCGAGATTAGCGTCGAAAGCCAACTGGGCAAGGGTTCGACCTTCACCATCCGCCTGCCCGCCCACATCGAGGCGGTCCAAGCGGCGCCGCTGCTGCGCCGGGTGCGTCCTGAGCGGCGGACGATGCAGCCGGTCAAAGGCTCGCTGATTCTGGTCATCGATGACGACCAGACCGTATGCGAGTTGATGGCGCGCTATCTCGAGCGCGAGGGATTCGTGGTTCGCACCGCAACGGGAGGCCGGCAAGGCTTGCAACTGGCGCGCGAACTGCACCCGGCGGCGATCACGCTCGACATCAATATGCCGGACCTCGATGGCTGGACGGTGCTGGCGGCGCTCAAGGGCGATCCGCAGCTGGCGGACATACCGGTGGTGCTGGTGACCGTCGAGGACGACCGCAGCCGCGGCTACTCGCTCGGCGCGACGGAGTACATGACCAAGCCGATCGACCGCGAGCGGCTCGTGAGCCTGCTGCAGGACATCAGCAGCCCGATTGCACGCAAGGTCCTGCTGGTCGATGACGATGAGATCATGCGCGAGAGCGTGCGGCGCGTGCTCGAGCAGGAGAAATGGCAGGTCGAGGGAGCGAGCAATGGCCGCTTCGCGCTGCAAAATCTGGCCGAATCGTGTCCCGACGTAATCGTACTGGACTTGCTCATGCCGGAGATGGACGGGTTCGAGTTCCTGGTCGAGATGCGGCAGCGCCCGGAATGGCGCGACATTCCGGTGCTGGTTCTGACGGCCAAGGACCTGAGCGTCGAGGATCAAAAGCGGCTGAACGGCTACGTCGAGCAGGTGATGCGCAAGAGCGCCTGCGAGCTGAGTGAACTGTTGCGTGAACTGGGCCGCATGCTGCCGCGCTCGATCGAGCGCGGGCAGCATGCGAAGGTCAAGGAGATTCTGGCGTGAAGATTCTGTATGTAGAGGATAATGAGGACAATATCTTTGTCCTGGAGAGCCGCCTCAAGCGCCAGGGGCATACGGTGGTGATCGCGCGCGATGGCGCCACCGGCGTGCAGCTCGCCGCCAGCGAGCGGCCCGATTTGATTCTGATGGATCTGAGTCTGCCGGTGCTGGATGGCTGGGCGGCGACCCGCCAGCTCAAGGCCGCCCAGCACACACGCCACATACCCGTCATCGCCCTGACGGCCAATGCGATGACCGGCGATCGCGAGAAGGCGCTCGCAGCGGGCTGTGATGATTTTGACACCAAGCCGATCGTAATGCCGCGCCTGCTGGAAAAGATTCGTGCGCTGTCGGGCTCACAAGCCGGATGATCTTATGAGCAAATTCGGGCCTCGGCCCGCATCGGATCTGAAAACGTAGGCGGTTACGCCCAAGGATCGGCGCATGAAGAAAATCCTGCTGATCGAGGACAACGAGCTCAACCGCGATATGTTATCGCGGCGCTTGCAGAAGCGAGGGTACGAGGTGGTGACCGCCGTCGATGGCGAGACCGGGATAACCATGGCTCAGGCCGAAGCGCCGGCGCTGATCCTGATGGACGTGAGTCTGCCCGGAATCGATGGTCTGGAGGCAACGCGGCGACTCAAGGCGGCGCCGCAGACCCGCCATATTCCGATCGTGGCGCTGACCGCTCACACCATGGCCAGCGACCGCGATAAAGCCCTGGCCGTGGGTTGTGATGACTTCGATACCAAGCCGATCGAGTTACCGCGGCTGCTGGAGAAGATTGAGACCTTGCTCGGTCAGGGACCTCGAGTGTGACCACCGACCGCACGATATTGAATCATCTGCGGCATGAGCTGCACACGCCGCTGAACCACATCATCGGTTACAGCGAGATGCTGCTTGAAAGCGCCAGCGAAGGCAGCATCGTGGGCATGGAGCCCAGGCTGCGTGAATTGCACGAGCATGCACAGCAGCTGATGCTACTCGTCGATGAGGTGCTCGGGCGCACGCGCAAGGATAATGAGATCGATCTGCGCCGCCTCAGCACCGAGGCGTCCGGGCCCATAAGCTCCATCATCGCAGCCGCCGATGAACTCAAGGCGCAGGCACGGCAGACGGCCGCCGTAGAGGTGGGCCAGGATCTGGATCGAATCGCCAGTGCCGCGCACACCTTGCACACCATGATCGCTGACGGGGTCAGCGCGCCGCCGGTTGCGCCGCTCGCCGACGCGGATACGGCGCGCATCGCGGTAGTCCCGCTGCCGACCGGGGAAACCGGAAATATTCTGGTGGTCGATGACAACGCCGCGAATCGGGAGATGTTGAGCCGCCGGCTGGCGCGCGCGGGACACCGGGTGCAAGTGGTGGCGAACGGGCCGGATGCGCTCACGCTGCTGCGTCAGCAGCCTATCGACCTGGTGCTGCTGGATGTGCTCATGCCGCAGATGAGCGGCTACGAGGTGCTGCAGCGCCTCACCGCAGATGAGGCATTGCGGGAAATTCCCGTCGTCATGATATCGGCGCTGGACGAAATGGACAGTGTCGTGCGCTGCATCGAACTGGGCGCGGAGGACTATCTGCCAAAGCCCTTCGACCCGGTGCTGCTGCGGGCGCGGATCGGGGCCTGCCTGGAAAAGAAACGGTTACGCGATCGCGAAGCCCTGCATCTGCGGCAGTTGGCCGAGTGGAATCAGAAACTCGAGCAGCGCGTCAAGGAGCAGGTGACGCTGCTCGATCGACTCGGGCGGCTCAAGCGTTTCTTTTCCCCGCAGCTCGCGGAACTCATCGTGGCGGGTGGCGCGGACGATCCACTGGCAACCCACCGCCGCGACCTGACCGTTTGCTTCCTCGACCTGCGTGGCTTCACCGCATTTGCGGAAAGCGTCGAACCCGAGGAAGTCATGGGCGTGCTGCGCGAGTATCACGCTGAGATGGGCCGGCTGATCATGGAGCACGAAGGCACGTTGGAGCGCTTTACCGGCGATGGCATGATGGTTTTCTTCAACGACCCGGTGCCGGTGCCCAATGCAGCGGAGCGCACGGTCCGCATGGCGCTCGCCATGCGTAAGCGGGTCGGCGAGATGATCGTCTCCTGGCGCAAGAAGGGCTACGAGCTCGAACTCGGTGTTGGCATTGCGCAGGGTTATGCCACGATCGGCGCGATCGGCTACGAGGGGCGTTGGGATTACGGTGCCATCGGTACGGTGACCAATCTCGCGGCACGCCTGTGTGGCGAGGCAAAGCCCGGGCAGATTCTGGTCTCCAAACGCGTGCTCGCCGCCACCGATGATCTGTTCGACCTCGAATCGGTCGGTGAGCTGGGTCTTAAAGGAATGCACCGTCCGGTCACGGCCTACAACGTTCTCGGCGCCAAGGCGTGACGGTGGCTACGGCGGTTGGCGCGCTACGACCGCCCTGCTGCGAGCGGTGAGCTACGGCGCTGGCCAGCTTGCCAGTCCAACGCGGCGCAGCATGTCCGCGAAGCGCGCATCGGCCCGCAAGTTGTCGTAGCGGGCATCGACCTTCAGGTGAGTGAGCCGGGCGCTTCTGCCGGCGTAGGATTTCTCCAGCCAGGAAAACGCGCGGTCCAGGTCGCCCACCCGGGCATGGAAAGACGCAAGTTCATCACAGTCCGGCTGCCCCTGGGCTTCCAGAGAGCGGATTCGCAGCTGCAGAAATCCTGGCCATGATTCCCTGGCGAACACCTCCTTGAACGCGGCCACTTCCGTTGCGGGCTCCCCATCCAGCTGCTTCTGCCGTGCGTAGGCCGCCACCGCCTCCTGGTGCAGGCCCCTGTTGGCGTAGGCTTCAAACAGGAAATAATTGGTGTCGGCGAAGTTGCGGCCAAGTGTCAGAGTCTTTTGCAGTTGCGCGATGGCTTCGTCATAGCGTCGCGCGGAATTCAACTGGATTCCCAGCGCCAGATTGGCTACCTGTGACAAGGGGTCGAGGTCAACAGCGCGGCGGCCTTCCGCCAGTCCCGCGTCGAGCCGTCCGGTATTGACGAGCAGCTCGCCGTACCACTGGTGCGGCACGGGAGAATTGGGGCTGAGCTCGATCGCCCGCTGGTACTGACGTTCCGCCGCCACCCACTCGAAATCGAAGAGCGCAAGTATCAACCCCAACGAGGCGTGGGCTTCCGCCAGGCCATCGTCAATCGCCAGCGCCTTGAGTATCGCGGTGCGGGCTTGCGGCATCGTCTCCGTCGCTCGCGACAGGCGGTCGTAGATGGGCAGCAGACTGTAGCAATTGGCGAGTCCCGTGAACGCCAGGGCGTAATCAGGTTCAACGGCAATGGCTTGCTGAAAGAAGGCTATGGCCTTTCTGAACTCTTCCGGCGAGCGGCGATTCCAATGAAAATGCCCGCGCAGGTAGAGTTGATAGGCTTCGGAATTCAGCGAGGCGCTCCGCGTCGGCAGCGTGGCGCTCAGCAGAGCATCGCACAGAGAGCGCACGACCGAGCCGGCAATCTCGTCCTGCACCTTGAAAATATCATCGAGCGTGCGATCGTAGGTCTGCGACCACAGGTGATAGCCGGTGTCGGCCCGGATCAGCTGAACCGCGATGCGTATCGTGTCGCCGGCCTTGCGTACGCTGCCTTCGAGCACGTGGGCGACATTCAGCGCCCGCGCAATATCGGAAATCGTCGCCTGTTTGCTCTTGAAGTAGAAGCAGGAGGTGCGGGCCGGCACGCGCAGTTCGGGAACTCTCGTGAGCAATCCGATGAGTTCCTCCGTCAGACCGTCCGAGAAGTACTCCTGGTCCTTGTTCTGGCTCATGTCCACGAACGGCAGCACCGCGATCGACTGCTCCGAGCAGGGGTTCTGCTGAAGCACGGGTGATGGAACTGCCGGCGGCACGTACTCACCGAGCGCCAGCAGGCGCGACACTTGCTCGACGAACGCGGCGGAGGTCTGCCCGCCACTCAGCCACGTCCACTGTACTTCGTGGAACTTGTCGGGCACCCGAGCGTCGACCTCATCGGTGCCGTCAATGACGACCGGCAGCAGAAACGCCTTCTCGGCAGCCATGAGGTGGGAGCGATCAACCGCGAGTTTCCATTCGAACCGGAAATATCCCTCCACGCGAGCGCGCGAATTTGCGGAAATGATCGGGATGAACAAGGCGCAGGTCTTGATCTGTTTCTTGATCGCGGAGTCCCAGGCAGCCCCGCCACGCAGTTCGTTCTGGTCGAACCACACTTCAATACCTGCATTGCGCAGGCCGGCGCAGATGCGCTCCGCCGCTTCCGCGTCCTCCGAGGCGTAGCTGAGGAAGACGGCTCGATGCCCGTCCGAGGCGGGAACCGGGTCGCCTTTAGGCCCAGATTCGTCGGTCACGGAGTGCTTCGAGGTGGCTGTTTTGAAGTCTCAGAATGTACTACCGCGTCTGATTGCGCAAACTGGGCGCTGCGGGGAGCTCGCAACCGCAAGCCATGGTGGCCGGGGGTGGAATCGAGCCCCCGACACGCGATTCCAGTCTGGCTTAGGGATCTTTTGCGGGCTTAGTAATCAATCACTTGCGCTGCTCGTTCTCGACCATCTCCGGGGACCCTTCTGCAGGATTCGCCGCATTCGCGGCCTGCGTAACGATTAAAATCGCCCCATGATCGTGCAAAAGGCCAGCGTCTGTCCGCTCGACTGCCCGGATACCTGCAGCCTCGCTGTGACCGTGTCCGGTGATCAGGTGCTCGCCGTGCGCGGATCGAAGGTCAATCCCATTACCCACGGCGCCATCTGCGCCAAGGTGGCCAACAGTTATCCCGAGTTTGTGCATGGCCCCAACCGCTTGCGATATCCCCTCAGGCGCATCGGCCCGAAAGGGAAAGGTAACTTCGAGCGCACCTCCTGGAATCAAGCCCTGGACATCATTCATCATCGCGTCGGAAGCGTCGTCGAGCGCTACGGCCCCCAGGCCGTGCTGCCGCTCAATTACGCCGGACCGCACGGGATGCTGGCAGGCGATTCGATGTCGCTGCGCTTTTTTCACGGTCTGGGCGCCTCATTGCTCAGTCGCAACCCGTTGTGCGGCGGGATCCGCAGCGCCGCCTACGCGGGCACCTTCGGCGCAACCCCCGGCACCCCGCTGCAGCAGGTGAGTCTCGCCAAACTCATCATCGTGTGGGGGAATAACGCCACGGTCTGCAACCTGCACCTGATGCGGCAGATCAACGCCGCCAAGCGCAAGGGTGCCAGGCTGGTGGTTATCGATCCCCGGCGCGTCAAGGTCGCCGAACAGGCGCAACTGCATCTGCCGGTCCGCCCTGGAACCGACGTGGTGCTGGCGTGGGCGATTGCGGTGGAGCTGGAGAGACTGGGCGGCCTCGATCGTGCCTTCATTGATGAGCACGTGCTCGGGTTCGACGCCTTCATGGAAGCGGCACGCGGTTACCCACCCGAACGCGCGGCGCAGATATGCGGAGTTGAGCTCAACGACATCCGTACCCTGGCGCACTGGTACCAGGAGGCCTCACCCGCGGTGATCGCCTGGGGGAACGGACTCGAGCGCAACCAGAACGGCGGCTCGGGGCTGCGCGCCATCGCCGCTCTACCCGCGCTGGCAGGCAAGTTCGGCGTTGCGGGCGGTGGGCTCGTGGGTGGCGCAGGTCATGCCTTTCCGAAGACCCTCGATCGATTGACGCGCGCCGATTTCGTGCCGCCCAAGACGAGAACGATCAACATTCTTGACGTCGGTCGCCTGCTGCTCGATGAGCATCTGGAACCGCCAATCAAAGCCCTGTTCATCTACAACCACAACCCGCTGATCGTCCATCCAGACCAGAATCGGATGAAGCGCGCGCTGGCGCGGGAGGACGTATTTGTGGCCGGCATCGAAGTCGCGATGACCGACAGCATGGCGTACGCGGATGTGGTGCTCCCGGCTTGTACCCATTTCGAGCACGACGATCTCTACTGCGCATACGGACAGCAGTATCTGCAGCGAGCTGAAGCTGTCATCCCGCCGGTCGGCGAGAGCCTGCCCAACACCGAGATCTTCCGACGGCTTGCCGCCAGGTTCGGTCTGATGGACCCTGCATTCACGGCGAGCGACACCGAACTGATGGACGCGGCCCTTAACTCGGACGATCCGCGCATGCAGGGTCTCAAGTCGAGCCAAATCCCGGTCGATCGGTCGATCAAAATGGAGTACGGCGGCGCCGAGCCCGTCCTGTTCGGTAATGTCGCACCGCGAACCCGCAGCGGAAAAATTGAATTGCAGTCGGCGGATCTCGGCGATCGCTACGGCGCCCTCCTGCCTGGCTACCGACCGCTCGTGTCGCACTATCCGTTGACACTGATCACGCCCGCCTCGGATAAACGCATCACCTCCACCTTCGGAGGCCTCGCGCTAAGCGATGACACGCCGGTGCTCGAGATGAATCCGGACGACGCCGCAAGGCGCGGGCTGACCGACGGAACGTGGGTGAGAGTGTGGAACGATCTAGGAGAGGTGTTTCTGCCGCTGCAGATCACGACTGTGGTACGGCCAGGCGTGGTCTGCTCCGAAAAAGGCGCGTGGCTGCGCACCAGTCCGAACGGCCAGACCGTGTCCGCGTTGGCTCCCACACACAAGGCCGATCTGGCCGATGGCGCCTGCTTCAACGATGCTCGAGTGGAAGTGCAAGCACGGTGATTGCCGTCTCGATTGCGCTGGCTAGACTGACTTAGCAGCGTCCAATATTTTCTCCGCATGCGGACCGTGCTGGTCCGCGCGCCCCCTATTCAGGAACGTCGGGAACACCCGCTGCGACGCTCGAGGGAATAAATCCTTCCCCGTCCAGGTCCTCATGCGTGCGAAAAGACTGCGGCGTACATCACGCTCGAGCGGCTTTCACGCAATTTAAATGGAGGGAGAAACTCATGCTGCGATTCTGGACCTCGCTCGCACTACTGTGCGCCACCCCGCTCGCACACGGTGCGGTCGATGAGGTAGTACAGTGGAACAAGACACTTCTGACGATCGTCCGCACAGCGGGCGCGCAACCGGCAACCGTACACCCGACACGTTGCTTCGCGATCATGCACGCTGCGATTTATGACGCGGTGAACTCAATCGACGCGACCCACGAGTCTTATCTCGTCCGCATTGAACGCGTTTCGCCGCGCGCCTCGCAAGAGGCGGCGGTCGCAGCAGCGGCACACGAGACGCTCGTCGCGCTGTATCCCGCGTTTCAAACCGAGCTCGATCAACAGTTCGAGCAATCGTTAGCACAAATCCCCGACGGCGCCGACAAGACCGCCGGGATTGACGTTGGCACAGGGGTTGCGCTGGCCACCCTGGCTCTACGCAGCGACGATGGATCAGCCGCGACACCGATTCCTTATATCTTTGGCGACGCCCCCGGCGACTACCAGTCCACACCACCTAATTTCCCCAAGCAACCCGTGTTCACGCATTGGTCCCGGGTAACCCCTTTCGCTCTCGAGAGCGCGAGGCAATTCCGCCCTGGGCCGCCACCAGCCCTGACCAGCGCCGAATACACCGCCGTCTTCAATGAAGTGAAGTCGCTGGGCATGGCGAACAGCACCGCGGCTAGTGCGGACCAGGCGCTCATCGGCCGGTTCTGGAACGGAGCGATTCAGAATTACTGGAACGAAATCGCTCAGACGGCCGTTCTCGCGCATCACCTTCCGAGCGCGCAGAGCGCCCGTGTATTCGCGTTGCTGAATCTGACTTTCGCGGATGAAGTGATCGCATTTTACGATGCCAAGTACACCTACAACCTGTGGCGGCCGGTGACCGCGATCCGGGCCGCGGCCACGGACGCTAACCCGCAGACGGTGGCGGATCCAAATTGGCTTCCGCAGGCAGGTAAAACCGCGGCCGATCCCTCGTACCCCGGCGCACACGCGACGATCAGCGCCGGCGGCGCGTTCGTGCTGAGCGCCCTCTTCGGCAACAAGGCGTTTCACCTGAACGTCACTTCTGAAGTGCTTCCCGGGATCGTCCGCTCCTTCGACAGCTTCGCGGCCGTTGAGAACGAGGCGAGCCTCAGCCGGGTCTACGCAGGCCAGCACTTCCGCTCGGATGAGAATGCCGGCGAAGGGCTCGGCAGCGCGGTGGCCCACTTTGTGGTCAGCAACTTCCTGACCCGGCTTCCGGGAGCAGACGATGGGAAGGGAGACGCCTACTGATCTCATGCTCTTGATAGAAGCCCTCTATCGAACGCATCTGATCAATCAATTTCCCTCGGGAGATGCGCGGGCGCATTAATGCATTCACCCAGCAACGGAGCCTGCCATGAGCAAATCGACCGACAACCCCTCGAAGCCATCCGGCGATCGGCTGACCACCAGCGCCGGCAATCCGATCGCCGACAACCAGAATGCGCTCAGCGCCGGCCCCCGTGGTCCGCTGCTGCTGCAGGACTACCAGCTGATCGAGAAGCTCGCACACCAGAACCGCGAGCGCATTCCGGAGCGACCGGTGCATGCGAAGGGCTGGGGCGCGTACGGTACGCTGACAATCAGCGGCGACATCTCGAAGTACACCAAGGCCAAGGTGCTGCAACCCGGCGCCAGGACCCCCCTGCTCCTGAGGTTCTCGACCGTTGCCGGCGAGCTCGGGGCCGCCGATGCCGAACGCGACGTACGCGGATTCGCGATCAAGTTCTACACCGAGGAGGGCAACTGGGATCTGGTCGGGAACAACACGCCGGTGTTCTTCGTACGCGACCCGTACAAGTTCCCCGACTTCATCCATACGCAGAAGCGCCATCCGAAGACTAACCTGCGCTCGCCCACCGCGATGTGGGATTTCTGGTCGCTGTCACCCGAGAGCCTGCACCAGGTGACGATCCTGATGTCCGACCGCGGTCTGCCGACCAGTGTACGCCACGTCAACGGCTATGGCTCGCACACTTACAGCCTGATCAACGCCGCCGGGGAGCGCGTGTGGGTGAAATTCCACTTCAAGACCCAGCAAGGTCACAGGCACTGGACCAACGCTGAGGCTTCCGCAGTAGTCGGACGCACACGCGAATCGACGCAGGAGGATCTGTTCGGCGCGATCGACATGGGCGACTTCCCGAAGTGGAAGATGCAAATGCAGATCATGACTGACGCGCAGGCGCAGGAATGGTCGCAGCGCACCGGCTGGAACCCCTTCGACCTCACCAAGATCTGGCCGCATGCCGACTTCCCGGTGATCGATGTCGGCACGCTGGAATTGAACCGCAATGCGGACAATTATTTCGCCGAAATTGAGCAGGCCGCGTTCGCGCCCTCCAACATCGTTCCGGGCATCAGCTTCTCACCAGACAAGATGCTGCAGGCACGCGTGTTCAGTTACGCCGATGCACATCGTTACCGCCTCGGCACGCATTACGAGGCGTTGCCGGTGAATGCGCCACGCTGCCCGGTGCATCACTACCACAAGGACGGTCCGATGCGGTTCTTCGACAACAACACCAGGAACCCGGACGCTTACTATGAGCCGAACTCGTTTAACGGCCCGAAGGAAGAAAAGCGCTTCGCCGAGCCGCCGCTGCCCCTGCACGGCGACGCCGACCGCTACAACCACCGCGACGGGAACGACGACTATACGCAACCCGGGAATCTGTTCCGCCTCTTCAGCGCTGAGCAGAGGCAGCGCCTGTTCGACAACATCGCCGCTGCAATGCACGGCGTGGCGGACGAGATCAAGCGCAGGCAGGTCGCGTTGTTCGCCAAGTGCGACCCGGCCTACGGTGCCGGCGTGGCCAGGGCGCTGAAGCTCGACCGCCCGGGTGAGGATCGACTCAAAGGCACCCACGCGAAGTACGAGACTCAGAACAAATCGGCTGCAACTTGAGCATGCCCCTGCTCATCCGTTACCGGGCGCGGCGAACGCAGATTCCGCTACGTCTGATCCAGCAGCAGCTGCTCGCGTGGAAAGTCTCTCAGGCTCTCGATCGCGACGGCCACACCGTCGTAGGCCAGCAATCTCGGGAATTCGGCAGGCGCACCGATCGCAACGATATAGCCAATACCGGCGGCGTAGGCTGCGGCGAGCCCGGAGACCGCATCCTCGACCACCACACACTCACTCGGGGCGATCCCAATATTTCGTGCGGCGGCCAGATACACATCCGGTGCGGGTTTCCCGGGGCGAATGCCGTCGTCGTAGACAATTTTCGCCACGTCGAACCATCGGTCCAGGCACAGGTGTTCTGTGAAGAATCTCAGATTCGTGATCTCCGAAGAGGTCGCGATGGTTCGCGGGATGTTGCTGCGCGCAAGCCCTTCGAGGAGATCCCGCGCGCCGGGAGACAGCATCAGTCGGCTTGGGTTGGACAGGCACAATTCGCGATAGAACGACTCCTTGACCTGAATCAGATCGAGAAGTTCTTGCCCCGCAACCGCTCGGCCGGCCAGGTAGCTCAACACGTAGGAGTTCGGACGACCATGCATGTGAGTGGTGAGCTCATCGTCAGTCATCTCCTGTCCGCGCAGGTTCTTCGCGATAACCTGCCAGGATTTGACCTGCAGGTCGGCGTCGCAGAACAACACGCCGTTAAAGTCAAAGACGATGCCCTGATACCTCATGCCGGGTAGTGTCTGACCATGAACGGTGAGCTGGACCATCTCGACCTCCAGATACTCTCGATCCAGGATGATCCCATGCGAGCGCTCGGTTGACTTCTGCCTTTTCGATACGTGTTGTTAGGTGACGCTGGGTGAGCATGAATTGGAAGCCGAAGTGGAAACACGGAGGATCGTTAGCCGTCCGTGCTCCGCAGAGCCGCCCTCGCCGTATACCCTGCAGGGCTGAGTTGGTCAGGAAGAACCCGGTCAATCGACTGCACAAGCTGATCGCCGATCCCGTGAATGGGGAGCAACTCACAGTCGGCGGCTCCTTCCGGAGTGCTCAGGCTGCTGGACGCGGCACGAGCTCCATCCAACGTTACGCGCCCCGGCGAGTCCCGTCCGTCGGCTAGCGCACCAACGACTTGAACGGAGGCACCGCACGCTGCGCTCCCCTGCAGAGGGCCCGATCAGTACGGCAACCGGTCGTCCCGTGCTGTACACTACCCGCAGCCAAATCTGGCTTTGTCCGTTCCGTCCTGTTTCGCGGCCACCCCCCTTTCCCGCCGTGCGACGGCCCATCGCCGGTCACTCAGGGGAGGTGCGAATGAGTCCACTCCGCCGTTTGGCATTCGTTGGCAATTCGCTCCCGCGCCGCTGCGGAATCGCCACGTTCACGACCGACCTGCAGCAAGCGATATCGAAGTCCCGGGGGGATGTCGAGACTGCCATCGTCGCCATGACCGATCATGGTCACGCCTACGAGTACCCCCCCGCCGTTCGGCTTCAAATCAACGATGCGAATCTGGACGAATACGCGCGCGCCGCCGAGTTCCTGAATGCAGAGCAGTTCGAGGTCGTCTGCCTCCAGCATGAGTTTGGCATTTTCGGCGGCGACGCCGGCAGTCACATCTTGGCGCTGCTCTCGCGGCTGACCATGCCGATCGTCAGCACCCTTCACACCATCCTTGCGGAACCGGGACCCGTGCAGCGCAACGTCCTGAGCGGAATCATCGATGCTTCGTCGAAGGTCATCGTCATGGCCGAGAAGGCCCGTGAATTGTTGCGGACCGTGTACAGCGTGCCGGCGGAAAAGATCGAAGTCATTCCGCACGGCATTCCCGACGCCGCCTTCGTCGAGCCCGACGCGCCGAAGAGGAGGCTCGGCTTCAGCCGCAAACCCGTCATCCTGACGTTCGGGCTGCTCTCTCCCAACAAAGGGATCGAAGTCATGATCGATGCGATGCCGTCGATCCTCGAGAGCCGCGCCGATGCGGTGTATGTCGTCCTCGGTGCGACGCATCCCAACCTCATTCGGCGCGAAGGTGAGGCCTATCGCGAGAGTTTGATGGCACGCGTTCGGGTCCGCGGGGTCGAGGAACACGTCGTGTTTCTCAACCAGTTCGTCGATCTCACGACGTTGCTCGACTATATCTCGATGTGCGACATCTACGTCACGCCCTACATGAACGAAGCGCAGATGACGTCCGGCACGTTGGCCTACAGTTTTGGGCTCGGGAAAGCGGTCGTATCGACGCCTTACTGGCACGCACGGGAACTACTGGCCGACGGACGCGGCATTCTCGTGCCGTTTGGTGACGCCAAGAGCGTCGGCGCCGAAATCGCAGGATTGCTCACCGACGACGTGCGCAGACGGGCCATGTGCAAACAGGCCTACTCAAGCAGCCGTTCGATGACCTGGGAACGAACCGCGGAGCGCTACCTTGCCGTCTTTGAGCGGGCCCGGGTTGCACGCCCCTTCAAGGTGATTGCCGGACGCCTCGGTAATGCAGCGCTACCCGAGGGCCCGACTGCGCCGCCCATGCAACTGAGCCATTTTTTATCCATGTGTGACGACACCGGGCTGTTCCAACATGCGATTCATTCGGTTCCCGACCGTTCCCATGGCTATTGCGTAGATGACAACGCCCGCGCGCTGCTCGTGGCTTGCGCGCTCAACGGCGTCGGTGAGGAGCGCTTGTCCGAACCACTCACGACGCGCCTTGCGGCCTTCGTTCAGCATGCATGGAACCCTCACAGGGGACGGTTTCGTAACTTCATGAGTTTCGATCGCCGCTGGCTCGAAGACATTGGTTCGGAAGACAGCCACGGACGTACTCTCTGGGCCTTGGGCGAGTGCGCGCGCCGCGATGCCAACCCTTCGCGCCGACGGTGGGCAGCCTCCTTGTTCGCAGCGGCTCTGCCGGCGGTGCAGTGCTTTCAGTCGCCACGCGCCTGGGCTTTCACACTGCTCGGATTGAACTCCTACTGCGTCGCGGTCGCGGGGGAATCCACAGCCAGTGAAGTGCGGCGTATGCTGGCCGAGAAGCTGATGTCCATGCTGTCCTCGGTCGAGACGAAGGACTGGGTGTGGTTCGAGGAAGGACTTGCCTACGACAACGCGCGTTTACCGCAAGCGCTAATCGAGATAGGTCTAACCACCGGAATGCCCACCTACGTGGCAGCCGGCTTGCGATCCTTGCGTTGGCTCATGAGGCTGCAGACCTCGGCAAGCGGTATTTTCCGGCCTGTCGGTTCTGAGAGTTTCCGTGACAAGCGCAAGCCGCCACGGGCGTTCGATCAGCAGCCCCTCGAGGCCACCGCTACCATCTCGGCCTGTCTTGCGGCCTGGCGCGCGGACGGTGATCCCAAATGGAGGGCCGACGCGACGCGCGCCTTTGCCTGGTTTTTCGGCGGTAACGATCTGTCGTCGCCGCTGATCGACCTGGAAACGGGTAGCTGTTGCGATGGGTTGCATCCCGACCGCGCCAATGAAAACAGGGGCGGTGAGTCTGCCGTGTCCTACCTGCTCAGCCTCGCGGAGTTTCGCCAGCTGGAACGCACAACTGGCAATCGCACAGAACCTGCGTCGCTCCGCGCTTTGCGCGCCTGAATCCCCTTAGACGTCACCAAGTCAAGCGGAGGGCGTCTTGTCACGAGCCATGTTTCTGAACCGGCAGCGTCCTTGTCTGCGCCCTGATCCGGCGAGAGTGGTCGTGCGCCCGTTCAAGCCGGCAACTGAACCGCGGGACCTCAGTGCCATCGACAAGACACGGGCGAATCACATCGTCGACCGAGTCGTGGCGCTCGATCCAGAAACCGCTGCCAACCAGCTGGCCGAGGTCCTCGAGAATTTCGAGGGCCGCCACCGTAATCTGCTTCAGATATTCGAGGCGCGTGCCGATGAAATGGAAGAGGCCTTCGCGGCGCACGCCACTTTCACAAGGGAACAGCGCCGACTGGTGGGCGCCTATTTCCTCCACGAGTATTCTTTCGAGGCGGCCGCGTTGTTCAATCCGAGCATTGTTGCTCACCCCGATCAGTCCGGCGCGCCGGAAGGCGGACGACGCTTCATACTGAGCCTGCGTGCGGTTGGAGAGGGGCACGTTTCGTCGCTGACTTTTCGATCCGGATCAATCGCGGCCGATGGCATCGTGACGGTCGATCTTTGGGCACGCCTCGCATCCATGCCGAAGGTGAAAAGCAGGATCTCGACTCCGGTTGGGGATGAGGTCGAACTGGTCTTCAGACCGGAAGAGGACCTCAGCGAGCGGGTCATCTTTCCGGTCACCGAATCCCAATCCAACGGCATCGAGGATGCCCGCTTCGTGGAATTCAAGGATGCCGGGGAAAGGACGTTCTACGCGACGTACACCGCCTACAGCGGCAAGGCGATCAGATCGGAGCTGATCGAGACGCGCGACTTTCTGTCCTTCCGGATGACGCCGCTGACTGGAGCCGCCACCAGGAACAAGGGCATGGCCCTGTTCCCACGGCGGATTGGCGGCCGGTACGCCATGATCGCGCGGCAGGACAATGAGAACCTGTCCCTCGTCTATTCTGACGACTTGTACTCCTGGGATCGGGGCGTCATCATTTTGAGGCCCCAATTCCCATGGGAGTTCGTACAGATCGGCAATTGCGGGTCCCCGATCGAGCTCGACGAGGGCTGGCTGCTGTTGACCCACGGCGTGGGGCCAGTTCGCAAGTATTCGATCGGAGCAGTGCTACTCGACAAGGCCGATCCTTCCAAGATTCTGGCGCGCGCGCGCGAGCCTCTCGTGCGTCCCGAACCCTCCGAGCGCGAAGGCTACGTACCGAACGTCGTCTACACATGCGGCGCGATGCGGCACAATGACCAGATCATCTTGCCGTATGCGGTGTCCGACACGTTTTCCAACTTCGCAACAATCGAGATCACCGCGTTGATCGATATTATGGACGGCTGACAATACCCATGTGGAAGCGATCGTTGTAGAAGAGAAAGCTTACTGTGGTTTCCCGGGCAGCACTTGTATCGATGTGATGGGATGCACTTCCCACACTGTTGCTCGCCAGATGTGAGCGCCACCCGACGCGGTGTTTTTGGCGTTTTGTTTGTGCTCGCGGTCGAACATCAGCCACCCGCCAATTCGTACCCAGCGCCCGAGCAGGGTATTGCGTAGCGTTCTAGTGCTCCAATCGAGACCTTGCTGCGCCATTTTCCGCCTGAACTGCGGAGTGACTTCAACGATTACATATGTCGTTTCGTCGTTCGCCATCGGATCCAACGTCAGCTCGACATGCGTATCTCGGAAAGCCGGATCAATGGTGTGGCAGTTAACCGACTCGACACCACCCACTTTAACGTCTGCCACGAACCCTTCGATGGTTGCGCCACGCTTGTCATCCCAGCGGTTGGTATCATCTCCTGGAGCCACCAAGGCTTTGAGGGTCACTCTCGGATCGATATCGGCCGGCATCGGAAGCGTCATGCGTCTCTTTAGAGTATTTGAGGCCTGTACCCTCGGGTTCGTTGTATCTCCGACGACAGGGCAGTTCGCGAGGACCTGGGCATCGTCTGCAACAGCCATTCTGCCGAAGGGAAGCGTTAGCACCACTCCCAGTGCCGCTGCGAAGATGACGAGACGAGGTGAAGACCGGAGCGAGCCCGCATCGCAAACTAGTGCCCGATGCGAACAGCCGCACCGCTCAAGTCCGCGTGACGCGCGGCCGATTAAATTGGCGGTATTAACGGTCAATCCGATTAGCTAATCTCGTGATTCTTGCGCCCCTTCGTGCCTCTTTCGGGAGAACGTCTATGCACTTGGCGGTGGTTGTGAGAAAGATCGGACCCACTGGCGTCCTTGCGTTCAGTTTTGCCTTTTCACCTGTTTTCCCACAGGGTGCCGTCAAATCACCACCTGTCAAGATTGCCGTATTCGACTTCGAGCTGGAAGACATGAGTCCTGCAGCGTCGCTATCAGGGAAGACCACCAGTAGTACGGCCACTATGGACGAAGTTAGCAGGCAGGCACGTCGGGAGTTGGCGCACTCCGGACGGTATAGCGTCATTGACGTAAGTCGGGTCGATGCGAAGTCCGTGACGGGGAAGTCGCTGCGAAACTGTGACGGGTGCGAGGCCGGCATCGCCTTGCAGCTCGGGGCCGAACAGTCCCTTATCGGGGTTGTGAGAAGAGTCACCCAGACTGATTACTACGTCGTCATTCAGATTCGCGACGCTCGAACCGGCAAGCTTCTCGACCAACAGGAGGCAAATTTCGCCGGCGCCGAGGACGGCTGGTCCAGCGGAGTCCGTATGTTGATCAAGCACCAAGTCTTGGCGAGTCAAAACTAACCGCAGTCCGCGAGCGCGAAACGCCGCAGCGGCTCGATGTAAAACGCTTCGAACGCCTACCAGACGCCGCCGAGAGCCACGGTGATCGCCTCGCCGTTCACGCCCCCGGCAGCGTCGCTGCACAGGAACGCGATCACCTGCGCGACCTCGCGCGGCTCCAGCACGCGGTTCTGCGGGTAGATGGCGGCGCGCTCGCGCCACACCTGCTCGACGCTGATGCCGCGCCGTTCGGCCTCCGTCTTCGCCGAGCGCTCGGCCATTGCCGTTCGCACCCAACCAGGCAGCACTGCGTTGGATGTGACTCCGAACGGCCCAGCGTCCTGGGCGACTGCGCGCGCGAGCCCGATGACCCCATGCTTGGAAGCGGTGTACGCGCTGCCGGAGCGTTCCGCTTTCTCGCCGGCGGTCGAACTGGTAAAGACCAGCCGGCCGAAGCCGCGCTTGCACATGCCGCCTACCGTCAGCCGCGCGAGCTCGAACGGACCGTCGAGGTTGACGCGCATCGTCTCGCGCCAGACCTCGGGATCCTGCTCCCACACCAGCCGCTCGTGGGCCGAGCCGATGCCGTGGTTCACGACCAGCACGTCAATCGGCCCTAGTCGCTGCTCGGTCTCGGCAACGGCCAGGGCGCAGCCCGCGGCGGTGCCGAGGTCGGCCGCGACGTATTCGAGGCCAACGGCCGCCAGTTCCGTCGCGCTGCGCGACACGGCCATCACGCGCGCTCCCGCGGCCGACAGCAGTAGCGCGGCCTCGCGCCCGATCCCCCGGCCGCCGCCGGTGACCAACGCCACACGTCCGTTCATCCCCTAGCTCCCCGGTTCG
>DATGVL010000011.1:0-27808 GCA_035300445.1 Steroidobacteraceae bacterium
CTCCTACAGCTTCTTCGGCGCGGACGCGCGTCACTACTGGGCTCTCGGCCCGGACCTCACGCTGGCCTGGCACGCGGCGGCGCGCTACATGCCCTCGGCGGGCAACGCGCCGTTCTGGGCACTCTCGAGCCTCGGCGGTGATCGCAGCGTGATCGCCGAGCGTGAGCCGCTGCGCGGCTACGGCGCCGACCGCTTCATCGACCGCAATATGTTCGCGACCGGCCTGGAACTGCGCATGAGGGTTGTGAACCTGAACGCCTTCGGCACCCGTTTTAGCGTGGAGGTGGCTCCGTTCCTCGATGCCGGCAAGGTGTTCGCGGCGCTCGGCGCGAGCCCGTTCTCGAAACTGCACGTCACCCCGGGGTTCGGCCTGCGCGGCGTGGCGAATCCCTTCGTCGTCGGCTACCTGGATTTCGGCTTTGCCCGGGGCAAGGCCGCGATATTCAGCGGCATCGACTACCCGTTTTGATGCGGTGAGCCCTTCCCCTGGGATCGTTGCCGAGTCTGCGGGAGCCCGACTAGAATCGGAAACCCCAGCGGGTGTCGTACAATGGTAGTACTGCAGCTTCCCAAGCTGCTAACGTGGGTTCGATTCCCATCGCCCGCTCCATCCCTACAGGCCCGGGAGAACCCCGGTACCTTCGACGCGCACCGCCTTCAGTTCCTTCGGGTCCAGCCCCAAGGAGTGCAGAATGGTCGGCGCCACCTGAGAGCTCAGCACCAGCGTCCTGATGGTCTGCGCCGGCATGTGTGCCTGCGAGACAATCAGTCCGACATTGGTGTCGGCGAAGCTGAAGCCGCCGTGCTCGGCGTTCTTCTTCGTCGAGGAGGTGTACACCACACCGTACTGCGGCTGGACGATGATGTCCGGCGTGCGATTGTCGTGCATCGGGTCGTGGAACTTCAGCTTGATCTCATCACCGGCCATGACTTCGTCGACGAACAGTTCCCTGGCGTGGTTGTTGATCAGCGCAGCCACGTTCGCGGCCTGCGTCTGGTCCTGCAGCCAGATCAGCGCGATGTCATCGTCGCTGATGAATCCGCAGGGACCGTTGTTGCAGTTAGCGGCGATGTTCACGGCCTGCATCGCGGCCGTTTCGGCCGTGTTGGCCGCCGTCAGGGCGGCCACGAGATCGGCGAAGTGGCCAGGCTTGTTGATCTTGAGCGGGTTGATCGGCGATTGGCCGTGCTTGGCGGTGATGATGATCAGGGTCGACTCGTAAAGACTCTGCTGCTTCAGCGCATCGACGATGGAGCCCAGATCAGCGTCGACGGCGTCGAGCGCGTAGCTCAGCACGTCGGTGGGAGTACCCGAGCCGTCGACGTACCCACCCGGGTGACCCGACAGGCGTGCGGCGTCGGCTGCGGTAGAGGGGTTGATGCAGGAGGGATCCGGTGTGTCATGGGAGACTTTCTGAGCGACGCTGACGGCCTGGTAATCCGAGCCAAACACCGCCGGGACACCCTTCAACGGCGTGCCGTCGTGGGCCACCCCATGAATCCAACCGATGATACCGAGCGTCTTGAGGTGGTCGTTCTCGTGCGTGCAGATCACGCTGACGGTGTTGTCCAGCCCGCCGACGTTGGTGACCTCCGGGGTGTAGAGATCATCGAGGCCTGCCCCTGAGGGGCCGCGGACCAGGTCATAGGCGGGGTGTTTGTCGGCCCAGGCGGTCACGCCGCCGTGTCCCCTGACGACTTCAAAGATCGTGTTCGCCTTCAGCGCGCTGTGCGGATACACCGGCACGCAGTGGCCGTTCGAATCGATCTGGAACGGCAGGGAGTTCGGATTGATCATGTTCCTGGACCGCGGCAGGCCGGTCACGGGGTCCGTCCCGTACAGGTCGATCGACTCGTCGAAGGCGATCGGGCTGCCCCGGCCGGCGCTCTGGCCGGCCCCCGGTGCTGAGTCACTCACCGCGCCCGAGCAGGTCGAGTCGCCGTTTGCGAAGTAGCTGCGATCGTAACTCACGTCATAAAACAGGTCGCCCGTGACGGGCGAGCCGCCGGTCACCAGCGCCAGCAGACCCGGAAATGAGTCCGAATTCGCCGGCGTGCGGGCGTTGCTGTAGGTGATGCCGTGCCCCGCCAGCTGCTTCAGGGTCGAGTTCGGGTGGCTCTCGACGTAGCGCGCCACATCGAGCGCGTGCATGCCGTCCACGCTGATCAGCAGGACGTGCCGTACGTCCTGCTGCTCCATGGCGAGCGCCTGCGCGGTGATGGACAGCGACACCGCGAGCGACATCGCGGCCGCGAGCCTGTTTACTCTCATGGGATAAGACCTCTAGTGTTGGCGGCAGTTGCAAGGTTCAGGTGGATCCGCGGGGGCGCTATTTATTTGATGCGCGCGCAGCACCGTCAGAAGAACCTACCACCCGCTCGTGACAGATTCGTGATCCCTGTGCCGCTGCCGCACGGCCCAGCATGCGGTCTGCTTGACCGACCGGACTCGAAGCGCAAAGCTCGCTCATCGGTAACTTCGGGAGAGTGCCATGCCAGCCATGCGCGCGATGGTCGTTGCACAGCCGGGCGGTCAGTTGCGCGTGGAGGAGCGCCCGGTGCCGCAGCCCGCCCGTCACGAAGTTCGAATTCGCGTGCACGCCTGCGGCGTGTGTCACAGCGACTCGATGGTCGTGACCGGCCACATGCCGGGACTCACGTATCCGCGCGTGCCGGGGCACGAGGTGATCGGCACCATCGAGGCGCTCGGCGCGGATATCGATGGTTGGCAGCTCGGTACGCGTGTCGGGGTCGGTTGGAACAGCGGCGCCTGTGGCCACTGCGGCCGCTGTCGGCACGGGAACTCCTTCGCGTGCGAGAACGTTCAGGGCGCGACCGGCATCACGCGTGACGGCGGCTATGCCACTCACATGCTGGCGCGCGCCTCAGCCCTCGCACGCCTGCCCGGGGACATGGATCCGGTCGAATCGGCGCCGTTGCTGTGCGCCGGGATCACGACCTTCAATGCGCTGCGCCACTGTGGGGCGCGTCCCGGGGATGTGGTTGCCATCCATGGCGTGGGCGGACTCGGTCATCTGGCGATTCAGTTTGCCGCGCGCCAGGGTTTCCGTACGGTGGCGGTCAATCGCGGTGGCGACAAGGAGCCGCTGGCGCGCTCGCTCGGTGCGCAGGACTACATCGACTCCGAGCGCAGCGACCCGGCGGCGGCACTGCAGGCGCTCGGCGGCGCCACGGCCATCATCGCCACGGTCACGAGCGCCGAGGCCATGCAGGCGATCGTCGGGGGACTGGGTGTGAATGGGACGCTGATGGTCATTGGCGCGGTCGGCGCTCTCACCGTCAACTCACTCGAGCTGCTCGGCAAGCGCGCAGCCGTGAAGGGCTGGTACTCGGGAACGGCAGTGGACTCGGAGGACACGTTGCGTTTCAGCCAGCTCAACCGTGTGGTCTCGACGAACGAGATCTATCCGCTCGAGCAGGCCCAGGCGGCGTACGAGCGCATGATGAGCGGCAAGGCACGCTTTCGCGTGGTGCTCAAGGTCGGGGAATAGGTCAGCGCCAGCCGGCGCAGTGGCCTTCCGGTTTCATGTCCTGCGGAGCACCCAGCTCCCCGGGCACGGGGTAGCGTCGATTGAACGTGAACGCCTGCGGCGTCGGTCCGTGCCGGCGCAGGTGATCGAGCCGCTCGAGCGCCTCGCGCACGCTCGGAACCTCACCGGCGGGAACCCACCACAGAACCTGGTACGCCTCGGTGGGCTTCTCGAACCACTGGCGACGCCGCGCCATCACGGCGGTGTGGGCCGAGCGATAGACGAAATCAAACAGCGACTCGATCGTCGCCCACACCGACATGTTCACCAGAAAACTCGGATCTTCGGAGACTTGGATATCGGTGGCGTTACCGCTGTCGGATTGCAGTCGCCAGATGAAGCCCGGCGTCGCTTCCGCGCGGGCGTTGATCTCATCCAGCGCGGCCATGAATTCGGCCAGTTGTGGACTGTCCGTCGGCGCGAGGATGCGGCCGACGTTGAGTTGGGCGATGTGCCATCCACTCATGTGTTGCCTCGCTGCGGGTGCGTGTCGCTTTGCGAAAATAACACTGATTGTGCCGGCGGGCACCGTTCCCGCAGCCTGTGACCGTTCCGTGACATTCGCCCCGGGTCCCGGCGGGTAAGCTCCCGCAATGCACCAGATCGGTGTGGTCGGCCTGTCCTATCGCCACGCGGGCGTCGACCAGGTAGCCCGCTTTGCCGTGCCGAGGACGGAAGTCCCGGCGCGGCTGCCGGCACTGCGCACGCTGCTCAAAGCGGCGGAGATTCTCTACGTCGGCACCTGCAATCGCGTCGAAGTCGTGTACGCCACCGATAACGGTACGGCGGCCGGGGATTGCCGCCAGGACGTGTTCCGCATTCTGACCGGCCGCGACCCGCAGCCCGGGGAGGCCACTCGCATCCTGCGCGCCTGGACCGGTGAGGCGGCGGTCGAGCACCTGTTGCTGCTCGCCTGCGGACTGGATTCCGCGCAGCTCGGCGAGCACGAGATCGCGGCCCAGCTGCGCGGCGCGTGGGAGGATTCGCGCGCCGCACACACCTGCGGACCGGTCCTCGACCGCCTCATGGGTGAGGCACTGGGAATGGCGCGGCGCGTGCGCCGCCTGAGCGCCGGGGTGCGCTCACCCTCGCTCGGGGATCTGGCGGCCGACCGCGTGCTGCAGCACCTCGGCGGCCGTCCCGGGCGCGTGGCGTTGCTGGGCGTGTCGCCGATGACGCGCCGCTGTGCCGCCGTCCTGAACGAGGTGAGGGTTCCGCTGCTCATCGTCAATCGCACCCTGCAGGCGGCGCAGGAGCTCGCCCTCACCGTGTCCGGGGAGGCGTTGGCGCTGGATCGGTTCCGCGCGCAGCCCCCGGTGCTGAGCGCGCTGGTGCTGGCAGCCGGCGGGGGCGAGCCGCTGCTCGATGAGCAGGTGCTCGGGCGGTTGCGCACCGCCGCCGCCCCCGCACCCCTGATCATCGATTTCGGCGTGCCTCCCAACGTCGATCCCGCGGCCGCGCAGCGCGCGGGAGTGGCGCGCGTCGGCATGAACGATCTAATCGAGGCGGCGCAGGGGCGGCGGCTCGCCGAGCTGGTGCGCCTGGCGCCGGTGCGCGCCGCGATCGACGAGCGCCTGACGCGGCTGCGCTCCGAGCTGGCGACGCGCGCCATCGGCCCGCGCCTTGCGGACCTGCGCGGCGCCTTCGAGCAGATCGCCGCCGAGGAAGTGGCGCGTGCGCTCCGGCAGGAGTTGCGTACACTGGACGACCAGCAGCGCGGGCAGCTCGAGCGGCTCGCGTCCACGGTGGCGCACCGGCTGGCGCATCTGCCGCTCGCGGGGCTGCGTGCCGCCGCGGTGCATGGCCCGGATGCGGTGGAGGCATTCTTCGAAGCGGCCCGGACGGGCCGTGCGCGCCCCGAATGATCCAAGAGACACTCCCATGAGCAACCTGCGGCCCAACACCCTGCACGAGTCGCGCCATCCGCGCTCCGCCGAGCTGTACCAGCGCGCCTGCCGCGTGATTCCCGGAGGCGTCAATTCACCGGTGCGCGCCTTCCGTGCGGTCGGCGGCACGCCGCTGTTCATCGCGCGCGGCGCGGGCGCGCAGGTGTTCGACGCCGATGGCCGCGCTTACCTCGACCTGGTCGGCTCCTGGGGTCCCCTGATCGCCGGGCACGCCCACCCCGTGGTGCTCGCGGCCGTGACCGAGGCGCTCTCGCACGGCATGACCTTCGGGGCGCCGTGCGCCGCGGAAGTGGAGCTCGCCGAGCAGGTCGTGGCCTGGTACCCCCCCGCCGAGCAGGTGCGCTTCGTGTCCTCGGGGACCGAGGCGGTCATGAGCGCCATCCGCGTGGCGCGCGCGTTCACCGGACGGGACCTCATCGTCAAGTTCGCCGGCTGCTATCACGGTCACGCGGATCACCTGCTGGTCGCCGCCGGCTCCGGACTCGCCACGTTCGGCCGCCCCTCCTCGGCGGGCGTGCCGGAAGGCTTCACGGCCTGCACGCGCGTGCTGCCGCTCGATGACGAAGCGGCGCTGCAGGAGTTGTTTCAGCGCGAGGGTGCGCACATCGCGGCCCTCATCATCGAGCCGCTGCCGGCCAATCACGGCCTGCTGCCGCAGCGGCGTGAATTCCTCACCCGCCTGCGCGAACTCACGAGCGCGCACGGCGCGCTGCTCATTTTCGATGAGGTGATTTCCGGCTTCCGCCTGGCGCGCGGCGGCGCCGCGCAGCTCTTCGGCATCGCCCCCGATCTGGCGACCTTCGGCAAGGTGATCGGCGGCGGCATGCCGGTCGGGGCCTTCGGCGGCGCGCGCCGCATCATGGCGCGGCTCGCCCCCGATGGCGACACCTATCAGGCCGGCACGCTGTCGGGAAACCCCGTGGCGATGGCGGCGGGACTTGCGACGCTGCAGCTGCTGCAGCGCGAGTCGGGATGGGAGCGCCTGGAGGCGCTCGGCGCGGAGCTCGAGCGGGTGCTGAGACCGGTGCTGGCGCAGGCGAGCTTTCCCGTGCACCTGGTGCGCGTCGGCTCGCTCTTCTGGATGTCGTTGCACGAGGCGGGTGCGCCGCGCACGGCTGCCGCGTTGTCGGCACGCGAGACGGCGCGTTTTGCCGCGTTGTTTCACGCCATGCTCGAGCGCGGCATCTACCTGCCACCGTCCGCCTACGAGGCCTGCTTCCTGTCACTCGCGCACAGCAGTGCCGATCTCACGCGTTTGGCGCAGGCGCTGCGCGAGGCACTGGCGGGGATCGAATGAAGGCGACGCGCGTCTTCCAGCTGACGGTGCTCGTGCTCGTGGTGGTGTCCGCCGTGCAGGTGGGCTGGTGGCTCCTCGACCGGCACGCCCAGACCCACGAGAAAGTGCGTGCCGCCCGCACCGCATACGCCGAAGAGATCTCCGCCGCGCAGGCGCTGCTCGATGCCGGCACCAGCCCGCAGCGCGTGCAGCAGCTGCTGCCGCAGATCATCGTCGCCGACGGGCACCCGACGCTCGCACCGCAGGTCGATGAGGCGCTGCGTACCGAAGAGCGCCACCGCGACAATCAATACGCCTGGGAAGGCTCGTTCTTCCTGCTCGCGCTCGGAGCCTGCATCGCGGTGATCGCGCGCGCGCTGCGCGCCGAGGCGCGGGTGCTGGAGGAGCAGGAGAACTTTCTCGCGCTCGTGTCTCACCAGTTCAAGACCCCGCTCGCGAGCCTGCAGCTGTCGCTCGAGACCATGGCGCTGCGCACGCTGTCAGCGGAGCAGTCACGCACTCTCATCGATCGCATGCTGGCGGATCTCGCGCGCATGGAGGCGATGGTCACGCAGATCCTCGAGAGCGCGCGCCTGGAGCGCGGCCGCGTCGAGTTCAAGTCCGAGCCGCTGGAGCTGGGCGCGGCGGTCGCGCGCGTGGTGACGCACCTGGAGGAGCGCGCACGCCAGGAGCGCATCCGGATCTCCTGCGACATCGAGCCGGGTCTGTACGTCGCGAGTGATCCGTTGGCGCTCGATGTCGTGGTGCGTAACATCCTGGAGAACGCGCTCGCCGCGGTGACGCCCCTCGGCGGCGGCAGCATCGCGCTCAGCGCGCGCGCGCTCAACGCCGAAGTGGAGCTGTCGGTGCGCGACAGCGGCGTGGGCTTTCGGCCCGCGGACGGCGCGCGGCTGTTCGAGCGATTCACGCGCCTGCATCCGCGTGGCGGGGGCGGGCATTACGGTACGGGTCTGGGACTGTTCATCGTGCATCGCCTGATGCACCTCGGGCAGGGGCGCGTGAGCGCGCACAGCGAGGGTGTGGGCCAGGGCGCGAAATTCGTGCTCACCTGGCCGGCGGCGCAGGGGCAGCGCTCATGAGCGCCACGCCCTCGGGCACGCGCGTGCTGGTGGTGGAGGACGATCCGCACCTCGCCGCCGGCGTCATGGAGAACCTGCGCGCCGAAGGCTACGAAGTGAACACCGCGGGCGATGGCGAGCAGGCGCTCGCGTGGCTGCGCGAGCAGGGCTGCGCGCTCATCGTGCTCGATGTGATGTTGCCGGGGATCGACGGCTTCGGCGTGTGCCGCACGCTGCGCGAGCAGGGCAACAACACGCCGGTGCTGTTTCTCACCGCACGCGGCGACCCCGTGGATCGCGTCCGGGGGCTGGAGTCCGGCGGGGATGACTACCTCGCGAAGCCCTTCCATCTGCAGGAGTTCCTGCTGCGGGTGCGCGCGATCCTGCGGCGCTGGGACTGGTATCGCAGCGCCTCCGCCACCGCGGCCACCGCGGTGCTGCGCTTCGGCGGCAACGAGGTCGACTTCCGCGCGTTCCGCGCCCGCGCCTGGAACGGCGAGGGGCAGGAGCTCACCGAGAAGGAGGCGATGATCCTCAAGGTGCTCGCCGAGCACGCCGGCGAGATCGTCTCGCGCGAGGATCTGCTCGAGCGCGTCTGGGGCTACGACGTGTTCCCCTCGACCCGCACCGTGGATAACTTCATCCTGCGGCTGCGCAAGCGCTTCGAGAAGGATCCCGCCCGCCCGCGCCACTTCCTCACCGTGTGGGGCGTCGGTTACCGCTTCCTCAGCGAGGGCGAGCCGTGAGCGCGCGGCAGCCGCTGCGCATCGGCACGCGCGCCTCGGCGCTCGCGCTGTGGCAGGCGCGGCACGTCGAGAGCCTGGTGCGCGCGCAGCCTGACGCACCGCCGGTGGAGCTGGTGCACATCAAGACCGAAGGGGATGTGCAGAGCGATGTGCCGCTGTGGCAGGTGCAGGGCAAGGCGTTCTTCACCAAGGAGATCGACCGCGCGCTGCTCGCCGGCACGGTGGATGTCGCGGTGCACAGTCTGAAAGACCTGGCCACGCAGATCGAGCCGGGGCTGACACTTGCCGCAACGCTGCCGCGCGAGGATCCGCGCGATGCGCTCATCAGTCGCAGTGGCGCGACACTCGCGGCACTGCCGCCAGGTGCGCGTATCGGCACCAGCAGCCTGCGGCGCCGCGCCTTCCTGGCACGCGCCCGTCCGGATGCAGTGTTGGTCGAGCTGCGCGGCAACGTGCCGACGCGTGTCGAGCGGGTGAAGAAGGGTGACTACGATGCGATCATTCTCGCCGCCGCGGGACTGAAGCGCCTCGGCCTGGCGGAGCACATCAGCGAGTACCTCGGCGTCGGCACCTGGCCGCCGGCCGTGGCGCAGGGAGTGATCGGCATCTGCGCACGCGCCGATGATGCGGCCACGCTGCGCTGGCTGACCCCGCTCGATGACCGCGCGGCGCGCCTGGCGGTGAGCGCCGAGCGCGCTCTGCTGCGAATGCTCGAAGGCGGCTGCCAGGTGCCGCTCGGTGCGCTCGCCACGCTTGATGAAGAACAGCTGAGTCTGCGGTTCAAGATCTGCGCGCTGGACGGCTCCGGGGGCATGAACGGAGGCACCAGCCTCGGCGGCCCGGAGCGCGGGCGGCGCAGGCTTACGGTGGAGGACGCGATCGGGCTCGGTGAGCGGGTGGCGCGGGACCTGCTGGCGCGCGGTGCCGGGGAGCTGGTCGCAAGCGTGCGCGCGGCGGGCGCGGTGGACGAGCCATGAACGCCATCCTCGACTCAAAGCCGGTCGTGGTCACGCGCGCTGAATCGAGCGACGGCCCCTTGAGCCGCGAGCTGCGCAGCCTCGGATTACGTGCGCTGGTGTGGCCGGCGGTGAGCGTCACGAGCGCGGACCTGGGGCCCCTCACCGCCGCACTGGAAGCGGTCAGCTCCTTCGGCTGGATCGCGTTTGCCAGCCGTCATGCGGTCGCCGCGGTGCTCGCGCGGCTGCCGGCCGCGCCCCCGGGCGTGCGCATCGCGGCCGTGGGCCAGGCGACCGCGCAGGTGCTGCGCCAGCGCGGCTGGCCGGTGGATCTGGTGCCGGAGGAGGCGAGTGCGGCGGCGCTCATCGAGGCCTTCGCCGCGCGCTGGTCGGCGAGTGATGCCGGCGTGAAGATTCTGTATCCGGCGAGCTCGCGCGCCCTGCCGACGCTTGCCGCCGGGCTCACGCAGCTCGGAGCGCAGGTCACGCAGGTCGAGGCCTACCGCACCGAAGCCGCGGCGCTCGATGTCGCGGAGTGTCGCGCCTGGATCGCGCGCGGCGGCGTCGGCGCGGTGACCTTTGCCAGTCCCTCCGCCGTGACCGAGCTCGCGCGCGCCCTGGGCGAGGAGGACTTCCAACGGCTGCTCACGGGCGCCGCGGCGGTCGCCATCGGGCGCACCACCGCCCGCGAGCTGGCCGCGCGCGGTCACACCGCGGTGGTTGCGGAGTCCGCGACACTGCAGGGACTGGCGCGCACGACCCATCGCCTGTTGCAAACGAGAGCCTGAAGACCATGGGATTTCCTCACCAAAGACCGCGCCGCACCCGCCAGTCGGATGTCTGGCGGCGCATGGTGCGCGAGACTCGCCTGACGCCCGATGCGTTCATCTATCCGCTGTTCGTCGTGCCCGGGCGCGCCGTGCGCCACGCGGTCGAGAGCATGCCCGGGATCTTTCAGCTCTCGGTGGACGAGGTGGTGAAGGACGCGAAGGCCGCCGCCGCGGCGGGTGTGCCCGCGGTGCTGCTGTTCGCCGCGCCCGCTCACAAGGACGCCCGGGCCACGAGCGCCACCGATCCCAAGGGGCTCGCCGCGCAGGCGATCGGTGCGATCAAGGAAGCCTGCCCGCAACTGCTGGTGTGGGCGGACGTGTGCCTGTGCGGCGCCACCGATCACGGGCACTGCGGCCACGTACTGGCGAACGGCGCCATCGACAACGATTCCTCGATTCAAACCCTGGGCGAAGTGGCGTTGAACTATGCCCGCGCCGGGGCCGATGCGGTGGCGCCCTCCGACATGATGGACGGACGCGTCGCGGCGATCCGCGCGCGCCTCGATGAGGCGGGCCACGCCACCACACCGATCGTCGCCTACGCGGCCAAGTTCGCGTCCTCTTTCTACGGCCCGTTTCGGGAGGCCGCGGAGTCGGCGCCCGCCTTCGGCGATCGCCGCTCCTACCAGATGGATCCGGCCAATGCGCGCGAGGCCCTGCGCGAGGTGCTGCTGGATGTGGAGGAAGGCGCGGACCTGGTCATGGTCAAGCCCGCCGGACCCTATCTGGATGTCATCCGCCAGGTGCGCGACGCGGTGCAGGTGCCGGTGGTCGCGTACCAGGTGTCCGGGGAGTTCAGTCTCATCAAGGCCGCCGCCGCGCGCGGCTGGATCGATGAGCGCGCCGCGGTGCTCGAGACGCTCACCGGGATCCGCCGCGCGGGGGCGGATCTGGTCATCAGTTACTTCGCACCCGAGGTCGTGCAGTGGCTGCGGGCGTGAGCGTACCGGGTGCGCGCGCCGAGACGCCGGCGTTTCTCGCCGCCTGCCGGCGGCAGCCGGTCCCGTACCGGCCCGTCTGGATCATGCGCCAGGCCGGGCGCTATCTGCCCGAGTACCGCGCGCTGCGCGCCAAGGTCAACTTCGAGGCGCTCACGCGCACGCCCGACCTCGCCGCGGAAGTGACGCTCCAGCCCCTGCGGCGCTTCGAGCTCGATGCCGCCATCCTCTTCAGCGACATCATGACGCCGCTTCAGGGCATGGGCGTGGATCTCACCTTCGAGCCGGGGCCGGTGGTGCGCGAACCCATCCGCACCGACGCCCAGATCGAGGCCCTCCCCCCGCTCGTGGCGCAGCGTGACGTGCCGTTCGTGCTGGAGACCATCCGGCTGGTGCGCGCCAACATGCCGCGCCTCGCGCCCCTCATCGGCTTCGCCGGCGCGCCGTTCACGCTCCTGTGCTACCTCGTGTGCGGCCGGCCCTCCAAGGAGTTCGCGGCGGCGCGCACCTTCCTGTACGCGCAGCCCCACGCCGCGCAGCGCCTGCTCGAGCGGCTCGCGGACGCCATGGCGGAATATCTCGCGGCGCAGGCGCGCGCCGGGGCCCAGGCGCTGATGCTGTTCGAGTCCTGGGCGGGGCTGCTCGCCCCGAAGGAGTTCCAGCAGTTTGCCTTGCCGGCCGTGCGGCGCACGGCCGCTGCGCTACGCCGCACAGGCGTACCCCTCATCTACTACGTGAACCAGGGATCCGCCCTCATGCCGGCGGTGGCGCAGCTCGATGTGGACGTGGTGGGCGTCGATTGGCGCTCGGGTCTGTCGGAGGTGCGCCGGGTCCTCGGGCCCGGCAAGGCGGTGCAGGGGAATCTGGATCCGGCGGCGCTGTTTGCCCCAGCCGCCGAGTTGCGCCGGCACGTGGATGCGGTGCTCGATGAGGCGGGCAGCGCGCCCGGACACATTTTCAACCTCGGGCATGGCATCTGGCCCGACACCGACCCCGATGCGGTGGCGCGGCTGGTGGATTACGTGCATGAGCGGCGCTAGCGATCTCGCCGCCCCCGCCACGCAGTACTTCCGTGACCTGCAGGCGCGGCTGTGTGCCGCGTTCGAGGCGTTCGAGCCGGTGAGCCGTTTCGAGCCGCGCAGCTGGACCAAGCCCGAGGGTCACCGGCTGGGCGGCGGCGGGGAGTCGCGCCTGATGCGCGGGGAAGTGTTCGAGAAGGTAGGTGTCAACGTCAGCCACGTCTGGGGCGTGCTGCTGCCGGCCGCGCACGGCCAGGTGGCCGGGGCGCAGGAGTCCGAGGGGCGCTTCGTCGCCTGCGGCCTCTCACTGGTCGCGCACATGTGGAATCCCTACGTGCCGGCCGTGCACCTGAACCTGCGTTATCTGTCCACCAGCCGCGCCTGGTTCGGCGGCGGCTCGGACCTCACGCCGACCTTTCCGTTCACCGAAGACACCGAGGCGTTTCATGCCGCGCTGCGACGCGCCTGCGACAGCTATCGGCCGGACGCCTACCGGGAGTTCAAGGCGTGGTGCGACGAGTACTTCTATCTGCAGCACCGCCAGGAGCCCCGCGGCGTGGGCGGGATCTTCTTCGACGATCTCGCGAGTCGAGATCCGCAGGCCGACTTTGCGTTCGTGCGCTCGGTGGGGGAGGCGCTGCTTCAGGTCTTTCCGCTCATCGTCGCGCGCCGCAAGGACACCCCCTTCGATGAGGCGGCGCGTGAGCGGCTGCTGGTGAAGCGCGGGCGCTACGTGGAGTTCAACCTGGTCTACGACCGCGGCACCAAGTTCGGCTTCAGCACCGATGCGGACCCTGACGCTTACCTGATGAGCTTGCCGCCGCTCGTGAGATGGTGATCCGGCGCGCGCTGGGAGCGCGGGCGCAGGTCGGGGAAGGTCAGCCAGCTCACCGGGCTCGCCCAGAACAAAGCTTCCGGGTGGGCCGTGGCGGTGCGCCAGTGCTCGCCGAGGACTGCCGCGATCGCCTCGAGCGTTTCGCCCGAGGGCTGCCAAAGGCGCTTGAAGTGCTTGCGAGCACCCACAGTTTCCTCCTTCCCTCCATTGCGTCTACCTGAAGTAGAGTGTTCCGGTGGCGCCCGAGTTCCAGTAAAAAGTGTTGCCGATCAGCGACTTCTGCGATTTAAACGGGTGGGGCGGGCTCCGTCTCTAAAGAACAGATGACACAGGCGCAGGCCGATGACACGCGGGTCGACTGGGAGGCGGCGCTGGTGCAGCGCGCGTGCAGCGGGGATTCGCGCGCCTTTGAACGGCTGTATCGCGAGCACGCCGGGAGGGTATACGGCCTGTGCCTGCGGATGACGCGGGATGTGCAACTGGCGGAGGACTGTACGCAGGAGACCTTCATCAACGCGTGGCGGGCGCTGCCGAGGTTCGAGACGCGCAGCTCGCTGTCGACCTGGCTGCACCGCATCGCGGTCAACGTGAGCCTTGCGAAGCGCCGCAAGGCATCGCCGGTCGGGCCGAGCCTCGATGACGAGGAGGGCACGGGCGATGCACTCGAGTGGACACTCGAGACGCCGGTGGAGGTGCGGGAGATCGAGGCCGCGATCGACGCGTTGCCCGACGGCGCGCGCGATGCGCTGGTGCTGCACGCGTTGTATGGTTACTCGCACGGAGAGGCGGCCCAGATGCTGGGTGTGGCGGAGGGCACGTGCAAGGCCCAGTTGCACCGGGCGCGCAAACTGTTGCGCGAGAGATTGCATGTGGAGGTGGGCTGACATGAGCGGTGCTGACGAACGCAAGGTGGGGTCGCTCCGCGAGCTGTCGCCGGCGATCGAGCCGGCGCGCGACCTGTGGCCGCAGATCGAGGCGCGGATCAACGCCGAGCGCAGCACCGCAGCACCGCCACGCCCCGCGCGAGCGCGCGCCGTGCCACCGCGGTGGCTCGCGGCCGCGGCCGTGGTGGCGAGCGTCGCGGTGGGCGTGTGGATCGGCAGGAGTCTGCTGCCGGCGTCCCGTCCGGGCGCTCAGTCCCCGATCAGCGCCTCGCGCGCGAGCTTTGCCGATGCGCCGACGGCGTTCGATGTGGCGTACGTATCCGACCCGCGCTACCAGCGCGATCGGGCCGCGCTCATGAAGACGCTGCAGGCGCGGCTCGCGGCGCTGCCGCCGCCGGCGCGCGCCAAGGTCATGGCGAGTCTGGCGGCCATTCAGGGTGCCAAGCAGGATCTGCAGAACGCGCTCGGCAAGGACCCGGGCAATGCCCTGCTGCAGGAGCTGCTGGTCAACACTTACCAGGATGAGATGCGTGTCCTCACGGACGTCCAAGCCAGCGACCCTGGCAGGGGGATCTGAACATGGGCTCTTCCAGGCTGGCGGCCGCGATCACCGTGCTGTTTGCGAGCGCGGCCGCCTGCGCCTCGGGCGATAGGACCTTCGAGCGCCAGGTGCCGGCGGAGGCTCACGGCGTGGTGGACATTTCCAACGTCAGCGGCACGGTCGTCGTGACCGGCTGGGACCGCCCGGAAGTGAGCGTGCGCGCCGCCCTGGACGAGGGGGTGGAGCGCGTGGACGTGAGCACCGATCACGGCCGCACCACCGTCAAGGTCGTGCTGCCGCACCACGGGCACGGCGGGGATGCCGACCTGCACGTGCAGGTGCCCAAGGACAGCGAACTCGCCGTCTCGGCGGTGAGTGCCGATGTGGCTACGGCCGGCGTGACGGGCGTGCAGCGCCTCAACACCGTGAGCGGCGACATCACGGCGGAGCTGGGCGGCTCGGACCTGGAGCTCAAGAGCGTGAGCGGCAATGTCAAGCTCAAGGGTCATGGCCAGCCGGCGCGGTTGCACGTGAGCACGGTGAGCGGGGATGTGCACCTCGAGCACGGGGCCGGGGACCTGGAGGCCGGAACGGTGAGCGGGAGTTTGGTCGTGTCGCTCGACAGCGCGCGCTCGGTGCGCGCGCGCAGCACCTCGGGCGATGTGCACTTCGAGGGCAAGCTCGCACGCGGCGCGGACTTCGACGCCACCTCCGTGAGCGGCGACCTCAACGTGCGCGCCAGTGCGGAAAGTGGCTACGCCTACGAAATCTCGACCTTCAGCGGCGACATCTCCAACTGCTTCAACGCGACCCCGAGCGAGCGCGGCCACATGCCAGGTCGCACGCTGCAGGGCACGCGCGGGGATGGCGCCGGGCACATGCACCTGAAAACCATGAGCGGGGACGTGCAGCTGTGCGACCGCAAATGAGCTTCGAGCGTGAGTGAGCCGCAGGCGCCGCACCTGAGGCAGGGCCGCCCGGGGCGCGCGATGAGTGCCCCGCAATGCCGCTAGAATGGGCGGGTGTCCGTCACCGCCGAAGCCGTCGCCCCCGCGCTGCTTGAGTGGCACGCCCGCGACGGGCGCCATCACCTTCCCTGGCAGCAGGACCGCACGCCCTACCGCGTGTGGGTGTCCGAGATCATGCTGCAGCAGACACAGGTCAGGACGGTGGTTGCCTACTACGAGCGCTTCATGGCGCGCTTCCCGGATGTGCGCTCGCTCGCCGATGCGCCGGTGGATGAGGTGCTGCATCTGTGGTCGGGGCTCGGTTATTACGCGCGGGCGCGCAACCTGCATCGCGCGGCGGTGCACATCCGCGATGACTACGGCGGGGAGTTTCCCGTGCAGTTCGCGCAGCTTGCAGCCCTTCCGGGCATCGGGCGCTCGACCGCGGGCGCGATTCTCGCCCTCGCCCTCGGCGCGCGCTTCCCGATTCTCGATGGCAACGCGCGGCGTGTGCTGGCGCGCTACTTCGGCGTGCCGGGAAACTCCTCCGAGCGCGGCGTGGCGCAGCGGCTGTGGGAGCTGTCGGAGCGCTGCACCCCGCACGCGCAGGTCGATGCGTACACCCAGGCGATCATGGATCTCGGCGCCACGGTGTGCGTGCGGCGCAAACCCCTGTGCACTCACTGCCCGCTGTCGCTGAAGTGCTTCGCCCGGCGCACCGGCCGGCAGCACGAGCTGCCGGCCCCGCGGGTGAGCCGCGCGCGGCGCCAGCGGCGCGTGTTCATGGTGGTGGCGCTGCAGGATGACGGCAGCGTGCTGCTGGAACGCCGGCCCGAGAGCGGCGTGTGGGGAGGGCTGTGGTGCCTGCCGGAGTTTGCCACCGCCACCGCGGCCGGCGCGTTCCTGCGCACGGCGCTACGCGCGGCGGCGATCAAGCCGCAACCCTTGAGCGACATCCAGCACGCGTTCACCCACTTCGATCTCGCGATCACCCCGCTCCTGGTGCGCTGTGCGGGCGCTTGGGCCGTCAGGGAGGAGGGAGCGCAGCTAAGTCTCTGGTATAACATCCGCGAGCCGGCCCGCATCGGAGTGCCCGCTCCCATCACGACATTGCTGTCGAGTCTGGCGAGCGAGTCGCTGTTCGATGCCCGCAGCGCCTAGATGGGCGAGGAGGTTTGGGTGTCACGCATGGTGCAGTGTGTTCTATTGAAGCGCGAGGCCCCGGGGCTCGAGCGGGTGCCGTATCCGGGTGAGCTCGGCCGGCGCATCTACGAGGGCGTCTCCAAAGAGGGCTGGGCGCGCTGGCTGGCGCACCAGACCATGCTCATCAACGAGTATCGCCTGTCGCCGATCGAGCCCAAGGCGCGCAAGTTCCTGGAGGCGGAGATGGAGAAGTTCTTCTTCGGGCCCGGGTCGCAGGCGCCGGAGGGCTATCAGCCGCCCAAAGCGGGGAGTTAGCCCCGTCATGTTGATCCGCGGCAAGTGCCACTGCGGCAACATCGCCTTCTCGCTCACCTGGGAGCCCGATCCGCGCGAGATCCCGGCGCGCGCCTGCAGCTGCTCGTTCTGCACCAAGCACGGCGGCGTGTGGACCTCCAACCCGGGCGGCGCTCTCAAGGTGCGGGTTGAGGATCCGTCCCGGATCTGCCGCTACGCATTCGGTACGCGCACGGCGGATTTTCACGTCTGCACACGCTGCGGCATCGTGCCGGTGGTCACGAGCAGAATCGACGGCCGGCTCTACGCCGTCGTCAGCGTCAACGCGCTCGAGGGTGTGGAGGCATCGCTGTTGCGCCGTGAGCCCGCGAGCTTCGATGGTGAGGGCGAAGGCTCGCGCCTCGCACGCCGCAAGCGCAACTGGATCGCCGAGGTGGAATTTCTCGAGGCCTGAGCGCCGAGCGCCGCGGGCCGCGCGGCCTACAGGTGGATCAGGCCGCGCTTGTGAGCCACCGCGACCGCTTCGGTGCGGCTGATGGCGTCGAGCTTGGTGAGGATCGCCTTCACGTGCGTCTTGGCGGTGCCCTCGGTGATGGACAGCCGCCGCGCAATGTCCTTGTTGCTGCGGCCCTGCGCGACCAGCTGCAGCACGTCGAGCTCGCGCTGGGTGAGGCTCGGCTTCGCCATGCGCTGCAGCGCCTTGGCGGCCACGGCGGATGAGGTGTAGGGACGGTCCTCACTCACGGCGCGGATGGCGGAGAGGATCTCCTGCCTGGGGGCGTCCTTCAGCAGGTATCCCTTGGCGCCCTGGGAGAGGCACTGAAAAATATCCTCATCGCCGTCGTAGGTGGTCATGATGAGGATGCAGGCCTTGGGATGCAGCTCGAGCACCCGCTGTACCACCGACACGCCGTCACGCTTGGGCATGCGAAGATCGAGCACCATGACGTCCGGCCGATGCTGCTCGTAGAGCGCGATGGCCTCTTCGCCATCGCTGGCTTCCGCGACCACTTCCATGTCGGCCTGCTGATTGACCATGGCCGCCAGGCCGTCGCGTACTACCGGATGATCATCGGCGAGGACGACGCGGATCTTGGTCTTCATGACCGCGGCCACTAGGGGGCTCGCTTCTCGATGCGCACGCTCACGCGTGTGCCCGCCCCGGGCTGGCTGTCGATATGCCACTCTCCGCCGATCGCGCCGGCGCGCTGTCGCATGCTGGAGAGGCCAAAGCCCTCGCGCGCGTACACATCGGGCCGCTCGTCCATCCCTACGCCGTCGTCGGCGACCGCGAGCTCCCAGTGGGCGGCCTCATCGGTCATGGTGATGCGCACGAGGTGCGGGTGGGCGTGCCGCACCGCGTTGCTCACGGCCTCCTGCGCGATGCGCAGCAGCTCGTGCTCGTGTTCCGGGCGCAGGCCGGTCGCGATGCCGCCGCCTTCGAAAGTGCAGGTGACACCGCCAGGCACCGTGGAGCGATCGGCCAGCTGGCGCAGCGCGATCTCGAGTCCCGGCCGGCGCGTCTGATCCAGGCGCAGCGCCATTACCGAGCGGCGCGCTTCCGCGAGCCCGTCGCGCGCCAGCTCCCGGATACGCGACAAGGTCACGGCGAGCTCCGAGCCGCGCTTCTTGCAGGAGGGGAACTCCTCCACCGCACCCAGCTGCATCAGGATGCCGGTGAAGGACTGCGCCAGCCCGTCGTGAATCTCCTGGCCGATGCGTGTGCGCTCCATGAGCACCGCGGCTTCCTTGGCCGAGTGGGCGAGGCGCGTAAGCTGTACGGCGAGTGTCGCCTGCTGCGCGAGCGCCACCAGCAACTCGCTCTTCTGCACATCCTGGGCGTTGCGCTTGAAAGTCAGCACCAGAAAGCCGACGCTGCGCGGACCGAATACCAGCGGATAGACCACGGTGCCGACCGCGCCCTCACTGCGAAAAAAGGTGAGTACGCCCGGCCAGGTGTCCGTGTCCTCGCGGGCGATATCGAGATACATGGGCTCGCGCAGCTCCGCGAACCGTGCGGTGAAGCTCGAGCCGTTCACCGGCACGCTGGCCGCGAACGGTGGCTCCCCGAGCTTCCCGTCGCGTACGTGCGCGACGATGCGCCACTGCTGCAGCGAGTCCTTCAGCGCGATCACGGCACCCGAGACCGCATCGAACTGGCGCGTCGCCTCGAGCAGCATGTGGCCCATGAAGCTGAGCAGGTCGGTCTGACCGGCGAGGCGCTCGAGGTTGGCACGGATCACGGCGTTCGCGTTGGCGAGTCCGGCGACACGCTCCTCGGCGGCGCGCTCGCGCTCGCGGCGCACGTCATCGACGAGGCGCTCGCGGTGCAGCGCGGCACCGATCACACCGGCGGCGGTCTCGAGCGCGGCCAGCTCGGAAGCATCGATGGCACGCTGCTGGCGGGTGTTGTCGAAGCCCACCACCCCGATGAACTCGCTCGCCACGAAGATCGGCACGATCGCCTTGGTCTTGGTGTCGACGCCCTCGATGCCGGCGGCGGCACGGCTGCCGGGAATCTCGCTCGGGCTCAGGCAGACGCTGCGTCCGGCACGCAGCTGCGCGAACACGCTGGAGAAGTCACGCTCGTCACACGTGAAACTGCACGCCTCCGTCAGGTACGGCGTCACACCCGGCCCCGTCCACTCGCTCGCCACCACCAGCAGCGGTTCGCCTTGTGGACCGGTGCGCGTCTCCATGACGCTGACGCGATCGACGTGGGCAGCCTCGCCGATCAGTCCCAGCACGCTGGGGATCGCGCCGCGCACGTCGGGGGCTTCGAGCAGCAGGCGGCTCGCCCTGGCGGAAGCCATGAGCAGCCGCTCGCGTGCCCGCAGGGACTCGTTGATCTCGCTGAGCTTCTCCGCACAGGGAGGGGCTTGGGCTTCCGGTTCCAGCAGGGCCAGGTTCGCGTTCATGTCGGGCGGTACTCGCAGGCTTTCCAACGGCAGATCGGAAAGTCTAGCGCGCCGTGCACGTGTTCTGCCGCTACGGACCGCTCTCTCTATCTTAAGAGGGAGCGGGGAGGGCTCGGCCTGCGCCCCTGCGGGGCGCGCTTCCAGGGCTACATCCGGCCGCATACGATTGAGATCCTCTTGTGAATCAAATGCTTACCCACCTGCCTGCCTCACATAGCGTGGCGGAGGCGCCATTTCCCAGCCGCCGCCCAGGGCCTTGTAGACGGCGATGAGGCTGGTCGCCGCATCCGTGCGCACCTGCGCCAGGCGGTCTTCGGCGGCGAGCTGGGTGCGCTCGGCATCGAGCACCTCAAGAAAGTCCACCATGCCTCCCTCGTAGCGGGTGCGCGCAATGCGCGCCGCGGTGTGGCTCTCGCGGGCCGCATCCTGCGCGTCCTTGAGACTGTCGCGGGTGCGGGCGTGGGTCACGAGTGCATCCTCGGTCTCCTGCAGCGCGCGCAGCACCACCTGCTCATAGCCGGCGAGCTGCACATCCGCACGGGCGCGGCTGCCGGCGATCTGCGCCCTCACCCTTCCGAAATCAAAGGCGGGCCAGGAAATGGCAGGCCCGACCACGTAGCCGCGGCTGGAGGCCTGGCCCAGGTAACCCGGCTCGGTGGCCGCGTAGTTGAAATTGCCGGTGAACGTGACCTTGGGGAACAGATCGCCGATCGCCACACCGACGCGCGCGGTGGAGGCGGCGAGGGAGCGCTCGGCGACACGGATGTCGGGGCGCCGGCGCAGGAGCCCGGCGGGGTCTCCGACGGCCGTGATCTGCGGCAGTTCCGGCAGCTCGTGCGGCGGTGTCAGCAGATCATTGAGCGCGTTGGGCTCGCGGCCGGTGAGTACCGCCAGGCGGTGAATGGAGCGCGCCACTTGCGCCTGCAGCGGTCCGATGGTGGCGAGGGTGGTGGACAGCTGTGAGCGGGCGCGCGAGGTGTCGAGCTCGGTGCCGCGGCCGGCATCGAGCCGCACCTGGGTCAAGCCCGTGGTCTCGCGCTGGTTGTCGACGTTGCGCAGTGCGACGGTGAGCTCGGTCTGCGCGCCGCGCAGCTCGAAGTAGGTGCGCGCCACTTCCGCGGTGACCGACACCTGGGCATCGCGCAGGCTCGCCTCCGCCCCCTCGACTTCCGCGTGCCGTGCCTCGACGCCGCGGCGCACGCGGCCGAAGAAATCGAGCTCCCAGAACGCATCAAAGCCCGCCTGGTAGAAATGCCCCGCCAGCGGCGCGCCGGTCGGACTGTCGACCGCGGGGAATTGCTCCTTGGTGTAGCCGCCGGTGGCCGTGACCGTGGGCGCGAGATCAAACTGCGCTTCGCGCCGTATGGCGCGCGCCTCGATCAGGCGCCCCAGCGCGATGCGCAGGTCGTGATTCGCATCCAGCGCCTCATCGACCAGGCGGTTCAGGGTGTCATCGCCGAACTGCGTCCAGAATTTCCCCTGCGCGTCTGCGCTGGAGAAGGCGCCCTCCCTGGCACCTTCGAACTGCGGCGCGACCTTGCTGTCGGGCTTCACGTAGTTCGGTCCCACCGCGCAGCTGGCGAGCGCGGCGCTCAACACGATTACCGACCCGCGCAGGATGTTCAGGTAGGTCATGCTTCAGGACTCCGGGGCGGCGAGCGGTGGCAAGGGAGCGGGCGTCGCCGCGTGCGCCGTCGCGTGCGCCGTGGCGCGCCGCACGAACACGTAGAACACCGGCGTCAGCAGCAGGCCAAAGGCCGTCACGCCCAGCATGCCGGAGAACACCGTGACGCCGAGCGCGTGCCGCACCTCCGCTCCGGCGCCGGAGGCGAGCACCAGCGGCACGACGCCCATGATGAAGGCCATCGAGGTCATGAGGATGGGGCGCAGGCGCAGGTGCGCGGCCTCGAGCACGGCGGACCTGGCGTCACGTCCGCGGTCCTCCTGCAGATGCTTGGCGAACTCCACGATCAGGATGGCGTTCTTGCAGGCAAGGCCGACCAGCACCAGGAGCCCGATCTGCATGAAGATGTTGTTGTCGCCATGGTCGAACCGCACCGCCGTGATGGCAGGCAGCAGGCACATGGGCACGATGAGCACGATCGCCAGCGGCAGGCTGAGACTTTCGTACTGGGCGGCGAGCACCAGGAAGACGAACAGCACGCACAGCGGGAACACCAGGATCGCGGTGTTGCCCGAGATCAGCTGCTGGTAGGCGAGGTCGGTCCACTCGTACGACATGCCGCGCGGCAGTGTCTGGTCGAGGATCTTCGACATCGCCGTCTGCGCCTGCCCCGAGCTGAACCCAGGCGCCGGGCCGCCGTTGATGTCGGCCGCGCGGTAGGCGTTGTAGCGCTGCACGACATCGGGGCCGAAGGAGTGGGCGACCTTGATCACCGAGCCCAGCGGCACCATCTCGCCGCTGGCGTTGCGCGTTTTCAGCGGCATGACGTCATCGAGCTGGGAGCGAAACGGTGCGTCCGCCTGCGCCACCACCTGGTAGGTGCGGCCATAGCGGTTGAAGTCATTCACGTAGAGCGAGCCGAGATACACCTGCAGTGTCTCGAACACATCCGAGAGCCTCACGTTCTCGCGTTTCACCTTGACACGGTCGACGTCGATGTTCAGCTGCGGAACATTGATCTGGTAGGTGCTGAAAGCACCACCGAGCGCCGGGTCCTTGTTGGCCTTGCCGAGGGCCTCCGACAGTGAGCTGAAGAGGGCCTCAGGTCCCGCATCCGCGCGATCCTCCACCTGCAGCTTGAAGCCGCCGAGCGTGCCTAAGCCGATCACCGGCGGGGGCGTCACCACCATCACGAACGCGTCCTGGATGGAGGCCATCTTGGCGTTCAGAGCCGCCGCGATGGCGCGGCCCGACAAGGCACGTGAGTTGCGCTGTGGGAAGTCCTCGAGCGGAAAGAAAATGAGGCCGGCGCTCGAGCTCTGGGTGAATCCATTGACCGACATGCCCGCGAACTCGACCGCATGCGCCACGCCCGGCTGCTTGAGGCCGATCTCGGCGATGTGCCGCGTGACGGCCTCGGTGCGATCGAGCGAGGCCGCCGGCGGCAGTTGCGCGACCGCGACCAGGTACTGCTTGTCCATCTCCGGGATGAAGCCCCCGGGCACGGCCTGGAAGCCGAACCAGGTGAGGACGATGAGCCCGCCGTAGACTGCGAGCGCGATGCCGCCGTGCCTCATCGTGATCCCGAGCACGCGCGAATAGTTGTCCCCGGCGCGGGCGAAGCCGCGATTGAAGCGCTTGAAGAACCGGCCGAAGAGACTGTTCATCAGCCGCGCGAGGACGTCGGGCCTGGCACCGTGGGGCTTGAGCAGCACCGCCGCGAGCGCCGGTGAGAGGGTGAGCGAGTTGAACGCCGAGATCACGGTGGAGATGGCGATGGTGAGCGCGAACTGCCGGTAGAACTGGCCGGTGAGGCCGCTGACGAACGCCACCGGCCCGAACACCGCGACCAGCACCAGCGTGATGGCGATGATCGGACGGCTGACCTCGCTCATCGCGACCTTGGTGGCCTCGCGTGGCGAGAGGCCTTCGGCGATGTGGCGCTCGACGTTCTCGACGACCACGATGGCATCGTCGACCACGATGCCGATGGCCAGCACCAGGCCGAACAGCGACAGGGTGTTGATGGAGAAGCCGAACGCCAGCAACACCGCGAAGCTGCCGATCACGGACACCGGAACCGCGATCAGCGGAATGAGTGAGGCGCGCCAGGTCTGCAGAAAGAGGATCACCACCAGCACGACCAGCAGCACCGCTTCCAGCAGTGTGTGCACCACCGCATCGATCGACTGGCGCACGAACTGCGTGGGGTCATAGAGGATGCCGTAGTCCATGCCCTCCGGAAAATTCTTCTTGAGCTCCTCCATCGTCTTGCGCACGCTGGTGGAGAGCTCCAGAGCATTCGCCCCGGGGGACTGGAACACCGGGATGGCGAGCGAGGGTTTGTTGTCGAGCAGACTGCGCACGCCATAGGCCTGCGCGCCCAGTTCGACGCGCGCGACATCACCGAGGCGCACCACCTGCCCGTCGGCGCCGGTCTTGATGATGACGTCGCGGAATTGCTGCTCATCCGTGAGGCGCCCGGCGGCATTCAGCGCGATCTGAAATTCCGCGGTGCTCGAGGGCGGAGCGCCCAACTGCCCGGCTGCCACCTGGACGTTCTGCTCGCGGATCGCCGCCACGGCATCCCCTGCGGTCAGGTTGCGCGCGGCAAGCTTCTGCGGATCGAGCCACACGCGCATCGAGTAGTCGCCACCGCCGAAGACCTGCACATCGCCCATGCCCGGCAGCCGTGCCAGGACGTCCTTGATGTTCAGTACCGCGTAGTTGCGCAGGTAGAGCGAGTCGTAGCGCCCGCTGGGCGAGGTGAGGTTCACGACCAGGGTGAGATTGGATGAGGCCTTGACCGTGTTGACTCCGAGACTGCGGACTTCCTCAGGCAGGCGGGGCAGGGCCTGCGCGACACGGTTCTGCACCTGCACCTGGGCGCGATCGATGTCGGCGCCGATGCGGAAGGTCACCGTCAGCGTCAACGAGCCGTCCATCGTGGACGTCGAGGACATGTAGAGCATGTCCTCGACACCGACGATCGCCTGTTCCAACGGGGCTGCTACAGTGTCAGCAATGACCTTGGGATTCGCGCCCGGATAGGAGGCGTGCACGACGACCGAGGGCGGCACGACCTCCGGGTACTCGCTGATGGGCAGTTTGAAGAGCGCAATGAGACCCGCGATGGTGATGAACGCCGAGATGACGCCGGCGAAGATCGGGCGCTCGATGAAGAAGTTGGAGATGTTCATCAGGGTGCCGCGGTGCCGGAGGCCGCCTCGGTGGCATTGCGGGCCAGCAAGGCTGCGTCCTCACCAACTCGGGGCTTGCCCATGGCGATGCGCTGCGGGGCGACCTGCGCACCCGGTCGCACGCGTTGCAGGCCGTTCACGACGATGGTCTCCCCGGGCGCGAGTCCGGACTGCACCACGCGCAGCCCGTCGACGACCGGACCCAGCTGCACCGGCCGGTACTCGACCTTGTTGCCGGCGCTCAGCACCAGCACGTAGCGTACGGTCTGATCGGTGCCGATCGCGCTGTCGTTGACGAGGACGGCTTCGTGCTGAGCGCTACCCATCAGTTTTATGCGGGCGAAGAGCCCCGGGGTGAAGACCCGATCATGGTTGTCGAGCAGTGCGCGACTGCGGATGGTGCCCGTGGTCGGATCCAGCGCGTTGTCGACGAATACCATGACGCCCTGGTGCGGATAGCCGCTCTCATCGGCCAGACCCACCAGCACGGGGCTGTGCGCGTCGCGCGAGCTCCCGCGTGCCGGGTCGCGCGCGACCTTGGTGTACTTGAGGTACTCCTGCTCATCGCCGTCGAAGCTCACGTAGATCGGATCGAGGGAGACCAGGGTGGTGAGCGGCGTCTGCCCGTTGGTGACGAAGTTGCCGCTGGTGACCAGGGCACGGCTGATGCGCCCCGAAATCGGCGCGGTCACACGCGTGAAGGTGACGTTGAGGTCGGCCGCATCCAGCGCCGCCTGCGCGGCCTCGACGTTGGCCTGCGCCTGCTCGCGCCCGGCGGTGCGCGTGTCGTACTCCTCCCGCGATATGGCGTGCTGGGCGAGCAGACTCGTCGCCCGGTCGCGCTCGGACTTCGCCAGCACCAGCTGCGAGCGCGCCTGCGCGAGCCCGGCGCGCGCCTTGTCGCGCTCGGCTACGTAGGGGCGCGGATCGATGACGAACAGCACGTCACCCTTCTTGACCTCGCTCCCCTCGGTGAAGTTGACCGAGGAGATATAACCCGAGACGCGCGGCCGGATCTCGACGCGCTCCACCGCCTCGAAGCGACCGGTGAGCTCATCGAACTCCGTGACCTTGCGCGAGATGACCGGCGCCACACTCACCTGTGGCAGGGGCGCGGCTTTGGGCTCGGCCGCTTCGTTGCGAGCGCAGCCGCTCAGGATCAAGGCGGCTACCGAAGCAGCGGCGAGCAATATAAAGGAATGGCGCATGGATTCTCCCGTCCGTAGTTTTGGTTCCACTAGATCGTCGCCGCCCCCCGGGGTCAGCGCCGAGTGGACATTCTTGTGCTCGGGGCACGTTCCGCATATGCATCGGCAGGAGAGCGCACGACGTGTCCGCCGGGGGGCGTGCGACTGCCTCGCATGAGTGAGTGCGGAATTGCGACAAGGCGGGCGGGGAGACTTCGCCCGCCCGCGAACTCGACGGAGGAGCTCAAGGAATCAAGGAGTTAGGCCGGCGATTGCTTGACGGCCCCGGCGCGGGCCGGTCTAATACGCGCCCTCCATCCCCGGCGGCCAGGTAGCTCAGTTGGTAGAGCAGCGGACTGAAAATCCGCGTGTCGGTGGTTCGATTCCGCCCCTGGCCACCATCAAAATCAGAAACTTGCGCTGGTCGTCGGGTCGCTCATCAGGGCGAGGTTTCCAATCCGTTTCCATCTTCGGGTATGCGGGTGCGATTGAGCCCTGCGATCAACGTCTGAGCTGAGACAGATACCTGTGTTGCGCGTCCGAATTCAGCGGATGAGCGTCTGGCTGTTTACCGGTTCGGAGTCACGCTCGGCGGGACTATTGGACCCGTATGCATGTGCGTAGACTCGCCGCAGCCAATTTCGGGGTCCACTCCATGGACTTAGACGACTTCCAGCGGCTCGCCCAGGAGACTGACCAATTTGCAGAGCGGAAGAGGGACGCCGGTCTGATGATCCCGCTTCTTGGCTTGTCAGGTGAGGTTGGGACGCTACTCGCGGAGTTTAAGAAAAAGATCCGAGATAAGGGCCGCTACGAGGGCTTCTCTGCACGCGCCAAAGAAGAGATGGGCGACATTCTCTGGTATCTAGCGAATGTCGCCTCCAGGATCGACTTGCGGCTCTCCGAGATCGCTGCGCAGAACCTAGTAAAGACCCAAGAGCGTTGGCCGCTACCGGGAGCTGACGACAGGGCTCCCCCGTTCGATCTTGGCTATCCGGCGTCGGAGCGACTCCCCAGGGCGCTTGTGATTGAAATCAGTGAGGCGCAGCCCCGACGAACTGCGGCGATGCGCATTTTAGTGGACGGAGTCACATTCAACTTCGGCGATCCTCTAACGGATAATTCCTACGACGATGATGGCTATCGCTATCACGATGTCCTGCATCTTGCCCACCTGGCAGTTCTGGGTTGGTCCCCCGTTCTTAGAAAGCTCCTGGGCAGGAAGCGTCGCAGCAAGCGGGATGTAGATGAGGTCGAGGACGGGGCGCGGGCGATGATTGTGGAGGAAGCGGTCGTGGCCTTTGTCTACGCGAACGCCGAGCTGAACGGATTCTACGAACACACCAAGCACGTGGACTCCGACATGCTTGCGACGGTAAAGCAGATGGTAAGGCCATTCGAGGTCAGTCGTTGTATTGGCCGAGAGTGGGAGCGAGCGATTCTCCTAGGCTATCGGATGTTTAGACGGGTGCGAGCCGGGCGTGGGGGACGTCTCGCTCTGGATCTCGATGCAAAGACTATGCATTTCACTAAGTGATGGCTCCATGGTGCCGATTGAAGCACCTGACGTGCGCAGTGCCTGGGCGAGTGCCATGAGACTGCTACTTGACTCCACTCCACGCTATTCCTTGGTCTTGAGTATCAGGGACCCATGCGGCATCCCAGAACACGATCTCCTTCCGCTTGATCCCCATAATTACGACCGGAACGAGAACCGCCTGCTGGACGTGGCGGCTACGATCTTCCCAAGACGGCGCCCAAACGACCCCCTCGATTTCGGAGAGTTCATCCAGACCAAAGCGAGGGCTTACAAGAGATGGCAGCCTCGGAGAGGCGCTTGGGGGACATACTTCGAAAGGCTGGTGGCTTTTGGGGAAAGCGAGACAAATCAACTGGTACGCACCATAGAAGCTTTAAATGGGTGGGCCCGTCG
>DATGVL010000012.1:0-155818 GCA_035300445.1 Steroidobacteraceae bacterium
GCTGGGGGCGATCTGGGTCGCGGCGCGCTTGGGCGATTGGAGCGGCTCCTCGATCGACATCCCCGGCTGCGGGTTACGCTCTTTGTCACACCGGACTGGCGTCTGAGGCGCCTCATTGCGACCCGCAAGTGGCTGACTCGGATCCCGCTCCTGCGCGAGCGCATCCACTGGGCCCCACTCACCCCCAGGGGCCATTTTCGCGTCGATCGCTATCCGGAATTTGTCGCTTACCTGAACGCTCTGCCGCGCACCGATTGCGCCCTGCACGGCTTGCATCACGCCCATCCTGGTCCACGCATGGCGGTGGAGTTCCAGGAGCAGTCCCGCAGCGAGTGCAGCGCGCTGCTGCAGGAGGCTCAGCGGATCTTCGCGACCGCTGGGCTTCGTCACGTACAGGGCTTTGCGCCGCCAGCGTGGGGCACCCCGCCTTCGCTGTGCGAGGCGCTGAGTGACGCGGACTTCCACTTCGTGACCTCGGCGCGTGACCTGGATACGCCGGTGAGCGACCAAGCGCGCACGGCGATGAGCGGGTTGCGCGGCGCTTCTCTCATCCAGCCGATGTGGATCCGGTGTGCCCCCAGCGATGAACCCACGAGCGCCACGGCCAGGCCCGGCGGTCTGGTGCACTTTACGACGAATTTCCAGGCCACCTCGACGATCGAGCGTGCGCGCGCCATCATCGAGACCGGAGGGCTGCTCTTCATCAAGGCTCACATCTTCAAGACAGGCGGCGGCATCACGATGCTCGACGGCCTCGATGCCGCGTACTGTGACTATCTCGAACGGATCTGGCGCGAGCTGGACCACCGCTACGGCGATGCTCTGTGGTGGACTTCGCTTGCGGAGGTGGCCGGCCGATGTCGGGCGACACGGAGCTGAGGATCCTCGTCAACCCCCAGGGAATGAACGCTGACATTGGCGTCCGTTTTCTCGAGCGCTGTTTTGGCTCGCGGTGGACCGAAGCTATGTACCGCTGGTATCTGCAGCGCCCTTTCGGCGGCGAGAGCCCCGATCGTCTGATACTGATGGACGGCGAGCGTGTCGTGGCGAGCTGTGGTCTCGCCTATCGGCTGCTGCGAACCCCGGATGGTACGGTGCACCGGGTCAGCGTTGCCATCGCGGGCGGCACCCTGCCCGGCGAGCGCGGGCGTGGGTGTTACGCGCGCGTGATCCAGGCCGCCGCTGAGCGAAGTGCGTTACGCGGCTGTACGGTGATGCTTGGATTCGTCACGGCCGACAGCGCGACGGGCCGCGGCCTGCGACGGCTGGGCGCCACGGCAGTCCCGAGCGCGTACATCGCTTCGCACGGCGCCTCGCGCGTCCCCGGGATTGCCATGTTGCGGGTGTACCGCACGACTGTGACGGACGGATGGCTGGAGCGCGCCGGCGCGCGATCCCGCAGCACGCCCGTAGAGGGGGGCTTTCACTATCCCGACGTGAGCGGCTGGCGATCGCAAATGGTGGATCGTGCGCATCCCGTGCAGTCACTGCGTGTCGGAACCACCTGCCGAGCCCTCATCGAGTGTGTCGGTGACACCGATCGCCTGCAGTGGCTCGACGGCGGCCCGCGTGAACGCGTGGCGGCGATCCGCGCCATCGCCGCACACGCACACCGCCGCAGACGGCATTTCTTCATGTACTCGACGCGCCCCGGCGATGCCGAAGCCGCGCGTCGACTCGGATTGGTCGCGCGCCCGGGATACATGATGGCGCTAGCGCTGGAGACCCGATACGAGCCCACCGTACGCGGTTGGGCAGCGCTACCCTGGCACGTCCAGTCGGGAGATCGGATGTAGCACAACGCCGTCTTCGTGCAACTGGTAGTGGTCCCGGTACAGCCGGCGGCCCCACAGCCGCAACGCCACCCAGTTGCCGAATCCGACCGTGATGGGCGCGATGTGCATCAGCACGTAGAGGAAGTACACGGGCACAATCGGTGCGATGTAGCCGCGCTCGCTCTTGGGTACGACCGTGAACAGTGCCAGCGCCCCGAGCGCCAGATAGCTGCCTATCGCTCCGGCGAAGTACACCGGGTTGATCGCCCTGCCTGTCGGCAGCAGATTGAACACGAACAGAGTGTCGAGGCTGGCGGCGAGGCTCATCAGTAGCAGTACGGCACTGCCTACCCTGAGCACGTGCAGACCCAGTCCGAGCACGCCCACATAGGCGATGAAGTTGTACATCGCAAACGGCGCCCGCCGGCCGATACGCCACAGCTCGTGGAAACGTAGCGTGTAAACCCTGAGCAGCCCGTAGTACCAGCCCACGCGCTGCGAGAACCAGTGACGCAATGTCCCCGGCCCCCGGGTGCTCACCACCAGGCGACCGTCATAGTAGATGCGCTCTCCATCGCGTAGCAGGATCACCGCATTCTCGAAATCTTCGGCATATATGGACAGTGAATGCTGAGCGAGCGCGTGCTCGAGCGCGTCGCGCCGATAAATGGACACTCCGGAGGTGACGCCATAGTCGGCGAGACTTCGGCGCCCTGCTACGCACGCCAGGGTGTACTCCAACGCCTGAAACCGCGCTAGGAGCCCGTCCTCTTCGATTGCGACGCGTGGGCAAACGGCCGCGGCCCCCGACTGCTGCAAATCGGCGACGACACGCTCGAGCTCGACGACACTGCCCTCATGGCGGCCGCAAATTTTGACGTCGGGATCGATGACCATGACGGTCTTAATGCGTGCCGGTAGCGTCGTGAGCAGGTGACGGAGTGCGCCTGGCTTGTGACGGTTCACATCCTCCTCGAGGCACCGCCAACCAGCCTGGCGCAGGCGTTTCGCAGTGTTATCCGTCGAACCGTCGCTGATGAGCCAGACGTGATCGCGATACGGTTGCAGCCGCTCCATGAACTCATCGAGTTGATCTTCGAGATTGAATATCGACGCAATGATCGCGTAGGGAAGAACGGTTCCCGCGCCGATGCCGCCGCCTCGAGCGGCCGTGAGATCGATCGACAGCTGACGCATTTCGGAGCGGCCGAGCTCGGAAGCGGCCGCGGTATGGCGCCGATGCACATAGAGCCGCAGCCCAAAATCCAGCGCATCGGTGAACACGATCACATTCGCCAATCCATAGATCAGGAACGAGAAGTCCTCGGCCTGAACATTCGCCGCTGACAGCGCAACCCACCCCGCCAGCAGTGCGTACACGATGAGCGGCGCGAACAGGGTCCAGGGGCGCGGGGTATTCAAGCGTTCGTGACGGAGCGCTCCGCCACCGCCCTTAGTGCGTGCCACTTGTTGAATGCGGCGCATTTTCAGCCTGCCACGTCCCGCTCGCGGACCTGATCATCCCCGAGCGTATTGTCCCCGTCGGCAGCCGGTAGTACCAGGGTCGGTGAATCCGGCAGCGCCAGGGGGGGTGAATCCTTCAGCACCAAGGTGTCGCCCGCGCTGTGGCCCTTGCCCTGCCCCAGGGCTGCGCGGACGGTCGGCGCGACTGGCGCCGGGCCCGCGTAATGGCGCAACTGCTCCAGCGCCTGCTCAGCTTCCACGGGTGCGGAGAAGAAGTTTCCCTGACCGAAGTTGCAACCCATCTGCAGCAGAGCCTGCGCAGCCGCCTGCGTTTCGACGACTTCGGCCACGGCGCGCAATCCCAGGCTCGACGCCATCTGCAGTATCGCCGACGTGATCGCATTGTTGGCACGCTCCGATCCGGTGCGCTTGACGAATGGACGATCGATCTTCACGTAATCGAACGGGAACAACTGCAAGTGACTGAGCGATGAATAGCCGGTGCCGAAATCGTCCAGCATCAGTTCAATACCCATTCTATGCAGCCCCTCAAGAGCCTCGCGCGCCGTGCTCACGTTGCTGATGAGACCGCCTTCGGTAAGCTCGAACTTTAAATACCCGGGTGGCGTGCGCGTATCCTCGAGGACACGCGCGACGTAGTCGCGCAGCCCCGGATCGCGCAGTACCGCCGCGGAGAGATTGACGCTGATGTAGAAGTTCATGGGCTGCGGCAGGCGCCTGCGCCACTCGGCCGCGAGTCTGCACACTCGCTGAATGATCCAACGCGTTACCGGAACGATGACTCCAGCCTCCTCAGCGATGCCGAGGAACTCCTTGGGCGCCAACAGGCCTTCCACCGGATGCCGCCAGCGCAGCAGAGCCTCCGCGCCCACGACGCGGGGGCCGTGCAGATCAACGATGGGTTGGAAGAGCAGGCGAAACTCATTGCGCTCGAGAGCAATATGCAGATCGGCCTCGAGACTGACCAGGCTTACGGCAGCACCGCCCATGCCCGGCGTGTAGGCGACGCTGAGCTGATTCTGCTGTCGCTTGGCGACCGACAGCGCTACGTCCGCCTCACGCAGCGCGTCCTCGGCGCGCTGCAGACCCGAGTCGATCCAGGTAAATCCCATGCGCGTGGCGATCTTGATGCGGTGCTGGCGCAACGCAAACGGCTCCTGGCGTACGTTGAGAAGCTCCGTGGTGATCGTGTACGTGGCCGCGCTCGACTCAACCTCGTACACCAGCACTGCCAGCTGCTCGCTCCCCCAACGGGCCAGCACATACTCCAGGCCCTCGAGCGCCTTGGCGAAGCGCTGTGCCGCCTGCAGCATCAGTTCATCACCGGCGGTGTGGCCGAGCGTGTCGTTGATGAGCGTGAAGCGGTCAATATCGATGAGAACAATGGCAATGCGCTGCCGGCGCCCAGTGCGCAACTCGCGCAGGGCTCGATCGAGTTGATCCATGAAGTAGCGGCGATTGGGCAAGCCGGTGAAGGGGTCGTGGTAGCGCGCATGCTCGAGGCTGTTCTGCAGAGTCTGATGCTGCTCGATCTCCGCGACCAGGCGCTGATTGGCCGTGTGCAAACGTCGGCGTGCGGTCGCGAGCGCGGCTTGCGTGCGGCTCACTGTGTGTGTCAGGTCGTGGGTACCGAAGGCGAGTGCCCAGGCCAGCAGCACGACCAGACCGATTCCCGTGGCAAGATCCCGTGCCGGGTACCAGCCGGTTCGCGGACGGATGGCCAGCTCGAGATAGGCGGAAGGAGAGGCCGGCAAGAGCGCGCCAGGCGGGTGAATCCCGCTCGTCACCGTTTGAGCCAAGGTGCCTGGACGAGAGCTCAGGAACACTCGTGGTTCGTGAGTAGCCGGTACATGCTGAGACAGCTCGAAATCATATCCCTCATTCACGAGTCGTCCGAAACGCGCCCGCACCGCCAGCGCGTCCAGGCCTTCGTAAGCCACCGACCGCGCGCCAGCGGCCGCAGAACCGTGCGCCGACCGTGACTCGATGGGCGCCTGCGCCGCGACGAACCACTGACTGCCGTAGCGGACCGGGCCGAAGAGCCCTGGCGCCGCGCGCGCTGCGGCGTCGGTCGACGCCCATTCGCTCGCCAGGGCGCGATTAACGGCAGCGTCGGACTCTCCCGCGCGCAGAACCACACCCTTGGCGGTCATCCAGAAGGTATTGCGATCGGGAACTGCGGAAGCAGGCACCACGGGGTGCGTGCCGTCTCCAAGGACGTTGGCCGCACGCTGCGCTTCGCCACGCGCGCGATCAGTGAGTGCTTGCAGCTGCGCATCGATCAGGCTCGCATAGCGCACTACCGCACTCTGCGCCGCAACCCGCATCTGTGCGGCGCGCTCGTGCACGCTGAGCGTGATCAAGCGCGCACCCGCAAGAACCGCCAGCGCCGCGACCACCAGGGCCGGCAGCCAGTGTGAATAGCGTTTGAGTTCGGTCATCCTCATTGGGGTTGACCGCGTGCGGGCAGGTGAACCGTGCACGCCAGGGTGACGCTGGTGCGCTTGGTCCCCTCCACATCCTGGTAATCGCCGACCAGAAGCCACTGTGTGCGCCCCACGGCCTTGCCGATGCCGGCGAAACCTTCCTTCAGCGACGGGCCAGGCCTCACGACCTGCCCGATCAGGTCAAAAACTGCCGGCGCGGCCGGACCCCACACCGCGCCGAGCAGTCCGCTGAAACTCTTCGCGCTGTAGTCAAGGCGCACCGTGGTGAGCTTCGTTCCAAGATTGCCCCCCAACGAGTACGCGTACGATGCTGAGGCCAGCAGCTGCGGCGTGGCTTGAAACGACAGGCCGAGCTTCGGCAGGTTTCCATGGCTCGTATCGATATCGATGCGGCGCTCCTCAAGCTGCACGGACAGCCGCGGTGTGAGCGCACCGAGGACGCCGGCGGCCGCCAGCGAGTAGTGGAAAGCGTGCGTGCCGATGTCGCCGGCGCCTTCGTGAACTTCGACGTATATGTGCGGCTTTGCTTCACCCTGCCCGAGCGCGAGGGAGCCGCTGGCGGTGCCCGTGGTCCAGTGCGCATTCGCGACCTGCTGATAATCCGCTCCGGCGCCAATCGCCGCGTCAGAGCCGATATTACGCAGCCATGTCACGGACCCGCCGCCACCGCCGCTTCCTCCCGAGAGCGTCGACCCATCCGTGCTCAGCACCAGGCGCTGGTCGTCCACCGCTGCAGCCGCAAACCCAGGCGGCGCCGGGGGTTGCTGGGCCGTGGCGACAGGGCAGCTGAGCACCCCCAGAGCCAGGCAAACAGTGATGGCACGGGGTCTCATGGCCGCTCCACCACGGTGGTAGAGCCGACCGGAGTTTGGTCCGCCGCGGCCACCCGCGCCACCGGCAGGAATGCGATGACGTACAGCTTCGCATCCTCCCCCGGCAGCGGCACCGACGAAGTGGTGAGCTGGTATACACGCCGCATGACCGTCACGTGCATCTTGCGACGGCCGCTCAGCCCCGGATCCCACCAACGCGTCCCCGAGTCGAATTGCGGCAACAGGCGCGACACCTCGGCACCGACTGCCGTCCCGGAAAAGAGCGCGCGGGCGGGCCTGTTGAACGCCAGGACGCGCCCCTGAGAATCCGCGACCAGGGCGGCATGCTCGGCTACGTCGAGCGCGGCCCCCAGGCAGAAAGCCTCCGTCGTGTCATTGACGATGACCAGGGCAAATCGACGCCCCCGCTGCGCGAGGTGCTGCACGCGCACCTCGGTTGCGAGCAGTTGGTCGCCCAACCGCACCATGCTCAGTCGTTCCACGCCCCCCGCGCCGTTGATCAATTGCTGGACAGCCTCTGGGTAGGAGAAGTGAATCGCCTGGAAGAAGTCACGACCAACGATCGACTCTTCACCGCCGAAAAACTTCGCCATCGCGGGTGCGCTGACGCACATGACTTCATGAGTATTGGCATCCAGCAGAACCGCCGGCAGCGGGAGTTGTTCCAGGAGCGCGGACCACAGCGCCTGGCTGCGCGCGGTTTCGGCGCGGGCAGCCGAAACCTGCCCCTGCAGTCGCTCGAAGATGCTGCCGAGGTATTCCGCCGCGACCGCGCAAGCGAACAACATGGTTACGAACGCTTCGAGCAGTACCACGAAGTACGCCGAGGGCGCGTAAAAGCTCGCAAAGGGCAGACTCCCGGCACCCGTTGCCTTGACGAGGACACCGCTCAGCCAGTCTGCCGCCGCGCTCAGCCCCGCGGGCGCATACCAGCGCAACTCGGGTGCCTGGCTCGAAGCCATGAGCGCAACCATGACTGCGGCGAGCGCGGCCACGAAATACGGTTGCCAGCGCGAAAGAAAAGTGGCACCGATGACCGGCAGCGCGAACACCATCAGAAAGAGCGGGTTCTGCACACCGCCGGCGTGCTGCCAGATGAACGCCACCGTGATGACACCGAGCGTGTGCAGGACCGAGAGCGTGCGCGTGAGCCGAAGCGGATTGCGGGTCGCGCGACTGGACAAGGCCGTGAAGCAGAGGTGGATGGCCCCGAGGCCCAGCAGTCCCACCGCGGTGGCGGCAAAGTCGATGTCCACCCCACTAACGAACCGCGGCAGCGCGATCGCAGGTAAAATGGTGAATATCGTCAGTAACCACGTGTCGTCGAGCGGATGTATGCGCGGATCGCGCCACAGCAACGCCGGCAGCAGCTGTGTCCCGTGGCTGTCATTCATTGCTGACGCGCCGTTGCGGGCCCGGGGGTGTTCTCGGACGCCACCTGAACCGTATCCGCGCGGAAACTGTTGCCTTCGAGAAATGGCTGCGCCCGCACGTTCTGACCATCGGGTTGCTGGAAGTCGACCACGTGCAGAGCGAAGGCGTGAGGTCGCAGCACCTGGTTGCGTCGCAAGATCGGTGAGTCTCCGATTACATCGATACCGTTGAACTTCGGTTCGATGATGGTGTTTTCAATGGCAGTGCTGGGGCGACGCGGATCACCGAGCACGAAGACAATACCGTAGCCACAGTTGTGCACACGGTTGGCGCGCACGAGTGCGTTGGCCGAGCCACGGACCATAATGGCGTAGGTCGTAAGATGGTCGAGTTCATTGCTGTCGATAATCGCTTCGCGGGCATTTTCCGCGATTATCCCCATCGCCGCCCCGCCGCTGATGTGGTTGCCGCGAATCACCGCACCGGGACCGATCAGGTGGATCGCGCCATCCGGTGCATTGGCGAAGTCGTTGCGCTCGACAACTATCCCAACGTTGCCAGCTACGACGCCGCTGCGACCGCCGTTGAAGTGGTTGTCGCGAACATTGATGGTGCCGCCCCGGGCGCCCGACTCGCCGCGCACTGCCCACACACCGGCCACTTTGTCGCGCGTGAAGGTGTTGCCCGCCACGACCGTGTCGCGGTTCGGCGCCGCGAAGCGTACTCCGACTCTGTTGTTCGCGAACCGATTGTGCTCGAGGAGAATGTCGCTGGCGTTCTCTGCGACATCAACGCCGACGTCACAGGATTCAATGGTGCTCGACTGCAGATGGAAATGCGCGGCGCGCACCAGGATGGCCGTCGCGGGGCAATTGCGCAGCACCAGGCCTTCCAGCGAGGTGTTGGCACCAATGATGTCAAACACCGGTCCACCGGCAAGTGCCTGCGCGTCGATCTCGAAGCCAGGCTGTTCGCCGACGATCCGCAGACCGTGCAGATTCATGAGCGGCGGTAGGGCCGTTTGGAGCGTGATTCTTTTCGTCTTGATCAGGATGTTCGCCTGGCCGTTGGCTGCGGCGACGACGAACAGCGCCTCCCGCAGTGTGCCTGGACCCAGGTCATTGGGGCTGCTGACATTCACCGTCAGCGCGCCAGCAGCCTGGCCGGGCGCCGCCGGTCTGGAGTGGTACGACCAGCCCAGCACGGCAAGAACTCCGAGCAGCAGGAACGTGCCTACGGCAAGCGCAATGCGTTGGTTGGTATTCATATGGGTCTCGCGCGCTCGAGAATGAAGACCGCGTGCCACGAACGCTCGACCGCTCTGCGGCCGAATAGCACGTCGATCGGGATCGACAGGGCAGTGACGACTGCGAGCGCTGCTATGCGCAGCCGCTGCGGCAGCCGCGGCAGGTAGGGCCACAGCCAGGTCTTGAAGGGCGCGGGGTCGACCCCGCTAATCGCTCGCACGCGCAGGCCGCAGTCGGCGAACAGTCGCAGGTAGGCGCTGCGCTGGCGCGCTCGGAAGATCGAGGTGTCGTGGTTCTCGATTGCGCGATTCGGTGCAGCTTCGAGCAGAATCAGCCGACCGCCCTCGGTCAAGTGAGCAACCATGCGCTGCATGGCATTGCGCAAGGCCTGCGGGTCGAGAATGTGCTGCAGAACCGTGACGCCCAAAACAAGATCGAATCGCTGGCCGGCATCGAGCAGCGCCAGATCCTGCACCAGGAATCGACAGCGCTCTGCAACACCCTGCGCCGCAGCGCGCTCTTTGGCCTGAGCGATCATGGTGGGACTGAGATCGATACCCGTCACCCGGGCGCCCCGGGAAGCGAGCTCGCGACTCCAGCGTCCGACTCCGCAGCCGACGTCCAGCACACTCGTGCCCGGGCGCACTCGTAGCCACGGTTCGAGGGCCAAACGCTGACAGGAATGAATCACCCGGTTATAGAACCCGGGCATTCCGTACGAGCACACGGCCGCGAGCCCGTCACCCTCGGTTGCAAAGCGACGTGCGCGCTCTTCCCAGTAGACTCCGGGCTGGCAGGAGGAGCTCAAGCGGTTGCGACTCTGGGCGCGGCGACCGCCCGGTGTGGTTGCGGCAGCCTCGCGGTGAACTCGTGGCGCACTTCCTCCTCGTCCGCAATCGGCAGTCCCTGCTCAGCCATGGCCTGCAAGGAGGACTGAATCCACAGCAGCGAGCGCAGCCGGGACGGCAAATGCGCGGCGCGCGGCTGAAGCTGCAGCAACGACTCTTCGAAGTCGCGCTCGATGCGCAGGATGACTTCACGTACCGACGGGTCCATCGGCAGGATCTTGCTGGGTTGATCCCACGTAATCTCCGTCCCGGCGACCTGGCGGCGCTCGTAGACGGTAAACGCTCGCAGCGCAGGATCTGCCGACATGGCGGCTCCCGAGAACGGAATCACATAGGGATACATTCCAACTTCGCACCCCCGCCGCAACCAGTGGTAGGCTTCGCGCAAGGTCGCGGCAACGTCTGCGAGCGTCGCCCGTGGTGAACTCAGGATCAGATCCAGAAACGGCGTGATGCCCAGTTCCAGGGCTGACGTCAGTGTCGGTCGGATATGGCTGTAGATCTGGGCTTTGTTGAATTCGCTGAGTACGTTGGGCGAAAAGTTCTCGATCCCGAAACCGAGCACCCGGAATCCGGCCTGCCGCATGGCTGCCAACCGCTCGGGCGACATGGCGTCAATACGATTGGTACTGATGAACTGCAGCTCGCGCGGCAGTGTGCCGCTTTCCTTGGCGGCAACGATCGCCTCGCACAGCGGTAGAACGCGTCGATCCTTCGTGAATACGAAGATATCATCCTGAAAGATGACCGTGCGCACCCGAGGGTGTGCACCGACGATGCGCTGGATCATCCGTACACATTCTTCTGCATCGAGCCGGGCAATGCTCGCGACACTTCCCTGGGCCTCGTGCAGGAAGTTCGTGGACGAGCAGAAGGTGCAACCCATGGGGCAGTAGTTGAGCGTGATCAGGCGCACCGAGCGGATCTCGGCAAGGCGCGCCTCGCGGGCCGCCTTCGTCGGCACGGCGCCGACGCGGTACGCCTCTTCGAGCCGCTCCCAGTAAAGGCCGTAAGGCATCTTTTCATAGGGCGTGCGGAAGATCGCGTCGCGCAGCTCGGTGCGGTCGAGCGCCCGCTGCGGCATTCTCAGGCACCCGCCGTCAGCGGCGCGCTCCGCGGTTCCGGTGATCCCACGCAAGGACGCCCCGGAGCGCAGTCGCGCGACCAACTCGAGCAACGGGCGCTCACCCTCCCCGAGCACGACGCAGTCGAAGGGGCCGAGCTGGAACATGAGCTCGGGTTTAAAGGTCGCCTCCATGCCACCGGCGAGCAGCAGCGCCTGGGGCGCCAAACGCCGCGCCAGGTGCGCCAGCTCGAGATCGAACCGCAGCGTCATGCCGGTGGTCGAGACGCCGATGACGTCCCACGGACATGCCAGCAACTCGCGCTCGAGGGCGCGAGGGGCTGGCCCTGCACAACAGTTTGGATCGAAGACCTTCACTTCGATCCCTGCGGATTCGAGCACGCCCGCCAGGCGCCACACCCCCAGTGGAGGAGCGAGAAAGGTGTACTCCCCGCAAAGCGGGTCGTAAGGCCCGATCAGCAAGATCCGCGGGGAGCGTGTCAAGTGAGTCGGCCTCCCTGTCTGGCCTGGCGGCGCGCGCTCGAACCTTCGCGTAGGATCACGCGACCCTCGAGTGGCACAATGCTTGCGGACGTCCTTGTGAACACCACCGGCAAACGCCTGCAGCGTCTCCTCCCGCAATTGCTTAGAGACTCTTGGGTGCTTAGAAACTCTCGGAGGAGCGTCTTCCCCATTCAAAGAAACACAGCCAGCCTAGTGCCACGGGGCGGTGCATCAAACCGGGGAACGCCGTAACAGCGGGTCGGCTAAAGGCGCAACACCCCATCCGGAATTTCCGGATGCGCCATTACGCGCTGTACCTGCGGCCCCCTGGCACGGCGATCAATTGCAGCATCTGGCGTTCGCGAACCGCGTGCATGTCGGTGGTGCACGTCGGCGTGGCATGCGCCTGGGCGGCTGCGCTAGCCACACCTGCCCTCGAGCGCATCTCGTCACCGCACACACTTTCGATGGCCGGCACCCGGCGATCGGGCTGGTGGCCGCGATACGGCGACGGTTCGCGGTGTCGCGCCACTCGACGAGGCGGACATCGGGTCTGCGGCGTCTTGGCGGGCACCTCACGAGCTCGCTCTTGACCGCATGCCGAAACTGCCGCCGGCGGCCGGCCATTCGCTCTCAATGGCCGTGGCGAACTTGAGGCCGACAGCACATTGATTGCGGTCCAGGCGCTGGCAGTAGATGACTTCGGCGTCGACGTGAAAACCGCCGACAAACTCCGTGAGCACCAGCTGCTCGTGTGGCTGCCAGTAACGGTGGGCCAGGACGCGGGCGCCATGACTGCTGATGTTCACAATCATGACTGTCTCGACAATTGCTGGTTCGCCACGACTCTGCAGACATGCGGTGAGATGCATGGCGGCCCGAGGTTCATTCCTTCCCGATAGCACGATCTCTTCCTCGCCTTAACTGGGCCCTCGATCCGGATGGCCAACCGTCAGTGGATGAGCCATCGCTCTAACCATGCAATGCAGCTCTCACCTTGTGCTCGGGTCGAGCCAGTTTTGCCAGCTTGTCCTCGTACATCGCCACATCTGCTTTGCGGAGCAGGTCAGCAATCGAGCTCGGCTTGCGCGGATTGAATTGCGCGAACCCGACGCTTAGAGACAGCGAGGCTTCCGCACGCGCGAGATTGTCGGCCGCTATCGCGCCTTGCAGACGATGCAGCATGAGATCGCAGGCATTCGGATCACTGACCGTAACGAGTGCTGCAAATTCATCTCCACTCAGCCGCCCGATGACGTCAGTGTCGCGAAACACTGACCGCAGTGCCTGGGCGGTCCGCGTCAGCAGCGAATCACCCGCGGCATGACCGGCTGAGTCGTTAGTGGACTTAAGATCATCGACGTCAATATAGAACAACAGCGCCCAGCGCTCGTCTCGGTGCGCGGCGCTCAAGAGTCGGTTACCGGCTCGCAAGAACCCGCGCCGGTTGTAAAGGTTCGTCAGGTCATCGGTGAGTGCCATGGACCGCAGCGCCAGGAAGAGGTGCATCAGCACCCCCAGCTGCGCCGGGACCGGTTCGTCCGATCGTCGCAGCTGGCAGCGCAGCAGGGTCGCCAGCATTTGCTTGACCATGCCCTCGTCGGCATCGATGGCGACCGCGCTGAGCTGGCTCGCAATCTCGCTGCTGCTGCTGCCGTTTTTTTCTGCTTGTGGGGCCGCAGAAGCGTCTGCGATTGCGTTCATGTACGGATTCTCCCGGGGCATTGCTACTGCGCGCCGACAGAATACCGAGGCTGAGACAAACACCCAGCCGGCAAAACCCGCATGGTCGTGTCGATGCAATGACCTGTTTGGCCATCGGGAAATTCCGGAGTCCCGGGAGCAACGCTACAGCTGTCGCCCAGGCACAACGTTTTGGTGCCGGGACGAGCCTGCCGGGCCCTAAATCGGCCCGGTCCCGTGGCCCGGGACGCCCCGGTTCGGCACTCCAGCCGCGTCTTACTTCAAGAGTGGATGGTCCTGAGGCAGCTGCTTTGAGTACCAGATTGCGAGTTTGTGCCTCATCGTGACTTCGGAGACCTGGTCTTCAGGCAGGGGTTGAATGACCTTATCGTGAACCAGCAGTCTGTATATGTACCAGAGCTTCTGACTTGCGGAATCTGTGGGCTCGAACTCCACCGCGCCCCTGCCCTCCGCATACTTAACGCCTGCGAGCAACGCCGCCTTGAACAATTCCGCTTCGTGTTTCAGTTTTTTCATCGCTATCGCTGCCGCTGCCGCTCACACCGGGGCATGCAGTGAACACTTATCACAATAGCGCCTCTTTCGCGGTCGTGAAACCTGGCCTTTGAGGTGCGGGGAGCGCAAGCTTGTGAGCGAAGCGCGACCGCACGGGTACGCCTGGGTCAGCACCATGATGTTGTTCCTACGCGGATTGTTCGATCGATTGTTTCTGGTGATCGCGGCGGTGGCCGGCGGCCTGGTGCCGGGTTTCATCGCGCAGTATCGCCAGCGGTTGGGGGGGCGGCTCGATCAAGCCCGACTCGATCTGGAACCCTGGCAGAGAATCGCCGATCAGTTCTATCAGGGTGATATCGGAAAGTTGATTCAATATCACCTGGACAGCAAGGATGCGACCTTCCACCTGGAAGGCAGCGTCATCCAGTCTCTCATCGCCACCGTGCAACGACTGCAAAGCGCCGTCGATGCGTTGCACGGCAGTCTGTTTCATCAGCTCGGCTACCTGGCGCTGCATGCCGACGCCGGCCTCGTGCGCGCGACCTTCACGGACTGGGTACCCACCTTCGCGCTCTCCCTCGAAGGGGTGCTGTTCGCACTGCTGTTTGCAGTCGCGGTGTGGGCGCTGTTTCACGCCGCGTGGCGGCTGATTGGGCTGGGAGGTCGCGCCCTGCTTGGGACGAGCCACGCGCTGCGCTCTGGGCGCCAATCCGGCGCCCACTCCTAGCCTCAGACCGTCGTGTGATGTCTGCGCATCATGGACCTGCGATCTTCGGGCATTGCTCGATATTGGAATATGCGGCCGCGGCCGGATACAACCCCATCAGCTTGCGCGTCACGCCGTTGGTCCAGCCAAAGCCGTCCTGTAACGGGTATTCGCCACCGCCGCCGCTGTGGCCGGTGCTCATCACGTCATACTTTTCAACCAGCTTGCCGGTCTCGCCGTACACGCGGTTGACGCTGACCATCCAGCGGCAGGCAATGGCCTCGCCCAGGAGCGCCTGCGCATACTGACGCAGCCCCGAAACAGCAATCCACTGCAGCGGCGCCCAGCCGTTGGGCGCATCCCATTGCTCGCCCGTCGCCTGCGTCGTCGTAACGATGCCACCCTCCTTGAGAAGCTCCTTGCGAATGGCCGCGGCGACCGCGTCTGCCTGCTCGCGGGATGCCGCCATCGCGAACAACGGATACAGCGTTGCCGCAGAAATTCGCGGCACCCGCGTACGCTCCGTCCAGTGATAGTCCAGATACGCTCCGGCGGCTGGATCCCACAAGTAACGGTCCATGGCCGCGCGCCGCTGCTGCGCGCGACGCTGGAACTCCCTCACGCAGGCCTCATCGGCCATGCGCTGGCAGGCGGCACGAATGGCCTCCTCGAGACCGAATAGCAGGCTGTTGAGATCGACGGGAATGATCTCGGTGGTGATGATGGTGGCGCGCGTGTGTGCATCGGCGAACCAGCGTGAGCCGAAATCCCAGCCGCTTTCCGCGGCCGCGCGGATGTCGCGGTAGACCTGCCGGGGGTTGCGCCCGCTGGCGCGCGCCAACTCGCTGTCATGCCGATACGCCTCATCCCGTGGGCTGTCGCGGTCATCCCAGTAGCGGTTGAGCATCGAGCCTTCGGCGAGGGCCACGACGCGACGCTGAGCCGTGCCGGCCCGCAAGCCCTGCGCGCCTTGCATCCAGAAGGCGTGCTCGCGCCTGAGCTGCGGGAGAAAGCGTGCGAAGGAGGCGGCTGGGTCGTCGCTCGAGAGCAGGCCCACCATTTCGAAGAAGAACGGCGGCTGAGAGCGGCTGAGATAATAGGTCCGCACGCCGTTGGGAACGTGGCCGTAGGTGTCGATCAGATAGGCGAAGTCGCTAACCATGTCCTCCATCAGATCATGGCGCCCACTCTCCTGCAGACCCAGCATCGTGAAGTACGAATCCCAGTAGTACATCTCACGGAACCGCCCGCCCGGAACCACGTACGGCCGCGGCACGGGTAACAGCGAGGAATAGGCCGGGGCGGTCGGTGTGCGCCGCGTCAACGCATCCCACAGCTCATCGATGTGGGTGACGATTGAGATGCGCTCGGGTCGGGAGGCCACTGTGCTCGCTTCCGATGGCAGCGTGAAATGCGAAGCCACGAAGCGCCTCAGTGCCTCGGGCGACTCGGGTCGCTGCGCGTGATACTCCGCGAGGATTGCCGCCGGCGCGGCCTTGGGCACGGCATCGGGAAACACCTTGTCATCGCCGTACATCTGTGCGCTCTGCACCGCCACGAACAGGTCCTTGAACAGCGCCTGCGGTGGCTGCGGATAGCTCGCGGGCGGGGCCGTCCGTGGTTGCGTCTGCGTAACCGGAAGCAGGACGGCCAGCGCCGCCAACAGCCCTGCGGATCGACGTGCGCTCATGCGTTCCCTGCCTCAGCTGCCGAGATTGCTGGTACGGCGAATGAACGCCGCGACATTATCGTGCAACATCTTGAGCGATGAGTCCTTGGCATAGACCATGTGCCCCGAGTCGTAGAATTTGTACTCGATATTGGCCTGCAGGTTCGCGGGAATCGGCAGGTGGTGCATCTCATAAACGCCTTGATAGAAGGGTGTCGCGAGGTCGAAATACCCGGCGTTCAATTGCACCTTCAGGTTGGGGTTGATCTTCATCGCGTTCGCGAGGTCGGGCATGACGTTGGAGCCCTGGCGCGAGGACAGCGGCTGCTGAGTCTGTCCGGGCAGCCGATGCTGGAAGTTCCAGGTCGTGAAGATGCGGATGCTCGGCTTGAAGACCTTACCGTCGCCGTAGTGCAGTTCTCTGCGCACGTAATCGTTGAATGCAGACACATAAGCCGAGCTGAGTGCCGCGGCTTGCGGATCGTAATCGGCGCGCTGACTCAGGGGATCGATGTCGGGGCCGGAAAACCGCGAATCGAGCCGGCCGGTCGTCATGCCACCATCGCCCTGCAGGTTCTGGCGAAATTCCCCGCCGTCGATACGCAGGTCCGCCTTGAGTATGTAATCGACGGGAAGTCCAGTGTACTGGTGAAGCTTCTCGGCGATGACGGCGCGTTGCGCCGCACTGAGCTCGGATCCCGCCGCGAGCGCATGGGCGTAGTCCCCCATGGCGAATTGTTCCACTTCGGCAAGCAGAGCTTCCAGACTCCCGTGTTCCCCCGTGAGCTTGTGGTGGTACCAGGCGGTTGCCGCATAGGTCGGCAGCGCGGTCTGGTAGGGCAGATCGATGCCGGGATTGCCCGTCGGACGATCCGGGCTCAGATCCCAATTGAGAATCTGAGAGAGCAGGATCACGCCGTTGAAATCGGTCGCACGGTCCGCTTGCAGCTGATTGACCAGCACCGCCGAGCGTGGCGTGCCGTAACTTTCGCCAAACAGATACTTGGGTGAATTCCAGCGGCCATATTTCGACAGGAACTGGGAGATGAACTCGGCGAAGGCATAGGCATCCTGATCGACGCCGAAGAACGCCTTCTCCTTGTCCTTGCCGGCGATGCGGCTGAAGCCGGTGCCCGGTGCGTCGATGAAGACGAGGTCGGTGGCATCGAGCAGGCTCGATCCGTTGTTGACCAGGGAGTACGGCGCGGCTGGCGTGTGTGCGTCGGTCGCCGTGACGATTCGGCGTGGGCCGAAGGCGCCCATGTGCAGCCAGAAGCTCGCCGAGCCGGGGCCGCCATTGTAGAAAAACGTCACCGGTCGCGGGCCGCCGCCGCCTTTGAAATAAGCCACATAGAACATCGAAGCCTCGGCGGTCGGGTTCCTGGCTTCGGCGCCCTCCTCCGCAGGCGGCGGGCTTGCCTTGTCGGCCTTGGGGTCGCGGGGCACGTCGTCCCAGTCCTTCGGATGCACGATCAAGGTACCCGCGATCGCCTGGTAGGAGATCGCCTGACCTCCGACCGTGACAGTGCCGGTGCTGGTCACTGCCTCGGGCTTGAAGGGCTCGAACCTGCGCTCATCCGGCTTCTCCCGGTCGCTATCGGGCTTCTCGGACTGCGGCCTGGTCGCGTTTGGGGCCGCGAACGAAGTCGCGGACCCGCTCAGCGCCAGCGCCGTTACCAGGCAGGCTCCAAACCCGAATTGACCCATGATCGTCCTCCCCAGAAACCCCTGCCGGCACTCACGGGCGGCGCTTGGGGTTTGGGTCATTAAAACATCCCGACAGCTTGCACCGGTAGACCAATACCCGAACATTCCCGCACAATCCTCTCACCGGCGACTCGACCCTGTACTGTGCGGTTGTGACCCGACGGCGCGACTCGATCCAACCTGGCTCGAAAATGCAACGACACGCAGAGGGGCTCTCCCCAGGGGTCCTTGCCCCCCTGTTGGCATTCGCTGCCTTCTCGTGTGCGTGCTTCGCGCCGGCGGGGACCTTGAGTCATCCGGTGTTCACCGACTACTTCGCGCTCTCCACTAACCTCGAGCTCGCGCGCCGCTCGCTGAGCCCGTTGACCGCGGCGCAACTGCCGCGAATATTGACTCAGTCCGGCACGCGGCTGAGTGAACAGCCCATCGATCTTTCGCAGGAGACCTTCGTTCTCTACGTTCCTTCACCGGCGCCGCCGCAGGGATACGCGCTGCTGGTGTTCGTGCCCCCGTGGCAGGATGCGAGAGTGCCCGTTGGTTGGACTGCCGTGTTGGATCGATATCACGTCATCTTCGTCAGCGCGGCGCGCTCCGGTAATGAGGAGAGCGTTCTGGGTCGGCGCGAACCGCTGGCCCTGCTCGCCGAACACAACGTCCTCGCGCGTTATCCGGTGGATCCGCAACGCGTCTATCTGGCAGGGTTCTCGGGCGGAGCGCGCGTGGCGCAGCGCCTGGCGCTCGCCTATCCTGACGTGTTTCGCGGCGCGATCCTGAACGCGGGCAGCGATCCGATCGGGGATGCTGACATTGCGCTGCCTCCGAGGGATCTGTTCCTGCGGTTTCAGAGTTCCTCACGTCTCGTGTACCTCACCGGGGAAGCGGACCTCACTCATCTGGAAATGGCTGCGGTCAGTATGCGATCGATGCGCAAGTGGTGCGTGTTCGACACCGACGCTGAGGTTATCTCCCGGACGGGCCGCTCGCCGGCCGCTCATGAGGTGGCGGATTCTGCGGCACTGTCCCGAGCGCTGGAAGCAATGCTCAGGCCCGCAAGGGCTGACCCAGACAAGCTCGCCTCCTGCAGAGCAGCTCTCGAAAGCGAGCTGCTGGCGAAATTGCAGCAGGTGGATTCGCTCATTGCAACCGGCAAGGGCGCCGCAGCACAGCAATCCCTCAAGGAAATCGACCGGCACTTCGGCGGACTGGCAGCGCCGCGCAGCGTCGAGCTGGCGGGAAGGATCGAGCTGCCGCCAAAGTGAGCACGCAGTTTCGAGCGCGCAGCCCCCGGAGCTGCCCGAGTTACTCCATCAGTGCGGCTCGCGCTGTTGGTGCACGGTCATCCAGACGGCAAGGTCCCAGGCATTGCGGATGCCGATGAACAGTAAACCAAGGGAGACAGCGCCGACGCCGTACAGGGCCTGCAGAGGTCTGCGCCACATCAGGAACCCCATGACGAGCAGAGCGCCATACACCACCGACGGCAGGGCCACGTTCCAGATCCAATCCTCGTGCACGGGCACGTACACACTGCCTTGACGGCTCATATTGGCTGCAATGACGCCGCCGTAGATCAGACCCACGAGCCCGGCGATCCCAAACCCGATACTCAGGCTCATCACACTTTGATGCGGCATGCTCATAAACGCCGCCAACGCCAGCACCCCGCCGAAATGTACGATGATCGGCGTCAGAAAAGCGCGCAGACCGGTCGGCCGCACGCGCTGCACATCGCGGATCAACGCGATGACGACGAAGGTTATTCCCGTCAGTCCCCCGGCACTGGAGCCGACGATGACGTAGAAATTCTCCCAGCCCGTCAGCAATGACGCTTCCATCGCTTAAACTCGTGAACGTCCCGGCCCGCCGCATCAGCGGTTCGCGCACCGCAACTGTGCGAGGGTCGAGGTGTCTCTCAGGGGTATTTGCTCTCGACGACGCCGCGCACCGGATGGGTGTCGTACACGAGGACAATCGACTGGATTCGCCCGCTGCTCGGGTCAAAATTAAACACGTCTGCGCAGTCGAACGCCACGCGGGAACCGTCTTTCAGGCGCCAGTCGTACAGGTAGTAGGCCACGGCTCGCAGATGACCTTCCGCGCTCACCAGTACGTCGTGCACGGTCAGCTTGGTTCCCTTCGATGACTCCGCAACCTTCTTGATGAACTGCCGTACCGGCAATCGACCCAGAAACGGCGACTCCACCCAGCCGTCGGGGATGAACAAGGATGCGGCCTTCTCGGCATCCCCGGCTTCGAGCGCCTTCAGATAGTCGTGCACGGTTCGCTGCATATGCTTCTCCACATGGAACGCGCACCCCGACGCCTAACCCTGAGGCGTCCCCGGCGATCGGTCAAGCCCGGCTGCCCGCTCGCGCCGCACATCGGGAGCGAACGCGACCCTGTCCGAGGGTCGTCGGCCACGGTGGGATGGCGGGGGGATTCGCCACCGCTGCGGCGGCATCGCGCCGGCGTGCGGGCGCGAATCGCTCTATCGGATTGGAATATTCTTTATTTTCATTGACTTCCAACGTGCGAGACCCCCGTCACTGCTGCCGCGTCGGCAGCCTCGTGTGGCGCTCAGACCTGCGGCCGCAGGTGAGCGAGCGCCCGCACCGGCACGAGTGGTTCCAGGTCCGGCATGCATGGCTCGCGCCCAGCGCGCACGCAACCTCACGGCGCACGGCCAGGCGCTGAATGCGCATGCGAGCGGGTGGCGCGATTTGCGGGAACGCGTCCGCCGGCGACTCGCCTACACCTTTTGAGAGGGGCATGTCACCGCGACGCCGCGGCAGAATACCAGAAACCAGCGGCGAGTCGATCTTTCAAAGGATCGCGCTGGCCCGTACATTCTACGCACGGCGCCGACGCCGCCGGGCGCGCCACGCGAGGAGCGTCGCCAAACAGCTCGGCGGCGGCCTTGAAGAAGACGCCCACATCATTGTGAGCGCGACCACTAGCATCGACTCGCATGGGAGGGAGCCGCGCATGCAGACGCGCGTAGAAGAAAAACCGAGCACCGCCAAGCGCATGATCATCATGATCGTCGCCGTGCTCGTACTGATCGCCGTGATCGCGGGAATCAAGGTCATGTCGATCATGAAGATGATAGCGGCCGGCAAACCGCCTCCGCCCGCGGTGGTCAGCACCGCCAAGGCCGCCTATCAGGAATGGCAGCCCGAGTTGCGCGCGGTGGGAACGCTGCGCGCGGTACGCGGCGCCGATCTCGCGCTCGACGTGGCCGGGCTCGTGACTCGAGTCAACGTGAGATCAGGCGAGGAGGTAAAGCAAGGCCAGGTGCTGCTGCAGCTGCGTGACGGCGAAGACGTCGCCCTGCTGCATCAGCTCGAAGCAGCCGCCGCGCTCGCCGAGCTCACGTTCGCTCGCGCCAAGGAGCAGCTCGCGGTGCAGGTGATCAGCAAAGCCGACTACGACCAGGCGGCCGCGGACCTGCAGGCCAAGCAGGCGGCGGTCGCACAGCAGCGGGTGAATGTTGCCAAGAAGCAATTGCGCGCACCGTTCGCAGGCCGTGCCGGCATCATCACCATCAATCCCGGCGCTTATCTGAGCTCCGGCACGACGATCGTGACGCTGCAGCAACTCGATCCGATCTATGCGGATTTCCACCTGCCCCAGAAGACTCTCGCCGAGCTCAGGACCGGTGAGAAAGTCAGCCTGACGCTCGATGCGTTTGCCGGCAAGGCGTTCGAAGGCGCGCTCAACGCCATCAGCCCGAAGGTCGACAGCGACACGCGCAACGTACAGCTCGAGGCGCGGGTACCCAATCCAGGTCGCGTCCTGACGCCCGGCATGTTCGCCAGCGTCAGCATCGATGTAGGCTCCAAGCAGCGCTACCTGACCCTGCCACAAACGGCGATCGTCTATAACCCGTACGGCGAGACGGTATTCGTGGTGATGACCAAAGCGGAGGCTGACAGGGCCCAGGCCGCAGAGGCCGCGCAAAACGCCGAGCCGATAGAGCAGCAGCCTGCGGCCAAGGATGCCGGCAAGAAGGCCAAGGCGAACCAGGGACCGCAGTTGCCACCCGACGCGCCGGTCGTGCGCCAGGCCTTCGTGACGACCGGGCCGACGCGCGGTGATCAGGTCGCGATCCTCAAGGGACTCGACGAGGGCGCAGAGGTCGTCACCAGCGGCCAGATCAAGCTGAAGAGCGGCTCGCCAATCCGCATCGACAACAGCGTGCAGCCGGCAAACAGTCCGAACCCGACGCCTCAGGAGAATTGAGCGGGACGTAAGCGATGAACTTCACCGATACCTTCATCAACAAACCGGTCCTGGCGATCGTCGTCAGCCTGTTGATACTGGTGCTGGGGCTGCGGGCGCTCGGCGATATTTCGGTCCGTCAGTACCCGAAGACCGAAAACGCCGTAGTCACCGTCACCACTGCCTATTACGGCGCCGATGCGCAGACGATCGCCGGCTTCATCACCCAGCCCCTCGAACAGGCGATCGCCCAGGCACAGGGTATCGACTACCTGTCCTCAACGAGCGTCACCGGCCTCTCGACCATCACCGCGACGTTGCGGCTCAACTACGACGCGAACCGCGCGCTCACGCAGATCCAGACGCAAGTGAGCTCGGTGCGCAATCAGCTGCCGCCACAGTCGCAGCAGCCGGTGCTGAACGTGCAGGTCGGCGAGACCATCGACGCCATGTACATGGGCTTTCGCAGCGATGTGCTGCCGTCCAACAGCATCACCGATTACCTGGCGCGCGTGGTCAAGCCCAAACTCGACGCCGTGCAAGGCGTGCAGACCGCGGAGATCCTCGGTGGACGCCAGTTCGCGCTGCGTGCCTGGCTCGACCCGGCGCGCCTCGCCGCGCACGGTGTCACAGCCGCCGACGTCTACCAGGCCCTCGGCGCGAACAACTATCTGGCCGCGGTCGGCACCACCAAGGGCCAGATGGTGAGCGTCGATCTCACCGCCGGGACCGATCTGCACTCGGTCGAGGAATTCAAGCAGCTCAGCATCAAGCAGAAGGGCGGCGCGATCGTGCGTCTCCAGGATGTCGCGACCGTCGTGCTCGGCGCGGAAGATTACAACGCCAACGTGTCCTTCAGCGGCAAGCTGGCGGTCTTCATCGGCATCAAGGTGGCCCCGGATGCGAACATCCTCGAGGTCGCGCAGCGGGTGCGCGCTGCCATGCCCGACATCCAGTCGCAGCTGCCGGGTGGGCTGTCCGGCGAGATCGTCTACGACAGCACCAAGTTCGTCAGCGCATCGATTCGCGAGGTCGAGAAGACCCTGATCCAGGCGCTGCTGATAGTCACCGCGGTGATCTTCCTGTTCCTGGGCAGCGTGCGCGCGGTCATCATTCCGGTGGTCGCGATGCCCCTGTCCCTGATCGGCACGTTCTTCGTCATGCTCGCGCTCGGCTACTCGATGAACCTGCTGACCTTGCTGGCGCTGGTGCTGGCGATCGGCCTCGTCGTGGACGACGCCATCATCGTCGTCGAGAACGTCGACCGGCACATGAAGGAGGAAGGCAAGACGCCGCTGCAGGCGTCGCTCCTCGCCGCACGCGAGCTGGGCGGCCCGATTCTCGCGATGACCGTCGTGCTGATCGCCGTGTACGTGCCGATCGGCTTCCAGAAAGGCCTGACCGGCGCCCTGTTCACCGAGTTCGCGTTCACCCTCGCAGGCGCCGTGACGGTCTCGGCGGTGATCGCGCTGACCTTGTCGCCGATGATGTGCTCGCGCTTCTTCAGGAGCGAGCAGGAAAGCGGGCGCTTCGTGCAGCTCATCGACCGCCAGTTCGAGCGCGTGCGCCACGGCTATCAGCGACTGCTGCGGTCGACACTCGCGACCTGGAGCGTGATCGTCGTCATGGGCGGGCTGCTGTTCGGCGCGACCATCCTGCTCGGCATCACGTCCAAGTCCGAACTCACACCGGAGGAAGATCAGGGTTTCCTGTTCTATCAGCTCAAGGCCTCTCCCGACGCAACCGCACAACAGATGCTCGGCTACTCGCAGCAGATGTTCGCGATCGGCAAACAGCTGCCCGAATACGAGATGATGTTCCAGATCATCGCCCCCGGCACCGGCTTCGGTGGCATGTTGTTCAAGCCCTGGGACCAGCGCAGCAGAGGTGCCCACGAGTTGCAGCAGGTGTTGCAGGGAATGTGGAGCTCGATCGCCGGCGGACAGATCTTCGTGTTCGCGCTGCCGCCACTGCCGGGCGCGCAGGGCGCGCCGATCCAGGTCGTGATCAACACCACCGAGCCGTTCCAGAATCTCAACGAGGTCGTGCAGGCGGTGTTGAAGAAGTCGCAGGAGAGCGGCAAGTTCTGGTTCATCGACGCGGACCTGAAAATCGACAAGCCACAGTCGACCGTGGTCGTCGACCGCGATCTGATCTCGACCCTCGGGCTCACTCAACAGGATGTCGGCAGCGCGCTCGGCGACGCGCTCGGCGGAGGCTACGTCAACTACTTCTCGATCGCCGGGCGCTCCTACAAGGTGATCCCGCAGGTGCTGCAGGCCGATCGGCTCAATCCCGATCAAGTGCTCGATTATTACGTGCGCACGCCGGACGGTGCGGTGCTGTCGGCGTCAACGGTGGCGAGCCTCAAGCGGGAGACCGTACCGCAGTCGATCAACCGTTTCCAGCAGCTGAATTCCGCCTCGATCTCGGGCGCCAGCGGCATGTCGCAGGGCGAGGCTCTTAAATTCCTGCGCGACGCACTGGCCGAGGTCGCGCCGAGCGGCTATCACCTCGATTACTCCGGCCAGTCACGCCAGTTCGTGCAGGAGTCCGGCGGCTTCGCCACTACCCTGATGTTCGCGGTGATCATCGTGTTCCTGGCGCTCGCGGCCCAGTTCAACAGCCTGCGCGATCCGATCGTGATCCTGGTGTCGGTACCGATGGCGCTGTTCGGCGCGCTGATCTTCGTCAACCTGATCTCGAGCCTCAACATCTACACCCAGGTCGGCCTGGTCACGCTCATGGGGCTGATCTCCAAACACGGCATCCTGATCGTGCAGTTCGCCAACGAGTCGCAGCGCAGCGGCATGGGCAAGCGCGACGCCATTGAGCACGCCGCCGGCGTACGTCTGCGGCCGATCCTGATGACGACCGCGGCGATGGTGCTCGGCGTGATTCCGCTCGTCATTGCCTCGGGGGCCGGGGCCGCGGGACGCTTCGCAATGGGCCTGGTGATTGCGACCGGCCTTTCGATCGGCACCCTGTTCACGCTGTTCGTGGTGCCGGCGTTCTACATGCTGCTGGCGGCCGACCACCATGCGGAACGGGCCAGACGCACCGACACCGGTCTGGGTGATCAGCTCGAGCCGGCGTAGCGACTGTGCCGCGTTTCCTCCAGCCGTCGGCGGGCGGCGCTGGCCGCAACGCCAACTAGCGCTCAAATCCTGCCAAGGAGCGGATCACTCGCCGGACGTCAGCCTAGCCGGGATGAGCCTGACTCGGGTGGCTCGCGCGATCGATGACCCGCACCGCCTGTCCCGCCGCCAGGCGCTCGGCGCCGCGCACGACCAGCCGGTCACCCGGCGCCAGTGCCCCGCGTACCTCCACCGCGTCCTCGATGCCCACGCCCGGGATGACGTCGAGCTGCTCCACGGTATTGGAGCGCGTGACACGCAGCACATAGGAGTGATTCTGCCGGATGACCAGCGCATCGCGTGGCACCGTGACGGCGGTACGCTCGGCGCTCGAAGGCAGGCTCACTTCGATCGGGGTTCCCACGAGCCATTGCGGATTCGCGAGCGTGACGCGCACCTCGAACTGGCGGGAGCGATCATCGCCGACCGGAACGACCGTTCTCACGGTCCCGGTCTTCTCGACCCCGTGCTCGCGCACCGTGACCGCCTGTCCAGGATGTACATTTGCGGCCAGACCGAGTGCGGCGGTGGCGCGCGCCTCGGTATCGGCAGTGTTGACCAGCCGCACGCTCGCGGCGCCGATCTGCACGTACTCGCCTCTTTGGATGAAGCGCTCGGTCACGATCCCGGGGAACGGCGCCCGGATCACCGACTGATCGATCTCGTATTGTGCCTGCCGCAGTTGCGCGTCGGCCCGCGCGACGTCATCGGTCGATACGTCGCGTTGCGCGCGTGCGTCATCGAGCTGACTGGCGCTGAGTGCCTGGGTCGCCGCGAGTCGATTGAAGCGCTCCAGCTGCGAGCTGGCCACCGAGTGCTGGGCGCGCGCGCGCTCGACCTGCGCGCGCAGGTCCTCGGCCCGCAACCGCGCCATCGTGTCATCGAGCCGCGCAATCGGATCTCCCTGTCTGACACGTGCACCGACTTCGGCTATCCACATCACCCGACCGCCGATCACGCTCGCAACGCGCGCATCGGCGCGGCTCACGATCGAGCCTGGTATCCAGCTGCGCACCGTCACGGGACGCACACTGACGGTGCCGACTTCGACCACCACGCGTTCCGGGGCTCCCTGCGCAGCCCCCGCGGCCCTCACGGCCGGCAGCGCGGATCCGGCCACCATGGCCAGCAGCGCAACCCCCTGCAGCGAGGCTGCCCGCCTGGTCATGGACGTACTCATGGTGGCACCAGGGATGCGATTGCCGGCTCGCTGGCGGTTTGCGCGCGGCGCCGGGCGCGCAGCAGCCGCATCAGCGCCGGTATCAGTACCAGACTGAACACCAGGCTGATGACCACGCCGCCGATGTTGACGGCGGCCAGGCCCCGATAGATGACGCTCCCCGGCCCCGGGTTGACCGCCATCGGCAGTGCTCCCAGTGCACCGGTGAGGGTACTCGCGAGAATCGCCCGCAGGCGCTGTTGCAGTCCGGCACGGATCCCCTGCTCGAGCGTTGCGCCTTCCGCTTCCACGCTGCGCACCGCCGCCACCAGCAGTATCGCGTGGTTGATGATGACCCCGATCATCATTACGAAACCGATCATTGAAAGCAGATCGAGCGCCTGGAATTTCACCACATCCAGCAAGCGCAGCCCGACCACGCCCCCGACCAGTGCCAGCGGCACCGTCAGCAGCACGATGACGCTGTCGCGCAGCGACCGGAACAGCACGGTCATCAGCAGCAACAGTACGATGAGCGCCAGTGCAAACACCCGACTCATCGCGGCGAGTGTCTGGCTGAGGCTGTCAGCGCTGCCGGCGAGGCGCATCGAGCCATCGGGCGGCATCTCGGCGCGCAGCCTCGGCAGGATTTGCGTGTCGATGGTGCTCAGCACCTTCTCCAGCGACAGGGACCCGGGGGGATCGACGGTGAGCGTCACGGTGCGCCGGTGATTGAGGCGGCGTATCGCCGGCGGCCCGAGCTCGGTGGACAGCTGCACCAGATCCCCCAGCCGCACGATGAGCCCGGCGGGCGTCATCAGCGGCGCGTTCGACAGGTCCTCGGGCGTCGTGCCCCCGCTCGAGCGCAGGATGATCGGCAGGCGTGACTTGCCGTCGAAGTACTCGCCCAGCCACGCTCCTTCGCCGACCGCGCGCACGACCGTACCCAGCGTCGCCCTATCCCAGCCCACTTCGGCGATCCGGCGGTCGTCCGGCACCGCGTGCAACTCCAGCGCCACGTCCTCGGGGTTGGGAAAGCTCTGCACGGCGGCACCGGGGAATATCTTTTCGAGCAGCGTCCGGCCCTCGAGAGCCACGCGGTTCAGTGCCGCGGTGTCCTCGCTCTGCAAGTGAATTCCCACCGAGCGGGCCGAGCCGCCGATACCGCCGAACAGATCCCCCTCGACGGTGAAGACCCGCGTGTCCGGCAAACCCACCACGATCTTGTCGCGCACCAGCCGCTCCAGCTCCCCGATGCGGCTCTCATCCACGACCCGGGCGCCGATGGTGCCGCCACCGGGCCAGGTGAGGATGTACCAGTTCTTCAGTCGCGGCTCCTGTCGACCCCCCATGTACGGTCGCATCCGTTCGAGGATGGTCGGGACCAGCTCGCGATTGACCGCCTCGGGGCTCATGCCGGGTGGAAAATCGAAGAATGCGTCGATGGCCGCGCGCTTCACGGGCGGCAGGTAATCAAGCGGCGGCAGCATCCACCACGTGAGCAGCAGCGGGATCAGCAGCAAGCCCGCGATCCACGACACCTGTTTGGGGCGCGTGTCGGTCACCCGCAGCACCCACTCGGTGAGGCCCGGCCAGCCCGCACCGTAGCCGCTGGGACGCAGCGGGCGGTTCAGCGCGAAGCTCAGCGCCACGGGCAGCAGCGTCAACGCAGTCACGACCGAGATCGCCACCGCGATAGAGATGGTGAGGGCGAGGTCCCCGAACAGCTGACCCTCGACGTCCTTGAGAAACAGCACCGGCACGAACACCGCGACGGTGGTGGCGGTGGAGGCGAACAGCGCTCCGGCGACCTGTCGAGCGCCCTTGCTGGTCGCCTCTTCCAGGGACATACCGCCCTCGCGCAGGCGAACGACGTTTCCCGAGACCACGATCGCGCCCTCGACCACCATGCCCACCGCGAACGCGAGCCCGGCGAGGGAGATGACGTTCAGACTGCGGCCGAACAGATCGAGCGCAATGAACGTGGCGCACAGACACACCGGGATGGTGGCCGCGATCAACAGCGTGACGCGCCATTCGCGCATGAACCACCAGACCACGATCAGTGCGAGCAAGGCTCCGACGACCAGGTTCTCGGTCAGCAGCCTCACGGCGCGGCGAATGAACAGCGACGCATCGAAGGACTGCTCGATCCCGAGCCCGTGGGCCTTGAGTGCTCCCGCACGCAGCTCCGCGACCGCGGCTTTCACCGCATCGAGCGTCGCCAGCACGTTGGCACCGTTGGCCCGGAATACCTGAATGCCGATGGCCGGGTTGCCGTTCTGGTAGCCGAAGAACTGGCGTGCGGGCGGAGCGACATCGATGGTGGCGATGTCCGCCAGGCGCACGGGCCGGCCGTCGCGCCACGCCAGCACCAGCGCGCCGAGCTGCTCGGGCGAGAAGCGCCCGGTGAAACGCAGCGTGTATTGACGCCGCCCGACATCGAGCTGACCACCGGACACGTTGGTGGCGCTGGCGGCGCGGTTGGCCACATCGGGAACACTGATTCCGAGGGCGGCGGCGCGCGCCAGGTCGAGCGTGATGCGCACGTCGTCGGGAGGACCCGCGTTGACCTGGACGGCCGCGACGCCCGGTATCGACTCGAGCCGCGCACGCACCGTATCCTCGATGAAGCGCCGCTGCGTCTCGATCGGACCCGGGGTACCGGGAAGCAGTTGCACGAAGAACCAGGACAAGGTCTCGTTGGTATTGCCGTTACCCCCGAGCGACACGCTGGGGCGATCGGCATCCCGCGGCAGCGGCGGCAGACGATTGATGCGCCCGATCACCTCCACGAGCGCGTTTTTCATGTCCGTTCCGAGCGTGAAGCGCAGGTTCACCTGCGCTTGCCCGGCGAAGGCGTTGCCTTCGATTTCCTCGACGCCCGCCATCCCCTGCATGACGTTTTCCAGGGGCTCGAGGAGCTCCGATTCGACCTCCTCGGGCGAGGCCGTGCGCCAACCGGTCTGGATGGACAGTTCCGGTCGGTTGATGTCCGGGAACAGCTGCAACGGCAGGCGGCTCAGGCTCAGAAGCCCGAGGAGACCCAGGAACACCGCGATGACGATCACCCCGATCGGACTGCGGCCCGACCAGTGCAGGCTGTCCATGGCTTCAGGCCCACGCGCTGGCAGGGGACCCATCCCCTGGTAAGCTTGGATGCTACTGCCGGCTGCAGGGTTTAAGCGGCCGCCCGCGCCGGAGCGTTAGCCCGCTGCGACAGGGTGTGGGGGGGATGCGTTCCGGCGCTAGCGCGGTCGATAGACCGCGAGCTTGCTGTGAGTGCGGTCGGATGCCGGATCGACGCTCGAGTCGGACTTCAGCTGTGATTCGCGCAGCAGTGTGGCGAAATCCTCCGCCGGCACCGCCGGACTGAAACAGAACCCCTGATACTGGTCGCAGCCAAGGCGCTTGAGCAGCGCGAGCTGTTCTTGCGTTTCCACGCCCTCCGCAACCACCTTCAGATGCAGGCTGTGCGCCAGCGACACGATCGCCTGCACGATCGAGGCATCGTCGGCCCGCGACATCAACTCGGCGATAAAGCCGCGATCGATCTTCAGTTTGTCGATCGGAAAGCGACGCAGGTAACTCATGCTCGAGTAGCCGGTGCCAAAGTCGTCGACGGATACGACCACCCCCATGCGGCTGAGCGCCTCGAGGATGGTGACGGACTCTTCCGGATCGCTCATCAGCGCGCTCTCGGTAATCTCCACCTCGAGAAAGCGTGGCTCGAGGTCGGCGGCCTGCAGCGCCTCACGAATCATCTGCAGCAGGTTGCCGTGCCGGAATTGGAACGCCGACAGATTCACCGCAACGCGCAGCGGCGGCAGACCCTCGAGCTGCCAGGCGCGCGCCTGGCGGCATGCCTCGCGCACCACCCATGCACCGATTGAGTCGATCAACCCGCACGCTTCCGCCAGCGGAATGAACTCTCCCGGAGGGACCACGCCCCGCTGCGGATGCCGCCAGCGCACCAGCGCCTCGACGCCGTGAATTCCGCCCGTTGCGGTGTCGACCTTCGGCTGGTAGTGCAGCTCAAACTGCCGCAGCGCCAGCGCCTCGTGCAGGTCGCTCTCCAGCTTGACCTTTTCCTGCGTAACGGAATTCATTCCCGGCGCATAGGATTGGATGTTGTTGCGGCCCCGCTGCTTGGCGCAGTACATGGCCGCATCCGCGTTGGCAATCAGGGTCTCGAAGGTATTGCCATCGGCAGGAAACACCGCGATGCCGATGCTCGAGGAGGTGTGGATATCAACCCCACCGAGCCGGATCGGGACGCGCAACGCCGCGACGGCGCGGCGCGCGATGTGTTCCGCGTCGTCGCGCTTCGCGAGCCGATCCATTATGAACAGGAACTCATCGCCTCCCAACCGGCCCACGGTGTCGGTGCTGCGCGCTATACCGGCGAGGCGGTGCGCCACTTCCTTGATGAGCTCATCCCCGGCGCGGTGCCCGAACGAATCGTTAACCATCTTGAAGCGGTCCAGATCGAACATGGCGACGGCGAAGATGTGGCCGTCGCGCTCCGCGTGCGCCACCGCCTGTGCAAGCCGATCGTCCAGCAGTATCCGATTCGGCAGACCTGTCAGGGCATCGTGGCTCGCGAGGTGCCGCAACTGCTTGTTGGCGGCTTCCAGCCCCTGGGTGCGCGTCTCCACGACATGCTCCAGCTGCTCGAGCTGGCGGCGCAAGGTCCGCTCGTTGTCCCACTTGCGCGTCAGCGCGTTGGCGCACTGCAGCACCTCGATCGGCTCAAACGGCTTCTTGATCACCAGCAGCTTGTCGGAATGATCGAGACGCGCTATCACCTCCGTCCAGTCGTAGTCCGAGTGCGCCGAGCAGATGACGACCTGCACGTGCGGGTCGATCTCCCACAGGCGCTGAATGGTCTCGAGGCCGTCCCAGCCCGGCGGCATGCGCATATCGATAAACGCCATCGCGTAGGGCTGCTCCTCCTGGAGCGCCTGCTGCACGCGTGCCACACCCTCCTCACCCTGCAAGGCCGTGTCGATCTGGAAAGCCGGGCGCGAGGTGGTTGCGACCGCCCCGCCCAACAGCAGACGCTCGGCCGCCAGCAGCTCGGGGCTACCGCCGGCGTTGCCGCCCAGGATCTTCAGGAAGTCCTCGTGGATCGCCCGGTTGTCATCGACCACGAGCACGCGCCGATTGCCGGACAGGAGGTTGCTAGCCATGTGGATTCTCGGGAGGTTTCCGGGGCAGTTCGAGAAAGAAAGTTGCGCCGCGGCCCGGACCGGGACTCTCGGCGCGCAAAACGCCGCCGATCTCCTTGGCCGCGAGCGCTCCGCTGTGCAGCCCGAAGCCATGACCGGTCTTCTTGGTGGTAAACCCGTGTGTGAAGATGCGACTCATGTGCGCGGCTGCGATCCCGCTGCCGTTGTCCGCGATCGCGACCTGCACGCCTGCGCCGCACCTGTCGATGCGTATCGTGACGCACCGCTTCTGCTCGGCCACGCTCTCGCAGGCGTCCTTGGCATTGCGTAACAGATTGACCAGTATCTGCAGCACCTTGTGCTTGTCGACGCTGATCTGCGGTGCATCGGCAAACTCGCGCACTATCTCGACGGCATGACGCTCGAAGGCGCTGGCGTTGATGCGCATGCCCTCCTCGACCAGGTGCCTGATGTCGATGAGCTCAGCCACGCCGCCGAGCTTTGCGTAGCGCTGTTGCATGGCCACGATGTCTTTGATGTGATCGATGTTGCTCTTGAGGGAGTCCAGCTCCTGCAACGCGTTGCGGTTGTCCGCGCTGAGGTGTCGGGACAACTCGGCCAGGTAGACCGGCAGGACCTTGCCGCGCTCGTCGTGGGCCACGAAGCTGCCCAGATCGCTCTGGTGCTCCTGCAACAGCGACGCCACCCGACCCAGCCCCGCCGCCCGCGAGCGCTTCAGGCTCTCGCCCACCAGGTTCGCCGAGACATTCACGCTGTTGAGCACGTTGCCTACGTTGTGCAGAACGCTGGTCGCCACGTCCGCCATGCCGGCTTGCCTTGAGGCGTCACGCAGCTGTTGCTGCAGGATGTCTTCGCGCTGCTCGGCCGCGACTCGCTCCGTGACGTCAAGATCGATGCCCACCAGGCGCACCCCGCCCTCGGATGAGTCCGTGACCACGGCCGCCACGGATTCGACGTAACCGATGCTGCCGTCGGGGCGCACGATCCGGTACTGGTTGTGCAACTGCTTGCGTTCACGCATCGCCGCGGTCATGGCGGCCTGGGCGGCCAGGCGGTCGGCGGGGTGAATCAGCTCGAGCCAGCCGTCCAGTGTCGGTTGGAATGTCTGTGGCGACTGTCCGTAGAGCTCGTTCATGGTGTCGCTCCACCACACCGTGCCACCGCTCTCGTGCACCTCATACACGCCGGCGCCGGCCGCGCGGGTCGCCATGCCGAAGCGAATCGAGATGGTCTCGAGCTCCGCCCGCCGCCGCTGCTCGATCGCGGCGTCGGCTTCAAGCTGTCGTCGCAGGCGGCGCCGCGTAGCCAGCACGAATATGACCGTCAGGATCGCACTGATGAGCAGTGCCACGGGCACCTGCTGCTTCTGGCGGCGCGCCGACTCGACCGCATCGCGGATCACCGCCGCGTCGCGCAGCTCGAAATTCTCATCGATCGCCCGGGTGTCATGGTCCGCCAGCGCGATCTGCCCGCGCAGTGCCATCAGCTTGTCCAGCGTCGCACCGCTGCGCACCTGCGAGGCGAGGTCGGCCACCAACTTCGGGGTATTAGCCAGTGCCGCCGCCTCGCCGCTGGCGGCCAGCTTGCTCAGCAACACGGCGGTGCTGTTCAGGGCTTCGGCGGACTGGCGGCCGAGCGCACCGGTGTCGACCGCGTCAGCTGCTCCGTTGGTGAAAGTGCGATAGTTGGCGCGCGCCTCGTTCGCAAGCGTACGCAGTGGGCGCGAATGCTCCAGAGCGGCGGCGCGGCGCGCGTCTGCGACCATCTGCGCCAGCAACACAAAAGCAATGGGCACGGCAACGGCCAGGAACTGCAGCGCAATCAAACGATCCGTCGATCGCCTCATTGCGTGTGCCCTGGGGCGCGCCGGCGGTGCGCCGCCGGGCGCGCGCCCGACTGGCGCGAATCACCGACAAAAAGCATAGCAATCCCCATGTGCGCCACGTCACGCCTCGCACCGCGTAAGGACGGCAAGATCGCCTGTGATTACACGTGGTTAAGGGATAACATGTTCACTGGGTGGGGCGCGAGATGCGGGTCACGCTTTGCCAAGCCGCAGACCCTGACATCCGTGCAGCGTGATCTTCTGAACACAATCCCTGAGGCCGGCCAAGTCGTGCGCCGATGCGCGCTAGCCGTTGCGGCTGTGCGGCGCACCCTCTGCCTGCTGCTCGGACTCCTCGGTGCCGCTGCGCCCGGGCAGGCCGCAGGCTTCAACTTCGCGTCGCTGCAGTCGCTGCTGTCACGTCAGGATATCGACAGCGTCGAGGAGCTGATCGCGGCGCTGCCGGCAGCGCAGCGCAGCCGCTACGCCCTGGTATTCGAGAGCCGCAGCCTGCAGGGTGCCAGCCTGGAGAACCCACGGGTGATCCTCTACGGAGCGGACGCGCGCTTCATCGTGACCTTCAACGGCAGTCCGGCGCAGCGGGGATTCCGGGTCGTGGAGACCATGGAGTTCGACGATGACAGCAAGGAATTCCGGCTGCGCGAGCTAGTGTTCCCCGAGCGAGCGGCGGGCGTCGACAAGGTCGTGGTATCCGAGGTTAACCCGCAACACTGTGCCCGCTGTCACGGAGCGCCGGCGCGGCCCGTGTGGGACACGTTTCCACTGTGGCCGGGCGCGTACGGTGAGCGCTACCGTGCCAGGCTGTCGGCGCGCGAGCGCACCGGCCTGGCGGCGTTCCTCGCGCTGCAGCCGACGCACCCCCGCTACGGTCAGCTGCTCGGCATGAAGCGCTTCGCCGACCCGCAGACCTTCCGCTCGAGCGCGCTCACTCAGTACGCCGGCATACCCGAGGAGCCACCGAACGCCGAGCTCGCCATTGACCTCGGCAGATTGCAGGCGCAGTCCATCGCGCGGCAACTGGTGCGGCAGCCGGGGTTCGAGCTGTATCGATACGCGCTGCTCGGTCTGGCTGACAACGCCTGCGGACGGCTCGCGGATTTCTATCCCGACGCCCTGTGGCGCACCCAACGACACGGCTTCGAGCGCTTCGCCAGCGACAGCGCTGCGACCAACGCCCGGCAGGCGCAACTCAAGGCGGCGCGCGCCGCGTTTAGCGGCGGCGCGGCCGTGACCGCCGACAGCGGCACGCGTGACAACGCCCTGGTGCAGTTGCGCTTCGTGGCCGAGTCAGCTCTGGGCATTGCCACGCAAAACTGGACGCTGGCGCTCGAAAGAGGCACCTACGATTTCACGATGCCTCCCTCGCCCGCGCAACCCCTGCGCGAAACACTGTTGGCGGAGGTTGCGGCGCGCGACGCCACCATCCGGGATCTGAGCCTCTACTGGACCTCTTCCGACGGCGATCGCTATTGCAGTTACCTGAAGCGACGCAGCCGCGCGGCGCTGACGCCGTCGAACGACGGGGCAAACGGGGTGATCGCGCTGGACCCGACATCGCCACCGGCGGGCGTGGCGCCCGACCCGACGGCTGTTCTCGCCAACGCGCCAGCCGCCGCGACCCTTGCGCGTCCGGCGGCGCTGCAGTTGTGCGTCAGCTGTCACGAAACCGGGGTTGCGCCGCTGCTGCCGTTCTCCGACGCGACCCAGCTCGCGCAGCAGCTGCGCGTTCGACCATCGGCGCACGGAGCTTTGATCGACGAGATCCGCTTCCGGCTGTCGTCGGCGGCCGGCCCACACCAGATGCCACTGGGATTGAATCTTTCGGATGCTGAGCGCGAGAGCCTCGAGAGCTACTTCGCGGCGCTGGCCGCCTCTGCCAATTGAGATCGGCCCCCTTTTGCCGCCGGCTCGGCGTGAGCTGCACAACATTTGACATGGCTCGATTCGGCCGATACTTTGGCGCGTCGGACGCAGTCCGGCGCATTTGCATGCGCAAAAGCAACAGGGGGTCTCCTGACACACACCGCCCGGCGCAGTGGCGGCCGCGCAAAACACCTGCGCTCGGCCGCCCCGCTGCTGATCGCACTGCAACTTCTCAGCGCGGCTGTGCCGGGCGTGTGGTCCACACCCGTGTGGGCGTCCGCCCCTCAACTCGCCGGGCTGCCTGGCGCCTGGCGCGACGATCGGGGCGAACCGTTTGATTTGCGGACCCTGCAGGGGCACGCGGTCGTGTTGACCATGGCGTACGCCAGCTGTCACCGGGTGTGCCCGACGACCATGCGCCGGCTGCTGCAGATGCAACGCGATTTCGACCGACGCGGTGCCAGCGCGGAATTCCTGGTGATCGGCTACGACCCCGACCGTGACGATGCGCCAGCCTGGCATCAGTATCGCGAGACCCGCCATCTCACGCGCAGCAACTGGCACTTCCTCATCGGCACCCGCACCGCCGTCGAGCAGACGGCGCGGCAGCTGGGGTTCGAGTTCTGGAAATACGACGAGCACGTCATGCATGACACACGCATCCTGTATTTCGACGAACGCGGCAAGCTGGTCGAAACCCGCGAAGCGGCCGGGTATGAGACCACACTGAGGTAGCAGGTCCATGGGCATCACAACACCCCGGCGCGCCAGTCCGAGCCGAGCATGGGTCGGCGCGTTACTCGTGGCGGGTCTCGGTCATGTGCTGGTCACTCACGCCGCCGCCGATGACAGCGATCGCATTGCAGCACTCGAACAGAAGCTCGATCAGAGCCTGCAGCTGATCCGGCAGCTGTCCGCGCGGGTTCACGATCTGGAAGCACAGGCAGAGCAGAGGAATGCGGGGGCGGCGGCCAAGGGGCCCGGCCCGGCGCCCGCAGCAGCGGCCCCAGTCACGACCGCAGCAGCCCAGCCCGGCACGCCCGCCGCAACTCAGCCGGGCACGGTCGCGGCAACCCCGCCAGACACCGCGCAACGCCTGGCGAGAGTCGAGCAGACGGTAACCGAGATGGCCGCGAGTGCCGGACAGCACGCCGAGGATATCGGCATGCCGATGCACGGTTTTGCGGACGTAGGCGTCGGCAACCACAACGCCGAGTTCCCCAAGTACCAGGGCGCCGATATTGCCGAGCTGGATTTCTTCCTGACGCCGCGGCTCGGCAGCCGTACCCGGGCCCTCTTCGAGCTGAACTTCGAGGTCGGCTCGGACGGCAGCGTCGGCGTGGATCTGGAGCGCGCGCAGATCGGCTACCAGTTCTCCGATTCCGCGACGGTGTGGCTGGGACGGTTTCACACGCCCTATGGGTACTACAACACCGCCTTTCACCACGGCCAGCAGATCGCGACCTCCCTCAGGCGTCCCCGCTTCATTGAATTCGAGGACCATGGCGGCATCATGCCCGCGCATACCGTCGGAGCCTGGCTCATCGGCTCGCAGCGAGTCGGCGACGAGAAAGTGACCTATGACGTTTTCATTGGTAACAGCCAGCGCATCGCCGGCGGCAAACTCGACATGAATAACGCCGGCAATACTCACGGCAGCACGATCGTCGGCGCGAATCTCGGCGTGCTCCTGAGCGGAGCTCTGGACGGCCTGAAGGTCGGTGTCGACGCGTTTCAGACCCGTATCCTGGACGAGGACACGCCTGCGCCAGCGCCGCCATTTGCCACGCGGGTGAGGAGTTTCGGTGGCTACGCGGCCTACGACACCGACAGCTGGGAAGACATCGCCGAATTTCATGTCTTCGACAACGACGACCTCACGGGTCATACCGGCACGCATCGCAGTGAAGCTGGTTTCCTGCAGATGGGCTACCGCGCCGGCCGCTACACGCCGTACGCGCGTTACGAGCGCGGCGCATTCCAGCAGTCAGACAATTTCTTCTCCGCGCAAGACAATGGGAGCTCCTATTACCGCACGGCCCTGGGACTGCGTTTCGACGTCGATCTGGTGTCTTCGCTCAAGTTGGAGCTCGCCGAGACCCATCTCACGGACCGGGATATCAGCAGCTACGACGAAGCGCTCCTGCAGTACGCGATCCGGTTCTGATCGGCCGTTACCGGGAACCGCGAGATGTTCACAAGCTCAGCGAAACTACTCCTCGCCGCCCTGCTGTGCGCAGGATGCGCCGTGGCGGGCGCCGCTGACCTGTCCGTGATCTGCAACTCGCGGGTGCCTCTCACGGCGGGCGATGTCCGTGACCTGTTCCTCGGTGAAAAGCAGTTCGCCGGAGCGGTGAAGCTGGTGCCGGTTGACAACAGCTCGGCGCAGAGCGTGTTTCTCGAAAGGGTTCTGAAAATGAACGCCGCGAAATACTCGACTACCTGGACCAAGAAGTCGTTCCGCGACGGCATAAATCCGCCCCTGGTCACCGGTAGCGACGCCGAAGCGCTCGCCTACGTCAAGCGCACCCCCGGCGCCTGCAGCTACGTCACCATTGCGACTCCGGCGGACGTGGTGGTGGTCGCGCGGCTCTAGGCCTGATGCGGCGGCGCCGGCGGGCGATCACCGGCCGCGCATGTCGAGATTCTCGGCCAGAAACGCGTAGATGTCCGCGCTCTGCGCGATCGCCTGCGTCACGGTCTCGCCCCCACCGTGACCCGACGACAGGTCCACCGCCAGCAACACCGGCGCCGGCCCGGCCTGGGCAGTCTGCAGCGCGGCGGCGAATTTGAACGAGTGCATCGGCATGACCCGGGTGTCGTGATCACCGGTGATCACCATGGTCGCCGGATAGTGTGTCCCCGGATGCACGTTGTGCACCGGCGAGTAGGCGTACAGTGCCTTGAACTCCCCTGGATCCGCGGGCGAGCCGTAGTCCCCCTCCCAGCCCGCTCCCTGTCCAAAACGATTGAACCGCAGCATGTCGAGCACGCCCACCTGGGCGATCGCCGCGCCGAATAGCTCCGGCCGTTGCGTCAGACACGCGCCGACGAGCAGCCCGCCGTTGGAGCGGCCGTGAATCGCCAGCCGGTGCACCGAAGTGTAGTGCCGCGCGGTGAGCCACTCGGCGGCGGCAATGAAGTCGTCGAACACGGTCTGCTTGTGCGTGCGAATGCCCTGACGGTGCCAGACTTCCCCATACTCCCCGCCACCGCGAATGTTGGCCAGCGCAAACACCCCGCCCATCTCCATCCAGGCGATGCGCGAGGCGTTGAAGAGCGGCAGGCTCGACAACCCGAAGCCGCCATAGCCATACAGCAGCAGCGGGTTGTCGCCGCGCAACCGCAGCCCCTTGCGGTAGGCCAGCAGCATCGGGATGCGGGTGCCGTCGTGGGCGGGGTAGAACACCTGTCGCTGCTCGAACGAAGCGGGATCGAACCCCACTCGCGGCGCATGCACGAGGGTGCTGGTCCCTGACTCGAGGTCATAGCGGTAGATGGTCGGCGGGGTGATCAGGTCGGTGAATGAATAGAAGGTCTCGCGATCTTCGGGATGGCCGTCGAAGCCGGCGGCGGTGCCGAAACCGGGAAGGGTGATTTCGCGACGCGCCGTGCCGTCCAGGCCGTAGGTCATGACGCGACTGTGCGCGTCGTGCAGTGTCGTGACGATCAACTGGTGATCGACGAGGTTGACGCTCTTGGCCCCGAGATCGATCGCGTCACGCCCCTCCGGGATCACACTCTTCCAGTTTGCCCGCGCCGGGTTGTGTGGGTCGATCGCCAGCACCCGTCCATTCGGAGCCGCGAGCGAAGTGAGGAAGTAGAGCCAGCCGGCGTCGGCGCCGATATAGATGTAGGCGGCCTCGAAGCCCTGCGCCATCGGGGTCACGGTCGGCGCGCTGGCCGTGAGATCGATCAGATACAGATTCTCCCGTCCCTTGTCCCCGACCTCCCCTTCACCCTCGCGCACGATGAGCCAGCGGCCGTCGGTGGACAGACGCGGCTCGAACTGCCAGTCCGGATGCGTGCTGTCCCCGAGCACGCGCCGATCGGCCGCCGCCGCCGTGCCCAGCGCGTGATAGTAGAGTGCGTTGCCCAGATCCTGGCTGCTGAGCTCCGCGCCGGGTTGCGGCGGCGGAAAGGCGCTGTAGTACAGGCCCCGCCCGTCGGGGGTGAACACCGGCTCGTAGTACTTGGCGAAACGCATGACATCGGGCAGGTCCCGGCCGGTTGCCAGATCGCGCACGCGCCACTCAGTCCAGTCCGAACCTGACATTGAGACCGCGTAGGCGAGCAGGGTGCCGGCGCGATTGGGCACGTAACCGGTCACCACCGGGTTGCCCGCCGGCGGCAGCGTGTTCGGATCGACGGCGAGCGTCGGCGCATCACCGAGCCGGGTCACCATCAGCAGCACGCTCTGATCCTGGTGTCCACTGTTGTCGGTATAGAAGTAGCGGCCGCCTTCCCGGAACGGTATACCGCGCTTCTCGAAATCATAGAGGGCGGCGATGCGCGCGCGGATGCGCGCGCGCTGCGGTAGTGCCTCGAGATACGCGTGCGTCAGGCTCGCCTGCGCGCTCACCCAGGCACGGGTCGCGGGGGCATCGAGGTCCTCGAGCCAGCGATACGGATCGGCAACCGCCGTGCCGTGGTACTGCTCCACCACCGGGCCGCGGGCGGCGGTCGGATAGCTCAGCCGCTCATGAGGTTGCCCCATGGCAGTGCCGGCACACAGCGCCGCGACGGATCCTGCCGTGCAGACGCCCGCGAGTGTGAGTCCGCCGCGCTTTGACATGAGGTCTTCCTCGAGAGGATTCGGATTATGCCCCGACATCGCGCCCACGGGCTGCGGTTCGTTGCGCCGCGCCAGCGCAACGCAAGGCACCCTAGTAGAATCGCCGCATGCCGCGGCACATCGGAATCGTCGCCTGCTCCGCCGAGGGTGCGGCGCTCTGCTACCGCACCGTGTGTCTGGAGGGCGCGCAGCTCCTGGGGGCGTTCGAGCACCCCGAAGTCTCGCTGCATACCCACTCGCTCGCCCGGTACATGAAGTGCTTCGAACGGGACGACTGGGCGGGGGTCGGGGAACTGATGCTGTCCTCCGCCCACAAGCTCGCCAAAGCCGGCGCTGATTTCCTCATCTGTCCGGACAATACGATCCACCAGGGGCTGCCGTGGATGATCAGACGCTCGCCCCTGCCATGGCTGCATATCGCGGAGGTGGTCGCCGCGCAGGCCGCCGAACTCGGCTTCCGCAGGCTCGGCATCCTCGGGACGCGCTATCTCGTCGACGGTGAGGTCTATCCCGAGAAGCTGAGCGCGCGCGGCCTCGGCTACCTGCGGCCGAACCCGGCGGAACGCGCCGAGATCAATCGCATCATCTTCGAGGAACTGGTGGCCGGGGTCTTCAGGCCCGAAGCAGTCGCCTACTTCCAGCGGGTCATGGGCCGCATGAAGGACGAAGGCGTTGACGCCGTGGTGCTCGGCTGCACGGAGATTCCGCTGATCATGAACGACGCGAATTCCCCGCTGCCAACTCTCGACTCCACGCGCCTGCTGGCGCGCGCCGCGCTGCAGCGCGCCGCACTCGGCGCACCCCAGCGCTAAGGGGTCGCTTGCCGCGCCCGAGGATCGCGGCTATTTCTTGCCTTCAAACTTGAAGGAGACCTTCACCTTGGCGCGGTAAGTCTTCACCTTGCCGTTCTGCACCTGCATGTCCAGCTGCACGACCTCGACGATGCGCAGATCTCGCAAGCTCTTGGCGGCCTGCGCAACCGCCGCGCCCGCGGCCTTCTCCCAGGACTCGGTGCTGGTCCCGACCAGTTCGATGATCTTGTAGACGCTATCGACCATGGATTTCTCACCTTGTTGTTCGCGTGAGCGCATGATGCTGCCGACCCGGGGTAATTGCAACGCGCCGCGCGCACCGTCACCGCTGCCCGGCGCAGCCATTCGCGGCAGCGCGAGTTGACTGATCATTCAAGTGGGGGTAGCTTGCCGCTTGATCAATCATTCAAGTCACCCGCACCGTGCAACCGGCGGACACCCGTACGCGGCTGATCGTGACCGCGATGCAACTGTTCTGGGAGAAAGGCTACGGCTCGACCAGTGTCGCCGACGTGCTGCAGGCTGCCAAGGTCAACAGCGGCAGCCTGTACCATTTCTTTCCCGGTAAGCAGGATCTGCTGCTGGCGGTGCTCGACATGTATCACGGCGGCCTGCGCAGCATGCTGCTCGAGCCGGCGTGGCGCGGCGTGACCGACCCCATCGAGCGGATCTTCGCCCTGCTCGCCCGTTATCGCCGTTCACTCACCGACACCGACTGCTTCTACGGCTGCCCGATCGGCAGTCTCGCCCTGGAATTGCACGAACCGGATCAGCCGGTGCGCGAGCGGCTCGCCGCGAACTTCGCCGCCTGGACGGATGCCATCCACCAGTGCCTGAAGGACGCCGCATCACGCCTGCCACGCGATCTGGATCGCCGCGAGCTGGCCGCGTTCGTGCTGACCACCATGGAAGGGGCCGTAATGCAGGCACGCACCTACCGCGATATCGGCAGCTTCGACGGGGCGGTGCGCCAGCTGCGTGCCTACTTCGACAGTCTGCTGCGCGGGCCGCAGGCCAGACGCGCCACGCGCGAACTACGCACCAGAAGTGAACTACGCACAAGAAGTAAGGAGCGATCATGAACCCGATGATGCGAGAGTGGACCACCGCCGCGGCGATCGTGCTGGCGGGGATGTCGATACCGGCGCCGGCGCAGGCGCCGCCCTCCCCCTACCAGCCGCTCGCTTTCCTGGTAGGCCATTGCTGGAAGGGCACGTTCCCGGAGGGCAAGGCAACCGATGAGCATTGCTTCAGCTGGATCTACGGCGGCAAGTTCGTGCGCGATGAGCACGTCGTGCATGGCGAAGGCCATCCCGACGGTTTCGGCGAATCGATTTACGTGTGGGATTCGGCGTCGCGGCAGTTGCAGTATCTGTACATCGAGAGCGCCGGCGGTTTCAGCCGCGGCACCGTCTCCGGCGAGGGCGACGCGCTGGTGTTCCCGCCCAGCAGCTACCTGGAAAAGGGGCAGACGCAGACCTACCGCAGCCGCTGGCAGGCTGCAGGTCAGGATGCCTACGACGTGGTGACCGAATTCCAGGTGCAGGAGCGCTGGGTGCCGGGATTCAAGCTGCACATGCAGAAGGTCATGTCCGCGAAGAGATAGCGGCAGGCGCAGCCTCTCGCTTGCGTGCGGGCGCCGGCGTGCGCACCTGCGCGGGCCGACGCCATACGGGGCGGCGCACCAGCGTGCTCTTGCCGAACAGCGATTCGATGAGATCGACGGCGAGAACTGCGGTCCTGTTGTGCACATCGAACGCCGGGTTGAGCTCGACCACGTCCAGGGAGGCCAGGCGGCGCGTGTCGGCGATCATCTCCATGCACAGCTGCGCCTCGCGGTAGGTCGGGCCCCCGGGCACCTGCGTGCCCACGCCGGGCGCGATATCAGGATCGAGGAAGTCGACGTCGAAACTCACGTGCAGGTGGGTGTCGCTGTCGAGTCCCGCGAGCGCCTGTTCCATGGTCTGACGCATGCCCATCTCATCGACGAAGCGCATGTCGAACACCTCCAGGCCCTGCTCGTGGACGAAGCGCTTCTCACCGGCGTCGACACTGCGGATGCCCACCTGACGGACCCACGAGGGCTGAATCGCGGGGGACACTGCGCCGAGCCCGGTCAGCTCGGGCGGTCCGAACCCGCACAGACAGGCGAGCGGCATGCCGTGGACATTGCCGCTCGGGGACAGCTCGCTGGTGTTGAAATCGGCGTGTGCATCGAGCCACAGTACGCGCAGCTTGCGGCGCTGCTCGCGGCAGCGGCGCGCCACCGCGCTGATCGAACCGACGCTCAAGCAGTGATCGCCGCCGAGGAGGACCGGCAGCCGCTCCTGCTGCAGTTGCGCGTACACCGCCTCGTGCACCAGATGGTTCCAGCGCACCACCTGGGGCAGATGCCGGTACCCGTCCTGCGGGGGCTGCCAGGGATTTCCCGGGCCATTCAGATTACCGAGATCCAGCACCTCCAGCTCGCGCTCCCGTAGCGCGGCGGTGAGTCCCGCCACTCGCAGCGCCTCCGGTCCCATGGAGGCGCCCCGGTCCGCCGCGCCCACGTCCGTGGGCGCGCCGATGAGGGTCGCCTTGCGTGGGTGGCTCACGCCGCCACCCCGGGGCGAGCCGCAAGCTTGCGCGGCCCGGGCAACAGCAGCGCGAACAAGTCCTTGGGATCCTCCAGATCCGGCAGCAGATCGATCTGCCGCTGCGCGCCGCGCTCCTCATGATGAATGCGCAGCAGGTAGCGCAGGGAAGAGAAATCCTCCAATGCAAAGCCGACCGAGTCGAAAATCGTGACCTCGCGATCGCTGCCGCGCCCGGGCACTTGTCCGGCAAGCAGCGCTGCGAGTTCGATCACCGGGAAGGCAGCGTCCATCTGCTGGATCTCGCCCTCGATGCGCGACTGCGGCTCGTACTCCACGACGACTCGCACATCCGCACGCCGCAGAATGTCCGGATGCAGCTCCGTCTTGCCCGGGCAATCGCCGCCCACCGCGTTCAGGTGTACGCCCGCGGTGATCATCTGCGGTGTCAGAATCGTGGCGTTGCGCTTGTCGGCCGTGACGGTCGTGACGATATCGGCGCCCTGCACGGCCTGTGCGGTCGACCCGCAGCGCAGCACCTGAAGGTCCGGTAGCTGCAGCCGTGCGAGATTGTGTTCGAGCTTGGCGGTCGCACCGGCATCGGTGTCGTACAGCCGTACTTCGCGGATGCCGAGCATGTGATGGAAGGCGATGGTCTGGAATTCGCTCTGCGCGCCGTTGCCGATCAGGGCCATCACGCGGCTGTCCGGGCGGGCCATGCGGCGGGCCGCCAGTGCCGAGGTTGCGGCGGTGCGCAGCGCCGTGGTGAGGGTCAGCTCCGCAAGCAGCAGCGGGTAGCCGGTCTGAACATCCGCCAGGACTCCGAACGCCGTCACCGTGAGCAGCCCCACCGCGGTGTTCTGCGGGTGTCCGTTCACGTACTTGAAGGCGTACAGCCGCCCGTCCGAGGCCGGCATGAGCTCGATCACGCCCCCCGGAGAGTGCGTCGCATGGCGCGGGGATTTGTCGAACACGCTCCAGCGCAGGAAATCCGCCTCGATCTCCCCCGCGAGCTCCTCAATGAAGCGCGCCGTCCCGCGCCGGGCGACGAGTTCCTGGATGCGCTCGATGCCAATGAAATTGACCATGACTGACTCCGTCGGCGGCCGTAAGGGCTGTTGGGGCGGCCGCACACCATGGTCTGGTGGCTCGCAACCAAAAGAAAGACAGAAACCTGTTCATAACTGGCACTGTTCTGATCATAATGTCAGGCGTAGCTGACGTTTATGCTATATTGATCGCAAGAGGCTAAACTGGCGTGGATGACACCGATCGGCAACTCATCGGCCTTTTGCGCAGCGACGCGCGTGCTACGGTGGCCTCGCTGGCGAAGGCGCTAGGGGTCGCTCGCGGCACGGTGCAGAACCGCATGGCGCGGCTCTCCTCCAGCGGCACCATCGTCGGCTATACGGTGCGCCTGAAGCCCGACGTCGAAGAGCAGCGCATGCGCGCCCTCATGACCGTCGCGGTGGAGGGCAACAAGGTCGACGCGGTGATCAAGGCGTTGCGCGGCGACCCGGCGGTGGCGGCTCTGCACAGCACCAACGGGCGCTGGGACATCGTTGCCGAGCTGCGCGCCGACAGTCTCGAGGGTTTCGACCGGGTGCTGGCACGCATCCGGCTCATCGAGGGCATCTCGCAGACCGAGACCAGTCTGCTGCTGTCCACGTTCAAGTTCTGACTAGGGAGGGTCAAGTGCCGCCATTACACCAACTGCTCGGCCGGCTGCGGCAATTGCCGCGCAATCTCGGCCTGTTCGTGGCGCTCGATGAAAAGCACTACGCCCGCCAGGCGAGCCGGCAACTGCTGGAGCTGTACTGGCTCGAGCACCGCGAGCACCCGGAGCTCAGCGGTCGAGCGCTGTATACGGCCGTGGTCGCGCGGCGGCTCGGAGCGGGTGCCGCCGGCGCAGCCGAGGTCGTCAGGCGCGCCGAGGAGAGCTTCACCGATTGGCCGGTGGAGCGGGAGTTGAGACTTCGCCACGTGGTCCACTACCAGATCTTCAATGAATACACCCACCAGGGTGCCGCCCGCCCCAGCACCAGAACCAACATTGGCGTGGTGGTGGCACGCATCATCCCCGAGGAGATCTGAAACCTGTGGCGGCTGGCGGTGTTGCCGCCCGGTTCGCGCCGCCTCCTCAGGCCGCCCGCGGCTCGCCGCCGCCGCGGCGCCCCTCACTCACAGTCTCTCGATGATGGTCACGTTCGCCTGGCCGCCGCCCTCGCACATGGTCTGCAGGCCATAGCGCGCGCCGCGCCGTTCCAGCTCATGAAGGAGTGAGGTCATGAGTCTGGCGCCGGTCGCCCCCAGCGGGTGCCCGAGGGCGATCGCGCCACCGTTGACGTTGACGCGCGCGGGATCGGCGTCGAGGTCGCGTTGCCAGGCGAGCACCACCGAGGCGAAGGCTTCGTTGATCTCGACCAGATCGATTTCGGCGAGCTTCAGGCCGCTCCTGGATAGCGCGTACCGGGTAGCGGGAATGGGCGCAGTCAACATCCAGATGGGATCCGCACCGCGAACCGAGAGGTGGTGAATGCGCGCGCGGGGCTTGAGTCTGCAGCGCCTTACCGCGCCCTCCGAGGCGATCAGCAGCGCCGCGGCGGCATCGGCGATCTGGCTGGACACGGCCGCGGTGATGCGGCCGCCGGCGGTGAGCGGCTCGAGCGTCGCCATCTTCTCGAGCGTGGTACCCGCGCGCGGCGTCTCGTCCTGCTCCAGGCCGTTGATGGGAGCTATTTCGCGTGTGAAGAGACCGCGCGCGATGGCCTCGATGGCGCGGCGGTTGCTCTCGAGCGCGAATTCCTCCATCTGCCGGCGGCTGATATTCCACTTCGCGGCGATCATCTCTGCGGCGCGGAACTGCGACACCTCCTGGGCGCCATAGCGCTCACGCCAACCGCGCGAGTCGCTGAACGGGTCAGAGTGACCGAACGCTCGCCCCGCGAGCATCGCCGCCCCGAGCGGAATCTGGTTCATGGTCTGCACGCCGCCGGCAACGATGAGATCCTGCGTTCCGCTCATGACGGCCTGCGCCGCAAAGTGCACCGCCTGCTGTGATGAGCCGCATTGGCGGTCTACGGTGGTGCCCGGAACATGCTCGGGCAGGCCCGCGGCGAGCCAACAGGTGCGCGCAATGTCGCCGGCCAGCGGTCCCACCTGATCGATGCAGCCGAAAATGACGTCATCGATCTCTCCGGCATCCACGCCGGTGCGCTCGATGAGCGACCTGATCGCGTGCGCGCCGAGATCCGCAGCGTGCACCGTCGCCAGGCTGCCCTTTTTCCGCCCGGTCGGCGTGCGTACCGCGCCGATGATGTAGGCCTCGTTGCCCATCACTCATGTCCTCAGCAGCGCGAGCCAGTCGCGATCTCTCGGCCCGTAGGCTACGAAGAAGGGGTTCAGCAGCGCTTCGCGGGTGTTGTACCGCAGCGGCTCCCCGTCCAGGCCGCTCACGGTACCCCCCGCCCCGCTCACGACCGCGTGCCCGGCCGCCGTGTCCCACTCGCTGGTCGGTCCCAGGCGCGGGTACACATCCGCCGCGCCCTCGGCAACCATGCAGAATTTGAGCGAGCTGCCCACCGGTAGCAGCTCGTGCGGTCCGACGCGCGCGAGAAACGCATCGAGTGAGTCGCCACGGTGTGAGCGGCTGCCCACGACCCGCAGCGGCGCGCCGGCTCGTGCCGCTACGTGAATCTCCTCGGCGGGAGTCCCGGCTCTCTCACGCCACGCGCCCACCCCTGGCAGGCCGCGGTAGCTGATGTCCGTCACCGGGACGTGCACCACACCCAGAGCCGGCGCATGCCCTTCGATGAGAGCGATGTTCACGGTGAACTGACCGTTGCGCGACAGGAATTCCCGGGTGCCGTCGAGCGGATCCACCAGCCAGTATCCCCGCCACTGCGAGCGCTGCGCGAAGCTTGTGTGCACCGCCTCCTCGGACAGCACCGGTACCTCGGGCGTGAGCTCGTGCAGCGACTGCAGAATGAGCCGATGCGCGCGCAGATCGGCAGCCGTGATCGGGGAGGCATCGGCCTTAGGCCGCGCGGCGAGCTCCCCGCTCGCGTAGATCTCGAGAATCTCGCGCCCCGCCCGCCGCGCGATCGCGGCCACGCGCGCCAGCAGCTCGTGTGTGGCGCCGCTCATGCGCCGCCGGTCACCTTGAGGGCTTCCAGGTGCGCGACGATCCGGTCGGCCGCCTGCTCCGGAGTCAGCGTGGTGGTGTCGATGCGTATCTCCGGGCTCTCGGGCGCCTCGTAGGGTGAATCGATGCCGGTGAAGTTCTTCAGCTCCCCGCGCCGTGCCTTGCGGTACAACCCCTTCACGTCGCGCCGCTCGGCTTCCGCCAGTGGCGTGTCGACGAACACCTCGAAGAACTCCCCGGGCGCAAACAGCTCGCGCGCCATGCGCCGCTCGGAGCGGAACGGTGAGATGAAGGACACGAGCACGATGAGGCCCGCGTCGACCATGAGCCTCGACACCTCCGCGACACGGCGGATGTTCTCGACGCGATCCTGGGCCGTGAAGCCTAAGTCCTTGTTGAGCCCGTGCCGGACGTTGTCGCCGTCGAGCAGATAGGTGTGTCTACCGGCGGCGGTGAGCTTCTTCTCGATGCGGTTGGCGATGGTGGATTTGCCCGCGCCCGAGAGACCCGTGAGCCACAGCACGCACGCCTTCTGCCCTTTGAGCCGTGAGCGCGCCGGCTTGTCGACGTCGAGCGCCTGCCAGTGCACGTTCTGCGAGCGCCGCAGCGCGAAGTTGATGAGTCCGGCCCCCACCGTGCTGTTGGTGAGGCGGTCGATGAGGATGAATCCGCCGAGCGCGCGATTCTCGCAATAGGCCTCGAACGGGATCGCCCGGTCGAGCTCCAGCTCGCACACGCCGATGTCATTGAGCTCGAGCCGCTCGGCGGCCGTGTGCTCCAGGGTGTTGACGTTGATCTTGTGTTTGAGCGGACTGATGGTCGCCGACACAGTACGCGTGCCCGCCTTCATCAGGTAGGCACGCCCCTGCAGCATCGGCTCATCGTGCAGCCACACGATGGTCGCCTCGAACTGATCGGCCACCTGCGGGGGTGAGTCGCCGGCGGCGATGACGTCGCCGCGGCTGACGTCGATGTCGGAATCGAGCGCCAGGGTGACTGACTGGCCGCTCACCGCGGCCGGCAGATCCCCGTCCGCGGTCACGATGCGCGTGACGCGGCCCTCGCGGCCCGAGGGCAACACGCGGATGCGATCGCCCTGCTTCACGCTGCCGCTGACGATCTGTCCGGCGAAGCCGCGGAAGTCCGCGTTCGGCCGGTTGACCCACTGCACCGGCAGGCGAAAGGCCGCGCCGCCGCCGTCCGCCTCGACCGTGACGCTCTCCAGGTGCTGCATGAGCGTCGGCCCCGTGTACCACGGCATGTTGGGGCCGTGCGCGATGATGTTGTCGCCGTGCACCGCGGAGAGCGGAATGGGGGTGACGTCGGTAAGTCCAATGCGCGCAGCGAAGGCGCGGTAGTCGGCGAGGATCGCTTCGAAGGTGGCGTGCGAGTATCCCACCAGATCCATCTTGTTGATCGCCAGCACCGCGCGCGAAATGCCCAGCAGTCGCGCCAGAAAGCTGTGGCGGCGCGTCTGGGTGAGCACGCCCTTGCGGGCGTCGATGAGAATGACTGCCAGATCCGCGGTCGAAGCGCCGGTCACCATGTTGCGGGTGTACTGCTCGTGCCCAGGCGTGTCGGCGACGATGAACTTGCGCCGTTCGGTGGCGAAGAAGCGGTAGGCCACGTCGATGGTGATGCCCTGCTCGCGCTCGGCCGCCAGCCCGTCGACCAGCAGCGCGAAATCGAGCTCCGCGCCGCGCGTGCCGACTCTGTGCGAGTCGTGCTCGAGGGCCGCCAGCTGATCGTCGAAAATCAGTTTCGATTCGTACAGCAGCCGCCCGATGAGCGTCGACTTGCCGTCATCGACCGACCCGCAGGTGATGAAGCGCAGCAGACTCTTGTGCTCGTGAGCGCGCAGGTACGCGCCGATGTCGCTGGCGATGAGATCGGACTGGCGGGTCATCAGAAATAACCCTCCTGCTTCTTCTTCTCCATCGAAGCCATGGTGTCGTGGTCGATGACTCGCCCGTGGCGCTCCGAGACCCGAGTGAGCAGCGTTTCCTGGATGATCGCCGGCAGCGTGTCCGCCTCGCTCTCGATGGCGCCCGTGAGCGGGTAGCAGCCCAGCGTGCGGAAGCGCACCTTCTTCATGACCGGTTGCTCCCCCGGGTCGAGTGGCATGCGCCCATCGTCCACCATGATGAGCGTCCCGCCACGCTGCACCACCGGCCGCGGGGCCGCAAAGTACAGCGGCACGATCGGAATCTGTTCGAGCCAGATGTATTGCCAGACATCGAGCTCGGTCCAGTTCGACAGCGGAAACACGCGAATGCTCTCGCCGCGGTGCTTGCGGGCGTTGTAGAGCGACCACAGCTCGGGGCGCTGCTGCCTCGGGTCCCAGCGGTGCTGGGCCGAGCGGAACGAGAAAATGCGCTCCTTGGCCCGACTCTTCTCCTCGTCGCGCCGCGCGCCGCCGAAGGCGGCGTCGAAGCGATGTTTATCGAGCGCCTGTTTCAGCGCCTGGGTCTTCATGACATCGGTGTACAGCTGCGAGCCGTGGGTGAAGGGATTCATTCCCAGGCGCAGCCCCTCCGGGTTCACGTGCACCAGCAGTTGCATGCCGAGCTGCTGCACGACGCGATCCCGAAACTCGTACATTGCGCGAAACTTCCAGGTGGTGTCCACGTGCAGCAGCGGAAAGGGCGGCGGGGCCGGATAGAACGCCTTCACGGCGAGCTGCAGCATCACCGCGCTGTCCTTGCCGACCGAATACAGCATCACCGGCCGCTCACACTCCGCGACCACCTCGCGCAGGATGTGAATGCTCTCCGCTTCGAGCCTTTGCAGGTGCGTAAGAGCGGCCGCCGGCGCGGCACTGCCGGCCTGCGCACCGGGGCCCGTCGCCGCGCCACCACCACCTTTATGGCTCTGCGGCGGCGTATCGCTCGCGGCTCGACTCATGTCACAGGCTCCCTCGGCACGCTTGAGTCCGTACGTCGGTAGACATATAAACGTAAGTCGCTGAAAAATACCACTTTAGCTACGCAACCGACCAAGAACAGCTGCTGTGGAACGCCTGCATAGGCCCACGGGACGCGCCGTTGCAGGAGTGCGACGAAGCAACTGGAGGCAGCCGCACGGCCGTGCTCTACTGGCGGGCGTGATCCGTCACGCCCAAGCCTCGCTGTGCGGCTGTCTCCTGGGGATCCTCTTCTCCGTGCCTGTCGCGGCCGAGAGCGCGGAGGGCGCGGCCCCCGTACCCAAACCCCCGCTGGCTGACCCGACCCAGGACCAGCTCGCCGAAGTCATCGTGCAAACCACCGAGCCCAGGTTCGTGGCTCCGACGCGGCGTGACCGCATCGGCAGGATCTGGGCGCCGGTGCTCATCGATGGCAAAGGGCCCTATCGACTCGTGCTCGACACCGGCGCCAACCACTCGGCGGTCACCGCGCGCACCGCGCAGCTGCTCGGCACCAACCCCTCGGAGGACGGCAGCACCGTGGTGACCGGATTCACCGGCTCCGCCGTGGTGCCCACCATTCACGTCGGGCGCATGGAGGTGGGCGAGCTGCTCATGGGGCCTGCAATGATGCCCGTGCTGGCGGACGTGTTTGGCGGCGCGCAGGGCGTACTCGGGATCGAGGGACTGACCGACATGCGGATTTACGCCGACTTCGGACGCGATCAGCTGATCATCTCGCGCTCGCACGGCGAGCGCGCCCGCCGTGATTTCACCGTCGTGCCGCTCACTCTGATCCGCGGCGGCCTGCTGGTCGCCGACGTGCACGTGGGAACGGTGCGCGCCAAGGCCATCATCGACACCGGTGCCCAGGGGACGGTCGGCAACATCATGCTGCGCGACGCCCTGATGCGACATCCGCCGCGCACCGCCTCACACGAGGACATCATCGGCGTGACCCTGGACGTGCAGGGGGGCGACAACATCCCCGCACCCGATATCGACTTCGGTCACCTCACGGTTCACGGCATACGGGTCACTTTCGGCGACATGTACCTGTTCCAGCACTGGAAGCTGACCGACCAGCCGACACTGACGCTCGGCATGGATCTGCTCGGATCCTTCGATGTACTGATCATCGATTACAGTCGGCACGAGCTGCAGATCCGACTGCGCGGTTCGCGGCTGATGTACTGATCGCGAGAACTGCACTCGCCCCGGTTGACTCGCAACGGGCCTCATCAGCGCTTCAGGATGTGCCTCGTCCGCGTTGTCCCATGCGCAGGAACCGTCGTCGTTCGTTCCACTGGTGCCGGGCATGCAGCCGCTCGGACTGGTTTTCGGCTTCCGCCGGCAGCGCCTGCAGGGCGCGCAGCGCGGCGGCATGCGCCATGGCGACCGCCGGGTCGGTCTGCAGCAACGCGCGATAGTGCTCGAGGAAGGGCTGCTCGGCGGCCGCGCCCCCGCCGGTGAGCAACTCCCGCGCGTGCGCTCCAATCGCCGCGCTCTCACTCGCGGGCAGGTCATCCGCGTAGGCGAGCGCGTGATCGACGTCTGCGATCAGCCGGTACAGAGGCTGTAACCAGGCCCATTCCGGGCTGGTCGTGATCTGTCGCAGCCGCTCGAGCGGCGAGGCCGGCGGCGCAAATTGCCGCTCCGCTTCCAGCAGCGCTCCCAGCACCCCCTGCAGGGCGGCACTGCTCTCCCGAAGACTGTCCAGCCACGGATGGTCTGACGACATGTCCTTGCTCCGGCTCAGGCGTGCGCTAGCCTAACCGCTGGCCGTGGCCGGCGCCAAGGAGCGACCCCGGGCCGCAATCGACGAGCTCGCCGATGCGCGCGAGCGTGAGGTCCGCAGGCGGATAGGCCCGCAGCTCGCGTGCATCCAGCGCGTAGTGCCCCTGGCGCGCAAAGACAGTGGTCAGGCGCTCGCGCCACACCTGCTTCATGGCGGCGAGTATGCGCAGCTTGTCATCGACCATGACGTAGTGAGCGGCGGGAAAGCGCCGCTCGACGGCATCCAGCATCTGCTCCTTGTGCAGGTAAATGAGCACTCTCCCGTCCACCGCGTCCCACAGGCCGGCGCGCTGCACCTTGCGCGGCTGGAACACCACGTCGCCGTCGGAGAGGATGACCGTGGTTCCGAGGCGCGCGCAGCGCGCCAGCGCCGCCAGCGCGTCCGGGTAGAGCCGGTCCGCAAACGGGTAGTCCAAAAGGAAGAACGACACCCGCAGCAGCTGCGGATCATCGAGGTTCTCGAGGCGATAGCGCTGCAGCGCGCCCAGATAATCGGCGTACCCGAGCTGCGCGCGCAGCTCCTCGAAAATCGCCCAGTAACGGTCGCGGCTGGCGTGGCCGAACTCACCCTGCAGGTGGGCGCTGAGATCGGCCTGCACGGCGTCGTTGTCGAGCAGCGTATTGTCCACGTCGAACAGGAACACGATCTTCGCCGCGCCATCCGCCATGCCCTGAGCCTCGTGCCGTTGCCCGCGGGCCAGTGTACGCTGTGGCCCTGGAGCACAGGCGCAGGCTCTGTCAACCCGGCAGACCGAAGCGCGTTGCGGCATACAGGTGTCCTGCGCACGGAGGGTACAGGCAGTGAACATCCAGTCTCGCCGACGCCGGCTGCTCGCGGCCGTGGGTCTGGGCCTGCTGCTCGGCGCCCTCGCCAGCTGTCACTACGGCTCTGATTACAGCTTTCCGACCATCAACGTGCCGAACTCCATAGCGATCGCGGACGTGGATGGGGACGGCACGCCCGATCTGCTGGTCGCCACCACCGCCGACCAGGGAAGTGTCCAGGACCCGGGCTTCGCCAATGTCATCCTCGGCAACCACAGTTCCCCGGGAACGTTTCATACCGGTGTGCGCTACGCGACGACGGGGAACAACCCCTCGAGCATCGCGGTCGTGGACCTCACCCGCTCCGGATCCCTCGATCTCGTGATTGCGAACTTCGCCGCCGGGAGTGTCTCGGTGTTCATGCACGGAGCAAGTCCGGGTACCTACCAGACGGCCGTAAACGTGGCGACCGGCGGGCATCCGAACCAGGTGGTGAGCGGTGATATCAACGGCGACGGCAAGCCCGATCTGGTCCTCGCGGACGCGAGTGCCACCGGCGGCGCCATCGTCCTGTTCCAGGACCCCGCCAACCCGGGGAAATTCCTCGCGCCGATGACACTCGCGGTCGGCGCCAACAGCGCCGCGACGGTCGCGATCGGGGACCTGAACGGTGACGGCGCGCCGGATATCGTGGCCGCAACCTCCGACGCCAACGGCAACAACGGCGCCATTTACGTTTTCTACCAGAACGCCACCACCCGCGGCACGTTCCTCGCTCCGGTGACCTTCCCCGCGGGTGCGCAGCCGCAGGCGGTGAGGATCGCCGATGTGAATGGCGAAGGACTGCCGGATATCGTCGTGGCGAACCTGGACCCCGGTGCCGACGGCACCGGATCAGCCGGAGTTTCGGTGCTGCTGCAGGACGCGGCGCATCCGGGCAGCTTCCTCGCGCCGGTCACGTACGCAACCCAGGGCGATGCCATCGATGTAGCGGTGGCTGATCTGAACGGTGATGGCAAGCCGGACCTGGTCGTTGCGAATCTCGAACCCGCCCCCTCGGGCAGCGTGTCCGTGCTGCTGCAGGATCCCGCGCGTCCGGGTGTGTTTCCGGCTGCCACGAGCTACCAGGGCTTCGGGCAGCCTCTCGCAGTCGGGATCGGCGACCTCAACGGCGACGGTCATCCGGACATCGCGGTGGCCGATGGCGTGAGCGCCACCGTCATGCTGCAGATCGCGACCGCGCCGGGCACCTTCGCTCAGGCGGTGCTGGTCGGGAATTGAAGAAAGCTCGCAGGGCGCTGCGCGTGCGCCCTGGGTTGGTGGGGCTAGCGCGCGCTGTAACCGCGCGCATCCAGGCAGGCGATCATGGCGCGGCGATAGTCCGCCGCGCTCCCCGATCCCTGCTGGGATGAGCGAGTGGGATCGAAGCCCGTCTGGCTCACCGCCCAGCTATGACACTCGTAGCGGTCGTTCTGCGTCTGCGCATCGCTTTGGGCATTGCGCGGATACAGGTACACGTCCGAGCCGCCGCTGCTGCCCTCCTGGGAAGCGCCACCGTAGGATGAGTCGCCCTCGTCGCCGGCGACCGGCGGCGGGTCCGTCACCACGTAGCCGTAGTCGGCCGGGCTCCAGGTGTAATAGAGGTTATTCCAGTAGTAATAGGGCAGCCCGCCCCACCAGAACGTGGCGTACCCAAACGGAAGTACCGGCAGGAACCAGGCAAAGCCGGGATTGAAATAACAGCGCGGCCAGAAGCCGCCACGCCAATAGCCGCCGCCCCAGGCGTGCCCGCCCCTCCAGCCCGGTACGAAGCCTCCGCCACCCGAGTAGTGAGTGACCGCGTGCATCGCGCTGGTGTTCGCGAAGCGCCCATGCACGGCCGTGTGGTAGGCCTGCGCGCCCGGGCCGCCGGCGAAATGAGGCCCGGCAAAGTGCCCGGCAGCGGCGTAACGGCCACCGCCCATATATCCGCCGACGGCGTGGCCACCGCCCATGGCGTACCCGCCGCCCGCGAAGTGGCCTCCTCCTCCGAAGTGGCCCCCGCCCCCTCCTCCGGAGTGGCCGCCACCGCCGCCTCCTCCCGAGTGGCCGCCACCGCCGCCGCCTCCCGAGTGGCCGCCTCCGCCGCCTCCTCCCGAGTGGCCGCCTCCGGAGTGGGCCTGCGCATAGGTCAAAGCCGGTGCACCTGCTACCGCAACGCAGAGCAGGAGGGCTCCGACGGTCCGTATAAGTGTGCTCGCTCTGTTCACTCTGATCACTCCGTTGCAGTGGCCGTGGTCCTCGAAGTTCCTCCGGCTACTGGATTAGACGCCTCGCGGGCGCGTCTGTTCAAGCCGACACACATTAAAACGCGGTCACGCACCGGCGCGTTGACCGCCATCGCAAGGATGCGAGCGCCTTGAGATTTCTTGAGACAATTCATTGATCTGGGCGCGCCCTCTCTCATGGTCCGTTCGGCGCTGTGCGCGGGCGGCGTTCCCGCGCAGGCCGCCGCTCAATACACCATATTCAGGGCGACCGCAGGCGTCACACTGGCCGTGGCGTTACGCCCCGCGACGAACATCCTCACGCCCACGAGCAGGCCGACCCTGCTGTTCCAGTTGTACTCGATCGCCGGGGCGAGACCGAGGGCATATCCGGATCCTGAATCGGCCTGAAAATCCCTCAGGCCAGCGGCGCCGGCCGACGGCAGGCTGCCGCTCACGTGGGTATTGTCGTTGTGCTGATAGACGACATCGAGCGCCAGCACCCAGTTGCGGGTCACGCTGTACTCCCCGGCGGCATCCGCGGTGAAGGAATCGCCGGGGTACGCACGGCCGCGAAATCCGCTCGAGGTCCCGTAGACGCTCACGTCGTGCACGCCCGCAGAAGCCGACAGCGCGTACGTCAGATCGAGCCGCACCCGCAGAATCCGCCCATTGGGCATCCACAGGTAGTCCTGGGAATAGATGGACAGGGCCGTGGTGTACGCCCCCGCCCCGAAGCCATCGCTCGCACGCCCGAGGCGCTGGTAGCGTCCGGTGGGCAGGGTCTCATCGATTACCAGCGCGAGCGCGGGCATGCGGTGACCATCCTGGAATCGCGTGAGGCCGTAGCCTGCCTGCAGGCTGAGATCACCTACCCCGACGCTCGAGCTGTTGGGTGCTCCGGCTGGCTCGTTGAAGAGAAGCCGCGGAATCAAACCCACGGACAGCCGGTCCGTCAGCCCGTACAGAATGTAACTGAGAGAGCCGATATCGTGCTCGCGGGAACCGGCGTGCCAGGTACCTTTCATGTCGAAGCGCCCGTAGCTCATCACGTTGAAGAGGTAGGGCTCGACCAGCACGTGCCCCTGCGGCAGCGTGGCCGCGGAAGGCGCCAGCATCGGTCCGGTCCACCAGGCGTCATCGCGTGATTGATCGGCAGCCGTGGCGGCAGCGCTCGCCAGCAACAGCGCGCCGGCGAGCCAGTGTCTCAACAGGCTCGCTCGGGTTGTCTCGTGCCCACCTGTCATTCGCTCAATCCCCCCCACCAACACCGCGCCTCTCGCTGCAGATCCATGAATGATCCGCGCCGCACGCGGCGCGGCGCATTCCGTTTCCTGCTGTCACGCACGTCACGCTGCGGTTCTCGATTAACTTTCCGTCACAATCGTCAGCAGTCCCGAAGTTGCGACGTTGTTAACGCCCAGAGGCCGGCGGTTCCGGCTCAATACCGAACGCTTAACAGGCGCTTTCAGGAGCAGAGTCCATGTTGAAATCCATTCGTACCGCTGTGGCCGTCGCTGCCGTGACGCTGTCGCTCAGCGGTCTTGCCACTAACGCCCTGGCCGACGACACGCAGTGGCAGAAGACCCACCCGCGCCGCGAGCAGGTGAACAATCGGCTCGCCAACCAGAACAAGCGCATCCATCAGGAGCGCAAGCAAGGCGAGATCACCAAGGCGCAGGCGGCCAAGCTGCACCGCGAGGACCACGCCATTCGCAAGGAAGAGCGCACCATGGCGAGCACCAACGGCGGCCACATCACCAAGGCCGAGCGGAAGGCGCTCAACCAGCAGGAGAACCAGGTCAGCAAGCAGATCGGCAAGTAATAGACCTGTGCGCGAGCGGCGGGAGCGCAGGTGACTGCGCTCCCGCCGTCTCGTTACAGCCGCGCCACTCAGGCCTTGAGTGAGAACGGCGTGAAGTTCGTGCCGCGATCGTAGTAGTCCTCCTGCTCGGCACGCTTCAGAAAGCCGACGATCCGGTAAGTCACCGGGGTCATGATCACCTCCCACGCCGATTTCAGCACGTATTGCGTCGTGGTCACCGCGATGAGCTCGTCCCTCGGCCACAGGCCCGCGAACGCGATGGCATAGAAGAGCCCCGAGTCGACCAGTTCCCCGCACAGCGTTGAGCCGATGATGCGGGTCCACAGCCAGCGGCCCGAGCTCCACAGCTTCATCTTCGCCAGCACGTAGCTGTTGACGAACGAGCCGCACCAGAACGCCACGATCGACGCGCAGATGATGCGCGGCGTGTTGCCGAAGATCTCTTCCACTGCCGGCTGCTTGTGGCGCCAGAACTCCGCCGGCGGCAGGTACACGATCACTGCGGACATCAGCGCAGCGAACAGCAGCGCCGCAAAGCCGCTCCACACCACGCGGCGGTCGCGCGCATAGCCGTACACCTCGGTAAGGATGTCTCCGAACATGTAGGAGATCGGAAAGAACAGCACCCCCGCCATGAACGTCACCGGCCCCCACAACGGCACGTGCACGGTCGATACCTTGGCCGGACCGATGAGATTCGCGCACAGCAGCACGCACACGTACGCGCCCAGGATCAGGTCGTAGTAGCGGTAGCTCTTCGACGGCCCGGAGCTCATGAACCCGGCAGCACCGTGCCCACGGCCTCGCCGAAACCGATGCGCGCGTAGCCGCCTCGTTCGCACCAGCCGCGTAGGCTGACCCGATCACCGTCCTCGAGGAAGGTGCGTGTCTCGCCCCCGGCGAGCGCGATCGGCTGCCGGCCGCCGCCGGTCAGCTCCAGGAGCGACCCGCCCTCGCTCGGCAGCGGACCGGACTGTGTGCCGCTGCCCAGGAGGTCCCCGGCGTTGAGGTTGCAGCCGTTCACGGTGTGGTGCGCGAGCATCTGCGCGACCGTCCACCACGAATCACGAAAACGCGCCTGCGACAGCCGCTGCGGCGCAAGACCTGCGGCGCGCATGCGCGAAGTGTCGAGCCACGCCTCGAGTCGAATATCGATCGCGCCTGCTTCGCGCAGCGCGCCGTCATCGAGGTAGGGGAGCGGCGGGGACTCATCGGCCGGACGACTCCAGGGAACGCGAAACGGTGCGAGCGCCTCGAGCGTCACCACCCACGGCGAGACCGTGGTGGCGAAGTTCTTCGCCAGAAAGGGACCCAGCGGCTGGTACTCCCAGGCCTGGATATCGCGTGCCGACCAGTCATTCAGCAGGCACAGACCGAACACGTGCGCCTCGGCCTGCGCCAGCGGCACGCTACGGCCGAGCTCATTCCCGCGCCCGACGAATACGCCCACTTCCAGCTCGTAGTCCAGCCGCCGCGTGGCGGCGAGCTCAGGCCGCGTGGCACCCGGGGGCAGCACCTGGCCCACCGGCCGCGCAAAATCGTAGCCCGACGCGCGGATCGAGGAGGCGCGGCCGTGGTACGCGAGCGGCACCCACTTGTAATTCGGAAGCAGGGGATTGTCGGGGCGGAACAGCCGCCCCACCGCGGTGGCGTGATGGATCGAGGCGTAGAAGTCGGTGTAGTCACCCACCTGCGCCGCGACGCGGTATTCAGCGGCATCCTGCGGGATGAGCCGCGGGCGCACTTGCTGCGCCAGCGCGGAGTCCGCGCGCAGCGCCGCCGACAGCGCAGCCCGCAGCCCCGCCTGGGCCGGCGCTCCGAGGCCCATGAAAGTATTGAGAACCGGCTGCGCGCATGCGGCGAGTGCCTGCGCCGCGAGCCCGTCGAACAGGCCCAGTCCCTGCAGTGCGCCCAGGTCCAGCACCTGATCGCCGATGGCGACGCCGCCGCGGAAGCCCTCCGCGCTGCGCGCGCGCCGGAAGGCACAGAACGGCAGGTTCTGAATCGGGAAGTCGCTCGCGGGCGCGTTCGCGGAGCTGACCCAACTGCGCAGCGCAGGGTCGTGCGTGGCGTTGATCGTGTTCAGGTACATGCGAGCGCCGCGCTGCGGCTCACGCGCCACGCCGCCCGCCCGGCGCCGCCGGCGCCGGGTCCGGGGCGAAATGCTTCTTCAGGCCTCGCCACAGCTGCGCGTAATCGCGCTGCAGGAGCGGCGTTTCCAACGCGTAGCGCGTCGGGCGAATCACCGTGCGCGTCTCGAACATGAACGCCATGGTGTCGGTGAGGTGCACCGGCATGGAGGTGTCGGCAGCGAGCGCCTTCTCATAGGTCGCGGCATCCGGTCCGTGCCCGCTCATGCAATTGTGAAGCGATGCCCCGCCCGGAGCGAAGCCTTCCGCCTTCGCGTCGTAGACTCCGGCAATCAGGCCCATGAACTCGCTGGCGACATTGCGATGGAACCAGGGCGGGCGGAACGTGTCCTGCATCGCCAGCCAGCGGGGCGGAAAGATCACGAAGTCGATCGCATCAACGCCCGGGGTATCGCTGATCGACTGCAGCACCAGGAAGATCGACGGATCGGGATGATCGTAGCTGATGGAGCCGATGGTGTTGAAGCGCCGCAGGTCGTACTTGTAAGGCGCATTGTTGCCATGCCATGCCACTACGTCGAGCGGCGAGTGGTCGATGCCCGCCGACCACAGGTGGCCGGCGAACTTCGCCACCAGCTCGAATTCCCCCTCCCGGTCCTCGTACCAGGCGACCGGTGTCTGAAAGTCGCGCGGGTTGGCAAGCCCGTTGGAGCCGATCGGCCCGAGGTCCGGCAGTCGAAACGGCGCGCCGAAATTCTCGCACAGGTAGCCGCGCGCCGCGCTCTCCAGCAGCTCCACCCGAAAGCGCAGGCCGCGCGGTATCACGGCGATTTCCAGCGGCTGCACCTCGATGACGCCCAACTCGGTGGCGAGGCGCAGAGCGCCCTGCTGCGGCACGAGCAGCAGTTCCCCGTCCGCGTCATAGAAAAAGCGTTCGCTCATGGAGCGGTTGGCCGCGTACCAGTGAATGCCGCAACCCAGTTGCTGCCCGGGCGAGCCATTACCCCCCAGCGTGGCGAGCGCTGCGATGAAATCCGTCGGCTCGCTTGGCGGCGGCGGCGGGCTCCAGCGCAGCTGATTCGGCGAGGGCGCGGGCTCATCGAAGCAGCTGGTGATGCACCCGTCATCGATGCGCCGGAAGCTCTCGTGCACCGCCGCCGGCCGGATGCGGTACAGCCAGCTGCGGCGGTTGGCGTGGCGCGGCGCGGTGAAGGCGGTGCCCGAAAACTGCTCCGCGTACAGTCCGTAGGCGCAGCGCTGCGGCGAGTTGCGTCCCTGCGGCAGCGCCCCCGGCAGGGCCTCGCTCGCGAAATGATTGCCGAAGCCGCTGTGATAACGCGGCCCGGCGCCGGCGGCTGCTGCGGCAACGGTGCTCATGAGTGACTCCCGCTTCGGATTGGGCACACTATAGTGTCGCAGCAACGGTTGCGCACCCGCGATCGCGGTCAGTCCCGTGCGGCGCTGGAGCTGCTAACATGCAGTGCGTGTCGGGACCGAACTCGTGGCTGGCGGCTGGTGTGCTCGCCTGCAGCTCGTTGGTGTGCGCCGCGCAGCTGCGCGCCTCCGACAGCGCGCCGGCGCCGCTGACGCCGGTCGCGCACTCCGCGCTCGTGACTCTCGAGGCCGGCCCCGCACCCGCGGGCCTGGTGCTGCGGCTGCGGCATACGGCCGATGAAACACCGGTGTCGGTGACCGACCTGACGGTGTCCGTCGATGGCAGGAGCCAGCTAGCCATGCGACGTGCGGACGGCTCGTGGTTCGTACCGCTGTCCGACGCCATCATCACAGACGCTCACCTCGAAGTGGTGGTTGCTCACGATGGCATCCGCGAGATTCTCAGCGGCCGCATCGCCATCCCCGGCGCGCGCACCGGCAGCGCGCGCAACGCCAGCGGCACGGCGAGCGTGCTGCGCGATCACAAGCAGATGGCGTGGTGGATCCTCAACATCGCGATCGTGCTGATCGCGGCGATCGCCATCTCACGCCGCCTGTCGTGAGCTCATTGCGGCTCGAGCACCAGCAGCCGGAAGGAGCCTGGCAGGATCGCCGGCCGTGGATGCGGGTGCTCGGGCGTGGCGGCCGGTGGCGCGCCAAAATCCGCGGTCACCAGATAGATACGGTGGGTATGCACATCCAGCGCCATGGTGCGGGCGCCGCGCCGTGTCGGCACTGACTGCGCGACCTGGGCAGCACCGGAGCCGCTGAGCCTCACCACCGTGAGAGTGCCCTCGCCGCACGATGCGAACGCCAGGCGGCTGCCGGGATCGAAAGCTGCAGCGTCGACCCCCGCGCCGATGGCTGCGGTGCCCAGCACCTTACCCGAGGCGGCATCCATGAGCGCCATGACCTTGTTGTCGCATACCGAGAACAGATGTTGTCCGTCGGCATCGAGCGCCAGCCCGGAGGGCTCCTGGCATCCACTGATGGGCCACACCGAAATGACGCTGAGCTTTTGCGGATCGATCACCGCGAGACTGTTCTTGTCCTCGAGGTTCACGTAGACGCGGCCCTTGCCGTCCGAGACCGCGAACTCGGGTTTGGCATCCAGCGCGATGGTACCGATGACTGTGTCGGTCCTGGCATCGACGGCGGTGGCGTTGCGACCACGCCCGTTGAAGGTGAACACGCGCTGGCTCGCGGCGTCGTAGAGGATGGCGTCGGGGTTCTCGCCGGTGGTCTTGATCTCCTTCAGCCGCGCGAGCGTCTTCAGATCAAACACGACGATGACGCCCGAGCGTCCGGCGCTGATGTACCCGCGGCCGAGGTCCGTAGCCAGCGCTATCCCGTGCACGCCCGGGGTATCGGCGATCTCGCCCATCAGCGTCAGCTTGTCGGTGTCCACGACCTGCACGCGCGTACCGTGCGCGATGAAGAGGCGATGACCGCCCGGTTCGAGGGTGAGGTAGTCCCAGCCCTCGTCCCCGGGCAGCGGTACCTCGTGGGCAATGCGGTATTGCGGGCTGGCCTGCGCGTACGTCGCGAGCGCGGCGAGTACCAGCGCGCCCAGCGACGCCAGACCTCCCGGCGACATGAGGCGGAACGTGCGTGTCATCTGAGCACTCCTTGTCTTCCTTATCCTTACACAGCGCGTGGCGCGGTGCGTTGCAGGGCGGATGTTCCCGCCCGCTCAGTGGATCAGCCGCGCGCACAGATCCAGCAGCGGTCCGGGCAACACACCCAGCAGCAGCACCGCCGCGGCATTGAGTCCCAGCGCCAGGCGCACGCCCGCCGCGGCCCGCGTCGGCGGCAGCTGCGCCGCGGGCTCATCGAAGTACATGAGCTTGATCACGCGCAGGTAATAGTAGGCGCCCACCACCGACATGGCGGCCGCGATGACCACCAGCCACAGGTGGTTAGTTTCCCACAGTGCCTGAAAGATCCGCAGCTTCGCCCAGAAGCCGACCAGCGGCGGCACGCCGGCGGTCGAGAACATGAGCACCATCATCGCCAGCGCCAGCAACGGATCGCGCCGGTACAGGCCCTTGTAGTCCTCGAGCTGGTCCGCCTCGAAGCCCTTGGCACTCGCCAGCAGGATGACGCCGAAGGAACCGAGCGCCACCAGCACATACACCAGGGTGTAGTAGAGCGCCGCCGCGTAACCGTCCGGCGTACCGGCCACGAACCCCAGCACGATGAAGCCGACGTTGGCGATGGTCGAGTAGGCAAGCAGGCGCTTGAGGTTGGTCTGTACGATCGCCACCACGTTGCCGACAATGAGCGTCATGACCGCGAGCGCGGCCAGCATCTGCGACCATTGCGACTCGGTGCCGGCGAGGCCCTGCGTCAGCAGCCGCAGCGTGAGCGCGAAATAGGCAATCTTCGGTGCGGTACCGATGAACAGCGTCACGCTGGTGGGCGCGCCCTCGTAGACATCCGGCAACCACATGTGAAACGGCACGGCACCGAGCTTGAAGGCCACCGCGACCACGATGAAGGTGAGGCCCAGGATCACACCCGGACTGAACGGCGCCTGCAGCCGCGCGGCGATCTGCCCGAGGTCCAGTGTCCCCGTCAACCCATAGATCAGCGACATGCCGTACAGCAACGCCCCGGAAGCGACGGCGCCGAGCACGAAGTATTTCATGGCGGACTCGGCCGCTATCCCCGAGTCGCGGTCGAACGCGACCAGGGCATACACCGACAGGGCCAGCAGCTCCACCCCGAGGTAAACGGTCAGCAGGTTGTTGGCGGACACCAGCACGAAGATGCCCAGCAGCGCGGTGAGTGCCAGCACGTAGTACTCCCCGCGCAGGATGCTGCGCTGCTCGAGATAGGCGCGCGAATACAGCAGCGCCACCGCCACGAACAGGAAGGCGGCGAGCTTCAGCGCGAAGCCGAGCTCATCGGCCACGTACATGCCCTCGAACAGCACGGTGCGCTGCGTGACATGTCCGTACTCAACGGTGAGACCGGCGCCCACCGCGAGCGCCAACAGCGTCAGTGTGGGGGTGAGCCCGCGGTGCCGCTCCCCGGCAAACACCTCCACCAGCAGGAGGATGCAGATCGCCCCCGCCAGATAGATCTCCGGCACCGCCGGAGCAAGGCTGAACCAGCTCATAGCTTGGTGGCGATCGCCTGGCTGACCAGATGCTGGATCGTGGGCTGCATGACCTTCAGCAGCGGCGCGGGCCACACTCCGACCATCAGCACCGCCAGCGCGAGCGCCGTCAGCACGATGTATTCGCGGCCGTTCAGATCCTCGAGCGCCGCAACGCGCGGGCTCGTGACCGGCCCGAATATCACCCGCTTCACCAGCCACAGCGTGTAGGCGGCGCCCAGCACCAGCGTCACCGCCGCCAGCGCCGAGTACCAGAAGCTCGCCCTGAAGCTGGCGATGATCACCAGGAACTCGCCGACGAACCCGGAGGTGCCGGGCAGCCCGGTATTGGCCAGCGCAAACAGCACCATGAAGGCCGCGAACACCGGCATGGTGTTGACCACGCCGCCGTAGTCGGCGATCTGGCGGCTGTGCACCCGGTCGTACAGCACGCCGACGCACAGAAACAGCGCCCCGGATATGAGGCCATGCGAGACCATCTGCACCATCGCCCCATCGAGCCCCATGCCGGCGCCCTGGAGGCTGCCGGTGTTGCGCACGATCTCATAGATGACGAAGGCCCCGAGCGTCACGAAACCCATGTGCGCAATCGAGGAGTACGCGATGAGCTTCTTCATGTCCTGCTGCACCAGCGCAACGAAGCCGATGTAGATCACCGCGATCAGCGACAGCGCGATCACCAGCAGGTCGAGCTCACGACTCGCGTCCGGCGTAACGGGTAGGCTGAAGCGCAGGAAGCCGTAGCCACCCATCTTCAGCATGATGGCCGCCAGGATCACCGAGCCGCCGGTGGGCGCCTCGACGTGCGCATCCGGCAGCCAGGTGTGCACCGGGAACATCGGTACTTTCACCGCGAAGGCGAGCAGCAGCGCGAGGAATATCCAGCGCTGCTCCATGAGCGTGAGCGGCAGGGCCTGCAGGCTCGCGATCGCATAGCTGCCACCCTTCACGTACATGTAGATCAGCGCCGCCAGCATGAACACCGAGCCGAGGAACGTGTAGAGGAAGAACTTGATGGTCGCGTATACGCGTCGCGGTCCGCCCCAGATGCCGATGATGAGGAACATCGGAATCAGCATCGCCTCCCAGAAGAAATAGAACAGCAGCGCGTCGGTGGCGGAAAACACCCCGATCATCAGGCCCTCCATGATCAGGAAGGCGGCGTAGTACTGCGCCGGGCGCGTCTCGATCACCCGCCAGCCGGCGATCACCACCGGTACCGTCATGAACGCGGTGAGCACGATCAGCGGCAGCGAGATGCCGTCCACCCCGAGCGCGTACCAGGCGTCAAAGCGCGGAATCCACGGCAGCTTCTCCGGGAACTGCAGCGCCGCGGTGGCGGTGTCGAACGAGCTCCACAGCGGCACCGACAGCGCCAGCGTCGCCACCGAGGCGAGCAGCGCCAGCCAGCGCCCCGCCACGATGTTGCGATCGCCGAGCAGCAGGACAGCTAAACCTGCGCCGATCGGCAGCCAGATGAGCATCGACAGTAGAGCGTGCATCGAGTCGTGCCGCGCTTCAGTAGTGGGCGTGTGCCAGGAACCTGCCGAGGAACCAGGCGAGCAGCACCGCCAGACCGATCATCATCCAGAAGGCGTAAGAGTAGAGGTACCCGCTCTGGATCCGTCGCAGCAGGCTCCCGGTCCAGCCCACGGTGGCCGCGCTGCCGTTGACCATGGCGCCGTCGATCAGCGCCTCATCGCCCCCCTTCCACAGGCCCACGCCGATGAGGCGCGCGAGCGCGGCGAGCACCTGCTCGTTGAACCAGTCGAAGTAGTACTTGTGCGTGAGCACGCGGTACAGCCAGCCCAGGACGCGCACCCGTACCGCGGCATCCGCCCACACCGGCCGCCACAGGAAACAGACCCAGGCCGTGACGGCGCCGGCGAGCGCCAGCAGGAACGGCAGCTTGAACAGTCCGCGCAGCGCAAACTGCGCGGCGCCGCCGAAGTCCTCGCCCAGTACACCGATGACGTTGTTGGCGGGCAGCACAAAGATCGAATGCCCGAAGTAGCCGCCGAACAGCACCGGGCCCACGGTGAGCGCGCCGATGAGGACGGACGGAATGGCGAGTGCGATGAGCGGCAGCGTCACCACCAGCGGACTCTCGCGGGGGACGCCGTGGCCGTGATCGTGTCCGTCATCCGCGTGTCCGCCATCGTGAGCGCCGGATGCGGCGCGGAAACGCTCCGGCCCGTGAAACGTCAGGAACAGCATGCGGAAGGTATACAGCGCAGTCACGAACACACCGCACAGCACGCACCAGTAGGCGTAGGCAGCGCCCCAGCGGTGCGACTCGCCCACCGCCTCGATGATGGCGTCCTTGGAGTAGAAGCCGGAGAAAAACGGCGTACCGATTAGCGCCAGCGCGCCGATCCAGCAGGTCACGGCCGTGATGGGCATGTACTTCGCCAGTCCGCCCATGCGGCGCATGTCCTGCTCGTGGTGCAGGGCGATGATGACCGAGCCGGCGGCCAGGAACAGCAGCGCCTTGAAGAATGCGTGGGTCATCAGGTGGAAGATGGCCGCGCCATAGGCGGACACGCCCAGCGCCACGGTCATGTACCCGAGCTGCGAGAGCGTCGAGTAGGCGATCACCCGCTTGATGTCGTTGTTGACCACCCCGAGCAGGCCCATGAAGAAGGCGGTGGTGGCGCCGATCACCAGCACGAACGACAGCGCTGTGTCGGAGTATTCGAACAGCGGTGACATGCGCGCCACCATGAAGATCCCGGCCGTCACCATGGTGGCGGCATGAATGAGCGCGGAGATGGGGGTCGGACCCTCCATCGAGTCGGGCAGCCACACGTGCAGCGGCACCTGCGCCGACTTGCCCATGGCGCCGATGAACAAGCAGATGCAGATCAGCGTCAGCGCCCCGACGGCGGAAGTAGAGCTCACGGCGATGAGCGCGTGCGCGATCTGCGGGGCCGCGGCGAACGCGTCACGATACGCGAGCGAGTGGGTGAAGTAGGCGATGCCGGCAATTCCCAGCACGAAGCCGAAGTCGCCGATGCGATTGACGATGAAGGCCTTGAGATTGGCGAAGATCGCGCTCGGGCGCGTGTACCAGAAGCCGATCAGCAGATACGACACCAGGCCCACCGCTTCCCAGCCGAAGAACAGCTGCATGAAGTTGTTGGCCATGACCAGCATGAGCATGGCGAAGGTGAACAGCGAGATGTAGCTGAAAAAGCGCGTGTAACCGGGGTCATCGCTCATGTAGCCGATGGTGTAGACGTGCACGCACAGCGACACGAAGGTCACCACCGCCATCATCAGCGCGGTGAGCCGGTCGATGAGGAAGCCGACCTCCATGTGCATTCCGTCACTGATGAGCCAGGTGTACACCGGTGCCTCGTAGGCCGGCACGCCGTCCCAGTCGATCTGCTTCAACACCATGAGCGACAGCCCGCAGGAGACCGCCACCGCGGCACAGGTGAGGGTGTGCGCCCCGGAGCGCCCGATGAGGCGCCCTCCCAGGCCCGCGATGACGGCGGCCAGCAGCGGCAGCAGCGGCACGGCGATCAGCGCGGTGGCGTTCATGCGGGCGCTTCAGCCTTTCAGGGTGTTCAGGTCTTCGACGTTGATGGTGCGCCGCTCCCTGAACAGCACCACCAGGATGGCGAGTCCGATCGCCGACTCGGCCGCGGCCACCGTGAGGATGAAGAACACGAACACCTGCCCGTTGATGTCCGCGAGATAGCGCGAGAACGCGATGAAGTTGAAGTTCGCGGCGAGCAGCAGCAGCTCCACGCACATCAGCAGCAGGATGACGTTCTTGCGGTTCAGGAAAACGCCGGCAATGGCCAGTGAAAACAGGATCCCCGACAGCGTCAGCAGCTGCGCCAGCGTGATCACGGGCGCTTCTCCGCGTCCATTTTCACGATGCGCAGCCGGTCGGCGCGCCGCACCGCCACCTGAGCGCTGACGTCCTGCTGCTTGAGTCCCGCGCGGCGGCGCATGGTGAGCGCGATGGCGGCCACGATCGCCACCAGCAGCAGCATGGCGGCGAGCTCGAAGGGGTAGGCGTAGCGGGTGTACAGCACGCGCCCGAGCTCCAGCGTGTTGCTGTAGGTCGGCGCCGTGGGCGTGGCACCGCGGCCCGCGTCGATGCCGAGTCCGCCGCGCGCCCACACCACCCCCACGATCTCCACGATCACCGCCAGCGCGGTGAGCCAGCCGAGCCAGGCGAAGCGGGTGAATCCCTGGCGCAGCTCCGCCAGGTTGACGTCGAGCATCATGACGACGAACAGAAACAGCACCATGACCGCGCCGACGTACACCAGCACCAGCACCACGGCGAGGAACTCCGCCTCCAGCAGCAGCCAGATGGCCGCCGAGCTGATGAAGCACATGACCAGCGCCAGCGCCGAGTACACCGGGTTGCGCGCGCTGATCACCCCGAGCGCCGCGGCGATGAGGATGGCGCCGAACACATAAAACAGCGCCTCGATCAGCATGAGCGGGGGCCGGCGGCGCGAGGATTGACGCGCGTGCTCATCGGTAGGGCGCGTCCGCGGCCCGATCGGCGGCGATCATCGCCTCGTAGCGCTCCCCGACCGCGAGCAGCTTGTCCTTGGTCATGATGTTCTCGCCGCGCCGCTCCATGTGGTACTCGAGAATGCGGGTGAGCACGATGGCATCCACCGGGCAGGCCTCCTCGCAGAAGCCACAGTAGATGCACTTGAACAGATCGATGTCATAGCGCGTGGTGCGCCGCGTGCCGTCCGGCGCCACATCCGAGTCGATGGTGATGCACACCGCCGGGCACACCGCCTCGCACAGCTTGCAGGCGATGCAGCGCTCCTGGCCGTTCGGGTAGCGGCGCAGCGCGTGCAGGCCGCGAAAGCGCGGTGACTGCGGGGTCTTCTCCTCCGGATAATTGAGGGTGTACTTGCGGCTGACCAGGGTGCGGGCCGTGACCATGAGCCCCTTCACGAGCTCGGGCAGCAGGAAGGTCTTGAGCGGATTCACGGCCATCGATGCATCCCTTTCAGTGGTACCAGGCGCGCGACCAGGGCCCGATGCGGTACACGGCCAGCAACATCTCCACGCCGATCCACACCAGGGTCACCGGGATCAGCGCCTTCCACCCCAGGCGCATGATCTGGTCGAAGCGGTAGCGCGGGAAGGTCGCCCGGAACCACAGGAACAGGAACACCAGGCAGAACACCTTGAGAAACAGCCACAGGAAGCTCGGCTGTCCGAGGAAGCCGTCACCCAGCCCGAGCCATGAATAACCCTGCAACGGTCCCTCCCAGCCGCCGAAGAAGAACACCGCGGTCAGGGTCGAGATCAGGATCATGTTGGCGTATTCGGCGAGGAAGAACAGCGCGAACGCGATGCCGGAGTATTCGACGTGGAAGCCGGCGACGATCTCGGATTCGCCCTCGGCCACATCGAATGGCGCGCGGTTGGTCTCCGCGATCCCGGAGATGAAGTACACCATCAACAGCGGAAACAGCCAGAACCAGTTCCAGGACAGCAGCCCGCCTTCCTGGGTGCGTACGATGGTGCCGAGATTCATGCTGCCGGTGGCCATGAGCACGCCGACCAGCGCAAAGCCCATGGCGATCTCATAGGCCACCATCTGCGCCGCGGAGCGCATGGCGCCCAGGAACGCGTATTTGGAGTTGGTCGCCCAGCCGGCAATGATGACTCCGTATACGCCCATCGAGGTGAGCGACAGCAGGTACAGCAGGCCCGCGTCGGCCTTCGACACCACCACGGTTGGCGACAGCGGAATCACCGCCCAGGCCGCGAACGCCGGGACGAGCGCGATGATGGGCGCGAGCCGGAACAGGAATTTGTTGGCATTCGCCGGGATGATGACTTCCTTCATGAGGAGCTTGAAAACGTCGGCGAACGGCTGGCCCACCCCGGGCAGCAGGCCGAAGAGGCGCACGCGGTTCGGTCCGCGGCGCAGCTGCATCCAGCCGATGACCTTGCGCTCCCACAGGGTCAGCAGCGCCACGCAAATGATCAGCACCACCGTGATCACCACTATCCACACCGTGGAGTGTGCGTAGTCCGGCAGTGCCAGCCAGGTAGTTGTGAGCGTCTCGAGCACGTGCGCTGGCCTTCGCTTCAGTAGCTCACGGCCGGCGTGCGGCCTTCACGCGTTCTCTGCAGCGACGGTGCGCGGCGCACCAGCGCGTCCGTCTGATACATGGGCACATCCACCAGCGCCGCACCAATCGCCGCACCGGCCGCCTCGCTCTCCAGGCCCACCGCGTGAGTGCCCTGGTAGCCTGCGGGTCTGACTGCCTCGCATGCCTGGCGCACCTCGTGCAGGACTTCCTCGGAGGACTGGTAGTCGAAGCCCTCCAGGCCGAGCAGGTTGCCGAGTACCCGCAGCACCTTCCAGCCCGGACGCGCCTCGCCCACCGGCAACACCGCGCCGCTCTGGCTCTGCCACAGCCCCTCGCAGTTCACGTAACTGCCGGAGGTCTCGGCGAAGGTCCCGATCGGCAGCAACAGGTGCGCGACGCGCTTGAGCTCCTCGCTCGCGAACGGCGTCGCGGCGACCACGAACTCGGCCCCGGCGAGACTGCGCAGGCTCTCGGGAGCGAGCGCATCGATCGAGGGTTCCAGACCGCCGAACAGCAGGTAGGCCCGCAGCGGGTTCTCCAGCATGTCGCGCGCGTTGAGGCCCGCCTGCGCCACCGTCTTGCCGCCCGCCGCGCGATGCGGGATCGCCCCGGCGAGATAGGCGCCCGCGGCGTTGCCGCCCTCGGTGAGCCGGCCCAAGGACGCGCCGGTGATCTGCGCCAGGACCGCAGCGAGCGCGCGCAGGTCCGCGAACGCCGCGTGACGCGCCGCCAGGGCGCCGAGCCACACCGCGCGCTTTTCCCCGCCGAGCAGCACCTGCGCGGCCGCACGATGCGCCTCGCTCACGCGCGCCGCGCCCACCGCGGCGCCGACATGCCGGGGTACGGGCTTACCCGCCGCGGCGGCCGCCGCGGCCACGACCGCCGCGAGATCCGCCACCAGATCGGCCGGCGCGCAGGTCAGGTACGCCTTCACCGGGAACAGATACGGGAAGCGCGCCGGGTTCAGCATTGCCACCCGGGCGCCGCGCAGGGCCGCCCTGCGCACCCGATGCGCGAGAATCGGCACCTCGCGGCGCAGATTTGCCCCGATCACCAGCAGCGCATCCAGCGAATCGACCTCGGCTATGCGCATGCCCAGTCCCGGAAACACCGGATCCGCCTGCTGATCGCGGAAATCGCGCTGCCGCAGGCGGTGATCGACATTGTGGGTGTTCAGTCCGCGCGCGATGCGCCCTGCCAGGTACAGCTCTTCGAGCGTACTCGAGCTGCTCGCCAGGACCCCGAGATCCGGGGCGCGTGTGCGCAGCCCCTGCGCGAGCTGCGTGAGCGCACTCTCCCAGTCGGTCTCGACCCAGGTGTTTGCGCGGCGCAGCAGCGGCTGCGCCAGGCGATCGGGGCTGTATACGCCCTCGTAGCTGAAGCGGTCACGGTCGGCGATCCAGGTCTCGTTGATCGCCTCGTTCTCGCGCGGCACGACCCGCATCAGCCGGCCGCGCAGGACATGGCCGAACAGATTGGTCCCCACCGGATCGTGCGGGGAAATCAGCGGCGCGGAGCTCATCTCCCAGGCGCGCGCGCTGAAGCGGTAGGGCTTCGAGACCAGCGCGCCCACCGGGCACAGGTCGATGACGTTGCCGGAGAGCTCGTGATTCACCGTGCTCTCTATATAAGTGCGCACCTTCATGTGCTCGCCGCGGCCGATCATGCCGAGCTCCTGGATGCCGGCGATCTCCTCGGTGAAGCGGATGCAGCGCGTGCAGTGGATGCAGCGCGTCATGTCGGTGGCGATGAGGGGGCCCAGGTTCTCGTCCGCTACCACGCGCTTGCGCTCGTGGTAGCGGGATAGGTCGCGCCCGAAGCCGACCGCCAGGTCCTGCAGCTCGCACTCCCCGCCCTGGTCACAGATCGGGCAGTCGAGCGGGTGATTGATGAGCAGGAATTCCATGGTGGCGCGTTGCGCGCCGATGGCACGCGCGGACTTGGTGAAGACCTTCATGCCCTCGACCACCGGGGTGGCGCAGGCCGGCAGGGGCTTGGGCGCCTTCTCCACCTCCACCAGGCACATGCGGCAGTTGGCCGCGATCGAGAGCTTCTCGTGGTAGCAGAAGCGCGGCACATAGGCGCCGTGCGCATCGGTGACGCGAATCAGCATCTCACCCTTGCGTGCCTTCACCGGCACGCCGTCGATCTCGATGTTGACCAGCTCATCCGCCATGCTGTGGTGCGTACGCGCGGCTTACGCCGCCTGCGCTCCCAGGGTGTCGCTCACGACGCTGCGGCCACCGTGATCGATCATGTATTCGAACTCGTGCCGGTAGTGCTTGAGGAAGCTCTGCACCGGCCAGGCCGAGGCGTCGCCGAATGCGCAGATGGTGTGCCCCTCGATGCGGTTCGCGACATCGAGCAGGAGTCCGAGCTCCTCGCGCCGCGCCTCACCGGCGAGCACCCGCTTCAACAGGCGGTTCATCCACCCCGTGCCCTCGCGGCACGGCGTGCACTGTCCGCAGGACTCCGCCATGTAGAAGCGCGAGATGCGCTCCAGCACCCGCACCATGCAGGTGGTCTCGTCCATCACAATGGCCGCGCCGGTCCCCAGTGCCGAGCCGGCCGCCTTTACCGAGTCGTAGTCCATGTTCGTCTTGAGCATCGTGTCCCCGGGCACCACCGGCACTGAGACCCCTCCGGGGATCACCGCCTTGAGCTTGCGCCCGGCCCGCACGCCGCCACACAGCTGCAGCAGATCCGCGAACGGCACGCCGAGGGGTAACTCAATGTTGCGCGGTTTCTCGACATGCCCCGACACCGAATAAATCAGCGTGCCGCCGGAGTTGGGCGGCCCAAGGGAAGCAAACCAGACCGGACCCTTGCGCAGAATGGTCGGCACGGAGGCGAAGCTCAGCGTGTTGTTGATGGTGGTGGGCGCGCCGTACAAACCGAAATTCGCCGGGAACGGCGGCTTGAAGCGCGGCTTGCCGGGCTTGCCCTCGAGCGAGTCGAGGAGCGCGGTCTCCTCGCCGCAGATGTACGCGCCGGCGCCGATGAAGGTGTGCAGGTCGAAGTCGACGCCGCTCCCCAGCACGTTCTTGCCGAGCAGTCCCGCCGCATAGGCTTCCGCGAGCGCCGCCTCGAAGCGCGGCACCGGTTCGCCGAGGAATTCACCGCGAATGTAGTTGTAGGCAACCGTGGAGTTGGTGGCGTAGCCGGCGATCGCCAGGCCCTCGATGAGGGCATGCGGGTTGTAGCGCAGAATGTCGCGGTCGTGGCAGGTGCCGGGCTCGCTCTCATCCGAATTACACACCAGGTACTTCTGCACCGGCGAGTTGCGCGGCATGAAGCTCCACTTGGTGCCGGTGGGAAAGCCGGCGCCGCCGCGGCCGCGCAGCCCGGAGGCCTTCACCGCATCGATGATCTGCTCGCGCGGCGGCTTTTCCCGCAGCAGCCGCTCCCACACCTGGTAACCGCCGATGGTGCGGTAGGTGGCGAGAGTCCACGAGCGCTCCAGTTGCAGCGGCTCGAACACCGTCAGGTTCATCTTGTCGGCGTAGGCGTCCAGGACCGCGCTCACTTCAGGCCATCCAGGATCTGATCGAGCGACTCGGGTGTCAGGTGCTCGTGGAACACGTGATCCACCATCATCATGGGTGCGCCGGTGCAGGCCGCCAGGCACTCCTCCTCCTGCTTGAGGAAGATGCGGCCGTCGGGAGTACTGTGGTTCAACTTGATGCCGAGCTTGCGCTGCGCGTGCGCCGCCAGCTCCTCGGCGCCGTTCAGCATGCAGGAGATGTTGGTGCAGATGCTGACGTGATGCCGCCCGCAGGGATGGGTCTCGAACATCGAATAGAAGCTCGCGACCTCGTACACCTGGATCGGCGGCAGACCCAGGTACTCCGCCACCGCGTCCATGAGGTCCGCGGTGAGGAAGCCGTGGTTCTGCTCCTGCGCCGCGCGCAGCGCCGCGAGGCTCGCGGAGCGCTGGCGCCCGGACGGGAACTTCGCGACCCAGCGATCGATCTCCCCGCGAGTCTCCTGCGACAGCAGCTGCAGCTTGCTGGCGAGTGCCGTGCCGCCGATACCGACGTTGCTGCGCTCTGAGCTCACCGGTCGATTTCCCCGAACACGATGTCCTGCGAGCCGATCACCGCCACCACATCGGCGAGCATGTGGCCGCGGCACATCTCCTCGAGCGCCGCCAGATGCGCGAATCCGGGCGCCCGGCACTTGAGGCGATACGGCTTGTTGGCGCCATCAGATACCAGGTAGATGCCGAACTCGCCCTTGGGCGCCTCCACCGCCGCATATGTTTCACCGGCCGGAACTTCATAGCCTTCCGTGAATAACTTAAAGTGATGGATGAGGGACTCCATGTCATCCTTCATCTCAAGGCGTGTGGGCGGGCGCACCTTGCGGTCAGCGATCATCACCGCTCCGGGATGCGCGCGCAGCCACTCGACGCACTGACGGACGATGCGGTTCGCCTGGCGCATCTCCTCCACGCGCACCAGGTAGCGGTCGTAGCAGTCGCCGTTCACGCCCACCGGGACATCGAAATCCATGCGCTCGTACACTTCATAGGGCTGCTTCTTGCGCAGATCCCAGGCTACGCCTGAGCCGCGCAGCATGGGGCCTGAGAAGCCCAGCTGCTGGGCGCGCTCGGGCGACACCACCCCGATGTTGACGGTGCGCTGCTTCCAGATGCGGTTGTCGGTGAGCAGCGTCTCGTAGTCGTCGATGGCGGACGGCAAGCCTTCAGTGAACGCCTGGATGAAATCCAGCATGGTGCCGCAGCGCGCCTCGTTCATGCGTGCCGCTTCCTTCGCCGAGCGCCATCTGGACGCCTGGTACTTCGGCATCGAAGCCGGCAGATCGCGGTACACGCCGCCGGGGCGGTAGTAGGTGGCATGCATGCGCGTGCCCGATACCGCCTCGTAGACGTCCATCAGCTCCTCGCGCTGCTTGAAGCACAGCAGGAACACCGTCATGGCGCCGATGTCGAGTCCGTGAGCCCCGAGCCACATCAGGTGATTCAGGATGCGTGTGATCTCATCGAACATGACACGGATATACTGGGCGCGCTCGGGCGGCTCGATGCCGAGCAGGCGCTCGATTGCGAGTACGTAGGCGTGCTCGTTGCACATCATGGACACGTAGTCGAGCCGGTCCATGTAGCCGATCGACTGGTTGAAGGGCTTCGACTCCGCCAGCTTCTCGGTACCGCGATGCAGCAGACCGATGTGTGGATCGGCCTTCTGGATCACTTCGCCGTCCATCTCCAGCACCAGCCGCAGCACGCCATGGGCAGCCGGGTGCTGCGGCCCGAAGTTCATGGTGTAGTTGCGAATCTCGGAAAGCGGTGTGGCGGCCATCAGCGCGGCACCTGCGGATCCTTGAGTGCGGGCTCGTAGCGGTGGTCATGGCGGATGACCTTCGGCACCAGCACCCGGGGTGTGATGCTCACCGGCCGGTACACGACCCGCTGCTTGTCGGGGTCGTATTGCACTTCGACGTTGCCGATGAGCGGGAAGTCCTTGCGGAACGGATGCCCGATGAAGCCGTAATCGGTGAGGATGCGGCGCAGGTCGGGGTGGCCGCGGAACAGAATGCCGAACAGGTCGAACGCCTCGCGCTCGAACCAGTTGGCGCTCGCCCACACGTCCACCACCGAGTCGAGCACCGGCTCGGCTGAATCCGGGCACTTCACCGTCAGCCGCAGACGCTGGTTGCGGCTGATGGACAGCAGGTTGTAGACCACCGCGAAGCGGCCCGCGCCGTTCGGGTCGGGCGGCTCGCTACGCGCCACGCGGCCGCGGCTGAAACCGGAACGGGTGGCGCTCGCGGTCTGCCACTCATCGCGACCGTAGTCGAGGTAGTCGACGCCCGCCAGGTCCATCAGCATCTCGAACCTCAGCTCCGGTGCATCGCGCAGCGTGCCGCACACGGCGAGCAGCGCGTCCGGCTCGGTTTCGTACGCCAGCTCGTGCGCGAGCGCCGGCCGGCGGCGCACGCGGCCGGCAAGGTGCGCGTCGACCTTCAGGGCGAGAGCTTCGCTAAGCTCGCTCAAGCGTTGTCCCACTCCATGCGCGCTTATCTGACGATGGTGCTCGTGCGGGCAATCTTCTTCTGCAGCTGCACGATGCCATACACGAGGGCTTCCGCGGTCGGCGGGCAACCGGGAACGTACACATCGACCGGCACGATGCGGTCACAGCCGCGCACCACGGCGTAAGAATAATGATAGTAGCCGCCGCCGTTCGCACACGAGCCCATGGAAATGACCCAGCGCGGCTCGGCCATCTGGTCATACACCTTACGCAGCGCCGGAGCCATCTTGTTCACCAGCGTCCCGGCGACGATCATGACGTCCGATTGGCGCGGGCTGGGACGGAACACCACGCCGAAGCGATCGAGGTCGTAGCGTGAGGCCCCGGCGTGCATCATCTCCACCGCGCAACACGCGAGTCCGAAAGTCATCGGCCACAGTGACCCGGTGCGCGCCCAGTTGACCAGAGTGTCCACGCGCGTCGTGAAGAAGCCGCGCTGCGCGAAACCCTCCGGGTCCTCCAGCGCTAATCCCACTCGAGCGCTCCCTTCTTCCATTCGTAGATGAACCCGACCACGAGGATCGCCAGGAAGATGCCCATGGCGATGAGGCCGGCGAGCCCGATGTGCCCCAAGGCCACTGCCCACGGAAACAGGAACGCGATCTCCAGATCGAACACGATGAACAGGATCGCAACCAGGTAGTAGCGCACGTCGAATTTGGTGCGGCTGTCCTCGAAGGCCTCGAAGCCGCACTCGTACGGCGAAAGCTTGGCGCGATCCCCGTGGAAGCGGGCGAAGTAGCGCCCGATGCCGGTGCCGAGCACCAGCAGGACCACGGCCAGGGCGGCGGCAATGATCAGGAAAATCAGGATGGGCAGATAGTTCGACAGCATTGCGCGTTCGTGGTGCGTAAAAAAGGCAGATCGAACCGCGACCTGCCCCCATAGACCGTCGGCATTGTAGCAGCGCAGTCAGTCGTTTTGGTGCCGACGGTCGGACTCGAACCGACACGCCTTGCGGCGCTAGCCCCTCAAGCTAGTGTGTCTACCAATTCCACCACGTCGGCAACATCGCAGACTGCGCGGCAACGCGCCCCGCCTCATTTTGGCGCGGGCGCCGGAGACGGAGTGGAGGCCGGCACAGGCGCCGGCCTGCCAGCCGGTGCGGAGGCCGGCGGCGGCGCGGGCTTGCCGGCGGCGGGCAGCGGTTTGCCGCTGGCGGCCTCATCGAGGATGGTCTTGGGCGCCTCGGTGGTGCGCGTGCCCATATAAGCCAGCGCGAGACTGTTGATCATGAAGATCGCAGCCAGGATGGCGGTGGCGCGCGACAGCGCGGTTGTCGCGCCCCGTGCGCCAAACACCGTGCCGGAAGCGCCCGCACCGAAACCGGCCCCGGCCTCCGCCCCCTTGCCACGCTGCAGCAGCACGAGCAGCACGATGGCTATGGCCGAGAACAACTGCACGCAGGTCAAAATCACACGCAACATCGGCAAAACTCACTCATCCCGGTCCGGCAGCGGCCAGGATTGCCAGGAACTCATCCGCCTTCAGCGAGGCGCCACCGATCAGACCGCCGTCGACATCCGGCATCGCGAACAGCTCGGCCGCATTGCCGGCCTTGACGCTGCCGCCATAGAGAATGCGCGTGGCGGCGGCAATTCTAGCATCCCGCGCCCCGATACGGGCGCGGATGAACTGGTGCACATCCTGCGCCTGCTCGGGTGTGGCGTTGCGACCGGTGCCGATCGCCCACACCGGTTCGTAGGCCACCACGCCCACCTCGAGTGCGCCGGCACCGCACAGTTCCAGCACCACATCGAGCTGGCGGGCGACCACTTCGTGCGTGCGCCCGGCGTCGCGATCCGCCAGCTGCTCGCCCACGCACAGGATCGGTACCAGGCCCTTGGCGTGCGCCGCGCCAAACTTGCGCGCCACCAGCTGATCGCTCTCGCGATACAACAGGCGCCGCTCGGAATGGCCGACGATCACGTATTCGCAGCCTACATCCTTGAGCATGGCGGCCGAGACCTCACCGGTGAACGCGCCCTGCGCGTCAGCGCAGACGTCCTGGCCACCGAGACTGAGCACCGAGCCGCGCACCATCCGCCCGATTTCCTGCAGGTACACGAACGGCGGGCATACCACGCACGCCGCGGCCGGCTGTGCCGGGCAGCGAGCCAGAAGCTCCTCGATGAGGCGCGCATTCTCGGTGCGCGACCCGTACATTTTCCAGTTCCCGGCAACAATCGGGCGGCGCATGGACCGACCTCGAGCGGCCCGCCGGGCCGCCTGTGGGTTCTCAAAGGGCGCGGGATGATAGCGATGCAGGGGGGGTGACGCAACGCTGCCCACTCACGGGTCGATTTCGGCCCGCGGGCGAGCAAAAGGCCCGTTGGGGGGCTATTGCGGTCAGCCGGCGACGCCTCGCACCACCGCGGCGAGCTCGTCGGCGGCGGCGCGGGTCGTGTCCTCGTCCCGGCCCTCGACCATGACGCGAATCACCAGCTCGGTCCCCGAGGGCCGCAGTACGACGCGGCCGTCGCCGGCCATGCGCTTCTCGATGCGCGCCACGGCCTGCTGTATCGCAGGCACGCCGCTGGGGTCGTAGCGCGCGGCCACCTTCACGTTGAGCAGCACCTGGGGAAACTTCTGCATCCCGGAAGCGAGCTCCGCGAGCGGCCGGCCGCTCTGCTTCATGACCGCCAGCACCTGCAGCGCGCTCACCAGTCCGTCCCCGGTGGTCGTCTTGTCGAGGCACAGGATGTGCCCGGAAGTCTCGCCCCCCAGAATGCCGCGCGTCTCGCGCAGCATCGACAGCACGTAGCGGTCACCGACCGCGGCGCGACGGAACTCGATGCCGGCGGCGCGCAGCGCAACCTCCAGCCCCAGATTGCTCATCACCGTGCCGATGACCGGTCCACGCAGCGTACCCGCCTGCTGCAGCGAGCGTGCGATGACGTACAGCAGCTGGTCGCCATCGACGATGCGCCCGAGATGATCGACCATGACCAGGCGATCGCCGTCGCCGTCCAGCGCGAGACCCACGTTGGCGCGCACTCCGGGGACCGTGAGTTGCAGCAGATCGGGCGCCATCGAGCCGCAGCCGTCATTGATGTTCCTGCCGTTGGGCGAGCAACCGATCGGCACGATCTCCGCGCCGAGATCGGCGAGGATGCGAGGACCGACCTTGTAGGCGGCACCGTTGGCGCAGTCGATCACGATTTTCAGTCCCGACAGATCCAGACCCGGCGGCAGCGTGGAGGCGCAGAACTCCTGGTAGTGCGTGCGCATGCGGTCGGCACGGGTGGCGCGACCCAGATCGCGCGAGGCGCGCGTGAGCGGCGGCTGTTCGACCTCGGCCTCGATGCGCTCCTCGAGCTCGTCGGAGAGCTTGCCCCCCGACGCGTCGAAGAACTTGATGCCGTTGTCGTCATACAGATTGTGCGAAGCACTGATCACGACGCCGATATCGCAATTGAAGCGACGCGTCATGTAGGCGATGCCGGGGGTCGGTAACGGTCCGATGAGCATGACGTCCACGCCCGCGGCTACGAAGCCGGCTTCCAGCGCGGATTCGAACATGTAGCCCGACAGACGGGTGTCCTTGCCGATCAGTACCGTGCCACCGGCGGGCGCGAGCACGCGGGCGGCGGCGCTGGCGAGCTGCAGAGCGAAGTTCGCGGTCATCGGGTGCTCGCCCACCCGCCCGCGTACGCCATCCGTGCCGAAGTATCGTCGAGCCATCTCACTCCCCCGCAACCGTCCCCGGAGCCTCGTTCCCGACCGCCGCGGCCACCTTCAGTGCGTCAAGCGTCGCCGCCACGTCATGGGCGCGAACGATGCGCGCACCAGCGAGCACTGCGATCACCGCGAGGGCCACGCTGCCGTACACGCGCTCCGCGGCCGCACGACCCGTGAGTGTGCCCAGCATCGACTTGCGCGACAACCCGACCAACACCGGCAATCCGTCCGCTGCCAGCTCACCGAGGCGGCGCAGCAGCGTGAGATTGTGCTCCAGAGTCTTGCCAAAGCCGAATCCCGGGTCGACCGCCAGGCGCTCGGCGGCAAGCCCCGCGGCGACGCAGCTCGCTACGCGGGCGGCCAGAAACCCCCGCACCTCGGCCACCACGTCCGCATAGCTGGGCGCAAGCTGCATGGTGCGCGGCTCACCCTGCATGTGCATGAGGCACACCGCGCAGCCGCTCGCCGCGGCGGCGGCGAGTGCCCCCGGCTCGCGCAAGGCGCGCACATCGTTGATGAGTCCGGCGCCCGCGGCGCTCGCGGCCCGCATGACCTCGGCCTTGCTGGTATCAACGCAGATGATCGCGGCCGTGGCCGCGCGCAGCCGCTCGATCACGGGAATGACGCGCCGCAACTCCTCATCCGCCGTGACGGGCTCGGCGCCCGGACGGGTGGACTCCCCGCCCACGTCGATGAGCGCGGCGCCTTCGGCGGCCATGCGCACGCCCTGCTCCACCGCCGCCTCCACCGAGAGGAAGCGGCCGCCGTCGGAGAAGGAGTCGGGCGTGACGTTCAGCACGCCCATGACCACCGGACGGCTCAGGTCCAGCGTCTTGTCGGCGCAGCGGAGCACTACCGGCGGGGACGGCATGGGAGCGGCTGGCGAATTGGAGCGCGCAGAGGAGTGAAATACGGCGCTTTCGGGGCCGTCAAAAACAGGGATGTTTTTGCCGGAGCCTCCAGGGACGGATCCACGGCGTCCCCGAAAGCGCCGTATTTCACTCCCCGCTGCGCCTACGGGCTGAGCGCTCTCAGTGCTGCCCTGCCGGTATCGGTCCGCCACCGGCCGCCGGCCCTTCCGCCGGCGCCTGCGGCGGCTTGTTGGACAGCGCCTCGTCCCAGCCCGCGGGCGGCTTGGGCGTCTTGCCCGCCATGAGGTCCTTCAGCTGCTCCTCGTCGATGGTCTCGTACTTCATGAGCGCATCGGCCATCGTGTGCAGCTTGTCGAGGGAGCTGGTGAGGATCTGGCGCGCGCGCTGGTAGTTGCCCTCGATGACGCGGCGTATCTCCTCGTCGATGGCGTGCGCGGTCACGTCCGAGACCTGCTTGTGCTGCGTGACGCTGCGGCCGAGGAACACCTCACCGGTCTCCTCGGTGTAGGTGAGCGGCCCGAGCCGGTCCGACAGGCCCCACTTGGTGACCATGTTGCGTGCCAGCTCGGTGGCGCGCTCGATGTCGTTCGCCGCGCCGGTGGTCACCGACTCGGGTCCAAAGATCAGTTCCTCGGCGATGCGCCCGCCGAACAGCGTGGTGATCGCGCTCTCGAGCCGGCGCTTGGAGAAGCTGTAGCGATCCTGCTCGGGCAGGAACTGAGTGACTCCGAGCGCCCGGCCACGCGGAATGATCGTGACCTTGTACACCGGGTCGTGCTCCGGAACCGTCATGCCGACGATCGCGTGACCGGCCTCGTGATAGGCCGTCATGCGCTTCTCGGCCTCGCTCATGACCATGGAGCGCCGCTCGGTGCCCATCAGGATCTTGTCCTTGGCGCGCTCGAACTCGTCCATGCCGACGATGCGCTTGTTGGCGCGCGCGGCGAACAGCGCCGCCTCGTTCACGAGATTGGCAAGGTCCGCGCCGGAGAAACCGGGGGTGCCGCGCGCGATCAGCGCCGGCTTCACGTCGTCGGCGAGCGGCACGCGGCGCATGTGCACGCGCAGAATCTGCTCACGGCCGCGCACGTCCGGCAGCGGCACCACGACCTGGCGGTCGAAGCGACCCGGGCGCAGCAGCGCCGGGTCCAGCACGTCGGGACGGTTGGTCGCCGCGATGACGATGATGCCCTCATTGCCTTCGAAGCCGTCCATTTCCACCAGCAGCTGGTTGAGCGTCTGCTCGCGCTCGTCGTGACCCCCGCCGAGGCCTGCACCGCGGTGCCGGCCGACGGCGTCGATCTCATCGATGAAGATGATGCAGGGAGCGTGCTTCTTCGCCTGCTCGAACATGTCGCGCACGCGCGAGGCGCCGACGCCGACGAACATCTCGACAAAGTCGGAACCGGAGATGGTGAAGAAAGGCACCTTGGCCTCGCCGGCAATGGCGCGCGCCAGCAGCGTCTTGCCGGTTCCCGGCGAGCCCACCATCAACACGCCCTTGGGGATCTTGCCGCCGAGCTTCTGGAACTTGCCGGGGTCCTTGAGGAAGTCGACGATCTCGCCGACCTCCTGCTTCGCTTCCTCGACCCCCGCGACGTCCGCGAAGGTCACGTTCACCTGATCCTCGCCCAGGAGGCGCGCGCGGCTCTTGCCGAAGGACATGGCCCCGCGGCCACCGGATGCGCCCTGCATCTGCCGCAGCATGTACAGGAACACCAGGATCAGCAGCAGCGCCGGCGCCATCTGCAGCAGCAGCTGCCCGATGAAATTCGGCGGCTTGGGCTCACGCGAATCGATGATGACGCCCGCCTTCAGCAGCGTGCCGAGGAGCGCGGTGTAGTCGGTCTCGGGGTTGCGGGTCTTGAAGGTCGACTTGTCCTTGTGCACCCCGTAGACCATCTCGCCCTGCATGATCACCGACTCGACGCGATTGTTCTTCACGTCCTCGATGAAGGCGGAGTACGGGATGTCCTGCGGCTGCCCGGTGGTCGGCATGTAGCGGCTGAACACCAGCAGCAGCACGATCACGATGACGACCCACAGCAGGATGTTCTTTGTCAAATCGTTCAAAGGCTTCCGTCCTTTTACGTGCGCGCCCTTCGGGCTCAAAAACAACCTACACCAAGCGAAACTGCATGGCCAGCAAATACATCTCGGGGCTGCGGGACCGGGATGCCAGGGGTTTGACGACCCTCACACGGGCGAAGCTGTCCCGCGCCGACTGCACCAGCTCGCGGAAGCCCGCCCCCTGGAATACCTTGATCAGGGCGCCACCGCCGGGCTTCAAGATGCGTGCGCACAGGTCGAGCGCCAGCTCCGCCAAATACAGGGATCGCGGCTGATCGATGACGTCGACGCCACTCAGGCTCGGCGCCATGTCCGAAAGAACGATGTCGACCTGCCGTCCCGGCAGCAGCCCGAGGAGCTCGCTGAGAACCTGCTCCTCGCGGATGTCGCCCTGCACGAACTCGACCCCGGGAAGCTCGGGCATGGCGAGCATATCCGTGGCGATGACCCGGCCGTTGCGCCCCACCCGCCTGCGGGCGTACTGACTCCACGCCCCGGGGGCGGCTCCCAGATCAAGGCAGGTCTGTCCGGGCTTCAGCAGATGCCCGCGGCGATCGATTTCCTCGAGCTTGAACACCGCGCGCGAACGCCAGCCCTCGCTCTGGGCGCGCTGCACGAATGGATCGGAGAAGTGCTCCTTCAGCCACCTGTCGCTGCTCTTGGAACGCCGGCTCATCGATTTAGCACACTGGTACAACGCATCGGCAACGTCGCGGTACGCCTGAGCGGGCCCGCAGGTGAGCGGCGCGGGCTTCGGTGCAGGCTACTCGAAGCGCACCGCAACGATCTCGTAGGAGCGCGTACCCCCGGGGGCGGCCACGTCCACGACCTCGCCCTGCCTCTTGCCCACCAGTGCGCGCGCAATGGGCGAGCTCACCGAGATGCGCCCGGCGCGGATATCCGCCTCATCCTCGCCGACCACCTGGTACACCACGCGCGCGCCGTCCGCCTGATCCTCGAGCTCCACCTGCGCACCGAAGACCACCTTGCCGGTGTTGGGAAGCTTGCCGGGCTCGATCACCTCGGCGTTGGCGAGCTTGTGCTCGATGTCCTTGATGCGCCCCTCGACGAATCCCTGCTGCTCGCGCGCGGCGTGATACTCGGCGTTCTCGGACAGGTCCCCGTGCCCGCGGGCCTCGGCGATCGCCTTGATGATGCTCGGCCGGCTCTCGGACTTCAGGCGCTTGAGCTCGGCGCGCAATGCGTCGGCGCCGCGCTGCGTCATGGGAGTGCGCTTCATGCCCGCAACGCCTCGTTGTGAAGATCCTGCAAGCGGTTCACTTCGACTTCGTCGAGGTGATCGAGCGCTTCGCAGGTCGCGAGCCCCGCGGCGAGCGTGGTGTAATAGGTGACGCGGCGGTGCACGGCCTCACGGCGAATCGAGTTCGATTCGCGGATGGCCTGCTTGCCCTCGGTCGTGTTGACGATCAGATCGATTTCATCGTTCACGATCATGTCGACGATGTGCGGTCGTCCCTCGCGCACCTTGTTCACGCGGCGGCAGGCGACGCCGGCCTCACTCAGCGCGCGCGCGGTGCCCTCGGTCGCCACGAGCTCGAAACCGCGCTCGATGAGCTTGCGGGCCAACAGCACCGCCGGGCCCTTGTCACGGTCGCGCACGCTGATGAAGCACACGCCGTGGCGCGGCAGGACCACCCCCGAGGCGGTCTGCGCCTTGGCATAGGCCTCCCCGAAGGTGCGCCCGGTGCCCATGACTTCACCGGTCGATTTCATTTCCGGACCCAGGATCGGGTCGGCTTCCGGGAACTTGGTGAACGGGAACACCGCCTCCTTCACCGAGAAGTAGACCGGCACGCGCTCCGCGGCACCCACCAGCTGGCGGAGCTTGCGCCCGGTCATCACCCGCGCCGCGATCTTGGCGAGCGCGAGCCCGGTGGCCTTGGAGACGAAGGGCACGGTGCGCGAGGCGCGCGGGTTGACCTCGAGGACGTAGATGACGCCGCTCTGGATCGCAAACTGCACGTTCATGAGCCCGACCACGTTCAGCGCACGTGCCAGCTTGCGGGTCTGATCGCGCAGGTCGGACTGCATCTCGCGCGTGAGGCTGTTCGGCGGCAGCGAGCACCCCGAATCACCCGAGTGCACGCCGGCCTGCTCGATGTGCTCCATGATGCCGCCGATCAGCACGTCCTCACCGTCGCACACTGCGTCCACGTCCACTTCGATGGCGACGTCGAGGAAGCGATCGAGCAGCACCGGGCTGTCGTTCGACACCCGCATGGCGTGCGTCATGTAGGAACGCAGGTCCTCCTCGTTGAACACCACCTCCATGGCGCGTCCCCCGAGCACGTACGAGGGGCGCACAATCAGCGGGAAGCCGACCTCGCGCGCCAGGCGCGCCGCCTGATCCTCGGTGCGCGCGGTGGCGTTCGCCGGCTGCTTGAGCCCGAGATTGCGCACCAGTATCTGAAAGCGCTCGCGATCCTCGGCGATGTCGATCGAGTCGGGCGAGGTGCCGATGATCGGCGCACCGGCCGCCTCGAGCGCCCGCGAGAGCTTGAGCGGGGTCTGGCCGCCGAACTGCACGATCACCCCTTCGGGCCGCTCCTTGGCGAGGATCTCGAGCACGTCCTCGAGGGTGAGGGGCTCGAAGTACAGGCGGTCGGAGGTGTCGTAGTCGGTCGAGACGGTCTCGGGGTTGCAGTTGACCATGATGGTCTCGAAGCCGTCCTCGCGCAGCTGCAGCGCGGCGTGCACGCAGCAATAGTCGAATTCGATCCCCTGGCCGATGCGGTTCGGTCCGCCCCCGAGGATCATGATCTTGCGCTTGTTGGTGGGATTCGCCTCGCACTCCTCCTCGTAGGTCGAGTAGAGGTAGGCGGTGGCGGTGGCGAACTCCGCCGCGCAGGTGTCGACGCGCTTGTACACGGGCACGATGCCGAGCTCGTGACGCTTGTCGCGGATCGCCTTCTCCGGCATGTCGAGCAGTCGCGCCAGGCGCGCATCGGAGAAGCCCTTGCGCTTGAGCACCCGCAGGCGCTCGGCGCTGAGCGCCCCGAAGCCGTGTTCACGCACCTGGGCTTCATGCTTCACCAGCTCCTCGATCTGCGCCAGGAACCACGGATCGATGCGGGTGAGCTCGGCCACGCGCGCCACCGGCCAGCCAGCGCGAAACGCATCCGCCACGTACAGCAGCCGATCGGCGCCGGGGGCGCGCAGCTCGTGCGCCAGCCGGTCGCGGCTCTCGTCGGTGAGCGGCAGCGGCAGCTGCGGGTTGAGTCCCTCCAGCCCGGTCTCGAGCCCGCGCAGCGCCTTCTGCAGCGATTCCTGGAAGGTGCGGCCGATGGCCATGACCTCGCCGACGGATTTCATCTGGGTCGTGAGCCGGTCATTGGCGGCCGGAAACTTCTCGAACGTGAAGCGCGGAATCTTCACGACCACGTAGTCGATCGAGGGCTCGAAGGAGGCCGGGGTTGCGCCTGCGGTGATGTCGTTTTTCAGCTCATCGAGGGTGTAACCCACGGCGAGCTTGGCGGCGATCTTGGCGATCGGAAAGCCGGTCGCCTTGGAGGCGAGCGCCGAGGAGCGCGACACGCGTGGATTCATCTCTATGACCAGCAGCCGCCCGTCGGACGGATTGATCGCGAACTGCACGTTCGAGCCGCCGGTATCGACGCCGATCTTGCGCAGCACCGCCACCGATGCATCGCGCATGCGCTGATATTCCTTGTCGGTGAGGGTCAGTGCGGGCGCGATGGTGATCGAGTCGCCGGTATGCACGCCCATCGGATCGAGGTTCTCGATCGAGCAGATGATGATGCAGTTGTCGCGGTGATCGCGCACCACCTCCATCTCGAATTCTTTCCAGCCGGCCACCGACTCCTCGAGCAGCACCTCGCCGGTCGGGGAGGCGTCCAGCCCGCGCGCCACGATCGTCTCGAGCTCCTCGCGGTTATAGGCGATGCCGCCGCCGCTGCCGCCTAAGGTAAAGGACGGGCGCACCACCACCGGGTAGCCGATTTCCCCCGCGATTGCCAGGGCTTCATCGAGGCTGCGCGCGATCTGCGACTGCGGCGTCTCGAGCCCGATCTCGCGCATGGCGTTGCGGAACAGCTCGCGGTCCTCCGCCATGTCGATCGCGGCACGGGAAGCTGCGATCAGCTCGACCTCGTATTTCTCCAGCACCCCCTCGCGCACCAGATCCAACGCGGTATTGAGCGCGGTCTGACCGCCCATGGTCGGGAGCAGTGCGTCAGGGCGCTCCTTCTCGATGATGCGCGCCACCGTACGGGCGTTGATCGGCTCGATGTAGATGGCGTCCGCCATCTCCGGATCGGTCATGATGGTCGCGGGGTTGGAATTGACGAGAATGACGCGATAGCCCTCTTCGCGCAGCGCCTTGCAGGCCTGGGCGCCGGAATAGTCGAACTCGCACGCCTGGCCGATGACGATCGGTCCCGCTCCGATGATCAGGATGCTGTGGATGTCGGTGCGCTTGGGCACGCTTAGCGGCCGCCACCGACGAGCTGGCGGCGCAGGGTGTCCTCCGCCAGGCGCAGCTGCGCCTGCAGGCGCCGCAGCATCAGGTGGTTGAAACGCTCGAACAGGGGTTTCAGGTCGTGCGGTCCGGGGCTCGCCTCCGGATGGCCCTGGAAGCCGAACGCTGGCTGCTCCCGGAAGGCGATGCCCTGCAGCGATCCGTCGAACAGCGAGCGGTGGGTTGCCCTGACCCCCGCAGGAAGTGAACTCTCGTCCACCGCAAAGCCGTGGTTTTGGCTGGTTATGAACACGCGTCCGGACTCCAGATCCTGCACCGGGTGGTTGGCACCGTGGTGGCCGAACTTCATCTTCACGGTGCGTCCACCCGCGGCGAGTCCGAGGATCTGGTGCCCGAGACAGATGCCGAACACCGGCAGATCGGTCGCGAGGAATTTCTTCGTGGCCTCGATCGCGTAGTCGCACGGCTCCGGGTCACCGGGCCCGTTGGACAGAAACACACCGTCGGGCTCCAGCGCCAGGGCCTCCTCGGCAGTGGTCTTCGCCGGCACCACCGTCATGCGGCAGCCCCCGTCAGCCAGCAGCCGCAGGATGTTGCGTTTGATGCCGAAGTCGTACGCCACCACGTGCAGGCGCTGTTGCGAGCGGATCGGCGGACGAGAGACCTCCGGCCACAGACTCCCCTCGTTCCACTGGTAGCTGCGCTTGGTGGTAACGACCTTCGCCAGGTCCATCCCCTTGAGTCCCGGAAACTTGCGCGCCGCCTTCACGGCGGCGGCCTGGTCGACCTGCTCGCCGGTCATGATGCAGCCGGCCTGTGCGCCTTTCTCGCGCAGCACGCGCGTGAGCTTGCGGGTATCGATGTCGGCGATCGCGACCACGCGGCCGCGCTCGAGAAATTCCGGCAGCGGCTCGTTGGCGCGCCAGCTGCTCGCCATGATCGGCAGGTCACGGATGATCAGACCCGCGGGGTAGACCTGTGAGGATTCGAGGTCCTCGGGCGTCGTGCCCGTGTTACCGATGTGCGGGCAGGTGAGCGTGACGAGCTGACGGGCGTAAGAGGGGTCGGTGAGAATTTCCTGGTAACCGGTGAGGGCGGTATTGAAAACGACTTCGCCTGTGGTGTTGCCCTTCGCTCCGATCGACTGGCCGTGAAAGATCGTTCCATCGGCCAGCGCGAGCATCGCAGGTACGCTCACGTAATCAATTCTCCCTGACGCAGATACACAAAGCGGGAGGAGTTCTCAGCGAACATCCTCCCGCCTTGCTTGGACTAACCCGTACACGGATTGCGCAGAAAGTTTACGGGCTATACGGGCGACATGTCCATGGAAAAATCCCGTCGCACCGCGGCTGCGCGGGACCTCAGAGCCCGATTCGAAGAGTGAGCTAAGTTACTGTTTTCTGGGCCAGTAGATCATGCATGGTGTATCGGCCCGGTGGCCGTGACTGCAGCCAGAGCGCGGCAGCTAGCGCCCCCCGGGCGAAGACCCCCCGATCCGTGGCCCGATGGGTCAGAGACAGAGCTTCTCCGGGGCCCGCAAAGAGCACCGTGTGCTCCCCGACGATGTCTCCGGCGCGCACCGAGGCGAAGCCGACCTCACCCTCGCGGTGCGGCTCGCCCGCGGCCGGCCCCGCCGCCGACGCGGCTGCCTGCCGCGCCTCGCGGGCCGCCGACCCGAGCGCCAGGGCGGTTCCTGAGGGGGCGTCCTGCTTCGAGCGATGGTGTGTGTCCAGAACGGCGATGTCGAAGCTGGGAGGCAGGGCCCGAGCCGCGATGCGCACCAGCTCGAGCAGCAGCGTCACCCCGAGGCTGGTGTTCGCCGCGATGAGCAGCGGAATGTCGCGCGCGGCGGCCGCGAACGAGCCGTCGAGCTCGGCGGCAAATCCGGTGGTGCAGATCAGCAGCGGCTTGCGCGCCGCTCGGCACGCCGCGAGATTGGCGCGCGTGGCGGCGGCGCTGCTGAAGTCTATGGCCACGTCGGCTTCAGCGAGCGCGCGCGGCAGGTCGCTGGTGATCGGCAGGTGCAGGCACCCGACACCCGCCACCTCCCCGGCATCACGACCCAGCCTCGGGCTCGTCGGGGACGCCACCGCGGCGGTGATGTTGAGGCGCGGGAATGCGGGTGCGGCACGTAGCAGCGCCTCCCCCATGCGGCCGGTGGCGCCGATGAGGGCGGCGCGCACCAGGCTCGGGGTGGGGGCGAGCGCTGTCATGCGCGCTAGGCCGGGCCCGGGTCATCGGAAAAGAAGCGCTTCACGCCCTCGAGAAAGCCGCTCTGGCGCGGGGTGTGCCTGGCGCCGTGCGCCTTCAGCGACTCCTCGAGCTGCCGGATCAGCTCGCGCTGCTCGGACGACAGATGCACCGGTGTCTCGATGACCACGCGGCAGAACAGGTCCCCGCGCGCACCCCCGCGCACCGGCTTCACACCCTTGTCACGCAGCCGGAACGCACGCCCGGACTGGGTTTCGGCGGGAATCTTCAGCTGCACGTCACCCTCGAGCGTGGGCACCGCGACGCTGCCGCCGAGCGCGGCAATGGCGAAGCTCACCGGCACTTCGCAGCTCAGGTGCTCGCCGTCGCGTTCGAAGATGGGGTGTTCGCGCACGTGGACTTCGACATACAGGTCCCCCGACGGACCGCCGTTGCGTCCGGCCTCGCCCTCCCCCGCGAGCCGCACACGGTCGCCGTTGTCGACTCCGGCCGGCACTTTCACCGCCAGCTTGCGGGTGCGGCGCACCCGGCCCTGCCCCAGGCACGAGTCGCAGGGATTGCGCACGATGGTGCCCGTCCCGCGGCAGCGCGGACAGGTCTGTTGCAGCTGGAAGAAGCCCTGAGAAATGCGCACCTGCCCTGCGCCACCGCAGGTGTCGCAGGTGGCAGGTTGGCTGCCCTTGGCCGCGCCGCTCCCGTGGCAGAGCTCGCATTCCACGAGGCGCGGGATTTCGATCTCGACCTGGTGACCGAATACGGCCTGGGGGAGCTCGAGCTGCAGGTCATAGCGCAGATCGGCGCCGCGGAACACCTGAGAGCGGCCACCGCGGCGCGAGCCGCCGAAGATGTCGCCGAAGACATCCCCGAAGATATCGCTGAAGGTGTCGCTGCTGAATCCCCCGCCGCGCCCGCCGCCGCGCGCGCTGGCCTCGACTCCGGCGTGACCGTACTGGTCGTAGGCGGCCCGCTTGTGCGGGTCGCTCAGTACCTCGCAGGCTTCCTTCGCCTCCTTGAAGGACTCCTCCGCGTCCCGGTCGTCGGGATTGCGGTCCGGGTGATACTTCATCGCCAGGCGCCGGTAGGCCTTCTTGATCTCGGCCTCAGTCGCTGTCTTGGGTACGTCCAGTACCTTGTAATAGTCGCGCTTCGGCATCTGCGCGTCTTAGGAGGCCTTGCGTCCCTTGTCCTTTACCTCTTCGAACTCCGCATCCACCACATCCTCGCGGCCCGCGCCCGCAGCGCTCCCATCCCCTGCGCCCTCCGTTCCGCTCGCGCCCGCGCCGGCGGCGCCCGCGCCGCCCCCTTCCGCGGCATAGGCGCGCTGCGCGATGCCGGCCGAGGCCTGCGCCAGCGCCTCGCTTTTCTTCTCAATGACGTTGCGGTCATCGCCCTTGAGCGCGGTGCGCAGATCCGAAACCGCTGATTCCACCTTGGCGCGCTCAGCAGCATCCACCTTGTCGCCGAGGCCCTGCAGTGATTTCTCCACCGCATGGATCAGGCCATCCGCCTTGTTGCGCGTTTCGACCAGCTCGCGGAAGCGCTTGTCCTCCTCGGCGTGTGCCTCGGCGTCGCGCACCATGCGCTTGATCTCATCCTCAGTGAGCCCGCTCGAAGCCTTGATGACGATCTTCTGCTCCTTGCCGGTGGCCTTGTCCCTGGCCGAGACATTGAGGATGCCGTTGGCGTCGATGTCGAAGGACACCTCGACCTGCGGCATGCCGCGCGGCGCCGGCGGGATGTCCGAAAGATCGAACTTACCGAGGGACTTGTTGTCCGCGGCGCGGTCGCGCTCGCCCTGCAGCACGTGAATGGTCACGGCGGTCTGGTTGTCGTCGGCGGTCGAGAAGGTGTTCGCCGCCTTGGTCGGAATGGTGGTGTTCTTCTCGATGAGCTTGGTCATGACGCCACCGAGGGTCTCGATGCCGAGCGACAGCGGGGTGACATCGAGCAGCAGCACGTCCTTCACCTCGCCCGACAGCACGCCCGCCTGGATGGCGGCGCCGACCGCGACCGCCTCGTCGGGGTTGACGTCCTTGCGCGGCTCCTTGCCGAAGAAGTCCTTCACGTACTTCTGCACCAGCGGCATACGCGTCTGGCCGCCCACGAGGATCACCTCGGCCACATCCGCCGTGGCGAGCCCGGCGTCCTTCATGGCGGTGCGGCACGGACCCACGGTCTTCTGCACCAGGTCCTCCACCAGGGACTCGAGCTTGGCGCGCGTCAGCTTGATATTGAGATGCTTCGGTCCCGAAGCATCGGCGGTGATGTACGGCAGGTTGATGTCGGTCTGCTGGGTCGAGGACAGCTCTATCTTCGCCTTCTCGGCGGCCTCCTTCAGGCGCTGCATGGCGAGCGGGTCCTTGCGCACGTCGACGCCGGACTCCTTCTGGAACTGCTCGGCCAGGAAATTGATGATGCGCAGATCGAAGTCCTCGCCGCCGAGGAAAGTATCCCCGTTGGTCGACAGCACTTCGAACTGCCGCTCGCCGTCGACTTCCGCGATCTCGATGATGGAGATGTCGAAGGTGCCGCCACCGAGGTCGTAGACGGCGATCTTGCGGTCGCCCCCCTGCTTGTCGAGCCCGTAGGCGAGCGCGGCCGCGGTCGGCTCGTTGATGATGCGCTTGACCGCAAGTCCGGCGATGCGGCCGGCGTCCTTGGTCGCCTGGCGCTGCGAATCGTTGAAGTAGGCCGGCACGGTGATGACCGCCTCGCTCACCGCCTCACCGAGATAGTCCTCGGCGGTCTTCTTCATCTTCATGAGCACGCGCGCCGAGATCTCCGGCGGCGCCATTTTCTTGCCCTGCACCTCGACCCAGGCGTCGCCGTTGTCCGCGCGGCTCACCTTGTAGGGGACCATCTTGATGTCCCGCTGCACCACCTCGTCCTCGAACTTGCGGCCGATGAGGCGCTTGATGGCGAACAGGGTGTTCTGGGGATTGGTCACGGCCTGGCGCTTGGCGGGCTGGCCCACCAGTACCTCGCCGTCCTTGGTGAAGGCGACGATCGAGGGGGTGGTGCGATCGCCCTCGCTGTTCTCGATCACCCGGGGCTTGCCGCCCTCCATGATGGCGACGCACGAGTTGGTCGTGCCGAGGTCGATACCGATTACCTTTGCCATGGGTTACTCCCGCCGGAAAATCTTCTGTCAAAAGAGGGATGCTAGGGCCACTTCTTAGGGGTGGACGCGCGCGCTTTCAAGCCCGCGCCGGCTCCCTGGCGACGACTACCCGGGCCGGCCGCAGCAGTCGGCCGTTGAGCTCGTACCCCGGCTGCACCACTTCCAGGACCGAGTTCGGCTCGGCCGTGCCGGACTCCCGGGTCATCATGGCTTCGTGCCGCTCCGGATCGAAGGGCTCACCCAGCGGGTCGATCACGCTGACCCCCAGTTTTTCCAGCGCCCGGGCCAGCAGCTGCAGCGTCGCCTCCTGGCCCTCCCTGAGGCTGCTCGCGTCCGCCCGCGCGGCGTTCTGCACCGCCAGCTCCAGGCTGTCCTTCACCGGCAGCAGCTCGGAGGCGAACTTCTCGAGCCCGTAGCGGTTGGCTGCCTCGATGTCGCGCTGGGCGCGCTTGCGCACGTTGTCGAGCTCCGCGACGGCGCGCAGGTACTGCTCCCGGTGGCTCTTGGCGCGCTCCTCGGCTTCGGCCAGCGCCTGCTGCAGCCGCTCGAGCTCCTCCAGCTGCGCTGACGCCTCCGGCAGCACGGCCGCCGGCTCCGCGGCACCGCTGTGCCGGTCGCGTCCAGACTCGTTGGCAGTCATCTCGCTCACAACCTCCAGAAATCCCCCGAGCCTCCCGCCCCGTTCAGACAGCGCGGTCCGGCACCCCGGGGGTGGGGGATCAGCGCCGCGAATTCAAGGCGGCGCCGAGCAGTTTAGCGGTCATCTTGACGATGGGGATGACCCGTTCGTAGGCCATACGCGTGGGCCCGATGACCCCGAGCACCCCGACCACCGAGTCGCCGTCGGCGTAAGGCGCGGTGACGACGCTGCAATCGTCGAGGATCTGGTAGCCGGATTCATGGCCGATGAAGATCTGTACCCCTTCGGCCTTCAGGCTCTGGTCGAACAGGTGCAGAAAGTCGCGCTTTTCGTTGAACGCTTCGAACAGCCGCCGCAGCTTCTCCATCCCGGTGAGCTCGGCCATGCCCATGAGGTTGGTCTCGCCCTTGATGACGTACTCGAGCCGCCCTTCCGCGCCGCTCTCGAACACCTGCTGGGCCACGGCGATCGCCTCCAGCATGATCTGGTTCATGTGCGCGTGTGCCTCGGAGAGCTGGCGCAGGATCTCCTGGCGCACCTCGCGCAGCGAGCGCCCGCGGAACTGCTCATTCAGAAAGTTTGAGGCACGCTTGAGCTCGTCGGGCGAGTAATGGCGTTCGAGCTGGATGATGCGGTTCTGCACCTCGCGGTCGTTGAACACCAGCACCACCAGCACCCGGTTCTCCGACAGCGCGACGAACTCCATCTGGGTGATGGAAGCCTGCCGGGTGCGCGGCAGCGTCACGACGCCGGCGAGCTGGGTCGCGCTCGACAGCAGCTGTGACACCGTGGCGATCAGGTCCGTGGGGGTGTCGCGGCTCGCCTCGACCTGGCGGCGCAGCTCGGCGCTCGCGGCCTCATCGAGCGGCCGCAGCTGCAGCAGTGTGTCGACGAAGAAACGGTAGCCCTTGTCGGTGGGTACGCGGCCGGCGGAGGTATGGGGTGACGCGACGAACCCCAGCTCTTCGAGATCCGCCATGACGTTGCGCACCGTGGCCGAGGAGAGCTGCAGTCCGGATTCGCGCGAGAGCGCTCGCGAGCCCACCGGCTGACCGTCCCGGATGTAACTCTCGATGAGTATGCGCAGCAGGTGCTGAGCCCGCTCGCCTAGTGCCTCGTCCCGATCGTGCGCCATAAGCCGATCATGCACAGCCGCAGGCGGAAAGCCAGCTTTGGCGTGCACCGACCGTCAAGCGAGGCGCGCCAGGGGCGCTGCCGAGGAAAGAAATGCGGCATTGGCTGAAAGACGCGCCTGCGTGTTACAAAGGCGCGCCCGCGATACTGGCGGGTTGCAGGGGGCTGCCTTGGCCTTTCCGGTGCGCTGCTGCGCGTTAGTCGGCAGATTCGCGGATCCGCGCATTGCGGAGAGCGTGAGCACGCTTTTGCCGCACCTCGCCAGCCGCGGCGTGCAGGTGCTGGTGAGTGAGAAAGCCACGCTGCCCGCGGACGCCACCGCAGTGACGCGTGTCCCGGAACGGGAGTTCGGCGAGCGTGCCGACCTGGTCATCGCTATCGGCGGTGACGGCACGCTGCTGTACGCCGCGCGCCTGGTCGCGCGCCACGGCGTGCCGCTGCTCGGGGTCAACCGCGGGCGCCTCGGGTTCCTCACCGACGTCATGCCGCAGGACATGCTGCCCTCGGTGGACGCGGCTCTCGCCGGGAAACTGCACGTGGACCAGCGGCCGCTGCTGGCGGCGGCGCTGCACGGCGCCCCCGGGCAGCTGGCGCAAGGCTACGCGCTCAATGACGTGGTGATGCAGAAACGCGAGACCGGGCGCACGCTCGACTTCGAGACCCGCATCGACGGCCGTTATGTCAACACGCACGACGGCGACGGCATCATCGTGGCGAGCGCCACCGGCTCGACCGCCTACGCGCTCTCGTGCGGCGGCCCGATCATCGAACCGCATCTGGAGGCGCTGGTGATCGCGCCGATCTGCGCCCACACCCTGTCGGATCGCCCGATCGTCGTCTCGGCGCGCTCGGTCATTGAGGTGGGGCTGCTCGAGCGCCCCGACACCCAGGCGCAGGTCACCTGCGACGGCGCGGTGCTCGGCGCCCTCGTGCCCGGCGGACGCCTGGAGGTGCGCACCGCCGTCGAGCGCATCACCCTGCTGCACCCCGAAGGCCACGACTACTACAAGCTGCTGCGCTCGAAACTGCATTGGGGCCGCGGCAGTTTCGAGCGCTGAAGCCGCGTGCTCACCCATCTGCAGATCCGCGACTTCGCCATCATCGATGCGGTGGAGCTGGAGTTGCGCCGCGGCCTGACGGTGCTCACCGGCGAGACCGGCGCGGGCAAATCGATCCTGGTGGACGCGCTGCAGCTGCTCGCCGGGGGCCGCGCCGGCGCCGAGGTGGTGCGCCATGGCGCCGAGCGCGCCGAGGTCTCCGGCACCTTCGAGCTCGGTGAGGCCCCGCGCGAGCTGAAGGCCTGGCTCGAGGAGCAGTCCGTGAGCGGCGCGGGCGAGCTGACCGTGCGCCGGGTCGTGGGAGCGGACGGGCGCTCGCGCGCCTACCTGAACGGGCAGGCGGTGCCGGTACAGCTGCTGCGCGAGGCCGGCAACATCCTCATCGATATCCACGGCCAGCATGAATTCCAGTCCCTGACGCGCAACGCCGCGCAGCGCGTGCTGCTCGATGACTACGGCTCTCTCACCGGGCTCACCACTCAGGTCGGTATCGCCCATCGGGTGTGGCTGGAGCTGCTCAACCGCACCCTGGAACTGGAGAGCAAGGCGCGCGACCGCGACACCCGCCTCGAGCTGCTGCGCTATCAGGCGCAGGAGCTGCAGGCTTTGCAGCTCAAGGACGGCGAGATCGACGCGCTCGGCGAGGAGCGCGCGCGGCTCGCCAACCGCGGGCGGCTCGCGCAGGGGGCGCAGACGGCCCTCGCGGAGCTCTACGAGAACGAAGCCGCGAGTGCGCACGCCGGCGTGAGCCGTGCGCTGCAGGCGCTGCGCGGACTCGCGGCGCTGGATGGCAAGCTCGCCGCCGTGCTGCCGATGCTGGAGGAAGCCTCGATTCAGGTGCGCGAGGCGGCGCGTGAGCTGGAACGCTACGGCGAGACCCTCGACGTCGATGCGGCACGCCAGGACGAGGTCGAACGGCGCCTGGCGGCGATCGAGGAGCTCTCCCGCAAGCACCGGGTTGCACCGCCGGAGCTGCCCGAGCGCACCCGCCAGCTCGGCGTCGAGCTCCAGGGGCTCGAGCGTGCGGAGCTGGATCTCGCGCTGGTGCGCACCGAGCTCGCCGCCGCGCTGCACAGCTATCGGGCGCTCGCGCAGGAGTTGTCCGGCAAGCGCGAACTCGCGGCCCGCACCCTGGCTCGCGACATCTCCGCGCGCATGCAGACGCTCGGCATGTCCGGTGGGCGCTTCGAGGTGGACGTTACCCAGCACGGCAACGCCGACCCCGCCGAGCACGGCGTCGACAGCGTCGAGTTCCGCGTCACCGCCAACCCGGGACAACCGCCGCGGGCGCTGGCGAAGGTCGCCTCGGGGGGCGAGCTGGCGCGCCTGTCGCTCGCGGTGCAGGTGTCGTGCGCGGCGCAAGCGACGCGCTGCATGGTATTCGACGAAGTGGACGCCGGCATCGGCGGCGCGGTGGCGGAGATCGTCGGCCGCGAGTTGCGCGCACTCGGCGCACGCGGCCAGGTGTTGTGCGTGACGCATCTGCCGCAGGTCGCCTGCCAGGCGCACCATCACCTGCGGGTCACGAAGCTCACCGACGGACGCACCACGCGCACCACGCTCACCGAGCCGACGGGCAACGATCGTGTCGAGGAGCTCGCGCGCATGCTGGGCGGGATCGAAGTCACCGCCAAGGCGCGCGAGCACGCCCGCGACATGCTGGCAGCCATGCAGGCGCCGAGCAACGCCGCAGCCGAGGGCACGCGGCGGCCGCGGCCGCCGGCCGCCCGGGGCCGCTAGCTGCTCTTGCCGCGGTTGCGGAAGGCGCAGTTCGGGCGCTTGCAGCGCCCATAAAGAATCAGTGAGTGATCGCGGATCGTGAAGCCGAGTTTGTGCGCCACCGCGGTCTGGCGCTCCTCGATCCCTGAATCCATGAACTCCTCCACCCGCCCGCAGTCCTGGCACACGATGTGATCGTGATGGGTCCCCTGGTTGAGCTCGAACACCGCCATGCCGTCTTCGAAATGATGGCGCGTGACCAGACCCGCGGCTTCGAACTGCGTGAGTACGCGGTACACGGTGGCCAGGCCAATGTCCTCATTGGATTCCAGCAGCGTACGATAGATGTCCTCGGCGGACATGTGCCGGGTCGCGCTGCCCTCGAGAATCTCCAGGATCTTCAGGCGAGGCAGCGTCACCTTCAAACCCGCTTTGCGCAGGTCCTTGCCTTCCACGCGAACTCTCCGGCGAACCGCGGCAGCGGCAGCTGCGGGCGATCCGTGATCAGGTATGATTGCCACGATGATTATCCTCCATCGGGCGCGGCTGCGCCTACCCTGGGGCGCATTTACGGCCCTCGCGCTGCTCGCGAGCGCGCTCAGCGGCTGCGTGTATCGCATGAACATCCAGCAGGGCAACTACCTGGAAGGCAAGACGGTCGATCAGCTGCAGGTCGGCATGACACGCAGCCAGGTGCGCTACCTGCTGGGCACGCCGATGGTGCCGGCGGTGTTCGACAAGGACCGCTGGGACTACGTGTACTACTTCAAGCACGGGCGCCTGCGCAGACCCGAGGAGCGCCACCTGATTGTGTTCTTCGCCCAGGACAAGGTGTCACGTTTCGATCGCGAGAACGTGCCGAATGCACCACCGCAGGCGCCGGAGCAGGGACCGCCGGTGTCGAAGTTCCCGAAGATCTGAAGGCGCGCCTCAGGTCTTGCCGCTGCGCCGCTCATGCTGCACGCGCTCGCGCCGCCGCTGGCGCGGGTCGCGGCGCAGCGGCCGGTACAGCTCGATGCGATCGCCATCCGCGCACCCATCGGTGCGCGCGCGCGGCTCCCCGAAAATGCCTACGGCAGCCGAATCCCACGGGATCGGCGCGGCCGGATCGGCAGCGGCGCGCGCCGCCGCCAGCGCATCGGCGATGCTGGCGTGCAGCGGCAGCTCGACGCTCCACAGGTATTGACGCGCGCGCGTCGCGTAGGCGACGAGGCAGCGTTTGCCGGCCGCCGGGCTCACGACCGCGACCGGGCGCGCGCCACGAAGGCATCCACCAGCGAGCCGATGGTCGCCGCGAACCGCGAATCGAACAGCAGCGAGGTCAGCGGGTTGCGGAACGCAAAACGCATGGCGAGCTCCACGCGGCAGCCGTTGGTCTCGATCGGCGTCAGCCGCCACTCCCCCTGCAGGGTGCGAAACGGCCCGCTCACCAGCTGCATGCGGATGCTGCGCTCGGGCTCGAGGGTGTTGCGCGTGGTGAACTCACCATGCAACGCGCCCTGCCTGACGCCGAGAGTCGCGACGATCTCCTGCTGCGAGCGCGACTGCACCCGGGCATGGGTGCACCACGGCAGGAACTGCGGATAGCTCTCGATATCATTGATGAGCGCGAACAGCTCGGACGGCGGCTTGCTGACGAGCGCCGAGCGCTTGACCTCTCGCATGCGGCATTGTCCCATTACCCCTAGCGGATGACCAAAGACGCGCCATCGCCCCGCCTGATCGCCGAGAACCGCAAGGCGCGCTTCGACTACTTCATCGAGGAGCGCTACGAGGCGGGGCTGGTGCTGCAGGGCTGGGAGGTCAAGGCCATGCGCGCCGGGCGCGCGCAGCTGCAGGAAGCCTATGTCTACCTGCGCGGCGGCGAGGCGTTCCTCATCGGCGCGCACCTCTCACCCCTGCCCACCGCCTCCACGCACGTGACGCCCGACCCGGTGCGCACCCGCAAGCTGCTGCTCAAGCGCAGCGAGTTGCAGGGACTGATCGGCGCGGTGGAACGGCGCGGCTACACGATCGTGCCGCTGGAGCTGTACTGGAAGAACGGCCGCGCCAAAGTGCAGGTCGGGCTCGCCAAGGGCAAGAAGCAGCACGACAAGCGCGCGGTGGAAAAGGAGCGCGACTGGCAGCGCGACAAGGCACGCCTGTTGCGACGCGGCTGAGAAAACGCGCGGCATTGCCCCAGGTGGTATGCTGCTGAGGTGAACCTGAAGGGGGCGACCGGTTTCGACGTGGGTTACGAACCTTCAGGGGCGTACCGAGGTGCAGTGCCCTCGTTAATCCTGCTGCAAATCATAGTTGCCAACGACGACAACTACGCTCTAGCTGCCTAACCGCAGCTGACCTCTGACCAGCTCGTGCCTGTGCGACTGAATCAGGGGACGCGTTCACAGGATCGCGCTCCGGCGTGCGACAGGCCGGTGCGTTAAGAGTCACTGTCCGCTGGCGTTGCGTCTTCCCTGCTCCTCGGGTAGCGCCGCGCGAGAAACAAAGAGAGAGCTACGTACGTAGATCCTGAAGTCTAGGACTTGCGGACGGGGGTTCGATCGAGGGTCGCGCCAGATCGCGAGATTTGGCTGAGAACGGAGCTCACATCGGCGAAACCTGACGGCGCCTCTCAGTAAGGGGCGGCATGGCAACGTCGAGGGGTAGGAAGAGGGCCAACCTCAGGCCTGCCCTGTAGAGACTCATAGACCCGCCGACGGCATCTCGCCTGGGCGGGCACTAGGATCCAGCCGGCCATGGCGGCTGGATAACACGCTCCGCGTCCACGCACCGCTCCGGCGGTGTGAGGACGAAGGCATAGTCCAGCCCGCGGCGAAAGCCACGGATGTGCTGTCCCCCCGCCTCCACCAACCGGCGGTTCCCGGCCTCCTTGGCCGGGAACCGATGCCCGGGCCGAGCGCCCGGCGCGTGCCATCACCAGCCGCGCAGAGGCGTGCTTATCTGCCCAGACCCAGTAGATTCTCGGCCTATGCTCTGACGAGCATTGCCGGCAGAATCTTCGAGAGCCCAACAAATGCACGAGGTTGCGTGCCGCTAAAACGGCTATCCAAGACTGAGGCGGCGTATCTGGCCGGGATCATAGACGGCGAGGGCACCATAACGCTCACGAGGACCCATCGGGGCGAGAATCGTCGGCCCTTACGAGCAAGCTCCGTGCGCAAGACCACCACTCGCCCAGCTTCGCTTACACCATCTCTAGCCGGCAGGTGCTAACGTTGCTGGGTAGGGTGTCGCCGTACCTCCGCACCTACAAGGCCGGGCGCGCCCGCCTTCTGCTCGAGGAGTACGTCCGCGTAACCCCTCGGAACGAGCAGCGCTTCTTTGCCAACTCACTGCGCGCAAAAGCGCCCATAAGGCAACTCTAGCGACGCCTATCACCAGCTCCTGTGGCCGTGAGATGGTCGACTCAGGTGTCACCCCACTGTCGCCGCCCGCGGCGCGGTACTACACTCCGCCCGCGGTGGCCCTCGGCAGTGGATCCCATGCCAACAAGAATAACCGTCAATGGGCAAGTGACCATCCCGAAGAGGGTACGCGAGCTGTTGCAGCTGTCCCCGGGCGAGTGGGTGGAGTTCGAAGTCAATACCCGCGGCGAAATCCTCCTGCGCAAGGCGCAGGAGCTGGCGGCGCGATCCGCGCGCCGGCGAGCCCGCGCGGTTCATCCGCGGGTCGCGGCGCAGATGCGACGCCGCGCCGCGGAGCTGCTGGCGCTGCTGCGCGGGCTGGACTAGAGAAGACGTCACGAGGCAGGTCGCGGTGCGTCTAGGCGTCGCGCTGCCCGTCGAGCGACACCAGCCGCTGGTACAGGTCCGGCCGCCGGTCGCGGAACACGAACCAGTTGTCGCGCAGCTGCGCCGTGGCCTCCAGGTCGAAGACGTGGATCAGGACCGCATCGCCCTCCTCGGGCGCCTCGGCGACTTTCGCGCCCATGGCGTCCGCGATGAACGATGAGCCGTAGAAGCGGATGTACAGCCCCTGCGGGTCCTGCAGCGAGCGCTCGAGTCCATAGCGGTTGGCGGCAAGGAGCGGGATGAGATTGGCCGCCGCGTGTCCCTGCTGGGTGCGCTGCCAGTGCTCGCGCGAGTTCACCGGCAGCGCCGGGGGCGGCTCGGTGCCGATCGCGGTCGGAAACAGAAACAGCTCCGCCCCCATGAGCGCCATGACGCGTGCGGTCTCGGGAAACCACTGATCCCAGCAGATGCCGACGCCGAGGCGCGCAAAACGCGTGTTCCACACTCTGAATCCCGTGTCGCCCGGGGAGAAGTAGTTCTTTTCCTGGTAGCCCGGCCCATTGGGGATGTGCGACTTGCGGTACACGCCGAGGTTGCTCCCGTCGGCGTCCAGGATCGCGATGGAATTGAAGTAGGCGGGACCCGCGCGCTCGAAGAAGCTGATCGGCAGCACCACGCCGAGCTCGCGCGCCAGGGGTGCGAAGTGAGCGACGGCGCGATTCTCGGCGGCCGCGCGCGCGAGACCCAGGTGACGCGCGTCCTGCTCGATGCAGAAGTACGGCGTCTCGAACAGCTCGGGCAGGAGGATCACCTGCGCGCCCCGCGCGGCCGCCTGGCGCACCAGCTGCTCAGCCCGGGCGATGTTGCCTTCGATGTCCCAGTCGCAGGCCATCTGGATGGCGGCCACCGTCACCGCTCGGGGCGTGCGCCGGAAGTGCCGAGGGTCTGTTGACATCGATTGCCCCTAGGTGCGCCCGCGGCGCTCGGCGAGGGAGCGGTTCACCTGCTCCGTGATGCGCATGGCGGTCTCCAGCGCCATGAGTCCGGCTTCCCCTGGAACCACCGGCGCGCGGCCGCTGCGAATGCACTCGAGGAATGAGTCGATCTCCGCCTTGAGCGCATCACCGGGCTCCAGACTCTGCTCCTCGATCGTCACCGGCAGCGCGCCCGGGGCGTCTGCGGGGTCGCGCTTGCGGATGAGTGTCAGGATCTTCTGCTGCAGATCGAGCGACAGATAGGCGTCGTCCTCGAAAATGCGCATCTTGCGCTCGGTCTTGAGGCTGACCCGCGAGGCGGTGGCATTGGCGACGCAGCCGTTGGCGAAGTGGATGCGCGCGTTGGCAATGTCGATACCTTCCGAGAACACCGGCGTGCCGATCGCGTCGATGGCCGTGATCGGCGCGCCGACGATGGTCTGCACGATATCGATGTCGTGGATCATCAGATCGAGCACCACGTTCACGTCGGTACCGCGCTCGCGATAGGGCGCGAGGCGATGACATTCGACGAAGCGCGGTGAACGCAGGTGCGGCTCGGCCGCCAGTATCGCTGCGTTGAAGCGCTCGAGGTGCCCCACCTGCAGGACGCGCCTGACGCGCGCGGCGAGCGCAATCAGCTCGCGCGCCTGCGCCGGCGTATCGGTGATCGGCTTCTCGACCAGGACGTGCCCACCGGCTTCGAGGAACTCACGCGCGATGGCAAAGTGCGTCGGAGTCGGTGTGGCCACGCTCACCGCATCGACGCTGCCCAGGAGCGTGCGGTAGTCACTCACCGCACGGGTTTTGAGCTCGGCGGCGAGCGGCTCGCGCGCCTCGGGCCGGGAATCCGCGACCGCGACCAGCTCGCAGCCCGCCGCCTGCGCGTATTTCTGTGCGTGAAAGCGCCCGAGGTAGCCCACGCCGATGACCGCGGCTCTGATTTTCTGCATCAGAAGGCTATTATGCCCGCCCGCGCGGCGACGCCCGCAGGGTAACTGTTAAAGAACGGCTGGCAGCGAATGTCCCCACCGCCCCCGACCGAAGGAACGGCACCCCTGGAGCGCCTGGCGCACTTGCGCGATACCTACGGCGCACTGCCGCGAGTGCAGCGCGAGCTGGTCATTTTCGGCCTGGCGCTGCTGTTTGGGCTCATCGTGATGCCGTTTCTCATCTGGTACGCTGGCAGCCGCGTGCTCGGGCCGTACCTCCACGGCCAGAATGCGCACGCTGGCCCTTTCGCCCTGGTTGCGGACTTCTTCCTGGGGCTGGTCCACGGGTCGGCGGTGTTCTGGGCCGTGGCGCTGGGGCCTGCGGTGATACTGCTGCTGATCCGCCTGTTCGTCGCCCTGTGGCGGGCGCTGCCGTCATCCGGCGACGACTGAGGCGAGGCTCGCCCGGCCCGGGGGCCTCACCTTGGCCAGTACATCCACAGCGCCATGGCCAGCGCGGCCAGGGTCGCCCCATGGGCCGCCAGCCGCCAGGCGCGCTCGCGCAGCTCCCCGTAGAAGCTGCCGGCGGAGGCCGCGGAAAACAGTGTAAAAACGGCTATAGCTCGCAGCAATGGGGCGTGCTCGGGGGCGAACCACGCCTCCTCGGCCGGCAGGAACAGGATGACGATCCAGGTCATCACGAGCCCGCTGGCCAGGGCTACGGCCGACCCCATGAGGATTCCCAGCAGTGCCGTCAGAGGTCTCATGATGTGAGGGCCGTACTTGCTAAAGACGAACCGCACGCTCTACCTTAGCCCCAAGAGTGTACCGAACCTGCGAGCCCTCATGATGACCCTAGCCTTGCGTCGATCCTCCGCGTGGATAACCGCCGCGGTCCTGCTGGTACTGGCCGGGGCGCTCGCCGGCTCCGCGCAGGCCCCGGCCGGCACCTCGGCGTTGCCTGCGGGGACGCTGGCGCCCTCCGACACCCAGCGGGCGACCGCGCGCCGGGTCGGTCGCATCCTCGAGGAGGCGCACTACAGCCGCGCGGCGCTCGATGAGCGGATGTCGGATGTGGTCTACCACCGCTATCTGGAATTCCTCGACGGGCAGCGCAGCTACTTCCTCACCAGCGACATCGACGAGTTCAACGCTCACCGCCTGCGGTTCGGCGACATGATCCGCACCGGCGACATCGATCCGGCGTACCTGATCTTCGCGCGCTTCCAGCTGCGCAACCGCGAGCGCCTGCAGCATGCGATCGAGCTGCTCAAGAGCGAGCCTGACTGGTCGCTGAACGAGTCGTTCGAGTTCGATCGCACCCACGCCGCGTGGCCGGTCGATCAGGCCTCCATGGACGAGTTGTGGCGCAAGCGCGTCAAGAACGATTCCCTGTCGCTGATGCTCACCGGCAAGGCTTGGCCGGATGCGGCCGAGGTTCTGCGCAAGCGCTACGAGCGTGTGCTCAAGCGCGTCGACCAGGTGACCAGCGAGGACGTATTCGAAGGCCTGATGAACGCCTACGCGCGCGCCTTCGATCCGCATTCGAGCTACTTCTCACCGCGCAGCTCCGAGGAATACCGCATCCAGATGAGCCTCAACTACGAGGGCATCGGCGCCTCGCTCCAGGTGGTGGACGATTACGTCACCATCATGAACGTGCTCGAAGGCGGCCCGGCGGCGGTAGCCGGCACGCTCAGCACCAACGACCGCATCATCGGTGTCGGCCAGGGACACGAGGGCTCCTTCACCGACGTCATCGGCTGGCGGCTCGATGATGTGGTGCAGCTGATCCGCGGCAAGGCCGGCACGTCGGTGCGTCTGCAGGTACTGCCGGCCGGCGCGGCCCCCGGCAGCCCGGAGAAGGTCACGGAGTTCGTGCGCAACAAGGTGACCCTCGAAGCGCAGGCGGCGCACAAGGAAGTGAAGACCGTGGCGCGCAACGGCCGCACGCTCAAGATCGGCGTGATCACGGTGCCCGGGTTCTACCAGGACATTGCCGCGCAGAACGCCGGCGACCAGAACTACCGCAGCACCACGCACGATGTGCTGAAACTGCTGCGCGAGCTCAAGGGCGAGAACGTGGATGGCCTGGTGCTGGACCTGCGCGGTGACGGTGGCGGCTACCTCCCCGAGGCCACCGCGCTCACCGGACTTTTCATCAATCACGGTCCGGTGGTACAGCTGCGCGATACCGCAGGCCGGCTCGAGGTGCTGGACGACCCCGAGCCCGCACCGTTCTACGACGGACCGCTGGCGGTGCTGGTGGATCGGCTGAGCGCGTCGGCCTCGGAGATCTTCGCCGGCGCGATCCAGGACTATCACCGTGGCGTGATCCTCGGGCAGACCACCTTCGGCAAGGGCACGGTGCAGAACCTGGTGCCGCTCGATCGCTGGTCGCCGAAGCCGGTGAACGGACAGCTGACCGTGACCATCGGCAAGTTCTACCGGGTCACGGGCGAGAGCACCCAGCACCGCGGTGTCGAGCCTGACGTGCCACTCGCCTCGCCTCTCGACACCAAGGAGATCGGCGAGAGCGCGCTGGAGTCCGCCCTGCCCTGGGATCGCATCGCCGGCGTGCCCTTCAGGATGAGTATCGGCATGGCGGCGGCCCCGCCGGTGGCGGCACTGGCGACGGAGGAGGATGCGCGCGCGCACCACGATCCGGATTACCGCTGGCTGGTGTCGGACATCGCCGCCATCGACTCGGTGCGCGGGCAGCACAGTGTGTCGCTCAACCTCAAGGCGCGGCGCGAAGAGCGCGCACGGATCGAGACTGAGCGCCTGGCGCGGGAGAACAGCCGGCGGGCGGCGAAGAATCTGGCGCCGCTGAAGAGCATCGAGGAGCTCGACAAGTCCAAGGACGAGGCCGCCGACGTGGTGCTCGAGCAGGCGGCCCAGGTCATGGCCGACATGGTGACCGGGGCGCACCCACAGCCACCGCAAAAGACCGCCCGCGCCAGTTAGCGCAGCAGGACCCGGAACAGGTCCCAGGTGTCCTCGGCGAGCACGTTCGGCACCTGCGCGTCGCCCGTCTGGCCCCCCGCCAACTGCACATCACCTTCGGTGAACGCGAGAGAGTTCGTCGCCGGGGTGGTGTCGGCCTCATTGCGGTAGCGCGCCACGCGCTGCAGCCTCTCGCTGCGGGCCCTGATTTCCTGCGCAACACCGCGGCGGTCGATGAGTAGAGTGTGCGCGCGCGCGATCTGCCCCATCAACAGCACGCATTCCCTGGGCGAGCCGTAGTCATCGGCGGTCTCGCGGCGGGCGGTCGCCTCGCGCGCCAGCTTGAGCATCGGGGCCTTGAGTTGCGTCAGGCGCAGGCACAGCGCTTCCGCATAGGCAATGGCGGCGAGGTTGATCGTGCGCCGCGCCGGCAGCGACAGCCCCGCAAACTCCGGCGTAGGCGCGCGGGCGATCTCCTCGACGCCGAGCTGCGCCTCGCGCAGGGACACGCCGGCGCTGACCACCGCGGCCTCGGCGGCGGCGATGCTTCGCTGCAGCGCGCGGCGCTTGAAGTAGTGCCACCAGCGGTTGAGCGCCACCCGCACCTTTTCCAGTTCCGCGAGCTGCGCCGTGGCCTGCCCGTGCAGCCCCTGGGCCGCTTGCAACGCGCTGTCCGCGGCCTCACGGCGGGCGAACTGGCTGCGATTGTGCTGGGCCAGGTGCACGCGCCGCTCGCGCTCATCCTGCTGCCGCACGAGATCGGCGATCAGTTGGCTGACGAGCTCACGGCCGGTCTGCCACAGGTGGCGCAGCTGATAGAACACCAGCGCCGGGTAGGCGGTCGCGGCGGCGCCCAGGCGCATCTCGAGCGTATTGAGCATCTCCTGCGCGCGCTGGGTGGCCGCCTCCTGTTGCTTGAGGAGGTCCTTGAGGCGGAAGACCTCATCCTGCACCCCGCCATAGGCCTTCTTGAGCTCGGCGCGGTTGCGAAACAGCGCCAGCACCCGGTGATCCTCATCGGGTTTGCCATCCGGGCGGAGGCTGAGCTTGAGAAAGCCGAGTTGACGCAGCGCTTTCATGAGAAATGCGGCGGCCGTCCGCCCCACCTCACGCGCCGGCTTCGGGCTCCGTGCTGGATGAGAAGCGATGACCTCGCTCCACGCAGTATTCCAGCCACTTATTTAACATCATGTTCCGCGCCCAACGCTGATCCAGTTCACGCTCCGCGTTAGTGCGCAGCGCCCGCAGCAGCGGCTGACTGTGAACCGCGGCCCATTGCCGCGCCTCGACCAGATGCGCGTCATGGTAGATGCGCACCTGCATGTCGGGATACGGCAGGCAGCCGTGCGTATCGGGCAGCAAATAGGTCAGATTCACGGTGCTGGTGTACGGGGAGCGTTCGGTCACGGTGAGAACGAGGTCACAGTCCCCGCGCACGGCGGACCGATAGCGGCCGGCCAGCGCCGTCAGCTTCCCGGCAAGCCAGCCAAAGCGTATGAAGTTGCTCTCATACAGTCCCATGAGCGCGACGAAGCTGCGCGGCCGAGCGCGCCACGAAACCGGGGTCTGTGTGTCAGTAAGCAGCACGGCCCGACTATAACGCACAAGGCTTGCGCTGCAAGCCGATCGCGCCGCGAATTTGTCGCTGCCGGCGCCCGGGAAGCGCTTGCAATTTTCGTGCGACCTGACACGCGCGCCGCGAGTCGTGCAACAATATCCAGCTGCGGGGCGCGAGCGCTACGGGCGCAGGCGCCGCTCGATGCCGCTGGTGTTCAGAATCCGGCTGGCGATCTCCTCGATGGAGCACTCGGTGGTATCGAGCCACGGCAGCGCGTAGCGCGCGAACAGCGCCTCCGCGGTGCGCAGCTCGTACTGCACCTGCTGCTGCGAGGCGTAGCGACTGTCGGGGCGGCGCTCGCTGCGGATCTGCTGCAGTCGCTCCGGCCTGATGGTCAGCGCATAGAGCTTGGAGCGGAACGGCTCGAGTCGCGACGGCAGCCGGTCGGCCTCCAGATCATCCTCGGTGAGCGGATAGTTGGCGGCGAACACTCCGTATTGCAGCGCCAGGTACAGGCAGGTCGGAGTCTTGCCGACCCGCGATACCCCGACCAGCACCACATCGGCGTGCGCGTAGTCCCCGCCGCTGCCGTCGTCGTTGGCGAGGGCGAAGTTGGTGGCGTTGATGCGCGTGGTGTAAGCGGCGAGATCGGCCATGCCATGCGCCCGGCCGGCGCGATGCGTCGAGCGCATGTCGAGCTCGCGCTCGAGCGGACCAACGAACGCCGAGAACAGATCAAGGAACAGCGCATTCGCCGTCACGACGATCTCGCGCAGGTCATCCTGCACCAGCGTGCTGAACACGATCGGCCGCAGGCCCTGCTCCTCGGCCGCGCGGTTGATGCGCCGGACCGCTTCCTGTGCCTTGTCAACGCTCGACACAAATGGCAAAGTCACCGGGCGAAATTCCAGCCCCTCGAACTGCGTCATGAGACTGTGGCCCAGTGTTTCCGCAGTCACCCCCGTCTGGTCCGAGACGAAAAATACCGTTCGACGGCTCACGGCGCGGTGTACTCATCAGGGCTGGTGCGAGCGGTGAGCAGTGTTTCACCTAAGGGCGCGCGCTAGCAAGCGGTAAGCGTTGACCTGCAGGAGCGTCGTTGAAAGCCTACGTCATCCCGTTCGAGCAGCTGACGATGCGCGACGTCGAGACGGTGGGCGGCAAGAACGCCTCGCTCGGGGAAATGATCGGCGCGCTCGCCAGACTGGGCGTGCAGGTGCCCGGCGGCTTCGCCACCACCGCGCACGCGTACCGCGAGTTCCTCGAACAGGGTGGGCTGCAGGCGCGCATCCGCGCCGAGCTCACCGAGCTCGACGTCGATGACGTGGCGCGGCTCGCCGCAACGGGAGCGCGCATTCGTCAGTGGATTCTGGCCACCCCCTTTCCGCCCGCCCTCACCGCGGCGGTGAGCGCGCAGCTCGAGCGCATGAGCGCGGGCGCTGATGTGGCCGTGGCGGTACGCTCCTCGGCGACCGCCGAGGATCTGCCCGAGGCCTCGTTCGCCGGCCAGCAGGAGAGCTTCCTCAACGTGCGCGGCGAGGCTGAAGTGCTCAAGGCGATGCACGAGGTGTTTGCCTCGCTGTTCAACGACCGGGCGATCTCCTATCGCGTGCATCAGGGGTTCGATCACGCCGCGGTGGCCTTGTCGGCCGGCGTGCAGCACATGGTGCGCAGCGATGTGGGCGCGAGCGGCGTCATGTTCACGCTCGACCCCGACTCGGGCTTTCGCGACGTCGTGTTCATCACCGCCGCCTGGGGACTGGGGGAGACCGTGGTGCAGGGCGCCGTCAATCCCGATGAGTTCTACGTCTACAAACCCGCACTGCGCGCCGGCAAGCTCGCGATCCTGCGCCGCAACCTCGGCGCCAAGGCGGTGAAGATGGTGTACGCGCCGGCGGGCTCGCCCGAGCGCGTACAGACGGTCGCGGTGCCGCCCGCAGAGCGGCACCGCTTCTGCCTGAGCGACGCCGACATCCTCACGCTGGCGCGCCAGGCGCTGATCATCGAAGAGCACTACGAGCGGCCGATGGATATCGAGTGGGCGCGCGACGGCGCCGCGGGCGCGATCTTCATCCTGCAGGCCCGGCCCGAGACGGTGCAGAGCCGCGCCGGGCGCACCATTCAACGCTACGCTCTGAAGGGCCGCTCACGGGTGCTGGCCACCGGCCGCAGCATCGGCCAGCGCATCGGCGCCGGAGCCGCGCGCGTCATCCGCGACGCGAGTGAAATGGCACGCGTGCAGAACGGCGACGTGCTGGTCGCCGACATGACCGATCCGGACTGGGAGCCGGTCATGAAGCGCGCCGCCGCGATCGTCACCAACCGCGGCGGCCGCACCTGCCACGCGGCCATCATCGCACGCGAGCTGGGCATCCCGGCGGTGGTCGGCTGCGGGGATGCCACGCAACGCATCCGCGAGGGACAGGAAGTGACCGTGTCGTGCGCCGAGGGCGACACCGGGCAGGTGTACGAAGGGCTGTTGCAGTTCGAACGCACGCAGATCGAGCTCGATGCGCTGCCGAAGATCCCGGTCAAGATCATGATGAACGTCGGCAACCCCGAGCGCGCCTTCGATTTCGCCAACATCCCGCACCACGGCGTGGGGCTCGCGCGGCTGGAGTTCATCATCAACCGCATGATCGGCGTGCATCCGCGCGCGCTGCTCGAGTTCGACCGCCTGGACGGGGAGCTGCAGCAGCAGATCCGCGCGCAGATGGCCGGATATTCCGCCCCGGTAGACTTCTACGTGGAGAAGCTCGCCGAGGGGATCGGACAGATCGCCGCGGCGTTCGCCCCCGAGCCGGTCATCGTGCGGCTCTCGGACTTCAAGTCCAACGAGTACGCCAACCTCATCGGCGGCAGCCGCTACGAACCGCAGGAGGAGAACCCGATGCTCGGCTTCCGCGGCGCGGCGCGCTACGTCGACGAGACCTTCCGCCCCTGCTTCGAGCTCGAGTGCCGCTCGCTCAAGCGGGTGCGCGAGACCATGGGCCTCACCAACGTGCAGGTCATGGTGCCGTTCGTGCGCAGCGTCGCGGAAGCGCGCCAGGTCACGGCGCTGCTGGCGCAGAACGGCCTGCAACGCGGCGAGCACGGGCTCAAGGTGATCATGATGTGCGAGCTGCCGACCAACGCGCTGCTCGCCGAACAGTACCTCGAGCACTTCGACGGCATGTCCATCGGCTCGAACGACATGACCCAGCTCACCCTCGGACTGGACCGCGACTCGGCGATCATGGCGCCCCACTTCGATGAGCGTGACGAAGCGGTGCGCAAGCTCCTGGCGATGGCGATCAGCGCCTGCCGCAAACACGGCAAGTACGTCGGCATCTGCGGCCAGGGTCCCTCGGATCACCCCGACCTAGCGCGCTGGCTGCTCGATCAGGGGATCGAGAGCATGTCCCTCAACCCCGATACGGTGGTGGAGACCTGGCTGTTCCTCGCCCAGGCGCCAGCGCCCCGGGCTTCCTGACGGCCTCAGGCGCTGCCGGTGCCGGTGCCGGCATAAGCCGGCGCGAACAAACGCGCGCGGTAGTGCCGCAGCTCACGGATCGATTCGTGGATATCGGCGTGCGCGAGATGGGTCCCCTGCTTGAGAAAACTCTCGGCCACCGCCGGCGCCCAGCGGCGCGCCAGCTCCTTCAGCGTGCTGACGTCGAGATTGCGGTAGTGGAAGAAGCCTTCGAGCTCGGGCATGCAGCGCGCGAGAAAGCGGCGGTCCTGGCAGATGCTGTTGCCGCACATCGGGGAGCTGCCGGCGTTGACCAGCGGCGCGAGGAACTCGAGCGTGCGCTGCTGCGCCTCGGCGACGCTGGTGCGGCTCGCGCGCACCCGCGCCAGCAGGCCCGAGGAGCCGTGCTGGCGTTGATTCCAGTCGTCCATGCGCGCGAGCACCTCATCGGGCTGATGGATGGCGAGCACCGGACCATCACCGATGAGCTCCAACTCCCGGTCGGTCACCACGGTGGCGATCTCGATGATCGAATCGGTGTCGGGCTTCAGGCCCGTCATCTCCAGATCGATCCAGACCAGATAGTCGCCGCTCGGCATGGGCGCGTGGGTAGTGATAGCGTGTAATGACCGCGCAACAGGCAATCCAAGTGTAGCAGAGGACCGCTCACCCGCCCCATGAAGCAGACTCTGGTTGGACGCGTGATCGCCACCTTCGGCCGGCACCTGCTGGTGCGCGACGCCGACGGCCGGGAAGTGCGCGCACGTCCGTTCGGGCGCGCCCTCACCGTCGTGTGCGGCGACGAGGTGCGCTGCCGACTCGATGCACGCCACGATGAGGTGCACGTGGTGGAAGTGCTGCCGCGGCGCACGGCGCTGTATCGCGCCAACGTGCGCGGCGGCGCCGAACCCGTGGTGGCCAACCTCACGCGGCTGCTGGTGGTGCTGGCACCGCTCCCGGCACCGGACCTGTTCGTCGTGGACCGCTACCTGGCGGCGGCCACCGCCGCCTCACTCCCTGCAACCCTGGTCGTGAACAAGAGTGACCTCGGCATCGACGCGGCGCTAACCGCCGAGCTCGCGGTGTACCGCGACGCCGGCTACGGCACCGTCACCTGCTCGGCCGACAGCGGCAGCGGGGTTGCCGAGCTGTGTGCCGTCCTGACGCCCGGCGCGCTGGCCGCCCTGGTCGGACAATCCGGGGTCGGCAAGTCCTCGCTGGTGCGGCGCATCCTGCCGCAGGCGCAGCTCGCGATCGGCGCACTGGTGCGCGCGCAGGACGGTGGACGGCACACCACCACCGCTGCGCGCCTGTTCGATCTGCCAGACGGCGCCGCGCTGATCGACTCCCCCGGAGTGCGCGACTTTGCGCCGGCCGCCGCGGCACTCGATGAGCGCACCCTCGGCTTCGTGGAGGTGGAGCGCCTGGCTCCCGGGTGCCGTTTCAGCGATTGCCGCCACCTGCGCGAGCCGGGATGCGCGGTGCGCGCAGCCGCCGCGGACGGTGCGCTGCATGCGCGTCGCTACGAGAGCTACCGGCGGCTGCGCCGGCTGCGCGAGGAGTTGAGTGCGGCGCGCGGGCCGCAGCGCCGGCGCTAACTGACCGACTGGCGCCCGGCGAGCGCGTGCGCCAGCGTGCCGCCGTCGACGTACTCGAGCTCGCCGCCGACCGGCACGCCGTGGGCGATGCGGCTGGCGCGGATGCCGCGCCGCGCGGCGAGCTCGCCGAGGAAATGCGCCGTCGCCTCGCCCTCGACCGTGGAGTTGGTGGCGAGGATCAGCTCGCGCACTCCGCCCTGTGCCAGGATCGCCTCGAGCTCGCGCACGCCGAGCTGCTCGGGGCCGATGCCATCAAGCGGCGAGAGATGCCCCATCAGCACGAAGTAGCGGCCACGGTAGCTCCCGGAGGACTCGATCGCGACCACGTCGGCGGGCGACTCGACCGCGCACAGCAGCGCCGCGTCGCGCTGCGGCGCGGCGCAGATCGCGCACAACTCTCCCTCGGTGAGCATGCGGCAGCGCCGGCAGCGGGCCACGGACTCAAGCGCCGCATCGAGCGCCTCGGCCAGCGCGCGCGCCCCTGGCCGGCCCTCCTGCAGCAGGTGAAACGCCATGCGCTGCGCGGTCTTGGGCCCGACTCCGGGCAGGGTGTGCAGCGCGTCTATCAGACGGGCGAGATGCGGCGAATGCTTCATCGCGCGCGCTTCAAAACGGCAGCTTCATTCCCGGCGGCAGCTGCAGTCCCGCGGTCAGGCTCGCCATTTTTTCCTGCACACGCGCCTCGACCTTGTGCACGGCGTCGTTGGCCGCGGCCGCGATCAGATCCTCGAGCATCTCGCGATCCTCGCCGCTGACTGCGGGCTCGATCTGCACGCGCTTCACTTCGTGACGGCCGCTCATGGTGACCTTCACCATGCCGCCGCCGGCTTCGCCGACCACTTCGATGCTGCCGATCTCGGCCTGGGCCTTCTGCATGTTCGCCTGCATCGCCTGGGCCTGCTTCATCAGGTCGTTGAAGTTGCCACGCATGAGAGTCGCTGCCTGTCAGGCGTTGCGCGCCCGGATTGGAGTCATTTTACCGGACGCACGCTGTCGGGCAGCACGGTCGCGCCAAAGCGCTCGCGCAGCCCCTGCACGCCCGGGTCGGCCTCGAAGGCGCGCCGTGCGGCTGCCAGCTCCTGCTCGGAGAGGCGCCGGGCGAGAAGCGCCGGGGTCTCGGCGAGCGTGCCCCCGACCTGAAACTCGAGCCGCACCGGTTCGCCGTAGTAGCGCGACAGTGCCTGGGCCAACTTTTCCTCCTGCGCCGGCGTGCGCACCGGCTGGTTGCGCGCATCGAGCGCCAGACGCACGACCGCGCCCTGGCGGCTCACGAACACGCAGTGGCTGGCGAGCTGGCGCGCTGCGCCCGAGAGCTCCAGCGCGTTCACGATAGTCGCCCAGGGACCCGCGTCGGGGGCGCTCGCGCCCTCGGCAGCCCCGCCAGCGCCGGCGGGACTGCCGGCAGCGGCAACGCTGCCGGCCGCGGCGCTCGCCGCCGCGCGCGGCGCGCGATCCGCGGCGGGCGGGCGCGAGCCGCTGGACTCGCCCGCCGGGCGGAAGGCGATCATCCGCAGCAACGTCATCTCGAAGCCGGTGCGCGGCTCGGGAGCGAGCCCCAGATCGCGCCGGCCGATGATCGCGGTCTGGTAGAACAGCTGCACGTCCTCGGGGCTCAGGTCCCGCGCGAGGGGCTCGAGTAACTCGGGGGTGTACAGCTCATCGCCCTCGTAATCGCTCAGCGCCTGCTTGAGTCCGATGCGCACCAGCAGCGCCGCCAGCTCATCGAGCACCTGCGCGTAATCCGGCGCGAACTCCTCGAGCGAGTGCGCACAGCGCACCAGGGCGGCGGTGTCGGCGGCCGCCAGCAGTTCCACGATGCGCACCACGTGATCGCGCGAGATCGTGCCCAGCATGGCGCGCGCCTGTGCCTCGCCCGCCTGCCCGCCGCCGAACGCGATCAGCTGATCCAGCAGCGAGAGCGCGTCGCGCATGCTGCCGTCGGCCGCCTGGGCCACGAGCTTCAGGCCAGCTGCGTCGAACCCCACCCCCTCCTGCTCGAGAATCCGGCGCATGTGTGCCGCGATGTCCGCGACCGGCAGCCGTTTCAGGTTGAACTGCAGGCAGCGCGACAACACGGTCACCGGCAGCTTGTGCGGATCGGTGGTGGCGAGCAGGAACTTCACGTGCGGCGGCGGCTCCTCGAGCGTCTTCAGCAGCGCGTTGAACGAGTGTGCCGAGAGCATGTGCACCTCGTCGATGAGGTACACCTTGTAGCGGCCGCGCGCCGGGGCGTACTGCACGTTATCGAGCAGCTCGCGCGTGTCGTCCACCTTGGTGCGTGAGGCCGCATCCACCTCGATGAGATCCGGGAAGCGGCCGGCGTCGATCTCGCGGCAACTCGCGCATTCACCGCACGGCTCGGCCGTGACGCCCCGCTCGCAGTTGAGGCACTTGGCGAGGATGCGTGCGATGGTCGTCTTGCCGACGCCGCGCGTGCCGGTGAACAGGAACGCGTGATGCACACGTCCGCTCTCGAGCGCGTTCACGAGCGCACGCCGCACGTGCTCCTGGCCGATGAGCTCGGAGAATTTCTTCGGGCGCCATGTGCGCGCCAGCGCGGTGTAGCTCATGAACGATCCCAAAATGCGCGAGCATCGGAGGCGGCCCGCACCAGCTTAAGCTCCGGCACCCGACATCGCCGCTGCCGCTGCTGCCTTCCGGCCCTGACGGGATTCACGACTGGTCGTCGCGGAGAAACCGATGCGGGCCACCATAGTCACGTCACTCGCGCCGTCAGGTGGCGGAGAGGGTGGGATTCGAACCCACGAACACCCGTTGAGATGTTACTGGAATTCCAGTCCAGCGCCTTAGACCGCTCGGCCACCTCTCCAATCAATTGCTTACAGGAGCCTTTCAAAAAAGGCGGCGCATGATAAGGCATCCGGTCGCGGCCTGCATCAGGCCTGCCGCGGCGGCGCGCTCTGGCGGACCTTGAACGGGGGCGGCTCATCCAGACACGGCTCCCTGCCCTTGCGCGCCGGGGGCGCCGGCTCGTTGAGCGCGGGTATGCGCAGCGCGTTGCCGCTCTCGGGGGGATCGAGTCCGGCGGGAATCTTCAGCGGCGCAGCGCTCTTCGCGCCCATGTACGGCTGCGCCCCGTGACAGGACTTGGCCCGCAACGCATGGCAAGCGCTCAGCGCCAGCAGCAGCGGCGCGAGCCACACAATTGCGCTAACAGACTTCATTCATGAACCTCGTTCGCTTGTGAGAAATTGCCGCGGTGCGCGCACTTCAGGGCAACGCACCCGCCGCACGCGCAGCCGCCCGCACGCCCGCCTGATACTGCGCCGATAATGGCGTGAGCGGTAATCTTATCCCGCTCGCGATGAGACCCATCTGCGCCAGCGCCCACTTCACCGGGATCGGATTCGCTTCCACAAACAGCTCGCGGTGCAAGCCGCTCAAGCGCGTGTCGAGCCGCTGCGCCGCGGCGCCGTCCCCGGCCAGCGCCGCGCTCACCATCTCCGACATCGCACGCGGAGCCACGTTGGCGGTGACCGAGATCACCCCGCGCGCACCCGCGCCGATGCTCGCGCGCGCAGTGACGTCATCACCGCTCAGAACGACGAAGTCCTTGCCGCAGCTGTCGAGCAGCTCGCGCACGCGCGGGGCCTCCGGCAGCGCCTCCTTGACGCCGACGATTCCGGCAACCTTCGACAGGCGCGCCACCGTCGAGACTTTCATATCGACCGCCGTGCGCGCCGGAACGTTATACAACAGCACCGGCTTGCGCGCGGCTGCGGCCGCTGCGGCGAAGTGCAGGTACAGTCCCTCCTGCGTCGGCCGGTTGTACGCCGGGGTCACGAGCAGCAGCCCGTCGATGGGCAGCGCCGAGAGCCAGCCGACCCGCTCCACCGTGTCCGCGGTGCTGCTGGTACCCGCCCCGGCGATCACTGCGACACGCCCGCGCAGCTGCGCGCAGGCGCGTTGCGTCAGTTCGCGCAGCTCCGCCTCGCGCAGCGTCGCTGACTCACCGGTGGTGCCGCCGATCACGATGCCGTTGGTGCCGTTCGCCAGATGGAACTCGAGCAGGCGCGCCCAGGCTTCGAGGTCGACCGCGCCATCGGGTCGCATGGGAGTGACGATGGCAACCAGGCTGCCTGAAAACATGAGACCTGCAGCGTTTCGCGGGGGAGCGTCTGATGTTACGAGTGACGCTTGCCTCTAAGCAAGCCTCAAACCGCGCGCCTGCTGGGGAAGGTCGCAACCCGTCCCCGCTCCCGGTACACTTCAAGCTGAGCGAATCGCCAGCAAAACACCCGCCACCCACAGATGAAGCAGCACCTGGCCGTTTCGGCGATCGGCAGCGACCGCACGGGCATGGTTCATGAGCTGACCCGCGTAATCAGCGAGTCTGGCGGCAACATCAGCGAAAGCCGCATGGCGAACCTCGGCACGGAATTCGCGATGCTGCTCTTGGTGTCGGGCAACTGGCATGCGCTGGCGAAGCTGGAAACGGAGCTCAAGCGTCTCGCCGAGACGAGCAACCTCAGTATTCACCTCAAGCGCACCGAGCCGCGTACGCCGCGCACCGACATGCTGCCGTATTCGATCGACGTGGTATGTCTCGATCAGAGCGGCATCGTCTCGGGGCTGTCGGGTTTCTTCGCCACGCGCGGGATCGACATCGCCGAAGTCTCGACCCGCAGCTACCCCGCCGCGCATACCGGCGCGCCCATGTTCGCGGTGCAGATGATCGTCAACGTGCCGAGCCGCATCCACGTGGCGCATCTGCGGGAAGAGTTCATGGAATTCTGCGATTCGCTCAACCTCGACGCCATTCTCGAACCGGTCAAGTCCTGAACGGCAGCGGAGGAAGTCCTTGAAGCAGCGCGGCGTCTCTGAACCGGGTCCCACTGCCGCTTCGGGCGAGTCACGGGAGACGAAGCCCCGCTCGCGCGCCGGGCGGCGCCTGTTCGTACTGGATACCAACGTGCTGATGCACGATCCGACCGCGATCTTCCGCTTCGAGGAGCACGACGTGTATCTGCCCATGGTGGTGCTCGAGGAGCTCGACGCGCACAAGAAGGGCCTGTCGGAAGCCTCGCGCAACGTGCGCCAGGTGAGCCGCTTCCTGGACGACATGATGCGCGGGGTCACCAAGGAGCAGATCGACCGTGGCCTGCAGCTGCCGAGCGGCTACTCGGGCAACCACGGCAAGAAACCCTCCACCGGGCGGCTGTATTTCCAGACCCGCCAGCTGAGCAGCGTGCTGCCGGACAGCCTGCCGGGGCAAGGCGGCGACAATGCCATCCTGGCACAGACGCTGGCGCTGCAGAACGAGCACGAGGACGCCCGCGTCATTCTCGTCTCCAAGGACATCAATCTGCGCATCAAGGCGGCGGTGCTCGGCGTGCACGCCGAGGACTACTACAGCGACAAGACCCTCGAGGATGCCGACATCCTCTACAGCGGCATGACGGCACTGCCGGCGGACTTCTGGGAGCGGCACGGCAAGGACATGCGCTCGTGGAAGGAAGCCGACCGCACCTTCTATGAAATCACCGGCCCCGCGGTGCGCGAGTGGCAGCCGAACCAGGGAGTGTTCGAGGACGTCCCAGAAGGCATCGAGGGCGTGGTGCGCAAGATGAGCGGCGACACCGCCACCATCGAGCTGATGCGCGACCATCGCAACGAGCGCCACAATGTCTGGGGCATCACGGCCCGCAACCGTGAGCAGAACTTCGCGCTCAACCTGCTGATGGATCCGGAAATCGACTTCGTCACGGTGCTGGGGCCAGCCGGCACCGGCAAGACGCTGCTGGCGCTCGCCGCCGGCCTGATGCAGACCCTGGAAACCAACCGCTTCGTGGAAATCATCATGACGCGCGTGACGATTCCGCTCGGCGAGGACATCGGCTTCCTCCCCGGCACCGAGGAGGAGAAGATGGAGCCCTGGATGGGTGCGCTCATGGACAATCTCGAGGTGCTGACCGGGTCGCAGGAGGGCGGCAACTGGGGCCGCGCGGCCACCAACGACCTGTTGCGCAACCGGATCAAGATCCGCTCGCTCAACTTCATGCGCGGGCGCACCTTCCTCAACCGCTTCCTGATCCTGGATGAAGCCCAGAACCTCACCCCCAAGCAGATGAAGGCACTGACCACCCGCGCCGGCCCCGGCACCAAGCTCGCCTGCCTCGGCAACATCGCCCAGATCGATACGCCCTACCTTACGGAGATGACCTCGGGTCTCACGTATGCCGTGAATCGCTTCCGCGGCTGGCCGCATTCCGGACACATCACTCTGGTGCGCGGGGAACGCTCGCGGCTCGCCGATTTCGCCTCGGACATCCTGTAGGTGTACGCTTGAATGCGTCCCGCAGAGCGTCTTTGTAAGCCTCTGTAAACCTGGGGAAACTCATGACCGCCATCGGCGGTCAAACTCCGATCATGCGCCGTCTCCTGCCGGCCCTCGTGGCCGCCCTCCTCACCCTTGCCGGCGTCGCCTTCGCCGACGACCCGCCGTCGACGCCGCTGATCCTGCGCACCCCGGCGGCGGGCTCGGATCTGCCCGACATGGGCAGTCCGGCGGCCGCGGTCCTCTCGCACACCGATGAGTACCGCCTCGGGGCGATGGTGGCGCACCAGCTGCGCGACCAGAACGCGCTGCTCGAGGACCCGGAAATCAGCGAGTACATGAACTCGGTGGGGCAGCGGCTCGCTTCGCAGAGTGCCGACGGTGGCCGGGACTTCCAGTACTTCGTGATCAAGGACCACAGCATCAACGCGTTCGCCGTGCCGGGCGGCTTCGTGTTCCTGCACGATGGCCTGGTGCTCGCCAGCTCGAGCGAATCGGAGCTCGCAGGCGTCATGGCGCACGAGACGGCACACGTCACGCAGCACCACATCGCGCGCATGATCGCCGACCAGTCCAAGCAGAGCCTGACCACGGCGGCGGCGCTTCTGGGCGCGATCCTGCTCGGCGCCATCGGCGGCGGGCAGGCGATCGAGGGCGGCATCGCCGCTGCCCAGGGTCTCGCAGTGCAGCATCAGATCAACTTCACGCGCGACAACGAATGGGAAGCGGACCGCGTGGGCATCGGCTACCTCGCCGGCGCCGGCTTCGATCCCAACGGGATGGGCCAGATGTTCGAGACCATGAGCCGCCACGAGGGGCTCGCCGCCACCTACATTCCCGCGATGCTCGTGGATCACCCGGTGACTACCGACCGTATCGCCGAGCAGCGCGCCCGGGCGGCGCAGTTTCCGCCCCGCCGGGGCAAGGACTCGCAGAGCTATGAGCTCATCCGCGAGCGGGTGCGCGTGCTGACCGCGAGCGGCGACGTCGACCTCGCGCAGGCTTACGCCCAGAAGCTCGCGCACGGCCACGCCACACTCGGCAACCGCTACGGCGAGGCGCTGGCGCTGATGGGCGCTAATCGCGCCGATGAGGCGATCCGGGTCCTCAGGCCACTGGTGCAACAGCACGAGGCGCTCACGCTGCTGCACGTCGCCCTCGGCCAGGCGCAGGCCAAGGCCGGACACCTCGAGGAGGCCCTGGCGACCTTCCAGCAGGGCGAGGAGCTCTTTCCGCGCAACGTGCCCCTCACGGTGCGCTACGCGGAGACACTCATGGCCGCCGGCCGGCCGGCGGATGCGCACAACATGCTGCTCGACCTGTTCAACAACGTGCCGCCCACGCCCGACCAGATCCGGCTCACGGCCCTCGCCGCCAGCGCCGCAGGTGATGCCGGGGATGCCTATTTCTACATGGGCGAATACCAGATCGCAGGCGGGGACCTGGCGCTGGCGGCGCAGCAGCTGCAGCTGGCGCTCGCCTCTCCCAACATCAGCACCATACAGCGGCAGCGCTATCAGGCCCGCCTCGATGAGGTGCGCGAGTACCTCGCGAGCACCCGCAAGCGCCAACTGACCGACAACGGCGACGGTCAGGGACAGTCCGGCCAGCGGCGCGGCGGCGGGCGCTGACCCGCCGGCATTGTCGCGCGGGACTCGGCGCGCGGCTGCTACAATGAGCGCTTCGTTCGCCTCCCGCACCCCTATGCCATCGACAATCAGGCTGTCACTGTTAGCCCTCGGTCTGCTGCTGCTGCTCGGCTGCGCGACGCTGCCGCCCGGGAAACGCGATCCGCGCGATCCGTGGGAGCGAATGAACCGCGTCACCTATCGCTTCAACGACACATTCGACCGGGCGATCTTCCAGCCGGTGGCGCGCGGCTACCGCGAGGTCACACCGCATTTCGTGCAGACGGGCGTGAGCAACTTCTTCGATAACCTGGAATATCCCGTTGTCATGGTCAATGACCTGCTGCAGGGCCAGATCGGGCCCTTCTTCTCGGACACCGGACGGCTGCTGCTCAACACCACGGTCGGTATCGGTGGCCTGATGGACCCGGCGACACGGGTGGGCCTCGAGAAGAACGATCGCGAGTTCGGGCAGACCTTTGGCAAGTGGGGCATCGGAACGGGACCGTACTTCGTCATACCGTTCCTCGGCCCCTCGGACGTCAGGGATAGCGTCGGGGTCGTGGCGAATACCTACGCCGACCCGCGGACCTACCTGAACAATGACTACTGGAGGTACGGTCTGTGGGTGTTGCGCGCGATCGACAAGCGCGCGAAGCTCCTCGACGCGCAGGGCGCCATCGACAGCGCCTACGATCCGTATGCCTTTGTGCGCAACGTCTACCTGCAGCACCGCGCCTTCAAGGTCAACGGCGGGCAATCAACTGACGAGGAGCAGCAGGAGCAGAAACTGCTGGAGGAATCGGAGCGGGACATGTCCGAAGGCACGGCAGCGCCGCCCCAATCCCCGCCGCCTCAGGCCCCGCCGCCGCATTGATCGAGGCGGCGCGCGCCTCAGGCTGCCGGCGCAGCGGGCACCTCACACACCGCGCTCGAGCAGCTCCTCGACCTCACTGATCCGGCCCAGCGCGAGCAGACCCTGCGGCAGATGTGTGTAGCGCAGCGAGCGGCCGGCGCGCTTCACCGCACCGAGCCAGTCCAGCAGCACCGCGAGACCGGCGCTGTCGGAGGCGGTGATGCCGCCGCAATCGATCTCGAGCTCACGCCCGGCGGCGCTCGCGAGGCACTGCAGGCCCTGCTCCCTCGCCTGGCGTGCGGTTGCAAACGTCAGCGGCCCCTGGGCCACGAACCGTCCATTGGCCGACGGGGCCACCTGGAACGACCCGCTCGCCTCGGGCGCCGCGGTGTTCATCCGCCCTTGTCGACGGTCTGCTTACCGATCGCCCCGGGCTTCTCGCCCGCCTCCAGACGCTTGATGACCGCGTCGATCCCCTGCGCCTCGATCTGTTCGCCGAAGTCCGTGCGGTAGCTGTTGACGTAGCTGATACCATCGATCACCACGTCCCACGCCTTCCAGCCCTGCGGCGTCTTGTGCAGGTAGTAGTTGACGGACACGCGATCGCCGTTGGCGCGCTTCACCTCGGTGCGCACCGTGGCCCGGGTTGCGTCCGGGTCGACCTTGGTGGGGAAGATCTTGAGCCGGTCGGCGGTAAAGTCGACCAGCGCGGTGCCGTAGTTGGTGAGCAGCGAGTGATAGAAGGCATCGATGAAGTGCCTGCGCTGCTCGGGAGTTGCCGTGCGCCAGTGCGCCCCGAGCACCAGGCGCGCGGAGGCCTCGGTGTCAAAGTGCGGCAGCAGGTACTTGTCGACCAGCTGCCCGACCTTCGCCGGATCACGGTGGTACGCATCGCGATCCTTGTCGAGATCCCCGAGCATGCCCTGGGCGGCGCTCTGCACGACCTCGGTCGGTCCCTCGCCGGCGGCTGCGGTCGCCGCGGGCGCGGGCTGCGCCCGCGACGCGCTTGCCACGGCGCACGCCAGCCACAAGCCGGTCAATACCAGTGTCGTGTGTCTCATTTCTTCGGCTCCACCTTGCTCTGGTTGTCCGCGCCCTGGCCCTCGCCCCCGCCCTTGCTCGAGTAGTTTGCGAAGAACTTGTTGATCAGACTCTCGAGCACGATGGCGGACTGAGTCTGTTCGATGCGGCTGCCGTTCTTGAGATAGCTGTCGAGTCCTCCCGGGCTGATACCCAGGTACTTGCCGCCGAGCAGCCCCTGAGTCTGGATGCTGGCGTAGCTGTCCTCGGGGATCTGCTTGTACTGGGGGTCGATGCGCAGGCTGACCACGGCCTTGTAGTCCTTGGAATCAAAGCGGATGCCCTCCACCTCGCCCACGTGCACCCCCGCCATGGTCACGGGGGCGCCCACCTTGAGGTCACCGACGTTGTCGAACTCGGCGCTCACGTGATAGCCGGCCTTCGGCGCGCCGAACTTCACACCGCTCGCCGGCAGCTGCGTGGTGAGAAACAGCAGCGCGGCGAAGCCCAGCAGCACGAACAGGCCGGTTCCGATCTCGAGCGTTCGATTGGCGCGCATACGATTCAAGTCTCCGGTTACAGGAATGCCGCAGTCAACACATAGTCCAACAGCAGCGTGATCACCGAGGAGGCTACCACGGTGCGCGTGGTCGCGAGTCCGACTCCTGCCGCGGTCGGCTCGGCGTGATAGCCCTCGTGCACCGCGATCAGGCTGCAGGCGATGCCGAACACCACACTCTTCACCATGCCCTCGGTGACGTCGCGCAGCCCGACCGAGCCCTGCATCTGCGACCAGAACACGCCCTTGTCGACCCCCATCAGCTGTACGCCGATGAGCTGCGCGCCGTAGAGCCCGATGAGGCTGAAGATCGCGGTCAGCAACGGCATCGCGACCACGCCGCCCAGAAAGCGCGGCGCGGCGACGTGGCGCAGCGGATCGACTGCCATGATTTCCATGGCCGTGAGCTGATCGGTGGCGCGCATCAGGCCGATTTCCGAGGTCAGTGCCGTGCCGGCGCGGCCGGCGAACAGCAAGGCGGTGATGACCGGACTGAGCTCCTTCAGCAGGCCGAGCGCCGCGGCCGTGCCGAGCGCTTCCTCGGAGCCGAAGCGCTGCAGGAGATTGAAGGCCTGCAGGCCGAGCACCATGCCGACAAACAGCCCCGAGAGCATGATGATGATGAGCGAGCGGGCGCCGGCGTTGTAGATCTGGTGCACCAGCAGGCGCGGCCGGCTCAGCGCCGGCACGCTTTCGAGGAGCAGCTGGACGAGGAAGATCGCCACGGCTCCGAGCCGGCGCACGCCTTCGAGGAGGAGGTCGTTCCCGCCGCGCTGGCTCATCATTCCTCCGCGGCGAACAGCTGCGCCGCGTAATCGGGCGCCGGGTAGTGGAAAGCCACCGGACCGTCTTCGCTGCCGGTCATGAATTGCCGCACTGCCGCCGAATCGCTGGCACGCCTGGCACGCAACTGCGCCGGGGGGCCGGCGGCCGCGACCCGCCCGCCCGACAACAGATAGCTGTCGTGGGCGATGGTGGCGAGCTGGTGCACGTCGTGGGAGACCACGATGCTGGTGATCCCGAGCGCCTCGTTCATGTGCTTGATGAGGCGCAGGATGACACCGAGCGAGATCGGATCGAGCCCGACGAACGGCTCATCGTAGATCAGCAGCTCCGGATCCATGACAATGGCCCGCGCCAGCGCCACGCGCCGCGCCATGCCACCCGACAGCTCCCCCGGCATCAGCCCGGCGGCGCCGCGCAGCCCCACCGCCTGCAGCTTGGTGAGCACCAGCTTGTAGATCAGCGCTTCGGGCAGATCGGTGTGCTCGCGCACCGGGAAAGCGACGTTCTCGAACACGTCCAGGTCGGTGAGCAGCGCGCCGTTCTGGAACAGCATCCCCAGGCGCTTGCGCAGGGCGTAGATCCCCCGGCGACCCAAAGCCGCGAGATCCTCACCGAATACGCTCACCTCGCCGCGATCGGCGGGGATCTGCGCCGTGATGAGCTTGAGCAGCGTCGTCTTGCCCGTTCCGCTCGGCCCCATGATGGCGGTGATCCTTCCGCGCCGCACCTGCACGTCCAGGCCTGCGAAAATCGGCCGCCCACCCACGGCGTAGTGCAGGCCGCGCACGTCGACCACCACGTCGGGCGCTGCAGCGCGTGACGCGGGTTGCGGGGATGCCGGGCTTGTCACGCGATCGCGGTGGGCGCCTTACGCTCAGGCGGCCTGGCTTTCCATGTCGGGCGCGTAGCGCCCGGTGGTCGCCAGGCCATTGAGCCTGGCGCGCTTGGCATACTCTTTCTGCCCGGCGGCGAAATTCGCCGCGACTCCGCCCCACGCCTTGAGTGCGGTGTCCTGCAGCGCGCGGCCGTAGCTGAAGCTCAGGGACCACGGCAGCGGCCCGAGCTTGTTCATGAGCGACAGGTGCAGCGTCGCCTCGGTCGGGGACTGCCCGCCGGACAGAAACGCGATGCCCGGCACCGCCGGCGGGACGTGGCGCCGCAGCACCCGCACCGTGGCTTCCGCCACGGCCTGCGGCGGCGCCCGATTTGCGGCTTTCTTGCCCGCGATCACCATGTTGGGCTTCAGCACCATGCCCTCGAGCATCACACGGTGCTCGAACAGCTGCCGGAACACGCTGGCGAGCACGGCCTCGGTCACCTGCTCACAGCGCTCGATCGAGTGTGCGCCGTCCATGAGCACCTCCGGCTCGACGATCGGCACGATGTCGTTCTCCTGGCACAGCGCCGCATAGCGCGCCAGCGCATGCGCGTTCGCCTCGACGGCGAACGCGGTGGGAATGCCCTCGGCAATATCGATGACTGCGCGCCATTTGGCGAAGCGCGCGCCGAGCCCGCGGTAGTCGCTGAGCCGCTCGCGCAAGCCGTCGAGTCCCTCGGTGATGGTCTCGCCGTTGAAACCCGCGAGCGGCTTCGCACCCAGGTCCACCTTGATACCGGGGATGATGCCCTGCTTCACCAGGTACTGCGGAAACGGCGTACCGTCCCGGGTCTTCTGGCGGATGGTCTCGTCGTACAGGATGACGCCGCTGACCGACTCGGCGGCGCCCGGCGCCGTGAACAACATCTCGCGATAGGTGCGGCGATGCTCCTCGGTCGACTCCAGCTTGATGCCATCGAAGCGCTTCTTGATGGTGCCGCCGCTCTCGTCCGCGGCCAGAATACCCTTGCCTCTGGCGACCATCGCGCTGGCAACACGCATCAGCTCACTCGGGTTCATCGTCGGATCCTCCACTGTCCACGGCGGGCGCCTGACAGGCGCGCGAAGCGCGCCGCGCAGCCGACTGCGATTACTACCCCAGGGAAATCGGGGCGCCAAGGATACCAAATCAGCCCGCCGGCGCCCCCGCTTGGTTCCATCGGTAATTAGTACTAAACTAGTCCTAGTTTACGGAGTGCACTCCCATGCTGCGTATGAGCCGGCTTACCGACTACGCCACCGTGCTGCTCGCGGCGCTCGCGGGCGAGCCGGGGCGCGTGCAGACCGCGGCCTCGCTCGCCGAGCAGACGCGCATCGCAGCCCCTACGGTGTGCAAGCTTCTCAAGCAGCTGCAGCGCGCGGGGCTGGTGACCTCGATCCGCGGCCTGCACGGCGGCTATCAGCTCTCGCGCCCGGCGGCGCAGATCAGCGCGGCGGCCATAATCGATGCCCTCGAGGGTCCGGTGGCGCTCACCGACTGCTCGGCGGGACACGGTAACTGCGAGATCGAGGATACCTGCCGCGTCGGGCGCGTGTGGCAGCGCCTGAACCTTGCCTTCCGCCGCTCGCTCTATGAGGTGAGTCTGGCGCAGCTCGCGGGCCTGGACGCCGCTCCCGCCCGACTGCCGGCACTCGAGCGTGAGATGAAGGCGGCCGCGGCGCGCGCGCCGGTGCGATCGTGAGTGAGCCCATGAGTGAAAATGCACGACAGCTCGAGACCCTCATCGCGCGCGGTTACCAGCACGGCTTCGTGACCGAGATCGATTCCGACACGGTCGCGCCCGGGCTGGACGAGGACGTGGTGCGCCTGATCTCGCGCAAGAAGCAGGAGCCGGCCTTCCTCACCGACTGGCGGCTCAAGGCGCTGCGCCACTGGCTGACCATGCGCGAGCCGCATTGGGCGCACGTGAAGTTCGCGCCGATCGACTACCAGGGCATTTCCTACTACTCCGCCCCCAAGAGCCGCAAGGACGGCCCGAAGAGCCTCGATGAGGTCGATCCGAAGCTGCTCGAGACCTACGAGAAACTCGGCGTGCCGCTGCACGAGCGTGCGCGGCTCGCCGGTGTCGCGGTGGATGCGGTGTTCGACAGCGTCTCGGTAGCGACGACCTTCAGGGAGCGGCTCGCCGCCGCGGGGGTGGTGTTCTGCCCGTTCTCGGAAGCCGTGCGCACGCATCCGCAGCTGATCGAGCAGTACCTCGGCAGCGTCGTGCCCTACACCGACAACTTCTTCGCGACGCTCAACTCGGCGGTGTTCTCGGATGGCTCGTTCGTTTACGTGCCCAGGGGCGTGCGTTGCCCGATGGAGCTGTCGACGTACTTCCGCATCAACGCGCTGAACACCGGACAGTTCGAGCGCACGCTCATCATCGCCGATGTTGGAAGTTATGTCTCGTACTTGGAAGGGTGCAGTGCACCAATGCGCGACGAAAACCAACTCCATGCCGCGGTGGTGGAGCTCATCGCCCTCGATGACGCCTACATCAAGTACTCGACCGTGCAGAACTGGTATCCGGGCGATGCCAATGGCCGCGGCGGCATTTACAACTTCGTGACCAAGCGCGGCGAGTGCCGCGGACGCCGCGCGCATATTTCCTGGACCCAGGTGGAGACCGGCTCGGCGATCACCTGGAAGTACCCGAGCTGCGTGCTGCGCGGCGAGGGCTCGATCGGCGAGTTCTACTCGGTCGCGACCGTGAATCATCACCAGCAGGCGGACACCGGCACGAAGATGATCCACATCGGGCGCGATACCCGCAGCACCATCATTTCCAAGGGCATCTCGGCCGGCCGCGGCCAGAACACCTACCGCGGACTCGTCAAGATCCTGCCGAGCGCGCACGCCGCCCGCAATTTCACCCAGTGCGATTCGCTGCTGATGGGCGGTGAGTGCGGGGCGCACACCTTCCCGTACGTGGAGGTGAAGAACCCCTCGGCCACGGTCGAGCACGAGGCCAGCACCTCCAAGATCAGCGACGACCAGCTGTTCTACTGCCTGGCACGCGGCATCAGCGAGGAGGACGCGGTCAACATGATCGTGAGCGGCTTCTGCAAGTCGGTGTTCAAGGAGCTGCCGATGGAATTCGCGGTCGAAGCGCAGAACCTGCTGGCCGTCAGCCTGGAAGGCGCGGTGGGCTGACATGAGCACTGCGCGAACCCCGCTCCTCGCCATCAAGGATCTGCACGTCACCGTCGAGGGCAAGCAGATCCTGAACGGGCTCACGCTGCAGGTGGGAGCCGGCGAAGTGCACGCCATCATGGGACCGAACGGCTCGGGCAAGAGCACGCTCGCGCACGTGCTCGCCGGCCGCCCCGGCTATGAGATCACCGCCGGCACGGTGAGCTATGAGGGGCGCGATCTGCTGGCGCTCGCCCCGGAGGAGCGTGCCCGCCAGGGAGTGTTTCTCGGCTTCCAGTACCCGGTCGAGATCCCCGGAGTCAACAACGTCTATCTGCTGAAGGCCGCCGTCAACGCCGTGCGCCAGCAGCGCGGCCTGGCCGAAGTCGATGCCTTCGAATTCCTGGGGCTGGTGCGCGAGAAGATGAAGCTCATGCATATCGAGGACAGCTTCCTGTCCCGGGGCGTGAACGAGGGGTTCTCGGGCGGGGAGAAAAAGCGCAACGAAGTGCTGCAGATGCTGGTGCTCGAGCCGCGGCTGGCGATTCTCGACGAGACCGACTCGGGTCTGGACATCGACGCCCTCAAGGTGGTCGCGGCGGGCGTGAACTCGCTGCGCTCGCCCGAGCGCACCTGCCTGCTGGTCACACACTATCAGCGCCTGCTCGAATACGTGGTACCGGACATCGTGCACGTGCTGGTGCGCGGGCGCATCGCCAGGAGCGGCGATCGTACCCTGGCGCTGGAACTCGAGCGGCGCGGCTACGACTGGGTCAGCGGGCAGGCGGCCTGAGCCATGAGCACCCCACTCACCGCCCGCATCCTCGAGGAACACGCCAACGCCTCGCGCGCACTGCCGCCGGCCGGGCCCACGGCGACACGCCAGCGCACGGCGATCGCGGCGCTCACGGCGGGCGGCTTGCCGACATCGCGCGATGAGAACTGGAAGTACGCCAACCTGCGCCCGCTCGAGCGCCTGCGGTTCGCTCCGGCAACGCCCGTACAACCGCAGGCAACGGATCTGCCGGCCGCGATACCCGGCTTTGCCCGTTACGTGTTCGTGGATGGCGCGTTTGCGCCGGCACTCTCGGCGAGGCTGGATGCCAGCGCCGCCACGGTCACGCCGCTCTCGGCGAGCGATGCCGGCCGCACGGCAGCCACCGTGCCCGCGCCGGCCCCGGGCGCCGGCGCGGATGAGCGCTTTGCGCTGCTGAACGAGGCGTTCGCCACCGACGGCGCGGCCATCCGCGTCGCCGCGCACCCCGCTGAGCCGGTGCGCCTCGAGCTGGTGTTCGTGGCGAGCGCGGATGCGCTGAGCGGCGCATCCTACCCGCGCGTGGAACTGCAGCTCGAGAGCCAGGCGCAGCTGCTGCTCATCGAGCGGCACGTCAGCGGCGGCCCCCACGCGAGCTTCGTGAACAGCGCCGTGACGCTCGAGCTCGGCAGCGGCGCCACGCTGCACCATTACCGGCTGCAGGAGCTGGCGGCGCGCGCCATCGTATTTGACACGCTGTCCGCCGTAGTCGGCCGCGACGCCTGCTACCGGCTGCACGGCATCAATATCGGCGCGCAGTCGGCCCGCTCCACCCTCGCGGTGCGACTCACCGGGGAGCGCGCCGACCTCACGCTCGCGGTGGTGGCGCTGGGCGAGCACCAGCAGGTCCAGGATACCTACGCGCGGGTCGAGCACGTCGCGCCCCGGGCACGCACCGAACAGGTGTTTCGCGGAATTTCCGCCGGCCGCGCGCGCGTCGCCTTCAACGGCAAGATCGTGGTGGGGCGCGAGGCGCACGGGACGGATTCGCGCCAGTCGTTGCGCGGACTGCTCGCCGGCCCGGAAGCGGAGATCGACGTGCGGCCGCAGCTCGAGATCTACACCGACGAGGTGCGCTGCAGCCACGGCGCCACCGCCGGTAAACTCGATGAGAACATGCTGTTCTACCTGCGGTCGCGGGGACTTGAGCCCGAGGTCGCGCAGCGGCTGCTGAAGTGGGCATTCCTCGAGGACGTGGTCGCGAAGATCGAGGTTGCCGAGCTGCGCCGCCAGATCGAACAGCGCCTGGCGCGGCAGGTACCCGAGCCCTTCGCGCGCGGGGAGTCAGCCTGATGGCCGCCAACGTCTCGCTCGCCGCGCCGCCGCCGTTCGACGCCGAGCGCGTGCGCCGCGACTTTCCCATCCTCGACACCCTGGTGAACGGGCATCCGCTGGTGTATCTGGACAGCGCCGCATCCTCGCAGCGCCCGCTGGCGGTGCTGCGGGCGGTCGAGGACTACGAGACACACTCGCACGCCAACGTGCATCGCGGCGTGCATGCGCTCAGTCAGGCGGCCACCGCCGCGTACGAGGGCGCACGCGAGCGCGTACGGCGTTTCATAAATGCCCGCAGCACGCGCGAGATCATCTTTGTCCGCGGCACCACCGAGGCGATCAATCTGGTCGCACAGGCCTACGGCCGCCCGCGCCTGCGGGCCGGGGATGAGATTCTCATCAGCGCGCTCGAGCATCACGCCAACATCGTCCCCTGGCAGATGGTGTGCGAGCAGACCGGCTGCACGCTGCGGGTGGCGCCGATCAACCGCCGCGGCGAGCTGCAGCTGGAGGAGTTGCTCGGACTGCTCGGCCCGCGCACGCGCCTGGTGGCGGTGGCGCACGTGTCCAACGCGCTCGGCACGGTGCTGCCGGTGAAGCGCATCATCGAGGCCGCCCATGCGCACGGCGCGGTGGTGCTGATCGACGGGGCGCAGGCGGTGCCGCACACGCGCGTCGACGTGCGCGCGCTCGGCGCCGATTTCTACGCCTTCTCCGGCCACAAGCTCTATGGGCCCACCGGGATCGGGGTGCTCTACGGGCGCGAGGAACTGCTCGCGGCCATGCCGCCGTGGCAGGGCGGTGGCGACATGATTCTGACGGTATCGTTCGAGAAGACCACCTACAACGAGCTGCCGTGGAAGTTCGAGGCCGGCACGCCCAACATGTCCGGCGCCGTCGGCCTCGCGGCCGCCATGGACTACCTCGAGAGCTTGGGGTTGGAGGCGGTCGCCGCGCACGAGCAGCGCCTGCTGCAGCTGGCCACCGCGGAGCTCGCACGGCTGCCGGCGATCGAGATCATCGGCACCGCGGCGCACAAGGCCTCGGTGCTGTCCTTCACCATGAAGGGCGTGCACCCGCATGACCTCGGCACGATCCTCGACGCCGAGGGGATTGCGGTGCGCACCGGCCATCACTGCGCCATGCCGGTCATGAGCTTCTTCGGGCTACCGGCGACGGCGCGCGCCTCGTTCGGCTGTTACAACACCGAGCGTGACGTAGCGAGCCTGGTGCAGGCGCTGGGCAAGGCGCGCGAGGTGTTCGGCTGATGGATCTCAAGGATCTGTACCGCGACGTGATCCTGGATCACAACCGGCACCCGCGGAACTTCGGGCGCATCGAGCCGGCCGACGGCCGCGCCGAGGGGCACAACCCGCTGTGCGGCGACCGGCTGTCGGTGTTCGTGCGCCTGGAGGGCGAGCGCGTCGCGGACATCCGCTTCGAGGGCCGGGGCTGCGCCATTTCCACCGCCTCGGCGTCCCTCATGACGGAAGCGGTCAAGGGCAAGGACCGCAGTGCGGTCCGCGAGCTGTTCAACAAGGTGCACGCGCTGCTGACACGTCCCGGGGACGAAGCCGACGCCGCGCTCGGCAAGCTGGCGGCGCTGTCCGGAGTGCGGGAATTTCCGGCGCGCGTCAAGTGCGCCAGCCTGTGCTGGCACACCCTCAATGCGGCGCTCGAGCACGGCGCGGCGACGATATCCACCGAGTAGCGGCGATGCGCAGGCACGAGAACGAGCCCTTTGTCGTCAACCGCGAGGTGCGCGCGGTGATCGTCCCGGCCGGACAGGAAGTGAAACTCAAGCCCGGCCAGGCCGGCTACATCACCCAGGCCCTCGGCGGCAGCTTCACCGTGTACCTCGAGGGTAACCTGTTCCGCATCGCGGGCGAGGACGCCGACGCCATCGGCCAGGAGGCGGTCAAAGCGCCCGAGTTGCCGCCCAACGCCAACGAAGAGGACGTGCGCAAGCTCGCCTGGGAGCAGATGCGTGCCTGCTATGACCCGGAGATCCCGATCAACATCGTCGACCTGGGTCTGGTGTACGCCTGCGACGTGACGCAGAACGAGGACGGCACCCGCAGCGTGGAAGTGAAGATCACCCTCACCGCCCCCGGCTGCGGCATGGGCGAGATTCTGGTTGATGACGTGCGCGACAAGATCCAGCGCATCCCCACGGTGCGCGAGGCGCGCGTGGAGCTGACCTTCGACCCCCCCTGGAACCAGAGCATGATGTCCGAGGCCGCGCGCCTGCAGACCGGGATGTTCTAGCGGCCGCATGAGCTCCCGGTGGGTCGACATCGGCGGCGCGGACGCCGTCAGCGAGACGGCGCCCCTCTCGGTGGAGATCGACGGCGTGCCGGTGGTCGTCGTACGCTGCGGCGCCGAGCTGTACGCGGTAGAAGAGCGCTGCACGCACGACGGCGAGTCGCTGAGCGGGGCGCAAGTGGAAGCCTGTCAGATCATCTGCCCGCGGCATGGGGCGCACTTCTGCCTGCGCACCGGTGAGGCGTTGACGCCGCCGGCCTACGAGCCGCTGCGCACCTATCGGGCGCGCGAGCAAGACGGCCGGATCCTGCTGGAGCAGCCCTCGTGAGGCGCGGCGCATGAAGCGGCTGACTCTCATGCGGCACGCGGATGCGCGCTGGAACGATCCGGCCATTTCCGACCTGGAGCGTCCGCTGAACCGCCGCGGGATCGGCGCGGCGCAAACCATGGCGCGCCGGTTGCTCGAGCTGCAACTCATTCCGGACCTGCTGCTGACGAGCCCCGCGCGCCGCACCCAACAGACCGCCGACATCGTGGCACGCGAGCTCTCGCTGCCTGCCAGGCGCGTGCGGCACGAGGAGGCGCTGTATCTGGCGGGCGCAGCGGACGTGCTGGAGCTGGTGCACGCCACCGGCCCGCGCGTCGCGCACCTGCTGGTGGTCGCTCACAATCCGGGCGTGTCGGAGCTGGTGCAGCTGCTGCTGCCGCAGCGCGGCACCGCCGGGATGGCCACCGCGGCGGTGTGCTCGATCGCTTTCGATACCTCGCACTGGAGCGCCATCGGCTCCGCCGCGGTCACCGACGTGCAGCGCGAGAAACCTCCGCCGCGCCTGTTCGGGCTGCTGGGCTGACGCGTCAGGCCGACGCGCGTATCTGCGGTGGCCGGCTCAACACTCCGGCACGTTGACCGCAAGCCCCCCTTGGGACGTCTCCTTGTAGATGGTGGACATGTCCGCACCGGTCTGACGCATGGTGGCAATCACCTGGTCGAGCGACACCTTGTGCGTGCCATCGCCGCGCATCGCCAGGCGCGCCGCGTTGATGGCCTTGACCGACCCCATGGCGTTGCGCTCGATGCAGGGAATCTGCACCAACCCCGCCACCGGGTCGCAGGTGAGACCCAGGTTGTGCTCCATGCCGATCTCGGCGGCGTTTTCGATCTGTTCGCTGGTGCCCTGCAGCGCCGCCACCAGGCCCGCCGCGGCCATCGAGCAGGCCACACCCACTTCGCCCATACAACCCATCTCCGCCCCGGAGATGGAGGCGTTTTTCTTGTAAAGCATGCCCATCGCCGCCGCCACCAGGAGGAAGCGCACCACGCCCTCATCGTTCGCGCCCGGCTCGAAGCGGCGATAAAAGTGCAGCACCGCAGGGACGATGCCCGCGGCGCCGTTGGTGGGAGCCGTGACCACACGGCCGCCGGCGGCGTTCTCCTCGTTCACCGCCAGCGCGTAGGCGTTGACCCAGTCCATGACGTCCAGCGGTCCCGCCTGAGCGCTCTCGGTCAGCATGCGGTACAACCGCGGCGCGCGCCGGCGCACCTTGAGGACTCCGGGCAGGAGGCCGGTCTGCCGGAAGCCGCGCTCGACACACGCCTGCATCACCTGCCACAGGTGCAGGAGCTTGGCGCGCACCTGCGCCTCGCTCGTCCAGGTACGCTCATTCGCCAGTACCAGCTCGTACATCTCCAGCCCGTGCTCACGGCACAGGGCGAGCAACTGCGCACCCGAGGTGAACGAGTACGGGGGCACCGCTCGGCTACCCGCCTCGCGCGCCTCCTGCTCCTCGCCGCGCACGATGAAGCCACCGCCGATGGAGTAGTAGTCCTCCTCGCGCAGCCTCCCGCGATCGGAGCCGAGCGCGCTGAAACGCATGCCGTTGGAATGCCCCGGCAAGCGCTCGTGGTGCATGAACAGGAGCTGCATCGGCTCATCGAAGGCGATCTCGTGCTCGCCTGCCAGGCGAATGCGCCCGCTGCTACGGATGCGCTGCACGGTGGGTTCGATGCTGTCGGGGTCGACGCTTTCGGGCTCGGCGCCCTCGAGCCCTGCAAGGATCGCGCGGTCCGTCCCATGGCCCACCCCGGTGAATGCGAGTGAGCCGTACAGACGCACGGCGATCTCCTGCGTCGTGCCGAGCAGGCCATCGCGCTTGAGGCTGAAGGCGAACTCGCGCGCCGCCCGCATCGGACCCATGGTGTGCGAGCTGGACGGCCCGATGCCCACCTTGAAGATATCGAAAACGCTTAAGGTCATGTATTACCCGGCAACGGCCGCCCCGGGGCTTACGCCCTGGAGGTCAGTTTGGATGGTAACGCGGATACCGACATGCTTTGCGGCGACCTGCGGCGGCTCAAATGCGACCCCGCAGGCGCCGCAGCAGCCGGCGGTCGTGTTTGTCGGGCCGCGCCGCAGGACGCGGCGTGAGCCCGGCAGCCAGCTTCATGCGCGTAACGAACTCGGCGCTGCGTGCCACGCTTGCGGGCGTCTCCTGGTAGCAGCGCGCCGCTGCCGCCGCAGGTCCCCGGCGCTGCGGCACGGCAGCGACCGCACACTCAAACCGCACCGTGCCGCGCGCGAAGCTCACCCGGTCCCCGGGACGCACTTCGCGGGCGGGCTTCACGCGCTCGCCGTTCACGTGCACTCTGCCACCGGTCACCGCCTGCGCCGCCAGCGAGCGTGACTTGAACAGACGCACGGCGAACAGCCAGCGGTCGATGCGGGCGGTCCCGGGATGGCCGCTTGCTGCGGGCTCGGACATTGAGGCTCAAGTATAATTACATGTCATGAATCAGGGTGTCATCGAGCGCCTGCGCGGCGAGCTCACCGGTTTGCGCGAGCAGGGCCTCTACAAGAGCGAGCGGGTGCTCGCCGGCCCCCAGGGCGGCGTGGTACGCGCCGGCGGGCGCGACGTCATCAACCTGTGCGCCAACAACTACCTGGGTCTCGCCAACCACCCGGTGGTGCGTGCAGCGGCGCAGCGCGCGATCGATGAGTACGGCTACGGTATGGCCTCGGTGCGCTTCATTTGCGGCACGCAGACCACCCACAAGGCGCTCGAGCAGGGGCTCGCCCGCTTCCTCGGCACCGAGGACGTGATCCTGTATTCATCCTGCTTCGACGCCAACGGCGGCCTGTTCGAGACGCTCCTCGATGAGCGCGACGCGGTGATCTCGGACGCGCTCAATCACGCGAGCATCATCGACGGCATTCGCCTGTGCAAGGCGCAGCGCTACCGCTACGCCAACAGCGACATGGCAGAACTGGAGCAGTGCCTGCGCCAGGCGCAGGGCGCGCGCACGCGCCTCATCGCCACCGACGGGGTGTTCTCCATGGATGGCTTCATCGCCAGGCTCGGTGAGATCTGCGATCTGGCGGCGCGCCACGACGCCCTGGTGATGGTCGATGATTCGCATGCCACCGGCTTCATGGGAGCCACGGGGCGGGGTACGCCGGAGCACTGCGGGGTCGCCGCGCGCGTCGACATCCTCACCGGCACCCTGGGCAAGGCCCTGGGCGGGGGGAGCGGGGGCTACGTTGCCGCGCGCCGTGAAGTCATCGAATGGCTGCGGCAGCGCTCGCGTCCTTACCTCTTCTCCAACAGCATTCCGCCGGTCGTGGCCGCCGCAAGCCTTGCGGTGCTCGAGCTCCTGGAGCACACCCCGCAGCTGCGTGCACAGCTGTTCGAGAACACGCGCCTGTTCCGCGCCGGCCTCACCGGGGCCGGCTTCGATCTCAAGCCAGGCGAGCATCCCATCATCCCGGTGATGATCGGGGATGCGGCGCTCGCGGGCCGCATGGCCGACCGGTTGCTGGAGCACGGCGTATATGTCATCGGCTTCTCCTATCCAGTCGTGCCCAAAGGGCAGGCGCGCATCCGCACCCAGATATCCGCGGCGCTCACGCGCGAGCAGCTCGAGCGCGCCGTGGATGCCTTCACCGGGGTGGGCCGCGAGCTCGGCCTGCTCTAGCTTGAAACGCCCCCTGCGAACCCTCACGGAAGAACCCTTACGCAAGAGCAGATCATGAAAGCACTGGTCAAGCAGCAGGCGGCGCCCGGTATCTGGCTCGAGGACATCCCCGAGCCCAAGGTCGGCCCCAACGACGTGCTGATCGAGATCGCCAAGACCGCGATCTGCGGCACCGACATGCACATCTACAACTGGGACGCCTGGGCGCAGAAGACCATTCCGGTGCCGATGGCCGTGGGCCATGAGTACTGCGGCCGCATCGTCGAGCTCGGCTCGGAAGTGAGGGGCCTGAAAAAGGGCGACCGCGTTTCGGGCGAGGGCCACATTACCTGCGGTTACTGCCGCAACTGCCGTGCCGGCCGCCGCCACCTGTGCCGCAATACGGTCGGCGTCGGTGTCAACCGCCCGGGCGCCTTCGCCCAGTACCTGGCGATTCCGGCCGACAACACCTTCAAACTCACGGACTCGATCCCGGATGACATCGCCGCCATCCTCGACCCGTTCGGCAACGCCACCCATACCGCACTCGCCTTCAACGTGGTGGGTGAGGACGTGCTGATCACCGGTGCAGGCCCGATCGGCATCATGGCCACCGCGGTCGCGCGCTTCACCGGCGCCCGCCACGTCGTCATCACCGACGTCAACGATTATCGCCTGGAGCTCGCGCGCAGGATGGGCGCCACGCGCGCCATCAACGTGCAGCGCGAATCACTGGATCAGACCATGAAGGATCTGGGGATGCAGGAGGGCTTCGACGTCGGCCTGGAGATGTCGGGCAATGCGGCCGCGTTGCGCGAGATGCTGCGCACCATGCATCACGGCGGCTCCATCGCCATCCTCGGCATTCCACCCGAGGAGACGGCCATCGACTGGAACCAGGTGATCTTCAAGGGCCTCACCCTCAAGGGCATCTACGGCCGCGAGATGTTCGAGACCTGGTACAAAATGGCGAGTCTGCTGCAGAGCGGACTGAAGCTCGAGCCGGTCATCACCCATCACTTCGGGGTGCAGGAATACCTCAAGGGCTTCGAGACCATGGGCTCGGGCAAGTCCGGCAAGGTGATCCTCGACTGGTCGACGCTGTAGCGGCTACTGCGTCTCGCAGAAGCAGTAGGCGTACAGCCGGTTCGGCACGCTGAAGCGGCTCAGGCGCGCTACTTCGCGCGTCAGCGGATCGAAGCGCTGCGCGACTTCGCGCAGCGCGAGCTCGCCCGGGCCGGCGCGAAACAGCGCCTGCGCCAGGCGCGACTTCAGTTGCAGCGCCAGCTGCTGTGCCCAGGTGAGCTCGGGCTCGAGGAACTCGGGTGCATAGTCGGTGAGCTTGGCGCGGCGCGCTGCGGCCTTGACCGCGTCGCCGAAGGAACCGAGCTGATCGACCAGCCCCAGACGGTGTGCATCCGCGCCCGCCCACACCCGTCCCTGGGCGATGGCATCGACCTGCTCGTGGGTCTTGTTGCGGCCGCTGGCCACGCGCGCGAGGAACTCGTCATAGCCGCGGCTGATCTGCGATTGCAGCAGCGCACGCGCCTCCTCGCCCAGCGGACGATCGATGCGCAGCTGCCCCGAGAGCGGCGTCGTGCCGACGCCGTCGACGCTGACGCCGATCTTGCCGAGGGTCCGGTCGACGGTCGGAACGATGGCGAAGATGCCGATCGAGCCGGTGAGAGTCGCCGAGCTCGCCCAGATCTCGTCCGCGGGCGCCGAGATGTAATAGCCGCCGGAGGCGGCGTAACCGCTCATCGATACGACCACGGGCTTGCCGGCGGCTCGCAGCGCCAGCAGCTCACGATAGATCTGTTCGGAGGCGAGGACGCTCCCCCCGGGGCTGTCGACGCGCAGCACCAGCGCCTTCACGTCCTTGTCCAGGCGCGCGCTGCGGATCAGCCGCGCGGTGGACTCCCCCCCCACGGTGCCCGGGGGCTGATCGCCGTCGAGGATCTCGCCGGCGGCCACGATCACACCGACCCGCGGCTTGCCGTCGGCCTGCAACTTCTTCTCGGCGCGCGCGTAGCGCACGTAATCGGCCACCGGCACGGACTTGAAGGATCCGCTCGAGTCGTCCTGCCCGACGAGCTCGATGAGCCGCCGCTCGACCTCGAGGCGCGATTTGATACCGGTGATGAGACTCGCCTGCAGCGCGACCTGCGGGGCGTCGCCCCCCGCCGCGGGCACGCTCTTCGCAAGCGTAGCGACGTACTTCGTCAGCGCATCGGCCGGCAGCTTGCGCGCGCGGGTCACGGCCTGCTGGTAGCTGCCCCACAGCGCGTTGAGGTAGCTGCGGCTCTCCTCGCGGTCCTCCGGCGACATGCTGGTGCGCGTATAGGTCTCGACGGCGCTCTTGAAGACACCGACACGGAACACGTTGATGTCAACGCCGAGCTTGTCGAGCGCGTCCTTCAGGTAGGTGCGGTAGCGGTCGTAGCCGTCGAGCAGCACGAATCCCATCGGATCGAGGTAGATCTCGTCGGCCTGAGCGGCGAGGTAGTAGCGCTCCTGGGTGAACTCCGTGCCGTAGGCGATCACTTTCTTGCCGCTGGCGCGGAACTCGCGCAGGGCGCCAGCGAGCTCCTCGAGCGTGACCTGGGTGGCGCCTGCGAATTTCTCCAGATCCAGTGCCAGCGCCTGGATACGCCGGTCGCCCGCCGCTGCGTGAATCGAGTCGGTCAGATCCCACAGCAGGGTCTCCGCGTGACCCTCGCCGCGCGCCTCCTCGACCGCGCGCCCCACCGGGTCTCCCGAGAGTTGCTCGACCAGCTCCCCCTGGGGCGCGATGAGGAGCGCTGCGCGCGCCGGGATGCGCGGCACGCCGACGCGCAGCAGTCCCACCACCACGGCAAGGATCGCCAGCAGCATGATGAGATGCAGCACCTTGCGCAGGCCGTCCAGGCCGCGCCACAGGCCGGAGAAAAACGAACGTGGCGTCATGAGGGCGTCAGATCTTCTCCTCGATCCTCGCAGCCTTGCCGGACAGATCGCGCAGATAATAGAGCTTGGCGCGGCGCACGTTGCCGCGGCGCTTGACGGAGATGTCGCTGATCGAGGGGCTGTAGGTCTGGAAGACGCGCTCGACCCCCTCGCCGTGAGAGATCTTGCGCACCGTGAACGAGGAGTTGAGTCCGCGATTGCTGCGCGCGATCACGACGCCCTCGTACGCCTGCACACGCTCGCGGTCCCCTTCCACCACCTTCACCTGCACCACGACGGTGTCGCCGGGCTTGAAGTCCGGAACCTTGCGGGTCATGCGCTGCTTCTCGATTTCCTGGATTATCTTGCTCATATCAGTCACCTCGATCTTGGCTTGCCGCCGCGCGTGCGCGCCCCTGCGCCAGCATCACTACCGGCGCCGGTTCGGAACTCATCCAGTGCGCGCCGCGCCTCGGGCGCGAGCTGCGCGCCCGCCAGCACGTCGGGCCGGCGCTCCACGGTGCGGGCCACCGCCTGCGCCAGCCGCCAGCGGCGGATGTCGGCGTGGTCACCCGAGAGCAGCACCGGCGGCACGCTCCGGCCCTCGAACACTTCCGGCCGCGTGTAATGCGGCCCCTCGAGCAGGCCCTGCGCAAAGGAATCCTCGGCGCTCGAGCGCTCGTCCCCCAGTGCGCCGGGCAACAGCCGGGCCACCGCGTCGATGATCACCAGCGCCGGCAGCTCCCCGCCCGAGAGCACGTAGTCACCCAACGACAACTCGCGATCGATGCCGAGCTCGACCACCCGCTCGTCCACACCCTCGTACCGCCCCGCCAGCAACAGCAACCCCGGCAGTCCCGCCAACTCCCGCGCCTGCGCCTGGCCAAAGGGCTGACCCTGCGCCGACAGGTACACCCGCGGGCTCCCCGGCGGCAGCCGCGCGTGCGCGGCGCGAATCGCGGCCAGCAGCGGCTCGGGTTTCATCACCATGCCCGGACCGCCCCCGTAGGGACGATCATCGACCGTGCGATGCGCGTCGGCGGCGTGCAGGCGCGGATCCTCTGTCGCCACGCTCATCAGCCCGCGGGCGATGGCCCGCCCGACGATGCCGAACTCGAGCGCTGCCACGATCATGCGCGGAAACAGCGTGACGACCTCGATCTTCATGGAGCCTTCTATTCCAGCTCCGCCGGCCAGTCCACCACAATCGTGCGTGCCGCCAGATCCACCTTGCGCAAGTGGCGCGGCACGGACGGCACCCAATGCTCGCGCCCGCCCGGGGCCCGCGTCACCATCACCGCGCCGCCCGGGGTGTCCACGAAGTGGCTCACCGTGCCGAGCTGCGCACCCTCGAGGTTGCGCACGCTGAAGCCCTCCAGGTCCACGCGGTAGTACTCGCGCTCACCCGGCGGCGGCAGCGCCGCGCGGTCCACCTCCACCACCGCACCCGTGAGTGCGGCAGCCTCGTCCCGGTCCGCTACGCCTTCCAGCAGCGCGACCAGCCCGTCAGCGTGGGCTCGCGCCTCGGTGACGCGCCGCGTGACCCGCTCGCCGCTGGCGAGCCTCAGAACCCATTCCCGGTACTCCAGGAGCCGGCGCGGCGGATCGGTATGCGACCGGACATGAACCCAGCCCTTGATGCCGTACGGCGCCCCCAGCCGACCCAGCTCCACCCACGTCACGGCCCGCGGGCCTCACCCCAAGCCTGATCAGGCCGTGGCCTGCTTCCGGTAGGAAGCCACCAGAGTGCGCACCCGGTCCGAGGTCTGCGCGCCCTGGCCAACCCAGTAGTCGATGCGCGGCAGATCGAGCTTGAGCTTCTGCTCGCCGCGGCGGGCAATGGGGTTGAAGAACCCCACATGCTCCAGGCTCAGCCCACCCTGGCGCTTGCGGCTGTCGGTTACGACGACGTGATAGAAGGGCTGGTTGCGCGCCCCGCGCCGCGTCAGGCGGATGGTTACCATGATCGTATCGCTCTCGTTCCAGCGGGTGACCGCACGAGGGCCACCCAAAAAAGAGCGCGGATTCTACGCAACCTGCAAATCCTGCGCCAGTTTTTCGACCTGGCCGCCGCCTTAGGAAGCTAAGGCGGCATGCCGCCCTTGAGCGCGCCCATGAGCTGGCGCAGCCGGCCGCCCTTCATGCTCTTCATGACGCGCTGCATCTGCAGGAACTGCTTCAGCAGCCGGTTCACATCCTGGACCTGCACGCCCGAGCCCCCGGCAATGCGCCGGCGTCGCGAGCCGTCGATTATCGCCGGGTTACGCCGCTCGCGGGGGGTCATGGAATTGATGATGGCGATCTGCCGCCGCAGGTCCCGATCCCCCTGGTCCGCCGACACGGCGCCCTTCCTGGCCACCGCCACGGGAAGCTTGTCGAGCAGCGCACCGACGCCCCCCATCCTGTGCAGCTGCTCGAGCTGACTCTTCAGATCCACCATGTCGAAGCCCTTGCCCTTGAGGGCCTTGCGCGTCAGGCGCTCGGCTTCCTGGGTGTCGACCTGGCGGTGAACCTGTTCGACCAGGCTCACGACATCGCCCATGCCGAGAATGCGCGAGGCCATGCGCTCGGGGTCGAAGGGCTCGAGCGCCCCGGTCTTCTCGCCGACGCCGAGGAACACGATGGGTTTGCCCGTGACCTGGCGCACCGACAGCGCCGCACCCCCACGCGCGTCCCCATCGGCCTTGGTGAGGATGACCCCGGTGAGCTCCAGCGCCGCACCGAACGCGCGTGCGGCGTTCACCGCGTCCTGGCCGGCCATGGCGTCCACCACGAACAGGCGCTCGGCGGAGCCGACCGCGGCGTCGATGTCACGCACTTCGGCCATGAGACTCTCATCCACGTGCAGCCGCCCGGCGGTGTCCACGATCAGCGCATCGAACACCCCGCTGCGGGCGCGCTCGAGGGCCGCGCGCGCAATCGCCGCGGGCGCCTGGCCGGCATCGGCGGCGAAGTATTCGGCGTGCACCTCACCCGCGAGACGCTCGAGCTGCAGCATCGCGGCCGGCCGGCGCACGTCGGTGCTGGCGAGCAGCACGCGCTTGCGCTCGCGCTCGATCAGCCAGCGCGCCAGCTTCGCCGCGGTGGTGGTCTTGCCGGCGCCCTGCAGGCCCGCCAGCAGCAGCACGACCGGCGGTTGCGCACGCAGCTTCCAGGGCGCGCCCGCGCCGCCCATGAGCTGCACCAGCTCGGTGTGCAGAATGCCGATGAACGCCTGCCCCGGCGTCAGGCTCGCGAGCACCTGCACGCCGAGCGCCTTGGCCCTGACCGACTCGATGAATGCCTTCACCACCGGCAGCGCCACGTCCGCCTCCAGCAGCGCGACGCGCGCCTCGCGCAGCGTCGCGGCGACGTTCTCGTCGGTGACGCGGCCGCGGCCGCGCAGATTCTCGATGGTGCGCGCCAGGCGCGCCGTCAGATGGTCGAACATGACTTGGGCGGGCAGGTGTCGGAGTGTCGATTATAGGGCCAAGCTTCTATGCTAGAGCGTCCGCGCCGCCAGGCAAACCGAGGGATGCCGCCTTGAACGCCGCTTCGAACGTCCCGCTGCTGCTGGCGCTGCTCGTGCTGCTGCTCATCGTCGCCTTCTCCTCCGGCACCGAAGTGGCGATGCTCTCCGTCAACCGCTACCGCATCATGCACCGCGCGCAGGCCGGCTCGGGACGTGCGCGCACCCTGGAGCGGCTGCTGCAGAAGCCCGATGACTGGCTGGGAGCGAATCTGGTCATCCTGGCCGTGGCCAGCATGTTCGCATCCGCCATCGCCACCATCCTGGCGCAGCGCACCGGGCACCCGTACGCGGTGCCGCTCGCCGTGGCGCTGCTCACCATTGTCGTGATCGTGTTCTGCGAGCTGACGCCCAAGATCTACGCGGCCTCCAACCCCGAGGGCGTCGCGCTGCACGCCGCCGGCATCTACCGGGTGCTGGTGCTACTGACGCGCCCGGCGCTGTGGCTCAGCAGCAACCTGGCGTACGGGTTCCTGCGACTGTTCGGCGTGGTGCGTGCCACCAACACCAGGCACTCGCTCAGTGCCGATGAGCTGCGCACGGTGGTAACCGAGGCGGCGCCGGTAATTCCCGCGCGGCACCGGCAGATGCTGCTGTCGATCCTCGACCTGGGGCGCGTCACGGTGAACGACATCATGATCCCCCGGCAGGAAATCTCCGGCATCGACGTGAACGAGAGCTGGGAGGACATCCTCGATCAGCTGCGGCAGACTCCGCACACGCGCCTGCCGGTGTACGAAGGCGAGCTCGACAACATCATCGGCCTGCTGCACATGAAGCGCGTGGCGCACGAGCTGGTGCGCGGCACCCTCAACCGCGAGCGGCTGATCGAGATCGCGCGCGGCCGCGAGTCGTACTTCGTACCCGAGGGAACCGCGCTCAACGTGCAGCTCGGGCAGTTCCAGCGCAACCGCCGCCGGCTTGCCTTCGTCGTCAACGAGTACGGCGACATCGAGGGACTGGTGACGCTCGAGGACATTCTCGAGGAGATCGTCGGCGAGTTCACCACCGATCCTGCCACGGTGACCCACAAGGACGTGCACACCGAGCGCCCCGGGGTGTTCATCGTCAACGCCAGTGCCACGATCCGCGCGCTCAACCGCGCAATGGGGTGGCAGCTGCCGACCGGTGGACCCAAGACCGTCAACGGCCTGCTGCTCGAGCACCTGGAGACCATTCCGGACACCGGCACCATGGTGCGCGTCGGTGCCTACGAGTTCGAAGTGCTGCAGGTCGGGGACAACGCCATCCGCACCGTGCGGGTGCGCCTGCCTGCGGCCGCCAAACCCCCCGTGGCGGTTACGCGCTCGCCTTAGACGCCACCTCCAGCGCCTCGCCCACCCGGGAGACTGCGAGCACCGTGAGCCCGGCGGGCGGTTTGCGCGGCGCGTTGTCGCGCGGCACGATCGCGCTGCGAAATCCCTGCGTGTACGCTTCGCGCAGCCGTTCGTCCCCGTACGCGACCGGGCGCACCTCGCCGGTGAGCCCGAGCTCGCCGAACGCCACCAGCTGGGCTGGTAGTGCGCGGCCCTCGAGGCTGGAAGCGAGCGCGATCAGCACCGGCAGGTCCCAGGCGGTCTCGGTGATCTGAATGCCGCCGACCACGTTCACGAACACATCGTGCTCCTGCAGCGCGAGCCGCGCGTGGCGGTTGGCTACGGCCAGCAGCATCGCTAGGCGATTGGCGTCGAGCCCCTGCGCGATGCGCCGCGGCGCGCCGAAGCGCATGCGGTCCACCAGCCCCTGCAGCTCGATCAGCAGCGGCCGCCCACCCTCGCGCGTCACAGTGACGATGCTGCCGGCGGCCGGTTGCGGCGAGCGCGCCAGAAAAATGGCGGCGGGGTTGCGGACCTCCTTCAGCCCGCTCGCGCTCATGGCGAAGAAGCCCAGCTCGTTCACCGCGCCGAAGCGGTTCTTGGTGGCACGCACGATGCGATAGCGGCTGCCGGCTTCGCTCTCGAAATACAGGACGGTGTCCACCAGGTGCTCGAGCAGGCGCGGGCCGGCGATGGTGCCCTCCTTGGTCACGTGGCCGACGATGATGACGGCGGTGCCGCTCGACTTGGCGAAGCGCACCAGCTCCGCGGTGCACTCGCGCAGCTGCGACACCGCGCCCGCCGCCGCGCCCGCGCTCCCTGACTGCACGGTCTGAATCGAGTCGATGACCAGCACGGCCGCGCGCTGCTCTGCCGCAAGCGCCAGGATCGACGCCAGATCGGTGTCCGCCACCACGCCGAGGGCCTCGGCCGTGAGCGCCAGACGCTGCGCACGCAGGCCGATCTGGGCCACCGACTCCTCGCCGCTCGCGTAGACCACCGGGCGTGAGGCGGCCACACGAGCCGCGACCTGTAGGAGGAGCGTGGACTTGCCGATGCCGGGGTCGCCCCCCAGCAGGATCACCGACCCCGGGACGATGCCCCCGCCCAGGACCCGGTCCAGTTCCGCCTGGCCGCTGCCAAAGCGCTGGGCGTCCCCCGCGGGTGCCGCCGGGGCCCCCAGGCTCACGGCGAGCGCCGGCGCGGCGGGGCGCGTGCGCGCCGGGTTGCGCTGCTCGAGCGAATTCCACTCGCCGCACAGCGGGCACTGCCCCTGCCACTTGAGGGTCTCGCCCCCGCAGGAACCACACACGAACACCGCATTCGGACGAGCCATCGATGCGCCTTCGGTCGACTTTCGGCTAGGATTCGCGCCGGGGAGGCCCGATTGGCTTCTTTTGTGACCAAAGCCGCCCGGCCTGCGTGCCGGCGATGCTAGCGTATGGCGGCTCGGATCGGGGACGGGAAAGTGACGCGTATCACAATCGGTGGACCACTGGCGGGCCGGGCCGCAGCATGAGCTTGCGAAACAAGCTGCGTTTCGTCGGGCTCACCGACACCGGCAAGGTCCGCGAACACAACGAGGACACGATTGCCGTCGATCCGGACATCGGGCTGCTGGTGCTCGCCGACGGCATGGGCGGCTATAACGCGGGCGAAGTCGCGAGCGGCATCGCCGTGAAGACCATCGTCAACCTGGTGCGCGAGCACGTGGAGCGCGAAGACCTTTCGGTACCGGACCGTGAGTCCGGCCTGTCACGACCCAACATCATCCTGCGCGATGCCATCAGCCGAGCCAACAAGATCATCTATCAGACCGCGCGCACCCAGCCGCAATGCGAGGGCATGGGCACCACCGTGGTCGCGGCGCTGTTTTTTGACAACAAGGTCACAATCGCACACGTGGGTGATTCACGGCTGTACCGCCAGCGCGGCGACAAGCTCGAGCAGGTGACCATGGATCACTCCCTGCTGCAGGAACTCGTCGACCGGGGCTTTTACTCCGCCGAGGAAGCACAGCGCGCGGGAAACAAGAACTACGTCACGCGGGCGCTCGGGGTCGAATCGAACGTGGACGTGGAAATCCAGGAAGTGCCGGCGGGCAAGGGCGAGGTGTACATCCTGTGCTCGGACGGTCTATCGGACATGGTCGAAGACGAAGATATTCACTTAACGATCAATACCTTTAGTGCTAATCTGGATACGGTCGCCAAGCAACTGATCCAGCTGGCCAACGACAATGGAGGCCGGGACAATGTCTCGGTGGTGATGGCACACATCGTGGATGCGTTCCCGGCTCGCACCAAGATCTTCGACAAGATCCTCGGTTGGTTCGGCTGACACGCGAGAGGGGCAATAGCACATGGCAAGGTTGGTCTTGAGCCTGGATAGCCAAGTGATGGCGGAATACAACATGAACAAGGAGCGCTACACCATCGGCCGGCTCCCTGACAACGACATCCGCATTGACAACGCTGCCGTCAGCGGTCACCACTCGCTGATCATCAATATCCTCAACGACTCGTTCCTCGAGGATCTGAACAGCACCAACGGCACCTACGTCAACGGCAAGCTGATCAAGAAGCATGCCCTGCAGCACGGCGACGTCATCACCGTCGGTCACCATCAGCTGCGCTTCGTCGAGGACGACGAGCAGCAGGACGAATTCGAGAAGACCATGGTGATCCAGCCCTCCGCACGGCCGGTGGAGAGGGTGCGCGCAGCAGCCGAGGCCGTCGAGCAGGTCGGCGGCTCGCTGACCGCGACCGCGCGCTCACGGGCGCTCGCCGACGGCGCCGCGGCGCTGAAGAAGGCGAAACTGCAGGTGCTGTCGGGGGCGTTCGCAGGCCGCGAGGTCGAGCTCAGCAAGGCCCTGACCACCCTCGGCCGTCCCGGGGTGCAGGTGGCTGCGATCACGCGCCGCGCCGAGGCCTACTACATCGTGCACGTCGACAGCGGCAAGGCCAACGACTACCCGTTGCTCAACGGTACCCCGATCGGAGCCCAGGCGACCCGCCTCTCCGACAATGACGTGATTCAGCTCGCCGGCGTGAAGATGGGGTTCTTCGTGAACTGACGCCGGCTGCGGCGCAGCAATCCACTCACAGCGGCTCACCACCGCACACTACGAGCCCCACGCGCTGGCTCACGGCACACAGCAGCTCGTACGGGATCGTGCCGGCGTGGCGCGCCACCTCCTCCACCGGCAGTCCGGGCCCCCACAGAACCGCCGGCGTGCCGATGTGCACCTCGCGCAACCCGGACACATCCACCGCCAGCATGTCCATCGACACCCGGCCGGCGAGCGGGGCGCGCTCACCGCCTACCAGGACCGGCGTGCCGCCGGCCAGGCTGCGGTGCAGGCCATCGCCGTAGCCCGCCGCGATGATGGCGATGCGCGAATCACGCGCGGCCACCCAGGCGCCGCCGTAGCCGACGCTCTCACCGCGCGCGACCTCCCGGACGGCGATGACCGAGCTCTCGAGCCGCATCGCGGGCTTGAGCCCCAGATCGCTCGCCGAACAGTCCGCAAACGGGGAGGCGCCGTAGAGCGCGAGCCCCGGCCGCACCCAGTCGCACCCGAGCGGCACCGCGCCGAAGAGGCCGGCGGAGTTGGCGATGCTGACCGCGTACTGAAGATCGCGCGTCGATTGCCGAAAGCGCGTCAGCTGCGCCTGCGTCACGGCCGCATCGCGCTCGTTGGCGCACGCCAGATGCGTGAGCAGGCGGATCTCGAGCGGTGCGGGTGTGAGATGGCAGACTCGCGCGAGCGCGGCTGCAAACTCCTGGTGCGGGAAGCCGAGACGGTTCATGCCGGTGTCGATCTTGATCCACAGCACGAAGCGGTGCGTGCCGCGTCCGTGCTCCAGCAACTCGACCTGCAGCGCATGGTGCACCACCAGGTCGAGCCGGTGCTGCGCCGCAAGCTCGAGCTGCTGCGGGTCGAACACGCCCTCGAGCAGCACGATGGGCTGGGTGATGCCCGCGCGGCGCAGTGCGAGCCCCTCCTCCAGGCGCGCCACCCCGAAGGCGTCAGCCGCCTGCAACGCGAGCGCGGTTGCCGTCAGCCCATGCCCGTAGGCGTTGGCCTTGACCACCGCCATGACCCGGGCACGGCCGGCGCGCGCACGGATGATGCCGAGGTTGTGCTGCAGGGCGTGCGTGTCGATGACGGCCCGGATCAGGCCGCTCACCGCAAGACGCCTTCCGCGTAACTGTCGGGCGCGTAGTTGGCGAAGCGCGTGAACTGCCCCTGGAAGGTGAGCAGGAAGGTGCCGATCTCGCCGTTGCGGTGTTTGACCAGATCGATTTCCGCGACGCCCTTCTTGGTGGTGTTGCGGTCGTAGACCTCTTCGCGATAGATGAGCAGGATCAGGTCCGCATCCTGCTCCAAACTGCCCGAATTGTGGGATACCACGCCATCGGCAAGCCAGTTTGCGACGCCCGGAACCGTGAGATCGAAAACGTCCTCTTCTCCATCGGGCGTGCTTGCAACGACCCGATCCCAGAACAGGTCTGACGATGCCCACTGCGCGAGCTCAGGAGAGTCCAGGGCTTCTGCATAACTCGCCATCTGTGCCCGGCTGGGGCAGAACCTGAAATGTGACGAACCGCCGTAAGAGGTGCCCCGCATCCGCGCCATGGCGCGCTGGCTGACGTCCTGGGTGCGCATCTCAGCACGGACCGCCGCAAACGCTTCGAGCGGCAAGGTGTCGACGTTAGTGTTGCCACGAACGGCTGACAGGTGCGTCGCCAGCTCCGCAAGCGGCGCTGCTCTGGGTCCGAAGCCCCCGATGGTCTCGGCGAAAGTTCGTTGTGCCTCGGCTCCGCTAACGTCGACGTAGTACAGCGGACGATTCTTCCCACTGTAAAAGGTCCTGATTCGGGCGACAACGCCGAGCCGTAACAGGAGGATCGCAACGTCCTGGGCAAGCAGCGGGCTGCAGGTCGAGAAATTGATGTGTTCGCGATAGCCCTTAACGGCATTACGGCGGGTGATCGTTCCGTCAGTGGCCCAGAGATGGCGCAGTAACAGCGCAATCTGGCTGTTCGCCAGAGTAAACACGCCTGGTGGCAGGTGCTTCTGGTGTGAACGTTGACCGAAAATACCAAGGTCCTTGAGCCACTTGCCCACACCGAAAGGCGACCAGCGGTTGCCGTTGCCGCTGATGACCAGCTGGTGCCAGTTACCCACGCCCTCATAGCGTGTTACGCGGCACCCAAACGCTTCCGCGGCGCCACGCACCGCGGCGCTGTTCTCCTCAGAGGCCGTGGTGTAGCGCAACGGCTGGTGCGTTACGTAGCTCCCGTCGCCGACCAAGTGCGCGAGTAGAACCACCCAGTGATCGGGCCAACGTTGCGGCTCGACGGGTTCCGGCAGGCGGCGCGCGAGAGCGAGCCGCTCGCCTACCTGGAGCGTGCCCACTGTTTTCCAACCGGCGCCGGCTAGCAGCCGATGTTCGGCCGTTGCCCGAATTGACCGGCCGCTCGCGAGCTGGAGCTTGAATACCGGGCGACGACCGACTTTCCAGACCTTGTCGGCTCGGGCGCGGGTGAGGCGCCGCCGCTCATCGACCGCCCAAACCTCGGGCTCGGACCCCACGAGACTGGCTATCGGCACACGGCGCCCGTCGGTCATGCATACCAGGGTATCCCCGGTCACGCATTCGCGCAGGTCCGACATCACCGGCCGCTTGTGCTCGCGCTGCTCGACCGCACGATTGAGCTGCGAGAGCGCGATCACCGGCACCTGCAGCTCCTTGGCGAGCGCCTTGAGCCCGCGGGAGATCTCGGCGATCTCGGTGGCGCGGTTCTCGCGCGTGCCCGGCACGTACATCAGCTGCAGGTAGTCGACCACGATGAGGCTCAAGCCGTGCTCGCGCTTGACGCGCCGCGCACGCGCACGCAGCTCCGTGGGGGTGAGCGCCGCGGTCTCGTCCACGAAGATCTTGGCTTCCGAGAGCTGGCTGGTCGCCCCGGTGATCCGCACCCAGTCGTCATCGGAGATGCGGCCGCTGCGCAGACTGTTCAGCGGCACGCCCCCGATCGAGGAGAGCATGCGGGTGATGACCTGCTCAGCGGGCATTTCCATGCTGAAGATCGCCACCGCGGCGCGGGTCCCGGGGTTTACGGCCGCGTACTCGGCCATGTTCACGGCGAGCGTGGTCTTGCCCATCGAGGGCCGTCCGGCCACGATCATCAGATCGCCGGGGCGCAGGCCGCCGGTGAGCTTGTCAAAGTCGGTGAATCCGGTCGGCAGGCCGCGCAGCTTGTCGGGATTGTTGTGCCAGTCATCGATCTGATCGATGACTCCCGGCAGGAGCTGGCGCACCGCCACCGCGCCGTCGCGCTTGCGGAAGCCCCATTCGGCAATATCGAAGACGCGCTGCTCGGCGCGGTCGACCAGCTCGCGCGCGCTCTCGCCGTCGTTGTTGAACACGGCGGAGGCGATGTCGGTGCCGGCGCGGATCAGCTGCCGCAGCAGCGAGCGCTCGCGCACGATGTCCGCGTAGGCGCGCACGTTGGCCGCCGTCGGGGTATCGCGCGCCACCGAGCTCAGGTAGGCGAGGCCGCCGGCCGATTCGAGCTTGCCGTTGCGCTCCAGCTGCTGAGACACCGTCACCACGTCGCAGGGCTTGCCTTCGCCGGCGAGCGCGGCGATGGCGGTGAAGATCAGCTGGTGATCGGGACGGTAGAAGTCCTCTTGCGTGATGACGTCCGCGACATTGTCCCAGGCCACCGGATCGATCATCAGGCCGCCCAGCACCGCCTGCTCGGCCTCGACCGAATGCGGCGGTACCGGCGCGTCCAGCAGTGCGCCCGAGCCCGAATCCGAGCGCGCCTTGGCGGAACCGGCCACCGCGATTGTGCCTCCCGCTTTGCGCTACTCTTCCGCCACGATCGTCACGTGCAGCGGCACGTCGACGTCGGCGTGCAGATGCAGGCTGATCAGGTGCTCGCCCAGCATGCGCAGCGGGCCTGCGGGCAAGCGCACCTCGCTGCGCTCGATGTTGAAGCCCTCGCGTGTACAGGCCTCGGCGATATCGCTGGTGCCGATCGAGCCGAACAGCTTCCCCTCGGTACCCGCCTTGGCGTGAATGGTGAGCTTGAAATCCTTGATGGCCCCCGCCCGCTCCTCCGCGGAAACCAGCTGCTCGCGGGCCAGGCGCTCGAGCTCGGTGCGGCGGGCCTCGAAGCGCGCAATGTTCTCGGGAGTCGCCAGGGTCGCCTTGCCCTGCGGCAGCAGAAAATTGCGGCCGTAGCCGGAGCGCACCTTCACGCGTTCGCCGATGGTGCCGAGATTGGCGACCTTCTGCAGGAGAATGACTTCCATCGAGGTGCCTCAGTGCTGATCGGTGTAGGGCAGCAGCGCCAGAAAGCGCGCCCGCTTGATCGCCACCGCGAGCTGGCGCTGATAGAACGATTTGGTGCCGGTGATGCGGCTCGGAACGATCTTGCCCGTCTCGGTGACATAGCCCTTCAGGGTGGCGAGATCCTTGTAGTCGATCGACTTCACGCCTTCGGCGGTGAAGCGGCAGAACTTCCTGCGACGCGAGAAGCGGCTGCCGCCGCCGCTGCCGCCGCCGCTCCCGCGCTGGTCTCTGGACATTGCCATGGCTGTTATTCCTCGAATCAGTCAGGTGTTGACGTGCCGGTGCGGATGAGCGGCGCGCTCATACGCTCTCGGCGACCGGGGTGTCTTCGTCGTCGGCTGGCGCGCCGATGTCGTCGCGCGCGCGCTCGCGGCGCCGGCCGCCCTCGCCTTCCTCGTCTGCGGCCTTCGCCATCGGGGACGGCTCGGCCACGGCGGCGTCCATGTTCACCACCAAGTGACGCAGCACGGCGTCGCTGAAGCGGAAGGAGCCGGTGAGCTCGCCGAGGGTTTTCTGATCGGTCTCGATGTTCATCAGCACGTAGTGCGCCTTGTGCACCTTGGCGAGCGGATAGGCGAGCTGGCGGCGCCCCCAGTCCTCCAGGCGGTGTACCTGGCCGCCGCCGGCGGCGATCATGCCCTTGTAGCGCTCGATCATCGCGGGCACTTGCTCGCTCTGATCCGGATGCACGAGAAAGACGATTTCGTAATGCCTCATTGTGTGCTCCTTGCGGATTAAGCCGCCCGGATTCAAGGCTCGCCCGGTGCGGCAAGGAGATGCGCGGACTGCGGCCGATCTGCCGATCCTCCGCGCCCCTTCGGATAAAAAGGGGCGCGAAGCATACTGAAACCCCCTCGCCGCTGCAATGCCAGGCAATAAATCGCGCGCCGGAAGGCGGCTCGGCTCAAGGGTACTTGTCCAGTTCCAGCCGACCGATCTGATTGCGGTGCACCTCGTCGGGTCCGTCGGCGAGTCGGATGCTGCGTGCCTGCGCGTAGGCGTTCGCGAGATAGTCATCGCACAGGCCCGCAGCGCCGTGTGCCTGGATCGCCCAATCGATGACCTGGCAGGCAGCATCTGCGGCGGCGGTCTTGATCATGGCGATCTCGGCGCGGGAGGCCTTATTGCCCACCGTGTCCATGAGCCAGGCCGCCTTGTACACCAAGAGGCGCGCCTGATCGATGCGGATGCGCGACTCGGCGATGCGCTCGAGCGTGACTGACTGCTCGCCGATCGGGCGGCCGAAGGCGACGCGCGCCTTCACCCGCCGGCACATTTTCTCCAGCGCCCGCTCCGTGACCCCGATGAGTCTCATGGCGTGATGAATCCGCCCCGGCCCGAGGCGTCCCTGCGCAATCTCGAATCCCCGCCCCTCCCCCAGCAGCAGGTTCTCCGCCGGCACGCGCACGTCCTTGAATTCGATTTCCATGTGGCCGTGGGGCGCATCATCGAAACCAAATACCGGCAGGTACCGCAGGATGGTGACACCTGCGGTGTCGCGCGGCACCAGAATCATCGACTGCTGGCGGTGCCGCGGCGCGCCCGGGTCGGTCTTTCCCATGAATATGAACAGCCGGCAGCGCGCGCTGCCCGCGCCGGAGGTCCACCACTTGCGCCCGTTGATGAGGTAGCTGGAGCCCTCGCGGACGATGGAGCTCTCGATGTTGGTGGCATCGCTCGAGGCTACGCGCGGCTCGGTCATCGCAAACGCGGAACGAATCGTACCGTCGAGCAGCGGCTCGAGCCATTGCTTTTTCTGTGCAGGGGTGCCGTAGCGTTCGAGGGTCTCCATGTTGCCGGTGTCGGGTGCCGAGCAATTGAACACCTCGGCCGACCAGCGCACGCGGCCCATCATCTCGCACAGCGGTGCGTACTCGAGATTGGTGAGTCCCGCGCCATGGTGCGAGTCCGGCAGGAACAGGTTCCACAACCCCGCGGCGCGCGCACGGCGCTGCAGCTGCTGGAGCAGCGGTGGTTCCTGCCAGCGATCGCCTTGCCCGAGCGGCGCCTGGAAGCGCTCCTCGTTCGGATAGATGTGCTCATCCATGAACGCGCCGAGGCGCTGCAGGTAGTCCCTGGTCCTGGCACTGAATTCGAAATCCACGCTGTGACTCCTGCGGTTGATGCGCGGCTCAGGGATACCGCTCAGTGCGCCTGCCTCTGGCGCACCGCCTCGTACAGCAGCATACCGGCAGCCACCGACACGTTGAGACTCTCGACTGCGCCGAGCTGCGGCAGCCTGACCAGAAAATCGCAGGTCTGGCGCGTCAGATGCCTCAGGCCGGTGCCTTCGGCCCCGAGCACCAGCACCACCGCTCCCGTGAGATCCACCTGCTGCGCACTCTTGTCCCCCGCGGCGTCGGCGCCCACGATCCACAGACCCGCCTGCTTGAGCAGCTTGAGGGTGCGCACCAGGTTGGTCACGGCGACCACCGGGGTCGTTTCCGCCGCGCCAACCGCCACCTTGCGTACGGCGGGCGTGACCTGCGCCGCACGGTCGCGCGGCACGATCACGGCGAGTGCGCCGCAGGCATCCGCGCTGCGCAGACAGGCGCCGAGATTGTGCGGGTCCTGCACGCCATCGAGCGCCAGCAGCAAGGGCGCGCTCACCTTCTGCAGAGCCACGAGCAGCTCATCCTCGGTCCAGGGCGGCAGGGGCGTGATATCGGCGGCCACACCCTGGTGGGCGACGTCGCCCAGCAGCTGCTTCAGCGCCCGTGCCTCGACACGCTGCACCGGTCGCTGGTGGCGCCGCGCCAGCTCATCGATGGCGCGCACGCGCGGATCGTCGCGCTGCTGTGCAATGCGCACGCTGTGCACGCGCTCAGGATGGCGCTCCAGCATGATGCGCACCGCGTGCACGCCGTAGATGGTGTCAGTGCCCTTCATTGCGGTCTCGCCGCCACGGCCCATCGAGCGCAGCTACGCCTCTTCCGCCAGCGCGAGGTCGACCAGGCCCTCGATGGGATTCACCGCAGTCACCAGCACGCGCACGTGCGCCCCGGTGCGCAGCCGCCGTCCGGTGCGCCGGCCCCGCCAGGCATGACCGTCGTCCTCCATGAGGTACTGATCATCCCGCAGGTTGTCGATGTGCAGCAGGCCGTCCACCGCGACGTCGAGGATCTGCACGAAGCAGCCGAATTCCACCACCGTAGTGATGAGCCCCTGGAAGGTCTGCCCGATGCGCTCCTTTAAATAGGTGCATTTGAGGAATCCGGACACGTAGCGGTCCGCCTCATCGGCACGCTTCTCCAGGCGCGAGGTGCTCTCACCCAGAGCACTCAGTTCCGCGGTCGCGTAGCGCACGCCCGAGCCGCCCTGGGCTCCGATCAGCGCCTTCAGAGTCCGGTGCACGACCAGGTCCGGGTAGCGGCGGATGGGTGAGGTGAAATGCGCGTAGTGGGTCAGGGCCAATCCGAAGTGTCCGATGTTCGCCGGCTGATAGACCGCCTGCGGCATCGACCGGATCACCAGCGACTCTACGAAGGCGCGCTCCGGCGCGTCGCCGACGCGCTGCGCGATCGCCTGCAGGTCGCGTGTGGTCACGGTCTTGGGTATACGCGCATCGATGCCGAGTGCCTTGAGGGTTGCCGTGAGGCGCTCGAGCTTCTCGTCCTCCGGCTGGCCGTGCACCCGATAGAGCGTCGGCACGTGCGCCTTCTCGAGCGCCTCAGCCACCGCGACGTTCGCCAGGATCATGCACTCCTCGATGAGGCGGTGCGCATCGTTGCGTACCCGCAGCTCGATGGCGCGCACCCGCTCGCTGGCGTCGATGACGAACTCGGCCTCGGCCGCATCGAAATCCAGCGCACCCCGGTGGCCGCGCGCCTTGTAGAGCGCGCGATAGACATCGATCAGCACCATGAGCCGCTCGAGCAGCGGACCGAGCTGGGTGCGCGCCGCCGGCCGGCCCACGAACAGCGCGTCGTTCGCGAGCGTGTACGTGAGGCGCGCCGCCGAGCGCATCACCGCAGGATAGAAGCGCGCGCTTTTCAAGGCACCGCTGCGGCTCACCACCATGTCGGCGGCAAAGCACAGGCGATCGACCCACGGCGCGAGCGAACACAGGTGATCCGACAGCGCCGTGGGCAGCATCGGCAGCACACGGGTCGGGAAGTAGACCGAGGTTCCGCGCGTCTGCGCTTCGGCATCCACGGCACTCCCCGGCCGCACATAGTGACTGACGTCGGCGATCGCGACGATCAGGCGAAAGCCCCCCGGGTGTGGCTCGGCATACACCGCATCGTCGAAATCGCGCGCATCCTCACCGTCGATGGTGACCAGCGGCAGCTCGCGCAGGTCCACGCGCGCGTTCGCTTCGCGCGCATCGACCTGCTCACCGTGTGCCTGTGCCTCACGCAGCGCCGCGGCCGGAAACTCGTGCGGCAGATCGAAGCGTGCGATCGCCGACTCGGTAGCGAGCTCGACCGGCCGATCCGGATCCAGACGCTTGCCGATCACCGCCTGGGCGGAAGAAGCGGAGCCGGCGTGACGCGTGATCCGGGCAATCACCCAATCGCCGTTGCGCGCGCCGTGCAGGTCCTGCGGCGCCACCGCACAACGCAGCTGCAGGCGCCGATCCGCGGCGTTCACCCATGCGCTGCGGCCCTGCACCTCCACGGTGCCGAGAAACGCGCTCACCCCGCGCTCCAACACCTGCTGCACCGCGCCCGACCAGCGATCGCTCGCATCACGCGACACCTTCACGCGCAGGCGATCGCCGTGCATGACGCCACGCATCTCCGGCGGCGGCAGAAACACGCTCTCCTTGAACCCTTCAACGCGCAGGAAGCCGTAGCCGGCGCGATTGGCGCTGACCGTGCCCTCCACCACCGAGCCGGGACTCACTTTGGAATCAGGCGGCGCCGATCGTCCCGCGCGCCCGCTTGCGCGCGTGCCGTGGGCTGCGGCCGCGCCTTGCCCGGCGCTCCTGGATTTGGAGCCGGGCGTCCTCGGGCCGCGGGTCTGCGAGGCGGCGCTCGCGCCGCGGTCGCCCCGTCCGGACTTTCCTCTACGTGGCGTCAATTGACAGCCCCCAGACCCCTGCGTACATTTCGCGGCCTTCCTCGCCTGCCCGGGTGGCGGAATTGGTAGACGCACTAGTTTCAGGTACTAGCGGGTAACACCGTGGAGGTTCGAGTCCTCTCCCGGGCA
>DATGVL010000013.1:0-27405 GCA_035300445.1 Steroidobacteraceae bacterium
CACCCCGCAGCTGGATTTGGCCGCCGCCTTCTACGGCTACAAGCAGGACAGTTTCGCCACCGGCGCCAACACCGGCTGCTCCGACAACCGCAGCAGCGGCTGCAGCGGCACCGAGTCCTCGATCTCCCTGTTGGCCGACTACAAATTCGCCAAGCGCTTCGACGGCTACTTCGGCACCTTCTGGACCGGCGTGCAGGACGGACTCGCCAACGGCTTCCTCAATAAGTCCACCCTCACCACCACCACCGGTGTCCGCTTCAGGTTCTAGCCGAATCTTCCGGTTATGTAGTCTTCCGTGAGACGGTGGCGCGGGTTGGTGAACACCCGGTCGGTATCTCCGATCTCGATCAGCTCTCCGAGATGGAAGTACGCGGTGCGTTGCGACACGCGCGCCGCCTGCTGCATAGAATGAGTGACGATCACGATCGCATACTGTTCGCGCAGCTCATCGATCAGATCCTCGATGCGTGCCGTGGCCACGGGATCGAGCGCCGAGCACGGCTCGTCCATGAGAATCACTTCGGGCTGCACGGCGATGGCGCGCGCGATGCACAGGCGCTGCTGCTGTCCGCCCGAGAGCCCGGTGCCGGGGCTGCTCAGGCGGTCTTTGACCTCGTCCCACAAACCCGCGCGCGTGAGGCTGCTGCACACGATGTCATCGAGCTGCGCGCGGCTGCGCGCCAGGCCATGGATGTGCGGACCGTAGGCGACGTTGTCGTAAATCGATTTCGGAAACGGGTTCGGTTTCTGGAACACCATGCCGATGCGCGCGCGCAGCTGCGCCGCGTCCTGGCGCTCATCGCAGATGTCGCGGCCGTCCAGCCTGATCGAGCCGGTGACGCGTGCCCCGGGGATCGTATCGTTCATGCGATTCAGGCAGCGCAGGAAGGTCGACTTTCCGCACCCGGAAGGCCCGATCATCGCCAGCACCTGGCGGCGTGCGACGTCGAGGGTGACATTCTTCAGCGCCTGCTTGGTGCCGTAGAACACACTCACGTCGCGGCACGAGAACACGGGATTCTCTATCGCGGCTTCGGCCTGGCCAGCCGCCGCCGCCGCGGCTGATGCGGAGACGTGCATCCGGCCGCTGGGCTTGAGGTTCAGCCCAGCCTCTCCGGCCCGTTGCCGCGCGACATTCTCCGGCGCGGCGCCGCCGTTGCCGGCCCCGGCACCCGCAGCGGCGGCAGCGGCGCGCGGGGACGCAGGCCGTTGCGGCTCCGGCGCCTGCGGATCCTCAGCCGAATCTTCCGGTGACATAGTCGTCAGTGCGGCGACTCTTGGGCGCCGTGAACATCTGTCCCGTCGGGCCGATTTCCACCAGCTCGCCCAGGTACATGAAGGCGGTGACGTTCGAGACGCGCGCCGCCTGCTGCAGGTTGTGAGTGACCATGGCGATGCAATAGCTCTCGCGCAGAGACTGCAGCGTCTCCTCTACGCGCAGTGTGGAGATCGGATCCAGCGCCGCCGTGGGCTCATCGAACAGCAGAACCTCGGGGCGCAGCGCCAGAGTACGCGCGATGCACAGCCGCTGCTGCTGGCCGCCGGAGAGGCTGCGCCCGTCCTCGTGCAGCTTGTCCTTGACCTCTTCCCACATGGCGGCATCGCGCAGCGCCTCCTCCACCCGATCGGTCAGCTCGCTGTGGGAAATGCGCCGCGACAGGCGCAGTCCGAAGGCCACGTTGTCGAAGATCGACATGGGAAAGGGCGTGGCCTTCTGAAACACCATGCCCACCCTGAACCTCAGCGCAGCCACGTCGACCGTGGGAGAGAGGATGTCTTCGCCGTCGAGCCGCACGTCGCCGCTGGCGCGGTGACCCGGATACAGCGCGTACATGCGATTGAATACGCGCAGGAGCGTGGACTTGCCGCAGCCGGAGGGACCGATGAAGGCCGTGATCCGCCGGTCGGGCAGCGTGAGGTTGATGTCCTTGAGCGCCTGCACGCTGCCGTAGTAGAAATCCAGATGCCGCACCTCGAACTTGACCGCGGTTGCCTCGCTTACCGCCACCGGCCGCGCGCCGAACCGGGCTTCGGATGCGCTCATCAGTGCCTGCCGCCGGAGTTGAGCGAGGAAACCACCAGGCGCGCGCTGATGCTCAGTATGAGAATGCTCAGCGTGATGAGCAGGGCGCCGGACCAGGCGAGCTGCTGCCAGTTCGGATAGGGGCTGAGGGCAAACTGGAAGATCACCACCGGCAGGTTGGCCATGGGAGCTGCGAGATTGCTGCTCCAGAACTGGTTGTTGAGCGCGGTGAACAGGAGCGGCGCGGTCTCCCCGCTGATGCGCGCCACCGCCAGCAGCAGGCCGGTGAGAATGCCGCTGCGGGCGGCCGGGTAGATCACGCTGGTGATCGTGCGCCATGGGTACGCGCCCATGGCGGTGGACGCATCCTTCATCCCCTGGGGCACGAGATTCAGCATATCCTCGGTCGTGCGCACCGTGACCGGCATGGCGATGATCGCGAGCGCCACCGCGCCTGCGATCGCCGAGAAGTGTCCCATGCGGATCACCAGCAGCTCGTACACGAACAGGCCGATGATGATCGATGGGGCCGACAGCAGCACGTCGTTCACGAAGCGGATCACCGTGCTGATGCGGGCGGTGCGGCCATACTCTGCAAGATAAGTGCCGGCGAGCATGCCGATCGGACCGCCGATGAGAATACCGATCACGGTCATGACCACGCTGCCGTAGATCGCGTTCAGCAGTCCGCCGCTGCCGCCGGGCGGTGGCGTCATGGCGGTGAAGACGCGCAGCGACATGCCGGCCAGGCCGTTCCTGAGGAGCGTCCAGAGAATCGCGGCGAGAAAGAACAGTCCGATGGCGGTGGCGAGGCCGGAGAGGCCGAGTGCCAGGACGTTGGTGAGCTTGCGGATCGCGCGGCGGTTCATGCGGATGACAGCGCCCGGCGCTCCAGGCGCATCAGCATGAGGCGCGCGGCGGCGATTACCGTGAAGGTGATGAAGAACAACAACGCACCGAGTGCGACCAGGGAAGAACTGTACAGGTCCCCGACCGCCTCGGTGAATTCGTTGGCGATGGACGCCGAGATGGTGGTGCCGGGCGCGAGCAGCGATGAGCCGATGCGGTGCGCGTTGCCGATGACGAAGGTGACCGCCATGGTCTCACCCAGCGCCCGCCCCAGGCCCAGCATGATGCCACCGATCATGCCGGTGCGCGCGTACGGTATGACCACCTGCCAGATCACCTCCCAGGTGGTGGCTCCCAGGCCGTAGCCGGACTCCTTCAATACGTCCGGCACGGTCTCGAACACATCGCGCATCACCGCGGAAATGAACGGGATGACCATGATCGCGAGTACGAAGCTCGCGGTGAGTATGCCGATGCCGTAGGGCGGCCCCTGAAACAGCCGGCCGATGAGCGGCAGCGGGCCCAGCCAGGCGATCAGCCACGGCTGCACGTGCCGCTGCAGGACCGGCGCCAGCACGAACAGACCCCAGATGCCGTAGATGATGCTGGGCACCGCCGCGAGCAGCTCGATCGCCACGCCCACCGGTCGCTTGAGCCACACCGGCGCCATCTCGGTGAGAAAGATGGCAACACCTAAGCTCACGGGAATCGCCAGCAGCAGTGCCAGCACCGAGCTGACCAGCGTGCCGTATACGGGCGCCAGCGCGCCGAACTGTTCCGTGACCGGATTCCAGACCTCGCGCGTGAGAAAGCTCAGCTTGAAGTGGGCGAATGCGGGCCAGGCTCCGGCCAGGAGCGACACCGCCACTCCGCCCAGCAGCGCGAGCACCAGAGTCGCGGCAATGAACGTGGCGCTGCGAAAGACCCGCTCGCGCAGCCGTTGTCCCGCGGCATGTCGCGGATCGATGGCAGCGACCGTGTTCATTGCGGACGGCAACCCCTCACGCCGGTGTTCCCCGTAATCGAAACCGCGGCCACCCCGTGGCGCGGGGCGGCCGCCGTTCAAGCTCAACGCCTACAGCGTCTGCGCCTTCCGGTGGCCGGGCGCCGGAGGCGTGTCCGGCACGTACCTTACATCCGCTTGGCGTCCGCGGGCGCGCTCGCCAGGCCCGGCGCACCCTTGATCTGCGTCTGCCAGGTGGTACGGACCTGCTTGATCAGGCTCTCCGGCAGCGGGACGTAGTCCAGCTCGGCCGCCATCTTGGCACCGTTGTTATAGGCCCATTCGAAAAACTTGAGCGCCTCACCGGTTGCGGCCGGATCCGGCGGCACGGCGTACACCAGGATGAAGCTCGCGCCCGTGATCGGCCAGCTCTTCTCGCCCGCCTGATCGGTGAGGATCAGGTGATAGCCCGGTGCATGGGCCCAGTCGGCGCTCGCGGCCGCCGCCTGGAATGATTCTGCGCTAGGAGGGACCGTCTTGCCCGCCTTGTTGATGAGGGCACAGTAGGCCATGTTGGTCTGCTTGGCGTAGGCATACTCGACATAGCCGATGGCGCCATCGGTCTGGTGGGTCATGTTGGCGACGCCCTCGTTACCCTTGGCCCCGATCCCCACCGGCCATTGCACCGAGGTGTTGGCACCCACGGTCTGCTGGAACTTCGGGCTCGACTTCGACAGGTAGTCGGAGAACAGGAAGTTGGTACCGGAGCCATCGGAGCGGTACACCGGGGCGATCGTGGTGTCGGGGAGCGCGAGCTTCGGATTGAGCTTCCTGATGCGCGGGTCGTTCCACTTGCTGATGTCCCCGAGATAGATGTCCGCCAGAGTGGCCCCGTCGAGTACCAGCTGTCCGGCCTGCACGCCCCTGATGTTCACCACCGGCACCACGCCGCCGATGATCATCGGGAACTGCACGAGGCCTGCTTCCTGCAGCTCCTCGGGCTTCAAGGGCATGTCGGAGGCGCCGAAGGTGACGGTCTTCGCCTTGATCTGCTTGATGCCGCCTCCGGAGCCGATCGATTGATAGTTGAGTCCGACGCCGGTCTTCTGCCGGTAGGCGTCGGCCCACTTCGAGTAGATGGGATAGGGAAAGGTCGCGCCGGCGCCGGAAATGTCGGCTCCGTGCGCCGCGCCCGCGATCCCGACGGCCCCAGCCAGCGCCAGCAGCATCCGCTTGGCATTGAATAAATTCATGTTCGACTCCCAGGCTTTAGGCAATTGGGGGCATTAGATGACAATGATGTGACGCTCTGATGACAGCGCCTCAGCAGGCGCCGTGAGGCCCTCGGGCGATGTAACGGCCACGTCCGTGTGGCCGCGACGCTAGTGTTGCCGCGGGAGTTTGCAGGCGCGTGACATGAGGTACCGCTTGCCCCGCGGCGATCCGAGGCCGTATAAACGCGCACCGCTTCACCGGCCGCAACGAGCGCAGTCGATTTCACCAAACCCCCTAAGGTAATGTCGCAAACTATTGAATTGACTAAGGCTCTCATCGCACGTCGCTCGGTCACCCCGGCGGATGAAGGCTGCCAGCAGATCATGACCGAGCGCCTGAGCGCGGCGGGCTTCCGCGTCGAGCGCCTGAGCTTTGGCGGTGTGGAGAACTTCTGGGCCCGGCGCGGCGGCGCGGGACCGCTGTTCTGCTTCGCCGGACACACCGACGTGGTGCCCACCGGGCCGCTCGAGGAGTGGCACAGCGACCCGTTCACGCCGCAGATCCGTGACGGCGTGCTGTACGGGCGCGGAGCGGCCGACATGAAGAGCGGACTTGCGGCGATGCTCACCGCCAGCGAGGAGTTCGTCGCGGCGCACCCCGCTCACCCGGGGTCGATCGCATTTCTGATCACGAGTGACGAGGAGGGCCCATCGGTCGACGGCACGCGGCGCGTGGCGCAACTGCTGCGCGAGCGGGGCGAGCGCCTCGACTGGTGCGTGGTGGGAGAGCCCTCGAGCGAAGCCTCGATTGGCGACACCATCAAGGTGGGACGTCGCGGCTCCTTGAGCGGCCGCCTCAGCGTGCACGGCGTGCAGGGGCACGTCGCCTATCCGCAGCTCGCCGAGAACCCGGTGCACACGCTGGCGCCGGCGCTGGCGGAACTCACCGCTCGCGAGTGGGATCAGGGGACCGAGCACTTCCAGCCGACCACCTTCCAGGTCTCCAACCTCAATGCCGGTACCGGTGCCCCGAACGTCATTCCAGGGGAGCTCAAGGCGCGCTTCAACCTACGCTACTCACCGGTGCAGACGCTCGAGCAGCTCAGGACGACGGTCGAGGAGATCCTGCGCCGCCACCGCGTGCGCTACACGCTGGAGTGGTACGTGTCGGGGGAGCCGTTCTACACCCCGCCCGGCGTGCTGTGCGCGGCGGTAGGTGAGGCGGTGGCGCAGGTCACCGGCCTGCGCCCGAAACTGTCCACCGGCGGAGGCACATCCGACGGACGCTTCATCGCGCCGCTCGGGGCGGAGGTCGTCGAGCTCGGCGTGGTGAACGCCTCCATCCACAAGGTCAACGAGTGCGTGCGGGTCGAGGACATCGACGCCCTGCACCGCATGTACGTCAACGTGCTGCGCCGGCTCCTCGCCTGAGATTCGCCGTCACGCCCAACCCACCCAGGATGAGCGCCCAGATCAGCACCCACGCCGGCATGGCGAGGCCGAGGAACCGCCAGTTGACCTCGCCGCACTCCCCACTCCCGGTGAGTACCTTGCGGATCACCTGCCACAGCGGCGTGAACTTCAACAGCACCGCGAGCGGCGCGCCGCAGGACGGCAGGGAGCCGGGCGGCAGGCTCTGCACGTACACGTGCCGGGCCGCCACCGCGAGCGTCGCCAGCGCTGCCGCTGCGATCAGCAGCGCATAGCCCCGGGCGCTCCGGCCGGGTGGGTGGTGAAGCGCCGCGGCGAGAAACACCACTCCCAGCAGCGCGATGCCGATGCGCTGGAAGATACACAGCGGGCACGGATCCAGCCCCAGGTAGAGCTGGGTGTACAGGGCGTACGCAAGCAGCGCTGCGCACGCGGCAAAGCCTGCGAAATTGACCAGACGCCGATTGGCTCGCACGCGCTTGCTTAGGAAGCGTCCCTTAGGCGGACGGCGCCGCGGCCGCACCGGCGGCGCGGCCCTCGCGCAGCTCGCGCTCGACGTCATCGAGCGAGGTATGGCGGATGTCCTTGCCGTGCACCATGTAGATGACGTACTCGCTGATGTTCTTGGCGTGATCACCGATGCGCTCGAGCGCACGCACCACCCACATCACATCCAGCGCACGGCGGATGGTGCGCGGATCCTCCATCATGAAGGTGATGCTCTGACGCTGGATCGCCTCGTATTCCTCATCCACCAGGCGGTCCTGGCGCGCCACGCGCAGCGCCGAGTCGACGTCCATGCGCGCGAACGCATCCAGCGCGTCGTGCACCATCTCCGACACCACGCGCCCCAGATGCTTGATCTCGCGGTACTTGTCGGCCGGGCGCTCCATGGTCGCAAGCCGCGAGGCGATATAGCCGATCTTCTCGCCCTCATCCCCGATGCGCTCCAGATCGGTGATGGTCTTGATGATCGCCACGATCACGCGCAGGTCGCCGGCGGCCGGCGCGCGCGTCGCGAGGATGCGGCTGCATTCCTCATCGATGGCGACCTCCATGTTGTTCACCTGGTAGTCATCGAGCGCGACCGCCTCCCCGAGCGAGCTGTCGCCCTCCACCAGTGCGGTGATGGCCTTCTGCAGCTGCTGCTCGACGAAGCCGCCCATGCCGAGCACCTTGCTGCGCACGCGCTCGAGGTCTTCGTTGAAGCGACGCGAGATGTGGTGACTGAGGTCGGCGGTTTCCATCAGTTGGCCTCTCCGGCTTCGCTCGTCTGCCGGCGCGCGGCAATACGGGCGATAATAGCGGAACTGCGGCTGACAGCCAGCGTGGCGCGCAATGCCAGCGGGATCGGCGCCAGGCCCGCCAGGAACTGTGCGGTCGCGGCGTGCCAGCTGAAGCCCGCGGCGCGCTCGACGCACACCCGCCGCTCGAGCCGCAGGGCCGAGCGTATCGCCTCACTCAGGTCCGGGTGCAGGACCCCGGTCACATCCTGTTCGATCACATCGAGGGGCCCCGGCACCGGGAAGGCCGCGACCGGCACGCCGCAGGCGAGCGCCTCGATCATCGCCAGGCCGAAGGTGTCCGTGAGGCTCGGGAACACCAGCACATCCGCAGTGGCCAGGCAGCGGGCGAGCTCCTCGCCGAAGCGGTAACCGGTGAACACCGCGCCCGGATAGCGCCCCGTCAGGGCGTGGCGCTCCGGACCGTCGCCGATCATGACCTTGGTGCCGGGCAGGCCAAGCCTGAGGAACGCGTCGAGATTCTTCTCGACGGCGAGGCGTCCCACACAGGCCATGATGGGCCGCGGCAGGTGCGCGAGCTGCGGGTGCGGCGGCAGCGGCCGGAAGCGGCGCAGATCGACCCCACGGTGCCAGCGGTGCAGCCGCGCGAAGCCGCGGCCGGAGAGCTCGGCCTCGAGAGTGGCGCTGCTGACGAAGGTGCGCGTGGCCGCGCCGTGGAAGCGCTTCAGCCAGGCGTAGGTTGCGGCGAGCGGAATGGGCCAGCGCGCCCGCAGATACTGCGGATAGCGGGTGTGATACGAGGTCGTGAACGGTACGCCGCGCCCGCGGCAGTAGCGGCGCACCGCGAGCCCGAGCGGACCCTCGGTGGCGATATGGATCGCGTGCGGGCGGAAGGCCTTCAGTTGGCGCGCGACGTGCGTGCCCGGCGACAACGCCAGGCGGATCTCCGGATAGCTCGGGCAGGCAACGCAGCTGAGGCCCTGAGGCGAGATCACGCGCACCTCGTGACCGAGCGCGGTGAGCGTCTCGGTGGTGCACCTGAGCGTGGTGACGACGCCGTTGGTTTGCGGCGTCCAGGCGTCGCTTGCGAGTGCGATCCTCACGCGGCGTCGGCCACGAGGCGAGCGGCGGGGCTCAGCCGGGCGTGCGCCGCGTGCGGCCAGCGCAGCAGCTGCAGCTCGCCGCGCTCACTCTCGATGAGCGCGGAACAGGATTCCACCCAGTCGCCGGTGTTGGCGTAGAGCGTGCCCCCGATGCGGCGCAGGTTGGCGCGATGAATGTGCCCGCAGACGACGCCGTCGTAGCCCTGCGCGCGCGCGTGCCGGGCGGCGAGTTGTTCGAAGTGCTCGATGTAGCGCACGCTGGTGCCGATGCTGAGCTTGATGCGCTCGGCGAGCGGCCAGTAAGGCTTGCCCAGCGCGCGGCGCAGATTGTTCACGCGGTGACTGACCATAACGGTCGCATCATGCAGGACATCGCCCAGGCGCGTGAGCCAGCGCGGGCACGGCACCACGCCATCCAACTGGTCCCCGTGCAGCACCAGCAGCCGCTCACCGCGTGCGGTGCGATGCACCCACTCGCGGTGTACTTCGAACTGGCCCTGCAGCATTTGCGCCAGCATCGCCAGACTCGCATCGTGGTTGCCCGGGATATAGATGAGTCGCGCGCCGGCCCGCTGCCGCGCCAACAGCGTGCGCACGACCTGGGTGTGCTCTGCGGTCCAGAATGCGCGCCGCGCCAGGCTCAGAGCATCCACGATGTCGCCGACCAGCACGATCCGCTCGGCCTCGACGCCGTGCAAAAACTCGTTCAGCTCGTGCACTCGTGCGTGCCTGAAGCCCAGATGGGTGTCCGACAGGAACAGGGTGCGGGCGCTCGTCCTGCCGCTGCGCGTGGGATTACCGTTTGCCATGGGCGTTCAGACGTCCTCAAGCCTGGGAGAGCGTCCTAGGGTCGTCCGCCAAGGTGTCGGTTCTGTGACAGCCCCGCTAAGAGTTTCTTACGAATTAGGCAGTTGCGCAGAGAACCTAAGCTGTTGCACTAGTCAGGGGGTGAAGCTCTGCGGCGATGCGCTCGGGCGGGAAATGGCAGGTGAAGGTGCTGCCGCTTCCAAGGGTGCTCTGCACTTCGAGCGTCGCACCGTGGCGCTGCAGCACGTGCTTGACGATCGCCAGCCCCAGGCCCGAGCCGCCGGTGGCGCGCGAGCGCCCGGCGTCGACGCGATAGAAGCGCTCCGTGAGACGCGGAATGTGCTCGGGCGGAATGCCCATGCCGGTGTCGCTCACCGCGAAATGACCGCCGTCCTCGTCCACCCACCAGCGCATCTCGAGCGAGCCTTCGGCCGGAGTGTACTTGGCGGCATTGTCGACCAGGTTGGAAAAAGCCGAGTGGATCTCGGGCTCGTCGCCGATGAGGTGGGCGTCGGAGTCGACGCGCACCCGCACGTCGCGCGGGTGTACCGCCCGGGCCAACGTGTCCTTGCGCAGCAGCGCGAGCAGCGCCGCGACGTCGATCGGCTCACCGCCGACGATCTCGTCGGTCTCCTCGAGCCGCGACAGCTCGAGCAGATCGTGGATGATGGCGGTCATGCGCTCCGCCTGGCGGCGCATCTCGGCGACCGGTGCGTGCATATCCGGATCGAGCGCCGGATCCTGGCCGAGAGTCTCCAGGTAACCTGAAATCACGGTGAGGGGGGAGCGCAACTCGTGCGAGGCGTTCGCCACGAAATCGCGCCGCACCGCCTCGAGACGCATCTGGCGCGACACGTCGCTCACCAGCAGCAGCAGCTGCCCGTCCCCATAAGGGGCGACCTGCAGCGACAGGTAACAGTCCTCGCCGGTCATCGGGCGGATGACCACCGGGTTGGTGAAGTCCTGTCGCGCCAGGTAGCGCACGAACTCCGGCTCGCGCAGCAGGTTCTCGATGCGCATGCCCAGATCCGCCGTACGGCGCAGACTCAGCAGCCGCGCCGCCATGCGGTTGAACCATACGATCTCGCGCTGCGCGTTGAGGATGACCACACCGTTCGGCAGCGCCGCGGTGGAGCGCTGCAACTGGCGCATGAGCTGCACGAAGCGCTGTTTGTGGAAGCGCTTGCGGCGGTGCAGGCGCACGATCTGGGCGATGATCTCGCCCCACACCCCGCCGATGTCGGGCGGGTCGGCGTAGCTGCGGTGGCGCAGCCACCATTCGAGGCGGGCGAGGTTGGCGAGCACCCAGGCGAGGTGCAGCGCGAGTGCGGCGGCGAGGCCGCCGAAGGGATTGCCGAACAGCCAGCCGGCGCCGAATCCGATCACTGCGGTGCCGAGCAACCGAACCGCCGCGAACCCCCATGCCTGTGTCGCCGGTTGCATCTGTGCCACGTGCCTCTATGGACCGTGCGCCTTATCGACGCTGCGCGCTAGATGGTGCGCGCCGAGAAGCGATAACCCGAGCCGCGCACCGTCTGTACGAAGCGATCGTACCCGAAATCCTCGAGCGCCTTGCGCAGGCGGCGGATGTGCACGTCGATGGTGCGTTCCTCCACGTATACGTTGCCGCCCCAGATGCGGTCGAGCAGCTGATCGCGCGTGTACACGCGCTCCGGGTGGGTCATGAAGAACTCGAGCATGCGGTACTCGGTGGGCCCGAGCGCCACCGTACGCTCCCCGACCATCACGCGATGGCTTCCCTGATCGAGCACCAGGCCCTCGAATTCGATGAGCTCCTCGAAGCCATTGGGACCGCTCCGGCGCAGCACGGCATTGATGCGCGCCAGCAGCTCCCGCGGCGAGAAGGGCTTGGTGACATAGTCATCCGCCCCGCCCTCGAGGCCGGCGACTTTGTCGCCCTCCTCGGCGCGCGCGGTGAGCATGATGACCGGCAGCTCGCGCGTCTCACGGTCGCGCTTGAGCGAGCGCGTCAGCTCCAGCCCGCTCATGTCCGGCAGCATCCAGTCCACCAGCACCAGGTCCGGGCGCGCATCCGCCAGGGCGGCGCGTGCAGCGCGGCAATCCTCCGCCTCCCGGACCTCGAAACCGGCGCGCTTCAAGCCGAAAGCGATCATTTCACGGATCGGACGCTCGTCCTCGACGATCAGTACCTGTTTTGCGGGCATGGTGTTGAAGCCTGCAGAGGCGGCAGCTATTACAGAGGCTGTGTGTTGCAGATTCATGACAGCGCCACAGCGGGTGTCAGTTTAATGACTGCCCGCGGGGGCGTGGGCGACATCGTCGCGCAGATAGACCGGAAGGGCCTGCTCGGCGGGCAAAACGCGCCCGGAGGCCACCTCCGGGACCGCCAACCGCGCAATTTCGGCGGCGCGCGGCAGGAGCCCGTCATGGACGCGGTCCAGACGTCCGGCCAGGGCCGAACGCAGCTCCGGGTAGGCGGCAAACCCGGATCCGGACGCATGCACGGCGCCAGGCGCTTTCGACCAGCTCGCCGGCAGGCTCACCGTGGCCGGTCTGCCGACCTGCTCTTCCTGCGCCGCGACCGCGACCGCCCCCGCTGCTGCACGCTCGAAGCAGCCCCAATACACCTCATGCATGCGCGCATCGTTGCACACCAGCACGCGCGTCACCGCCGCGTCCAGTTCCATCACCCGTTGCCCGAGCGCGCGCAGATCGGAGATCGGCACGACCGGCAGGCCCGCGCCGAACGCCAGCCCCTGCGCCACGCTCGCCGCCAGCCGCACGCCGGTGAACGAGCCTGGCCCGCGACCGAAGGCTATCGCACTCAGCGCGCCGAGGGACATGTCGGCCTCCTTCAGCAGCGCGTCGGCCATCGGCAGGATGTGCTCGGCGTGACCGCGCTCGAGGAGCTGCTCGCGCGCGATCAGCCGCCGGCCGATGAGGAGCGCGACCGAGCAGTTCTCGGTGGCGCTGTCGAGCGCGAGAATTCTCACGGCGCGCTCGCCGCCCGCGCCGGCGGCGCCGCGCGCGGCGCATGCCGGCGCAGGAAACGCCGTGCCTCCGCGGCATCCTGCGTCACGGTCATCGCCGGCAGGGCCGCGAGAAACACCCGCCCGTAACCGCGGCCGAGCATGCGCGGATCGCAGATGACCACCACGCCGTAGTCGTCCTCGCTGCGGATCAGGCGCCCCGCCCCCTGCTTGAGCGCCAGTGCCGCTTCCGGAAGCTGGTAGTCACGAAAAGCGTTGCCGCCGCTCGCCGTGAGGTGCTCGATACGCGCGCGCACCAGCGGATCGTCCGGCGAGGCGAACGGCAGCTTCTCGATCACCACCAGGCGCAGTGCCTCGCCCTTCACGTCCACGCCCTCCCAGAAGCTCGCCGTGCCGAGCAGCACGCCGTTGCCGTCGGCGCGGAATTCCTGCAGCAACCGCTCCCGCGGCGCCTCCCCCTGAACGAACAGCCGGTAGGGTGCGGCATCCCCCCAGCGCGCGCGCAGCAGCGCTGCGCCCTGCGAGAGGGCGCGATGACTGGTGAACAGCACGAATGCGCCACCGCCTGAGGCCTCGATGAGCGGTACGGCGGTGTCGACTACCGCCGCCACGTAGCTCGCCGCGGCCGGCTCCGGCAGTCCCACGGGCAGGTACAGCAGGCTCTGGCGCTCGTGATCAAACGGACTGTCGATCCGCAGCGTCGCGGCTTCGGTGAGCCCGAGTCTGCCGGTGAAGTGTCCGAACTCCTCGCCCAGGGAAAGCGTGGCGGAAGTGAAGATCCAGGCGCCGCGGCGCCCCTGCACCAGCCCCCGGAAGCGCTCCGAGATGTCGAACGGCATGAGGCTGAGGGTAAAGCCGCGCGCCGTGACTTCGAGCGTGCGCGCGCCCTCGAGCTCATCGACCGCGGCAATCCGCGCCAGGCTCGCCGCGAGCTCCGCGGTACGTGCGGCGAGTTGTGCCAGCGCACTCTGTATGTCGGCGCCGGCCAGGGCGGCTGCCAGATCTTCCAGTGCCTGCATGAGCCCCCGCACCGCCGCGCTCACTGCGAAGTCGCCCGGGTTCCACGCGAACCGCCCGGTGGCGCGCGCGCTCGCGGCGCGCACCTGGCCCAGAGCATCTTCCGCAGCGCGCACCGCCGCGGGCCCCTGCCGCGCCTCCTGGCCGCTCGAGCCAGCCGCGGCACGCGCACTCAGCTCGAGCCGCACATCCTTCAGAAGCGACTCCACCTGGCGGCTGCTCACGTGGGCGCCGAAGAACTGCGTGGCGAGATCCGGGATCTGATGAGCCTCATCGAGAATGACGGCGTCGGCGGATCCGAGCAGGTCACCGAACCCGTCCTCCTTGAGTGCGAGATCCGCCAGCAGCAGGTGGTGGTTCACGATGACGATGTCGGCATCGAGCGCCTCGCGTCGCGCCAGCACCACGTGACAGCGGGAGATTTCCGGACAGCGCACCCCCAGGCAACTCTCGCGGGTAGCGGTGATCTGCGGCCACAGCGGATGCGAGTCCGACAGGCCGCGCACTTCCGCCAGGTCACCGCGCCGCGTGGTGCGCGCCCAGCGCCGGATACGTTCCAGCATGGCACGCGAGGCGGGCGGCCGTGCCGCAGGCGATTCCCCCAGCGTCAGTTGCTCGGCGCCCTCATCCGCGCGCCCCAGGCGGTAGCGGCACAGATAATTGGCGCGCCCCTTCAGCAGGGCTACACGTGCCGGACGGCCGAGAGCTGCGGCCACCAGCGGCAGGTCCTTGGAGAAAAGCTGATCCTGCAGCGTGCGCGTGCCGGTCGAGATCAGCACACGCGCGCCGCACAAGAGTGCCGGCACCAGGTAAGCGAAGGTCTTGCCGGTGCCGGTGCCCGCCTCCACCACCAGGGATTCGCGTGCCGCGAGCGCGTCGGCTACGCGCTGCGCCATGAGCAGCTGTTCACGGCGCACTTTGAAATCCGGCAGCGCCTGCTGGAGGGGTCCGCCGTGACCGAAAATGTCCTCAAGATCCAACATGTCGCAAGGCGCCTGCGCTGACCGGCGACCATCCTCGCGCGCGTTCACCGCACGTGTCGAGAGGCATATCTTGCTGAATTTCCTGCAAACTGGTGCGCGGCACGCCGATGAACGAGAATGGCAGCCGCATCAGTACTGTATCAGGGCCAGGGATGGGCCCGCGATATACTTGGTGGTTTCCGAAGCGCCACAGAACAATGAGGAGCTACGGATGGCTACGGCCGCACATACACTGACCCCGCTTCCGCAGCTCAGCCGCGACGTAGCCGATTGGGTGAACTCGGTGCGCGAGCTGACGCAGCCGCGCGCGGTTCACTGGTGCGAGGGCACTGACGCGGAAGCCCGCGAGCTGACGGGGCAGCTGCTGCGCGGTGGGGAGCTCACGGCGCTCAACCCCGAATACTTTCCCGGCTGTCACCTGTATCGCTCCGCCCCGGGCGACGTGGCGCGCGTGGAGCATCTCACTTACATCTGCACGCGCTCGCAGGAGGATGCGGGGCCGAACAACCACTGGATGGACCCGCAGCAGGCGCATGCGAAGATGCGCGAGCTGTTTCGGGGCTGCATGCGCGGGCGTACTCTGTATGTGATCCCGTACTGCATGGGGCCGATCGACTCGCCACTGGCGCGCTGCGGCGTGGAGATCACCGACAGCGCTTACGTCGTGCTCAACATGCTGATCATGACGCGCGCCGGCCGCGCCGCGCTCCAGCGTATCGCGCACGACGGCGGGTTCGTGCGCGGGCTGCACTCGGTCGGTGAGCTCGATCCCGAGCGCCGTTTCATCATGCACTTCCCCGAGGAACTGGCGATCGAAAGCTTCGGCTCCGGTTACGGCGGCAACGCGCTGCTCGGCAAGAAGTGCCACGCGCTGCGTATCGCCAGCTGGCAGGCGCGTACCGAGGGCTGGCTCGCCGAGCACATGCTGATCGTGGGCCTGCAGAGCCCGCGCGGCGAGACGCACTATCTCGCCTGCGCCTTCCCGTCGGCCTGCGGCAAGACCAATCTCGCCATGCTGATTCCACCGGCCTCGCTCCCGGGCTGGCGCGCGTTCACGGTCGGTGATGACATCGCGTGGCTGCATCCGGGCGCGGACGGACGGCTGTGGGCCATCAACCCGGAAGCGGGTTACTTCGGCGTGGTTCCGGGCACCAACCCCGAGACTAACCGCAACGCCTACGAGATGATCCGGCGCGACACCTTGTTCACCAATGTCGCACTCACCGCCGACGACCAGCCCTGGTGGGAGGGCCTGACGAGCGGCAAACCGGTGCTCGATTGGCAGGGACGGCCGTACGATCCGGCGCGCGGCCCGGCGGCGCATCCGAATTCACGCTTCACCGTGTCTGCGCGGCGCAACCCCGGCTACTCGCCCCACGCCGAAGACGCCTGCGGCGTGCCGATCAGCGCGCTCGTGTTCGGCGGCCGGCGCCGCGAGGTCGCGCCGCTGGTGTACGAAGCGCGCGACTGGCGGCACGGCGTACTGGTCGGCGCATCGCTCGCCTCGGAAACCACCGCCGCGGCCGTCGGTCAGGTGGGTGTCATCAGGCGCGACCCGATGGCCATGCAGCCGTTCTGCGGTTACAACTTCGGCGACTACTGGGGGCACTGGCTCAGCGTCGGCGCTCAGCTCGCGCGACCCCCGCGCATCTACCACGTCAACTGGTTCCGGCGCGACGCGCACGGCAAGTTCCTGTGGCCGGGCTACGGCGAGAACCTGCGGGTGCTCGCCTGGATGCTGGAGCGCTGCGCCGGCCGGGCGGGCGCCACCGAATCGGCCGTCGGCTGGCTGCCGCGGCCCGCGGATCTCGACACCCGGGGACTCAACGTGGGCGCGGATGCGCTCGCCGCCCTGCTCACGGTGGATCCGACGCTGTGGCGCAAGGAGCTCGGCGAGCTGCGCGAGTACCTGGGCAGGTACGGCAACCGCTTGCCGGCGGCGCTGCTCGCGGAGCTCGAGTCGACCGAACGGCGGCTGGCCTGAAGCCGCGCGTGCGCGCCCGCGGCCTTTCAGACTTCCTCGCAGGTGAAGTCGATGGTGGTCACCGCGCCCTGCTCGGGCAGGCGCCCTAGCCCGATCATGCCGCGGCCCTTGATCTGCAGGCTGTCGCGGCGCACGAAGGACTCCTCGCCGTCAGCGCTCTGCACGAACGTGCCGTTGGTGCTCTGATCGATCAATACGAACTTGTTGCGGCTGATCTCGATGCGCGCGTGCAGGCGCGAGATCAGGTTGCCCTTGATCACCACGTCGTTGTCTTCGGCCCGGCCGATGGTGATGCTCGAGTGCCGCTCATCGACCAGCAGTTCGCGATCCTGACACCGCAACCGCAGCCGCATGTGGTGCGCCGACCGTGAGTCGCTCGCAATCCCCGGCACCATGCTGGTGACGTCCTCGGTCCCCCAGAGCACCTCGTAGAGGACGACTTCACTCCCCTGACCCTTGAGCGTGGCGACGTCGATCTGGCGGCACGATGCGCGCCACTCCGGCGACAGCTTGTCCACCGTCGCCGCGGTGGTCACGATCTGCCCGGCCTTGGCCTGGCTGGTCATGCGGTTGGCGGTGTGCACGGCGGCGCCGAACACGTCGCGATTCTCGAGCATCACCGGCCCATAGTGGCAGCCGATGCGGATGGCGACCGGCTGTCCGTCGACGTTGAGTTGCGCGTGCGTGGAGATCTGCTGCTGCATCTGCACGGCGGCGTTCAAGGCGGCGTCGGCGCTCGGAAAGGTCGCCATGACCTCATCGCCCATGGTCTTGATGACCGTGCCCTGCCTCTGCTCGGTGGCGGTACGCATCACGTCGATGCAGATCGCCACCATATCGCGTGCGCGCAGATCGCCCATGGTGTCGTACAGCCGGGTCGATCCGACGACGTCGGCAAACAGGATAGCGAGCTCGATGTCCTTGCCCATTAATGGCTCAGATTACACGCCAGCGCTCCGGGGGGCTACTAACCCGCCGCGCCCGCGCCCGCGACCCCGGCGGGAATCGCCAATGGCAACAGCTCGGCGCCCGCACCAGGCAGCCGCGCGCCCTCACTGAGGGTGCGTCGGTAGTCGCGTGCGCCCGGCTGGCCGGCATACAGACCCAGCATATGGCGGGTAATCGCGGCGAGCCGCCCGCCGACGGCCAGCTCGCGCTGCGCGTAACGCTGCATGCGCAGGATGAGCGCCTCGCGCGTGGGTGCGGCGCCGGCACCCGGATGCAGCGCCTGCTGCAACTCGGAGAGCACGTAGGGGCGGTGGTAGGCCTCGCGCCCGAGCATGACTCCGTCGCACCAGCTGAGCGCCTCGAGCACCGCGTGCGGCTCGCCCAAACCGCCGTTGACCACGATCGGCATCGACGGGAATGCCGCCTTCAGCCGCCGCACGACGTCGTAGCGCAGCGGCGGGATCTCGCGGTTGTCCCGCGGTGACAGGCCACCCAACACCGCCTTGCGGGCATGCACGATGGCGACCTGGCAGCCGCCATCGCGCAGCTTGCTCACGAAGTGACACAGGGCTTCGAAATCGCGCTCATCGAACTGCGCCACGCTGCCGTGCACTTCCCGCTGCGCGGTGCTCACCACGCCGATGCGCATTTTGACCGTGACCGGCACGCGCACCGCCGCGCGCATTGCGGCCACGCACTCGGCAACCCGCATGGGCTCGAGCATCAGACAGGCGCCGAAGGCGCCACTGACGACGCGGTCGCTCGGACACCCGCAGTTCAGGTTGATCTCGTCGTAGCCGGCCTGCTCGCCGGCGCGTGCCGCCGCCGCGAGCTCGCGAGGCTCGCTGCCGCCCACCTGCAGCGCGACCGGGTGCTCTTCGGGATCGAACGCCAGAAGTCGCGCCCCGTGACCGCGCACGATCGCCGCCGCGGTGATCATCTCGCTGTACAGCAGCACCTCGGACGAGAAGCCGCGCAGGAAGTAGCGGCAGTGGCGGTCGGTCCAGTCCATCATCGGGGCCACGGAAATTCGGCGATCCAACTTGTTCATTTGCCGACAATATCTATCAGATTGTCGGTCCAGTGGCGACTGGACCCACTGGCTCTAGTCATTGAAGCGGGACCCCTTGAATTACTAGGCCATTGTGCGCGGAACTCGCGGACACGGCGTCGATTTCGTTGGTCCCGCGGTCGCAAGGGGCAAGCGAGTCGCGCCGAAGGATGCGGCCGCGCAACCGCAGTCGATCGCCGAGCTCGCGGAACTCACTGGCCGGGCACGGCGCGAATCTCATGCGCACTCTCGGCAGGCTCGAGGGCCGTGGGCTTCGTGCGGATGAACAATGTCCGGCGTCGCAAAGCACCCACCGCGGCCGTCGATGCCTTCCGCGTCATACACCCCAGCCGGGGACGCGATCGTCCCCGGCAGGGAGCCCGCAGTAGCGCTTGTTTAGACTATTCCTCTGAGTCGTCCCCGGGCTCGTCAACTGGTCGGAGAGAGTGCCTAAAGACCCAATTCGCGACGCGGCGGCCCTGCGCTCCGGCGGCAGTGTCCGAGTTGCGGTAGTGGATACCGACGTACACACGCGCGTTGATGACCTCCAGCTCCGCCTGCGAGAAGCGGGTGAAGGTGCGGGTCTTCTGCAGGGCGTTCGGGTTAGTGGTGGCCATTTGAAAACTCAGCTCATCACTACCAAAGAAGAGTCGCAGCATATGAGAAACCGCGCCACTGACGTCGGCGTGACCCGAGGGGTATTCGGGAAAATTGGGTGTGTTGATGAGCGGCTGCCAACCAGGATCGACTACCGTGGCTGGATTGCCGTCCTGGTCTCCCAGCCGGATCGCCGTGATCGGACGCCAACGGTTGTAAAAGTACTTGCTGTCCCAGCATGCGATCTGGGCATCCGCCAGGGCGGCCTCAGCCAGCGCAAACATGCGAGCCGAGTCGCCAGTATTACGCAGGTGGGTGCCCGCGATGTACCGCAGGGCGTTCTGCCACAACAGCGGACCGCTATCGGCCCAGAAATAACCGATCTCGGTTTGCTCCGCGGTACGCGTAGTGCTGGTCAGGGAACCCTCGGCTCACTTCAAGGAATCAACGGCTGGCGATGCCCCGATTGCCTGGCTACCGCGCGCTGAATTGCCGGCCGCCGAAGGCGGCAGCACTTCGATAATACTCATCATCCCGTGGTCCTCGTGCTCGGCTATGTGGCAGTGATACACGAAATTGCCGGTGTCAGGGCCGCGGAAGTCGATGAGCAGCTTGACGTTGGGGAACGGGTGGCTCGGCTTCTGGTCCCAGTACGGAACCTCGACCGTGTCCAGGTACTGGCCAGTGACCCCCGGCGCGCGGTGCGTCCCGTTGATCTCGAAGTTGTTCTGCGATTCCACCAGGAAGTGAAGTTGGTGCACATGGAATTCGTGGTTCTCGGCAGTGTGATTCTCCACGGTCCACTCCTCCACCGTTCCCTGCGTGGCCACGATCGACGCCGGCGCATTGGGATCGAACGCCTGTTCCGGCTGCCCCTGCGAGGCCATGAAGAACGTCGTTTCGCCACTCGAATCGGTCTTCTCGTTGAAGTACAGCGTGCGCCTGAGGGCGACCGGCGCGGAACTCAGCCCCGCGAAGCGCCGCTGCCGGGGATTCAACTCGTTGAACAAACCTACGCGGCCATCGTCTCGGCCGTCGTTGGCGCCGGCGCCATGCACCAGCGCGCCATCGACGACATCCACCAGCTTGATGCTCGCCAGAGGCCGCTGCGGATCATTGTCGCCTATCGGACCGGTATCGATGCCCAGCGTCATGAGCTGCGCGAGCTGCACCGACGCCGGTGGTGCGGCGACGATGAATTCGACGCGTGCAGCGGGCGGCAGCCTGAAGTGCTTCGTGGGGATCAGCTGACCGGGCTGCGCCCCATCCTGCGAGTTGACCGGCACACCGTCGATGGCCACCAACTGCATGGTCTGGGGGACTCCGTCGAACACGTACTGCAGGTCGAGGATGGTGTCGGCGGACGAGTTGGAAACTCTCCAGAGCTGCCGCTCTCCTGCTTGCATCTGCAGCGTGGCCGGAACAAAGTTCGTAACGCCGGGATCTCCGGGCGAAAGAACCGGCACATGGTTCAAGGTGACGTCCCAGGACGGAATGTTGCCGCCGGGAGCCGGCTTGCCGGGTACCTCCTGGTCGCGAACGATGAGGATCCGCTGGCGCAGACCGCTGACGGCCGGCTGCACGTTTTCGATTCCGTCCACCACGATCGATCCGGCCACGCCGCCCTGCAGCGCTTGCTCCAGCTGGCCGTGAACGTGCGGGTGGTACCAGTAGAGTCCGGGAGGCTCGTCCGCTGGAAAGGCGACGTCGTACTGAAACGTCTGGCCCGAATTGATGATTGTCTTGATCACCTCGTCCGAATGACAGGTGGGCGAGGTGTTGGTGCCGTGATAGTGCAGGTTGAGCGATGATGGGCCCATGATCGAGGCGCCGCAGTTCGGCGGGTTCAGCGGCATCGTCAGCGGCAACGCCGGGGTATTGTTGGTGACCGTGATGGTCAGGTGGTCCCCGGGGTTCACATGCAGGGTTGGATTCTGCAAACCGTCGGGCGTCATGAAGCAGAACAACTCGCGGTTGTACGCGTCGATCCTGCGCTGATACGAGAACCTGACGCTGAGCACGCCGTTGGAGCTGAACAGAGCCGGCGGGTTCTGCACCACATCCCCTGCAGCGAAGCTTCGCGGGCAGGGATCGGCGACCGGTGACACCGGCAGCGGCGCGCTGCTGCCGGTCGCAGCGGGCTGGGCGGCTGCACCCGCCGGTATCGAGGCAAGAATCAGCAAGGCAGGCGCCAGCCTTAGCGCAGGCAGGAACAGATCGTCACGCTTCTTCGGCACGTCACGCCAGGCCACCGGCCGCTCGTGCTCAAGCAGATCCCGGCGGGTCGGGGCCTTCTGTTCGAGGTCGCGTTTCACGACGGCTGCGAACTCTTCGAGCCTCTGGAGGCTGGAAAAATCGATTTTCGGGAAAAAATTCGAGGGCCGCACGAGGCTGCCTTGCCGGTTAAGAATGAGTGAGTCCAAGAGGCCTCCTACTTGAGCTTCGCCGCGCGATGCAGTTGCTGCATCGCTGAATGTCGCGTATCGCGCGCAGCGGCTCCCGTGCTTTGCGCGTGGCGGGCAAAATATCGTCCGTTTGTTACGCAGCATTGCGACGGAGTTGCTACTTTCGGCCGACGTGCGCCCTGCGTGCCAACTCTCTGATGGCCTCAATGGAGAGGCGACGAGAAGCGCATGTCGCCTCTAGGGTCGCCATGGCTTACTCAAATCCAAGTGAGGATGACATCCTTCGCCTGGAGGCTTTGATCCATCGCCGCCTGATTTGGTGTGCACGTTCGCGCGCACGGCCGGACTCATGCGGATCCGCCCGTAGGATCTGCACGGGGTACTAGCTACTGCCGAACTTATAACTCAAGCGCAAGCCGATGGTGCGAGGTCGACTCACCCTTATGGCTTTGTACCACTGCGCGTAGTTTGCATACAGCTCAGCCCGCGTGTCGGTAAGGTTCTCTGCGTAGACTTGCACCAGCCACGCGTCCTTTCCGGCACCGAGCGCCGCATCATATGTTGTGAAGGCGGGCAGGTCGTAAGCAATGGACTTGCCCTGCAGGTCAAGCCTGAGCTGATCAGTCGTAGAGATGGACTGCGACTGATGCGCAGCGCCGAGCTGAGCGAACGCGTTATAGCCGTTGAAAGCGAACTCATAGCGCGCGCGGACGCTGCCCTGAAAGCGGGGCGCTCCGGCGAGCGGGCTGCTGAGTACCCCGCCTGGATTCGAAACTCTCCGTCCGCGCGCGGTCTGCAGGGTGCCAAAGTCGATCGGTATTCCGTCCGCCCACAGGAATGTCGCTTCCTTCACCAACTCGCTGTGATTCCACGCCGCGCCGGCCTCGATGCTGAGCCCGGTGGTGACGTGCGCCACGCCGGAGGTTTCTATGCCCCGCACTTTGTAGTTACCACCATTGAGGATTACGCCGTTGTTGATGACATCGTTATCGAATACAACGATCTGCGCTTGGTTCCAGTCCTCCTGATAGATCGCGCCATCCCATTGGACACGGTGGTCGAACCACCTCGTCTTCCAGCCCAACTCGTTGTTGGTGAGGCTGTCGGGCGCGAAGACCAGTGGCGGGGTCCAGCTCCCGTGCACGCTGGCCTGCGCTTGCCACTGACCGGGGCCTTTTGTCAGCGGTGAGTTACCCGTTGGCGGGGACGCTGACCGGTTAAAGCCGCCGGCGCGGAAACCCTGCGACCAGGTGTAGTAGAGCAGCGCATCCTCGGTGACTTTCCAGCTGAGGTTCGCGCGGCTCCTGAAGCCGGAAAAGGTCCGATCAAGGCCTTGTGCATTGATATTGGTGAAGTTGGAGTGATTCAGACACGGATTGGGCGGCATCGCCCCAAAGCTGACTTTGCAACCGAAACTCCCCACGCTCGAGCCGACCTCCGAGGTATTGGTACGCGAGAAGCGCGTGCCCCCCGTCAGCGTCAGCCTTCTCGGAATGAGGTCGAAGTCGACCGATGCGTACGCGGCTTGCTGTTGGTAACCGCGGGTAATGTCGTTGAAGAAACCGACGCCCGGCAGCCGGGTGTTCGGGTTGTCCGAGGTGACGGCTGCAGGTACAAACACAGCGCCGTTCGTGAAATACTGGACCGGTCTACCGTTCGGTTGAAACCGTGATCCGTCCAGCGCGTAGTAGCCGGTGGGCGGCCCGATCGGGTTGAAGTACGGGAGTGCGGTGAGATAGAACCAGTCGACCTGCTCCTGAATCCGGTAGTTTTCGTAAAACAGCCCGCCGAGGCCGCGGATGCGCCAATCATCGGGGGTGCTCACGCGCAGCTCATGACTCTGGTGAGTGTTGCGCTGGAGATCATGCCAGGTGGAGCTTGGCGTGAAGCATTGCGCAGTCGCGGGATTCGGCGGAGTTGGATTTACGCACTGATAGTAGTTCACGTACAGGGCGCGTACGTAGTTGGTGTAGTCTTGAACCTGCTCGACGTTGCGCACGAAATAGGCGCCCGCGTAGACGACCTTCAGGGCACCGACACGGCCGTCAATCGTGAGCGCGGTGTTCTCGAATCTATCCTTGTCGTAGGAGGGGTTATACAACTGCGCGGTGAGGTCGGGTTGTGGCTCGCCGAGCGAATTCGCCGCCATCTCGGCAAAGACGCCGTCCGCCTCGAGATTCTGGTATGACTGTGCGAGTAATGCGCTCCAGTCTTCATTGAACTGGTACAGGGCCTCTGCGCGCATGCCCAGGTAGGTGACCGGATTGATGTCGTTGGCCGCAATGCCGGAGTTGTTGATGACGACGCTGTTGGCGGGAACCTTGCCGCCCGCGTCAGCGTAGTGAACGCCGAGGTCAGTATCGGCACGCGCAAAGGTCGCGGGGACGTTATCGATGTATCCGCCGCGCCGCTCGTTGTAGATCACGCCGCGCACCGCCAGCTTATCGGCAATGACGGGAATGTTGCCGGTCGCGTCGAGATTGCGGCTCTGCCCACCGTGCGCCGTCGTTGCGTAGCCAGCGTTCACGATTGCTTCAATCACATTCAGCTTCGGCTTGTTTGTGATGTAACGCACCACACCCGCCTGGGCGCCCGCTCCGAACAACGTGCCCTGCGGGCCTTCCAATATCTCAATGCGCTGCAGATCGGCGGCGTAGATGTCAAGATTGCGGTTGGGAAGCTGCGCGGATTGATCATCGAGGTACACCGCGACGTTCGGAAAAGTACCGAGACTACCCGACGACTGAATCCCCCCTACGGCCGTCGCCAGGCCGCGCACATAGATATTGCTCTGACCGGGTCCCACTCCATGCGCAGTAAGACCGGGCAGGTAGGTCACGAAGTCATCAAAGGTCGTGGCGTTCAGCTGGGCCAGCATGTCGCCGGTCAACACGTGAATTGTGATCGGCACGTCCTGGAGGTCCTCCTCGCGGCGGTTGGCGGTGACAATCACCTCGCTCAGTTCAGCTTGCGCGGGGGTGTTCATCGCAGTCTTCCGCAGCCCACCCTCGGCGGCCAGGATCCGGATGCTGTGCGGTGTCAGATAATCGAAGCGTAGTCCAGTGCCCTGGAGCAGGCGCGCGAGCGCTTCATCCGGGCTCAGTCCCGCGGCAGCCGCGTGGGATCTCCGGTTACGCACAACATCAGAAACATAGAGTAGCTGCAGGCCGGTCTGGCGGGCGAACGTTGCCAGAGCCTCCGCGAGAGGCTGCGCGGGAATGTCGGCGACCAGGGAAATGGGTTCAAGGCTCTGCGCTAGCGTCGCTGGAGCATCAAGCAGCGTCACGGGGGCGAAGATCGAAAGCGCGCGGAGCACCCGAGACACCACTGTCGCGATGTCCGCTGATCGGCGATGCGAGTGAACCCCCATGCACCACCCATTCAGTCATCTTGGCGTGCGTGCGCGCCTTGACCCGAAGCGTAGCGCAGTGCGACAGCTAAGTGTAGTCGGACGCAGTCGCGCCTGGGTCCCGCGACACGCGAATCCGTGTCGTGGTCACGTCGACCCGCACGCCCTTGAGGCTGCGCAGGAAGGCAATGAATGCTTCGGTGTCGTCGGTGGCGAAGACCCCGCTGATTTGCAGATCGCGTAGCGCCGGTGTGGCGATCTCGATCGGCTTCGGAGCGTAACGATTGAATTCCGCCGCGACACGCTCCAGCGGTTCCTGGTCAAACACAATTTGTCGACGCAGCCAGGCCGTGGTGCGCTGCGCGTCGACGGCTCTGGGCGTCGCCGGCCACTCTCCCTCGGCCACCCTTATCTGCTGGTCGGCGCCCAGCTGGACAAATCGTGGTGAGTGGATTTGGCTCGAGTGCGAGCTAAGTCTTTCCGACAGCGGGGACGGCCCGACCGCGACCCGCCCCTCGACCACCGTCACCACGGTCGAGTCACCCTCCAGGCGCACATCGAATTTGGTTCCGATCGCGACGACCTCAGCCGATCCGGCGAACACCCGAAATGCGCGCTCGGGGTCATGGGCGACTTCGAAGTCTGCCTGGCCGGACGTGAGCGTGGCGAGTCGTTCCGTCTTGCCGAAGCGGATGGTGATCGCACTGTCGGTATTCAGGTGCAGTACAGAATTATCTGGCAGGCGACGACTCAGCTGTTCGCCGTGACGTGTCTCAAAGTGCAGTGCCGTAGTGGAGCCGGGGGCCGATACCTGCGCAATGGGCCTAACGTTCCACAACGAGAACAAGCCAAGACTCAACACAACGACCGCAGCCATCGTCGCTGCGGCTGTTAGCCAGCGGCGTGAGGATATGCCCCTAACAGGGGCGATAACGCGCGGCCAGAGGGGTTGGGCCGGAGTGTCGTCCTCGGAGCGTGCGCGTGCGAGAACAGTCTCGAGGGAGTACTCAGGATCGCTGCGGGCCTCCCGCAGATCTCGCGCGATCACCGACACGCCGAGGAACTCCTCGACGTGAATCGGCGAGGCCTTCAGCCAGGCGGCGAGGGCCGCGGAGTCCCGCGCCTCCAGCGGGCCGTCGTCGTTCGCTACGAGCCACTCGCCCGCCTGTTCGGCGATCGCGGCACGGACCTTATCTTCGTTGGAGATCATGGCGTCAACCCAGCCGCGCCATGCGGCGTCGACAATGACCGAGCGCCTGCGTCACGTACTTCTTCGCCATCTGCGGAGACACGCCGAGGTGGCTCGCAATCTCCCGGTAGGTGAGTTCGTGCGTGAAGCGCAGGACCACCGCGGCGCGGCATTTCGGACGGAGCTGCTGCAGCACGACTCCGAGCCGCGCGACCCGCTGCGTCGCATCGAGATCCCCGTCGAACCCGGGCAGCGTCTCGAGCTGCTCGTGCGCCGGGGCCTCGTCGATGTCGATGCCGCTTGCCTGCCGACGGTCGAGCACCGCGTTCTCTTTCACGAGATTGTTGGCGACCGTGTAGAGGTAGTGCACAGGATTGCGGATCGCCTCCTTGTCGCTGATGCGCAGCATCCGTACGTACACCTCCTGAGCCAGATCCGGGGCATCGGCTTTGCTCCGGATGCGCCGCCGGAAGAACGTCTGCAGGGCCCCCCGATGCTCGGCAAACAACCGCTCGACCAGCGATGGTTTCGGGTCAGCCACGGCCACCGCGACGCATGAAATTTCCCCCTCGCTGTATATGAGTCCCCCAGCTCCAAATTGGCAACCAAAACTTGCGGCCGCACCCTCAGGCCCGCCCCGCGACCGCCCGTTAAGCGATACAGGTGTCCATTTCGGCGCCCGGGGACTCGTTGTCAATGAACCGAACGATCAACGCAGATTCCTGAGGAATTTCATATGTACGCCAAAACAGCTCGCATGAGTGCCCCGTGGGTCCTTGGCGCCGCCGCAGTTGCGTGCACGCTCTTCGCCGGCAACGTTGCGGCCAAGGATCATAAGGTCATTGTTGCCATTCACGTGAGCACACAACGACTCGATCTCAGTCAGCCTGCAGGAGCGCACGAGTTCTATACACGCCTTCAGCATGCCGCGCGGGTGGCGTGCACCCATGGCAACCGGGTCGACCTGAAGCCCTCCCCCGATCCAGTAGCTTGCTATGAGAAGGCGCTCGGAGATGCGATCCGGTCCGCCAATGTGCCGCGGCTTACACAGGCCTACCTCGAGACGCATACGCTTTGGGATGCTGCGGCCCACGGGATCGCCGTGCCTGCGCAGATAGCAGCGAAGTGAGGGCGGCCGTCGGCCGGCGAGAAGGACCCTCAGGGACGGGCCCGACGCAAGCGCCGCGCCGATGCGCTGGCCGAAGAATCCATAGCCTCCGAGCACCAAGACCGTCTGCATCAGGGCAGCAGCCGGAACGGCGGCTTGATCTCATGACGCTGCAGGAATCGCGCCCC